>NZ_JBWKEB010000003.1:476490-572366 GCF_056435665.1 Amycolatopsis sp. NPDC043887
GGAGGTCCGCGGGGCCGGAGCTTTGTGCTCGGGTGGTCGTGGTGGTCGTGTGGGTTGAAAACCAAAAACCCCACCCACGACCACCCCGGCCGATGCTTCCCTCTACACGAAAGAACCCGCAGGCCAGGCGCCTGCGGGTTCGGATGTGGAGCTGTGGAGCGGGTGACGGGAATCGAACCCGCGTAGCTAGTTTGGAAGACTAGGGCTCTACCATTGAGCTACACCCGCGTGCCCCCGGAGTACCGGGTGCGAAAACAGCTTAGCGTGACCCGCTAGGCTGTGCGCACACCCCCCGGGAGATCGGGGAAGTCACGGGATGTGGCGCAGCTTGGTAGCGCATCCGCTTTGGGAGCGGAGGGTCGCAGGTTCAAATCCTGTCATCCCGACCAGATGGGGCCGGACCTGCGGGTTCGGCCCTTTCGGATACCGCCGCTCGGCGACGTCGGAACGCTCAGTCCCACCACAGCACGATTGCCAGCTGACGGCGGGCGGCTTCCTCGTAGAAGTCGCGTAGGACGGTGTGTTCCCGAGTCAGTTGTCCGGCCAGATCACCGCCCATACCCAGCGCGCTCTTGCCCAGCTCGGCCTCGATCCGGTCCGGGTCCGACGGCACGACGGCGCGGACCGCATCGGGTGTCACGGCACGCAACGCTTCGGTGACCTCGCCGACCTGCGGTGGCTCCAACGCGGTCACCGGGTGTTCCCAGATCGTGTCGGGATGATCCCGGTAGGCCGGGTTGACTTCTTCCTCACCGTTGAAACAACGCCGCAGCCGTGCCAAGGTCCGGCCATCGGCTCCGGTCAGCGCCCAAGCCCGTTCCAGGGTGGCAGCCACCAATCCATGTCGAGGTAGTCCTCGGCTGGAGTCGATGAGAAGGAGCACAGCTCGTGCAGCGCGTCGACCGACCGACGACATGCGGCGAGTCGCGTGGCCGAGATGCGAGCGAGTTGCTGAGTCACTGCCATATGGTTCAGTGTGCCAAGGTCGTCGGCGGCGCCGGCTCAGCCCTGGGAGGGCCACAAGCGCAGGAAGCTCCGGACGTCGTCGAAACCGTCCATCGCCCGCCCGTCCACGTCGGCCGGGTCCGCTTCCTCGCGGGCGGCCAGGGATTCGGCGAGTTTCGCCGCCTCGTCGCCGAGCCGCCCGAAGCGCCGAGCGGTATGCCCCGAGCACAACCCTGCGAGCCCGAGCAAAGGGCCGCCCGGGCTCGGCCCGTGTCCCCACCTCGGCACACCAAGGCTCGACGAACGCGTAGTCGTCGTCATTCAACGCGGTCCCGACCAAGGTCTCCGCCGCCCTCGCCTTCGAACGATCTGTCCCGCAGGGCACGCTCCAGCGTCTCGACGACCGCGGCGTGGGGCAACGCGGGCGGGTTCTCGAAGCTCCGATGCGGCCGTCGCACATCGGGCAGGATGAGGATCATGGAAATCCGCCACGCCCTCAGCACCGACGCCCCCGCCGTGACCGCCCTCCTCACCGAGCTGGGCTACCCGGACAACGACGTGGAGGACGTGCGCGGCCGGCTCGAACGCTGGGCCCGGCATCCCGAAGGTGCCGCGTTCGTCGCCGAGGCGGACGGCAAGGTGGTCGGTGTCGTCGCGGTGGTCGCGATCCCACTTCTGGAGCGGCCGGGTTCCGGCGGGCGGATCGTGGCCTTGGTGGTGGACGAGACCCGGCGAGGCTCGGGTATCGGACGCGAGCTGGTCGCCGCGGCCGAAGCGGAGGCGCTGCGCTTGGGCTGCGACACCATGGAGGTCACCAGCTCCCGCCACCGGACCGCCGCGCACGCCTTCTATCGCGCGCGGGGATACGACGACCATTGTGAGCGCAGCGCCCGGTTCATCCGAAGGTTGACCGCCTGACCACTCCCGGATGCTGAGAGGCCCTAGGCCCACCAGCACCCGCTTGCGAACATCGGCGCCGTGACCGGCAGGCGGAGCGCCAGTGCCGGCGCGGTGCTGGACGAAGGGGCGATCGCGCGCAGCACCATCGCGCCGCGCGAACCAGTGGCACACCGACGTCACCTTCGTGCTCGACCCGCCGAAGGCCAGCACGCTGCGCAGCCTGGTCGTCCCTCCTGCGCGGGGGCGCCATCGATGAGTGAAACGCTGATCGCCAACTCGGCCGCCGCCTACCGCGACCTGCCCGAACCGCTCCGGGCGTTCGCGGACACGCTGCGCGCTGAGCACACCGACGACTACGACTACGCGAAGGCGCCGGAGACCCTCGACGAGGCGGAGCAGGAACGCCGCAAGGTGTTCGTGTCGCGGAAGTTCCGCACGGTCCACCCGGTGGTGCGGGTGCATCCGGTGACCGGCGGGCGCGGGGCTGTCCAAGGGTGAGTCGCGGGACATCCTGCGGCTGCTGCAGTCCTACGCATCGACGGGCTGCCGAGCGAATCCCTCGAAGGCGACGCTTCGCACTACTCCCCCGCCGCCTGACGGCGCGCATGAGGTAAGACTGGCGTCGTGAAGGACGATCGTCAGGTGGAAGCGCTCCTGCGGGAGCTGGCCCCGCAGGTCATCGGGTTGCTGGTGCGCAAGCACGGGCAGTTCGACGCCTGCGAGGACGCCGTCCAGGAAGCCCTGCTCTCGGCCGCGCAGCAATGGCCGGAGCAGGGTATCCCGGACAGTCCGAAATCCTGGCTCGCGACGGTCGCCTCCCGGCGGCTGGTGGACGAGTGGCGTAGCGAGAGCGCGCGACGGCGGCGCGAGGAGAACAACGCGCTGCTGGACCTCGCCCCGTCCACTGTGTCCGATTCGGACGACACGCTCACCGTCCTCTTCCTGTGCTGCCACCCTTCCCTGTCCCCGCCGTCGCAACTGGCGCTCACCCTGCGCGCCGTCGGCGGCCTGACCACGGGCGAGATCGCGAACGCTTTCCTGGTCCCGGAATCGACGCTGGCCCAGCGGATCAGCCGGGCGAAACAGACCATCAAGAAGGCGGGCGCCGAGTTCGTCCTGCCGCCCGCCGGAGAACTGGCCGAACGGCTCCGCGTCGTCCTCCAGGTCCTGTACCTGATCTTCAACGAGGGCTACACGACCAGCGGCGGCCCCGACCTGCACCGCGCGGACCTGACCGCCGAAGCGATCCGGCTGACCCGGCTGCTCCGGCGGCTCATGCCGGACGAGGACGAGGTCACCGGCCTGCTCGCGCTCATGCTGCTGACCGACGCCCGCCGCGGCGCCCGCGCCGGTGAGGACGGCTCGCTCGTTTCCCTCGCCGAGCAGGACCGTTCGCGCTGGAACGCGGAAATGATCGCCGAAGGTGTGTCGCTGGTGAGCGAGGCCCTGGAGGCGGGCCCGGTCGGGCCGTACCAGGTGCAGGCCGCGATCGCCGCCGTCCACGACGAGGCGCCCACCGCGGCGGACACGGACTGGTCGCAGATCCTCGCGCTCTACGACGTGCTCGAGAAGGTCTCGCCCGGCCCGGTCGTCACGCTCAACCGCGCCGTCGCGGTCGCCGAGGTCAACGGGCCGGGAGCGGGCCTCGAACTGCTGGCCA
The DNA here is from genome assembly GCF_056435665.1 of Amycolatopsis sp. NPDC043887. Classification (NCBI taxonomy): domain Bacteria; kingdom Bacillati; phylum Actinomycetota; class Actinomycetes; order Pseudonocardiales; family Pseudonocardiaceae; genus Amycolatopsis; species Amycolatopsis sp. NPDC043887. The sequence continues at coordinate 479,996 of NZ_JBWKEB010000003.1, forward strand.
CGCTCGACGACGACAGCCGGATGAGCCAGACCCACCGGCTCGATTCCGTGCGAGGACATCTGCTGGAACTGGCCGGGGACACCGGCGCCGCGCGCGAGGCCTACCTCCGGGCCGCCTGCAAGACCGCGAGCGAACCGGAGAAGCAGTACCTGACGCGGCGCGCGGAGCGGCTCGGCTAGGCCGTGTCCTTGCGGGCCGTGGCCATGGCACGCTCGGTTTCCCAGAACGCGCGCATCGACACGATCAGCCCGTCTTCGCGCACCCGGTAGACGAACACGCCGTCGGTGTCCACGCGGTAGCCGCCGGGCAAGTACGTCGTGATCGTGCCGACGTTCGCGACCTCGTCACCGGCCGCGTGCGAATCGCGGATGGTGAACCGGAAGCGTTCGACGTTCGCGATCGTCTTGTCCCAGAAGGCACTGATCCCGTCCTGCCCGTGATGCCCTTTGCCCTCCTCGTCGAACATCGACGGGCCGACCGGGTCCTCGACGACGGCGTCTCCGGCGAAGAGCGCGAGCCAGGCGGCCTTGTCCCCGGCGGTGACGGCGGTCATCGAGCGGAACGCGGCCTGGCGCGCGGGCGGCTGCGCGGCGGACGGATCCCAGCAGACGTCGACACCCATGGTTCAGTCTCCGATCTTCGCGATGATCTCGTCGCCGAACTTCTTGATGGAATCCAGCTTGGGGCCGACTTCGGCGTCGAAGCCGAGGCCGTCGAACACCCACGGCATGGTGATGATGTCGGTGACGCCGATGTCGCCCTGCTCGCGGTAGCCGTCGAGACCGAACTTGTCGACGCAGACGGCCTGGTACTCGAAGGGATCGTCGGCGCGGCCCTGGTCGGCCAGCAGCCCGCGCAGTTTGGCGATCGTGTCGCGGAGGTCGTCGAACTTCATCATCGCCGACGACCAGCCGTCGGCGACGCGCGCGGCCCGGCGCAGCGCCACGTCGGTGTGCCCGCCGATGTAGAACGGCACCCGCGACGGCGGCGTCGGGCTCATCCGGAGCTTGTCGAAGTCGAAGAACTCGCCGTGGAATTCGACCATCCCGCCGTCGAGGATCAGGCGCAGCACCTCGATGGCCTCGTCCACGCGTTTGCCGCGTTTTTCGTACGGCGCGCCGCACCAGCGGAATTCCTCCGGCGACCAGCCGACGCCGAGACCGAGCCCGAAGCGGCCGCCCGTCAGCGCCGCGACCGAGTTGACCTGACGCGCGAGCAGGACCGGGTTGCGGGAGCCGAGTTTGAGCACGGAGGTGTAGAAGGTGAGCCGTTGGGTGACCGCGCCCATCGACGCGGCCGCGATCAGCGGATCGGCCCAGGGCGTCTCCTCGGTCCAGAAGCGGCTGCCGTCGGGCGTGTACGGATAGTCGGCCGAGACCGTTTCGGAATAGAACAGGGAATCCGGGAGCGCGATCGAGGAGAAACCCGCCTCTTCGGCCGCACGGGCGAGCTCGCCCAGCTGATCGAGCGGGTTCATCGCGATCGACAGGGTGAACTTCATGGAGCTGAACTATAACGTGTTCTAGTTTCTCCCGCCAGTGCGCGCGGGAACCACCGGCGGGCTCTCGGCGTTGATCCGGGCAAAGGCCGAACGATTCCTGGAGTGAACCCATGGGCACCGCGATCTTCCTGATCGTGCTCCTCGTCGTCGTGGTCGGCGGCGGCATCTACTTCGCGAAATCCCAGGCGGCGGCCAAGAAGCGCCAGCTGGACGACGCGAAGGCCGACGCGCGGCGCCTCGTCGAGCGGCTCGGCGGTCAGGTCATGAACCTCACCGGCACGGACACCGCCTCCCAGCAGGCGATGGCGGACGCGTCCGAACGCTTCACCGCGGCAGGCTCCCAGATGGAGCAGGCGCAGACCATCGAACAGGCCCGTCTGGTGCGCGAGACCGCCATCGAAGGGCTCTACTACGTCCGCGCGGCCCGCCTCGCGATGGGCATGGACCCCGGTCCGGAACTGCCCGGCAGCGAAGAGCGCGACCGGGCGGGCAAGGTCACCGAGTACCGCTCGGTCGACGTCGAGGGCGAGCACTACGAGGCTTCGCCGGACCCGAGCCAGCGGACGCCGCACTACTACCCCGGTGGCCGCGTGGCCGGCCGTCCGGTGCCGCAGGGCTGGTACAGCGAGCCGTGGTGGAAGCCCGCGCTCGTCGCCGGTGCCTGGGGGCTCGGTTCGATGCTGCTGTTCAGCGCGATGTTCTCCGGGATGGCGGGGATCGCGAGCGCGTCGGCCTGGGAATCGGGCTATGACGCGGGCCAGGAGGACGCGGCCGCGGACGCGGGCGGCGACGCCGGAGGCGACATGGGCGGGGACGCCGGTGGATTCGACGGCGGCGGCTTCGATGGCGGCGGCTTCGATGGCGGCGGGTTCGACTTCTAGCCCGCTGCTGCCGGGTCCGTGAAGGCCTCCTTCCCTACTCTCAAGGTAGGAAAGGAGGCCTTCACGGCTTATGTCGATCCGCCCGGCCAACGTCGCGGTGTCAGGCCACTGTGGCACGTTGCGAAAGTGGCTTTCGCAAACTTTGGCGAGCGTGGCCGTCGGTCAGGTAGGGGTCGGTGCCGACGTCAGGCGGGCTGGCACGTCGGGCACCAGAAAAGGTTCCGCGCCGCCAGATCGCTCCGCAGCACCGCCGTCCCGCACACGAGACAAGGCATCCCCTCGCGCCGGTAGACGTAGACCTCGCCCCCGTGCCGGTCCTGCCGCGGCGCGCGGCCCGTGGCCTCGGGCAGGTGCTCCGGCGCGACCGTGTCGATCCGTCCCACCCGGACACCGTGCCGCATGAGCGTCACGAGATCCGCCCACATGTCGTCCCACAGCCCGCGATCGAGCGCGCGGCCGGGGACGAGCGGGGCGACACCGTGCCGGAACAGCACTTCGGCGCGATACACGTTGCCGACGCCCGCCAGCACCGACTGGTCCATCAGCAGTGCCGCGATCGACGTCTTCGACCGCGAAATCCGCTCCCACGCCTTCTCCGGCTTCGCGTCCCGGCGCAGCGGATCCGGGCCCAGCCGCGCCTTGATCGCGTCGACTTGGGGCCCGTCCATCAATTCGCACTGGTTCGGGCCGCGCAGGTCGGCCGAATGCGTCGGGCCGACCAGCCGCATCCGCACCTGTCCGACGGGCTCGGTAACGGGCAGCGGCACGTCGGAAAACGTGCCGTAGAGGCCGAGGTGGACATGCACCGTCCCGTGTGGACCGTAGTCGTGGAACAGGTGCTTTCCGTACGCCTCGGCCTTCACCAGCACCCGGCCGTCCAAACGGGACGCTTCGGCGGCGAAGCGTCCTTGCGGACTGCTCACCTCGATCGGGTGCCCGGCGAAACGGCGTTTGTGCAGACGTGCCAAGCGATGGAGCGTGTGCCCCTCGGGCATGTCAGTGCTCGGGCAGCGGCGGCGGCCAGCCGGTGTTCTCGTAGTCCAGGATCTGCTGGACGCGGCGGCCGTGGCGCTCGTCCGGGCTCGGCGGGGTCGCGAGGAACGCCTCGACGATCTCCGTGGCCTCTTCGGTGGTGTGCATCCGCGCGCCGACGCCGATCAGCTGGGCGTGGTTGTGCTCGCGGGTGAGCTTCGCGGTCTCGACGCTCCACGCGAGGCCGGCGCGAGCGCCCTTCACCTTGTTGGCCGCGATCTGCTCGCCGTTGCCGGAGCCGCCGACGACGATTCCGAGGCTGCCCTCGTCCGCGACGACACGACGGGCCGCCTCGATGCAGAAGGCGGGGTAGTCGTCGGCCGCGTCGTAGACGAAGGGACCGACGTCCTCGACGTCGTGGCCCTGCTCCTTGAGGTGGGCCACGAGGTGGTTCTTCAGTTCGAAACCGGCATGGTCAGAGCCAAGGTAAACACGCACAGCGCGGAGTCTGCCATCACGTTCCGGGGCGAGCATGCTGTGGGGGTGGACATCAGACTCGAATGGGGAAGCGAGGGCGTCACCGCCCTGGGCGCGGACTGTGCCGTTCTCGTCATCGTCGACGTGCTTTCCTTCTGCACCACAACGGATCTCGTGCTCGGCAACGGCGGCCGCGTGCTGCCGGTCCGCTGGCGCGACCAGCGCGGTGAGAAGGCCGCGAAAGCGCGAGGCGCCATCCTCGCGGGTGAAGAACACTGGACCTTACGACCTTCGTCTGTGACGGAAATCCCTTCCGGCACCCTCCTGGCGCTCCCCTCGCCCAACGGCGCCACGCTGTGCGACACCGCCGCCACGACCGGTGCCGTCGTCCTGGCGGGATGCCTGCGCAACGCGGCCGCCGTCGCCGCCCGCGCGGCGGAGCTGGCGAACGGTCGGCCGATCGGCGTCGTCCCGGCAGGGGAACGCTGGGGCATCGACATCCGCACCGAAACCAAGACGTTCGGGCCGCTGAGGCCGTGCGTCGAGGACCAGCTCGGCGCGGGAGCGATCGTCTCGGCGCTGGACGGCTACGGCCGGCTGTCCGCCGAAGCCCGTCTCGCCGCCATCGCGGCAAAAGCGATCGACATCGCCGAAGTACTGACAGAGTGTTCTTCAGGACGCGAGCTCGCCGCGGCCGGGCACGCGAACGACGTGCGGCTCGCCGCGATACTCGATAGCAGCGGCACGGTTCCTGTGCTGCGCAACGGAATTCTGGAGGATTCGTGACTTGGCTCGAACTCGCGGACGGCGTGTACGCCCGCCGTTACGAGGAGCTGGACCTGACCGTCGGCCTCGTCGTGGGCAGTGAGCGCTGCCTGGTCGTCGACGTCCGCGGCGACGTCGACCAGGGCGCCGAACTGGCCGCGGCGGTACGGGAGATCACGCCGCTGCCGTGGTCGGTCGTCTACACCCACGCGCATTTCGATCACGCCTTCGGCACGACGGCGTTCCTGCCGTGCGACGTCTGGGCGCACGAAGGGTGCCTGACGGAGCTGACCACCTACGGCGACGGCGCGCGACGCAAGTGGATCCAGCACTACCTCGGCGAAAACCGGCCTGAGATGGCGGAGGCGCTGGAGCGCACCGAGATCACCCTGCCGGACAAGCCGGTCACCGACCGCGCCGAGATCGACCTCGGCGGCCGCGCCGCCGTGCTGCGGTTCCTCGGCCGGGCGCACACCGATCACGACCTGTTCGTGCACGTGCCGGACGCGGGAGTCGTCTACGCGGGCGACGCCGTCGAGAACGCCGAAGCAGGCTTCAGCGCGTTCTCGTTCAACGACGGCAGTTTCCTGGCCGAATGGCCCGGCGTGATGGACGCGATCCTCGCGCTGGAGCCGAAGACCATCGTGGCCGGGCACGGGGACCCCGTCGATACCGCGTTCATCGAGAAGCACCGCGACGGGCTGCGCGAGCTTGTCGCGCTCAAGAACCGGATCGCGGCGGGAGACCTCACGACGGACGAAGCCGTCGCGAGGTCCTCCTACCCCGGCGATGTCACCAAGGCCGCCCTGGAAACGCCTTAGTCGAAGTTCAGCTCACCGGACCGGGTGCGCTTCAGCTCGAAGAAGTCCGGGTAGCTCGCCAGCGCGCGGGCGCCATCGAAGACCTTGACGGCGTCCTCGCCACGCGGGATCGAGCTGAGCACCGGGCCGAAGAAGGCGACTCCGTCGATGTGGATGGTCGGGGTGCCGACGTCCATTCCGACCGGATTCATACCTTCGTAGTGACTCTTCCTCAGCGCTTCGTCGTACTCGGCCGACTCCGCGGCATCGGCCAGTTCGGCCGGCGCGCCGATGGCTTCGAGGGTCTCCTTGATGACCTTCGGGATGTCCTTGTCGCCCTGGTTGTGGTGGCGCGTGCCGAACTCCGTGTAGAAGTCGCGCAGGGCCTCCTCGCCGTTCTTCTGCGCGAGCGCGGTGGCGACGCGGACCGGGCCCCAGCCGCGGTCCAAGAGCTCCTTGTACTGCTCAGGCAGGTCCTCACGGCCGCTGTTGAGCTCGGACAGGCTCATGATCCGGAACCTCAGGTCGAGGTCGCGGTGCTTCTCCACTTCGAGGATCCAGCGCGAGCTGATCCAGGCGAAGGGGCAGATCGGATCGAAGTAGAAGTCGACCTTGGTCTTCTCGGACGGGGCGGTCATCAGGTTCTCCCAGTGCCATCGTCTTGGGGTGGGCCGGTACACACACAGGGTGCTACACAGCGAGCCAACATCGCGGCCGTCGGCGTTGTTCCCGTCGTCAGCACGGGCCTCGACATGATTGGATGCCTGTAGTTGGAAACCAAAACCGATACCGATGACCAGAGGTGCAAGTGCCCGCCCCCAACCTGACCCGAGACCAAGCCAAGCTGCGCGCGGAGCTGCTCGACGTCGAGTCCTACGACATCGAGCTGGATCTGACCGACGGCCGCGGCGGTCCCGGTGAGAAGACCTTCACGTCGAAGACGACGATCAAGTTCGCCAGCGCCAGAAGCGGCGAAGCGTCGTGGGTCGACCTCGTCGCCGAGGGGATCGAGTCGGCCGTCCTCAACGGGACGGAACTCGACGTCAGCGGGTACGTCGAGGACAAGGGCGTCGAGCTGCCCGCGCTCGCCGAGTCGAACGAGCTCGTCGTGGACGCGGTCTGCCGGTACATGAACACCGGCGAGGGCCTGCACCGGTTCGTCGACCCGGTCGACGACGGCGTCTACCTCTACACGCAGTTCGAGACCGCGGACGCGAAGCGCATGTTCGCCTGCTTCGACCAGCCCGACCTCAAGTCGGTCTACCGGCTCACCGTGACCGCGCCGAAGGACTGGAAGGTCATTTCGAACGCGCTGGTCGAGTCGGCCGAGGAGACCCCGGAAGGGGCCGTCCGCACCGTGTTCAAGGTGTCCGAGCGGATCTCGACCTACCTGGTCGCGCTGATCGCGGGCCCGTACAGCGAGTGGCGCGACGAATTCACCGACGAGCACCGCACCATCCCGCTGGGCATCTACTGCCGCGCCTCGCTCGCCGAGCACATGGACGCGGACAAGCTCTTCACCGAGACCAAGCAGGGTTTCGCCTTCTACCACGAGAAGTTCGCGACCCCGTACCCATTCTCCAAGTACGACCAGCTGTTCGTGCCGGAGTTCAACGCGGGCGCGATGGAGAACGCCGGCGCGGTCACGTTCCTGGAGGACTACGTCTTCCGCAGCCGCGTCACCCGCTACGCCTACGAGCGCCGCGCCGAGACGCTGCTGCACGAGATGGCGCACATGTGGTTCGGCGACCTGGTCACCATGCGCTGGTGGGACGACCTGTGGCTGAACGAGTCGTTCGCGACCTTCGCGAGTGTGCTGGCCCAGGCCGAGGCCACCGAGTACAAGAACGCGTGGACCAGCTTCGCGAACATCGAGAAGTCGTGGGCGTACCGGCAGGACCAGCTGCCCTCGACGCATCCGATCGCCGCGGACATCGTCGACCTGCACGCGGTCGAGGTGAACTTCGACGGCATCACCTACGCCAAGGGCGCGAGCGTGCTCAAGCAGCTCGTCGCCTACGTCGGGCTCGAGCACTTCCTCGAAGGCCTCAAGGTCTACTTCGGCAAGCACGCCTGGGGCAACGCGACCCTGGCGGACCTGCTGGGCGCGCTGGAAGCGGCCTCGGGCCGCGACCTGTCGTGGTGGAGCGCGCAGTGGCTGGAGACCACCGGTCTCAACTCGCTGAGCCCGCGCTATGAGGTCGGCGCCGACGGCACGTACACCTCGTTCGCCGTCACCCAGACCGGCGCCAAGCCGGGTGCCGGTGAGTTGCGGACACACCGGGTCGCGGTCGGCGTCTACGACGAGGACGAGAACGGCAAGATCGTCCGCAAGTACCGCGTCGAACTCGACGTCGACGGCGAGCGCACCGAGGTACCGGGGCTGATCGGTCTCCCGGCAGGCAAGCTCGTGCTGGTCAACGACGACGACCTGACCTACTGCACGATGCGGCTCGACCCGGCGTCGCTGACCACGCTGATCGACCGCATCGCCGACATCACCGAACCGCTGCCCCGCACGCTGTGCTGGTCGGCGGCGTGGGAGATGACGCGCGAGGCCGAGCTCAAGGCCCGCGACTTCGTCACCCTGGTGCAGCGCGGCGTGCACACCGAGACCGAGGTCGGCGTGGTGCAGCGGCTGCTGCTGCAGGCGCAGACGGCGCTGAACTCGTACGCGAACCCGGCGTGGGCGGCGGACAAGGGCTGGCCGGAGTTCTCCGCGCGGCTGCTGGAGCTGGCGCAAGGCGCCGAGGCCGGTTCGGACCACCAGCTGGCGTTCGTGAACTCGCTCGCCGGATGCGTGCTCGACGACAAGACACTGGCGATCATCGCGGGCTGGCTCGACGGCACGGCGCCGCTGGAGGGCCTGACCGTCGACACCGACCTGCGCTGGCGCCTGCTGCACGCGCTGGTCGCGCACGGCAAGGCGGAGAACCCCGAGATCGACGCGGAACTCACCAAGGACGACACCGCCGCCGGACGACGTCAGGCGGAGCGCTCGCGGGCGCTGCGGCCGACCGAGGAAGCGAAGGCCGACGCGTGGCAGCGGGCGGTGTACGACGACGAGCTGCCGAACGCGGTCAGCGACTCGCTCATCACCGGCTTCTCCCACCCCGGCCAGAAGCACCTGCTCGGCGGCTACGTGACGCGCTACTTCGAGGTCATCGACGAGGTGTGGCAGCGGCGGTCCAGCGAGCGGGCGCAGCCGACCGTGGTCGGGCTGTACCCGTCGTGGGCCGTCGAGCCGTCGACGGTGGAGGCGTCGGACGAGTGGCTGGCCGGGGAGCACCCGGCGGCGCTGCGCCGTCTCGTGTCGGAAGGCCGGGCCGGGATCGTGCGGGCGCTGGCCGCCCGAGAGTTCGACTCGCAGGCCGGGGTCTAGTCCCGTCCGTAGTGCAATGAAGGGGCCTTTCATCGCAAATTTTGCGATGAAAGGCCCCTTCATTGCACTTGAAGGCGGCTGAAGAGCGTCAGTGCTGCGGAGCGCCCGCCTGGTCGCTCAGCATGCGGAGGGCGTTCACGAGGCCGCCGATGAGGTCGCCTTCCTTGAAGGAGGCGACCATGCTGGCCACGGCGAGCTTCGCGCCGCGGTCGGGCAGGCGGTGCCGGGCCTGCGAGCCCGTCACGATCTCGATGACGCGCTGGCCGGGCGACACGGCGACGATCACGCCGTCGGCCGGGTTGTCGGTCGAGCTCAGCAGGCCTTCGGCGGTGGCGCGGGTGTCCTCGCCGAGGTCACCGAGGTACACACTGAAGTCCAGGCCGGTCTCGCGGCTGGCCAGGGTCAGCGCCTCGTCCAGCCGGGCAAGCTGCTGGGTCGTGAATGGGCTGTTCGGACCAGCCGGTTCGTACATCTTGGCGGCGGAAATCCGGCCGCTCGAAGTAACGGCGGCGCCGTAACCGGGCTCTTCGTCAACAGCGGTGGACGAATGGGTCAGTTCACCAGTTGCCACGAGCGCCTCCCGTCACCGAAGCTCCGTCCGCCGCACCCACGGCGGTCGCGCCGCCCGCGTGCGAATGCCTGGCGCCGACACCGTCGGGGTTGGCGCTCCACCACATGGCCGGGTACTCCCACGGCTGCCCCGGCCGGTACCGGGCGGCGCCCGCGCCCTTCGACCGCAGCGTGGCCACCCCGCAAAGCGCGTAGATGACCAAGGGGATCACCGCGAAGACCAGGATCGTCTCGACAAGGTTCACGCGCGTGAGCGTATCCGATGGCGCGAGGCCGCACCCGCTCGCACGGGTATGGGCCGCGGCACCTACCGCTCGTCGTCCGGAGGGGGCCGTCCGCCGCTTGCCGCGAAAGCGCTCCCACGTTGGGGCGAAGCCCGCAAGGCCGAAAGGTTGCAACTCAACGTACGGGCGGCCGCACCCGGCGCTGTCGTCTTGTCGCGGCCTTGAAATCCTCGTAGCTTTTTCACCTGTACGGGCCTTGCGCCCAGCTCCCCCACCCCAGCAGGTAACGCACCGGTCGCAGGAGGATATGTCATGCAGAGCACTCAGACACCCGGCCAGGCGATCATCGACGACATTTCGTCACTCTTCGAAATTGAATTCGTCCCCGGTACGCGTGTGACGGCGGGCACACGGGTTACTCGCGGTACTCGTGTCACTCGCGGTACGCGGGTCACCGCCGGAACCCGGGTCACCCGCGGCACCCGCGTCACCCGAGGCACTCGCGTCACCGCCGGAACGCGCGTCACCCGCGGCACCCGCGTCACCCGAGGCACCCGCGTGACCGCCGGAACGCGCGTCACCTGCGGCACGCGTGTCACTCGCGGCACCCGGGTCACCCGTGGCACCCGCGTCACCTGCCAGAGCGACTTCTCGCTCGCCGCCTGAGATCGAGCACGACCGGCTAAGCAGGGGACGGCGCACTCGTAACGAGCTTCACCACGGCATCATCGGCCCGCCCCGGCCGCCGCGAGGCAGCCGGGGCGCCGACGTGTTCACAATGCGATCAGGCCGCGGTTCCCAGGTACGGCCGCCACAACGGGTCGGCCTCCTTCGAATGCGCGAGCAGCCGCCAGTGCGGCCCGTGCGGGGCCCTCGGCACGACGCGCAGGCGCCAGCCGATCTCGGAAAGCAGCTTGTCCGCTTTCCGGTGGTTGCACTTGGCACAGCAGGCCACGCAGTTCGTCCAACTGTGGGGGCCACCGCGACTGCGCGGGAGGACGTGGTCGATCGTCTCGGCCCGCCCTCCGCAGTAGGCGCAGCGGTACCGGTCGCGGTGCATCAGCCCGGCCCGGGTCAGCGGCACCTGCGCGCGGTAGGGCACGCGCACGTAGGTGCTCAGCCGGATCACCGAAGGCACGGGCAGCGAAACCGTGGCGGCGTGCAGTTCGAGCCCCGCCGGGTCGCCGTGCACCACCTCGGCCTTGCCGCACATCACGAGGACCACCGCCCGCCGCAACGGCAGCGCCGTGAGCGGTTCGAACGTGGCGTTCAACAGCAATACCCGTCTGCGGCCCCACGAATTCGTGGTGGGTGCCGCCGTGGTCGACGGGTCCCGCCCTCTACGCTGTCCGGGCGGGCGGGCAACACCCCCTGGCCGCGTTCCCGGCCCGCCCGGTGGAGCCCCGTGCGAGGGGGCACCTCCCGGATGGGCGCGCAGCACGACCTCCGGCGCCTGTCCGGCCAAGGCTTGGCTCGGGACGCCGAGGGGGATGGGTTGTCGGTCTGGCACTCGACCACCTCCACCGGTGCAGGCATAGTCGACCACAGATCAGCCCCAAAGTGCACGTGTGTTACTGGACGTGTCACATGCGCGCGACCCGGCGGCCACTTGAAGTTGGGTGCTCCGCCTCCGCCGGGGCCGAGCGGCGTGACCGATCCCCGCCGAGTACGAAAGGACATTTCCTCTCCGTGAACCTGCTGCCCACCGAACCCCCGGCCTGCACGCGCGAGGCCGGCAGCCTGTGCTACCAGGTGTTCCAGGTCACAAAGAACGAATGGCTCTCCGCCTCCGCGGGCTGGCTGCTGACGAAGCCGCTCAGGATCCTGATGATCGTCGCCGTGGCGTTCCTGCTGCGCTACCTGGTGCGACGCCTGATCAACCGCGTGACTCGGATGCCGAGCGGCTCGTCGAAACTGCCCGCCCTGTTGAGACCGCTGCGGGAGAAGGCTCCCGAAGTGCTCGGGTCGGCGGTGATGGAACGGCGCCGTCAGCGCGCCGCCACCATCGGCTCGGTGCTCAAGTCGATGGCGACGTTCCTGATCTACGGCCTCGCGTTCATCCTGGTACTGGGCGAACTGGGCATCGACCTCGCGCCGATCATCGCTTCGGCGGGCATCGTCGGCGTGGCGCTCGGGTTCGGCGCGCAGAACCTGGTCAAGGACTTCCTGTCCGGCATGTTCATGATGATCGAGGACCAGTACGGCGTCGGTGACGTCGTCGACGTCGGTGAGGCGTCCGGCACCGTCGAGGCCGTGGGCCTCCGGATCACCACCTTGCGTGACATCAACGGCACCGTCTGGTACGTCCGCAACGGCGAGGTGCTGCGGGTCGGCAACTCGAGCCAGGGCTTCGCGGTGGCCGTCGTCGACGTCCCGCTCAGCTACTCCGCCGACGTCGAGAAGGCCACCGAGCTGATGGCCGAGAAGGCGAAGACGCTCCTGGAGAGCGAGGGGCTCGCACCGAACGTGCTGGAGCCGCCGGAGATGCTCGGCGTGGAGACCGTCACCCCCGAGAGCATCAAGCTCCGCCTGACGGTGAAAGTCCGGCCGGGCAAGCAGTGGGCCGTGCAGCGCGCGCTGCGGGCGCATCTGCTCGCCGCGTTCGACGAAGCCGGCTTCGAGCCACCTCTGGGGCGCTTTATGTCCTCCGGCCCCGCCGCGCAGTAGGACAAGGGCAGAATGGAGCTGTGTCCGTGACCGAACCTGACCCCACCACCTTGTACGAAGCGATCGGCGGCGAACCCGTCTTCACCCGGATCGTCGCTCGGTTCTACGCCGAAGTGGCGGTCGACGAGGTGCTTCGCCCGCTGTACCCCGAGGAGGACCTCGGCCCGGCCGAGGAGCGTTTCCGGCTGTTCCTCATGCAGTACTGGGGCGGCCCGCACACCTACTCGGACCAGCGCGGCCACCCTCGGCTGCGGATGCGGCACGCTCCGTTCAAGATCGGCCCGATCGAGCGCGACGCCTGGCTGCGCTGCATCAAGATCGCGGTCGACGAGGAGAACATCGAGGAGCCCTACCGCTCGCAGCTGTGGGCGTACCTGGAGATGGCCGCCAACAGCATGATGAACAGCTTCGTGTGATGGAACGCGACGTGGCTTGGTGGGCCCAGGCGGTGTTCTACCAGGTCTACGTACGCTCGTTCGCCGATTCGGACGGGGACGGCGTCGGTGACCTCGAAGGCATCCGCGGCAAGCTCGGGTACCTGGAGCTGCTCGGGGTCGACGCGCTGTGGCTGGCACCGTTCTACCGCTCCCCCATGGCCGACCACGGCTACGACATCGCCGATCCGCGCGACGTCGACCCGATGTTCGGCACCCTCGGCGATTTCGACGTCCTGCTGACCGAGGCGCACAAACGCGGCATCAAGGTCACCGTCGACGTCGTCCCCAACCACACCAGCAACACCCACGCCTGGTTCAAATCGGCGATGGCTGCGCCGCCGGGCAGCCCCGAACGGGATCGCTACATCTTCCGCGACGGGCTCGGCCCGCGCGGCGACCAGCCGCCGAACAACTGGGTCAGCGCTTTCGGCGGCCCGGCGTGGACGCGGGTCCCGGACGGCCAGTGGTACCTGCATCTGTTCTCGCCGCAGCAGCCGGACCTGAACTGGACCAACCACGAGGTCGCCGCCGATCTGGAGCGGACCCTGCGGTTCTGGCTGGACCACGGTGTGGACGGCTTCCGCGTCGACGTCGCGCACGGCATGGCGAAACCGCCGGGCCTGCCGGACATGGACCCGCGGGTGAACGCGCTCGGGCCGAGCGAGTACTACGATCCGCGGTTCGACAACGACCGTGTCCACGAGATCCACCAGATGATCCGCAAGGTTCTCGACGAGTACCCGGGCACCATGGCCGTCGGCGAGATCTGGGTGACCGACGAGGAACGTCTCGCGCGCTACCTGCGGCCCGACGAGCTGCACCTGGCGTTCAACTTCCGGCTCGTGCTCACGCATTTCGACGCGGACGCGCTGCGGACGGCCATCGAGCGGTCGCTGGCGGTGCCGAAGTCCGCCGGAGCGCCCGCCACCTGGACGTTGAGCAACCACGACGTCTGGCGGCAGGTCAGCCGGTACGGCGACGGTGAACGCGGCGTCCGGCGCGCGCGGGCGATGGCGCTCGTCGAGCTAGCGCTGCCCGGAGCGGTCTATCTGTACAACGGCGAAGAACTGGGGCTCGGCAACGTCGACCTCCCGCCGGAAGCTCTCGCGGACCCGCGCGCCAAGATCTCCGGCGTCGAGTTCGGCCGGGACGCGTCACGGGTGCCGCTGCCGTGGGAAGGCGACCTGCCGCCCTTCGGGTTCTCGCGCAATCCGCGCACGTGGCTGCCGATGCCCGCTTCGTGGGCGTCTGTGACCGTGGAAGCGCAGCTGGAGGATCCGGCGTCGACGCTGTCGCTGTACCGGCGGGCGATCGAGATCCGTAAGTCGCACAAGGCTTTCCGCGGCGACGACCTCGAATGGTACGGCGCGCCCGCGGGATGTTTCGCGTTCCGGCGGCGCGGCGGCGGGCTGGTGTGCGCGCTGAACACGTCGGCGAGCCCGATCGCACTGCCGCCGGGTGAGGTACTGCTGTCGAGCGTTCCGCTGGTGAACGGCAAACTGCCGCCGGACGCGGCCGCCTGGCTCGTCTGAGCCCCCTGCAATGAAAGGCCCCTTCATCGCAAATTTTGCGATGAAGGGGCCTTTCATAGCACGCTAGTGGATCACTTGTTGAAGCCCGGGTGCAGCTTGTACTGCGTCTGGGCGTTGAACTCGTTCTGCCGGACGAGCTTCGCCGGGAAGGTCCGCCAGTCGTTGAGGTCCAGGACGTCCAGGCCCTTCACGATGTCGGACGAGTAGATGTGGCCGTTGTACCAGTACGCCGACCACGTCCCGCCGCCGACGAGCTTCTCGTTCGAGAGCGGGCCACGCTCCCAGAACGCGATCTCCTTCGGGTTCTTCGCGTCGGTGAAGTCCCACACCGAGACGCCGCCCTGGTACCAGGACTGGACCATGATGTCCTTGCCCGGCACCGGGATCAGCGAACCGTTGTGCGCGACGCAGTTCTCGGTCTCGGACTGCAGGCGCGGGATCTTGTAGTAGCTGACGAACTCCAGCTTGCGGTCGTCGCCGCGGCCGGTGATCTGGTAGATGCCGTTGGCGCCGCGGGTGGAGCCGAACTTCTCCAGGCAGGTCGCCATCCCGCCGCCGCCGAGCTCGTCGGTGAAGACGATCTTGGTGGCGTCGTTGTTGAAGGTGGCGCTGTGCCAGAACGCGAAGTTCACGTTGTCCTGCACGCGGTTGAGGACACGCGGCTTGAGCCGGTCGGAGATGTCGAGCAGGACGCCGTCACCCATGCAGGCACCGGCCATCAGATCCTTCTCCGGCAGCGCCGTCAGGTCGTGGCAACCGGTGGTCGCGGACCGGCGGGTGCCGTCGGGGTTGGTACCACCGGGGTTGCCGCCGTCGTCCGGGAACAGCACCGGCGTCGCGACCAGCGAGGCCTTCGCCGGGTCCTTCACCGGGACCTTGATGATCGACAGCTTGTCGTGCGGCGGCTGGCAGTCGGGCAGGTTGGCCGCCGGCGCGTACGACGAGACGTAGATGTAGACGTCCTTGCCGCGCTTGTCCGGCACCAGGGTGTTGGTGTGCGAACCGCAGTCGGTCTCGATCGCCGCTACGTACTTCGGCGCCGCGAGGTTCGAGATGTCGAAGATCTTGATGCCCTCCCACGCCGACTTCTCCGAGGCGGGCTTCGAGACGCTGTTGCACGAGTTGTCGCTGCGCGACGAGTCGGTCGACAGGAAGAGCAGGTCCCCGGAGATCGACACGTCGTTCTGCCCGCCGGGGCAGAGGACCTGGCTGACGATCTTCGGGCGGTACGGGTTGCGGACGTCGAAGACGTTGAACCCGTCGTAGGTGCCGACGATCGCGTGCCCCTTGGTGAACGCGATGTCGGTGCCGGTCGAGTCCTTGGTGAACGGTCCCTGCTGCGGGACGTTCGCGATCGACCGGAGATTGGGGCTGTGGACGATCTCGTCCACGCCCGGAATCGCGGTCGCCGACGGTTCGGCGATGACGGCCGGCGCGGCGAGCGCGCTGGAGGCACCGAGGGCGGCGACTGCGGCCGCCGACACGAAGACCCTGGTCAAGCGGCGTTTCAGCCCAGGCTGCAGCACGATATGGCTCTCCTTCCACCCAGCTTTACGCGCACCTTATTCCTTATTTAGGCTCAACAGATACCGACCAACGGAGGAACTCCCGGGATGAGAAATAGTTTGACATCGGCACTGGTCGCCGCTGCTTTCGTAGTCTCGGGCTGCACCGGCGACGAAACTCCGGCGCAACCGGCCCAAAGTGCTCCGGTGATCGTGCCCGGGAAGCCCGGCGAGCAGGCGGGCACCGGCTCCCCCGCCCCGGTGAACCGCGATCAGCCGAACGAGGCCGACGTCGAGTACATGACGATGATGATCCCCCATCACCAGCAGGCGAAGGTGATGACCGATCTGGTGCCGGGAAAGACGGCGAACGAGCAGATCCGGGCGATCGCCGGGCGGATCTCGGTCGCGCAGGACGGCGAGGTCACGATGATGAAGACCTGGTTGTCCGACCGCGGCAAGCCGGTGCCGGGCGAAGGGCACGCGGGCCACGGTGGCGGGCACGATCACGCGCTCATGCCGGGCATGGCGACCGAGGCCCAGCTGGCGGACCTGCGCGCGGCGAACGGGGCGGCGTTCGAAAAACTGTTCCTCGACCTGATGATCGCGCACCACCAGGGCGCGCTGACCATGGCCGAAGCCCAGCTCGGCAAGGGTGTGGAGATCAAGGCGCAGGAGATGGCGCAGGAGGTCATCACCGGCCAGTCCGCCGAGATCGAGCGGATGAAGACCATGCGCTCGAAGCTCTGAACCCTCGCGTTTCGTCCTCTGAACGCGGTAGTTCGTAACGCCAACTACCGCATTCAGAGGACGAAACGCGGGAGTCAGGCGTCGCCGGAGGAGCCCATGTCGAACCCGGAGTCGTCGGAGTCGTCGAGGGTGCCCGAGACGATCCAGGTCGCCAGCGCGGCGGCCTGGACGTAGGGAGCCGCCTTCGCCGCGGCCCGTCCGGCGGATCTGGCACGTCCCCACTTCTCCGGGCGTTCGGCGCGTTCCGGCGCCTCCTCACCCGGCGGGCGCTCGGTCCGCCACGGGGTCTCCTCCGGCCGGACCTCGGCGAGGAAGTCCGCGGTCGGGTCCTCCCCGTCCTTAGCGGCGTCCTTATCGCTCATGGAGACAGCCTGACACCGCGGGCGGCCGGAAGCCACCCGCGGTGCGAAGCGTAAGAAAGCCGTCAGAAGAGCAGCGGCAGGAGCGCGTGACGGCGCTTGAGGACCGCGCCGTACCGCGCGTCGATGCGCATCCACGAATCCGTCGCGGTGACGCGGACGACGTCGCCGTCGATGGACGAGTCCACGAAGCCCATCCCCGACAGCGCGAACAGGCACCGCATCTGGACCTTGATCTCCAGCTCGTTGCCCGAAACGGTGAGCACCGCCTGATCCATCAACGACGCCGGCGGCGTGCCGTGCGGGCCGACGTTGTCGCGGGCGAGGGTCACCCCTCGATCGGCCAGCTCCGAGATCACCGTCGCCGGCAGCTCGTCCACCAGCTGCCAGCGGCCGGGGGCGGGCAGTTCGGAGTGCCACATCAGGTCGCGGGCAGGCCCCGGATCCATGCGCTCGCCGCCGGCGACGGTCAGCGCGGCGAGCAGCTCGTTGCCGGACACCGTGATGTCCGAAGGCGAGATGTCACCGGCCACGGCCCTGGTCGCGAGGACCTCGAACGGCGTCGCGCACCACGCCTCGACGACGCCGTCACCGCGCTGCCGCAACCGCACCAGCGTGTTCTGGTCGAGCCGGACCGCCCTGGCCACGAACGCGCCGAGCGTTTCGCGGTCGCCCGCGTCCGGGATGACGAGCTCAGGCATCCGCGAACCCCTTCTCCAGGAAGGCACGTTCGTCCTCGGTCAGCCGCCGGGGCCGCTCCGACGCGGTGTCGAACGGCGCGAGCACCGTCTCGGCGGTGACCGCGACCTTGTCGGCCTCTGCCGGGCCACCGTGCACCCGGTAACCGAGGGTGAAGCTGGCGTGCTTCAAGTCCTTCAACGAGATCTCCACCCGGATGTCCTGATCGGACACCACGATCGGCGAACGGTAATGGACGGCCAGCTTCACCACCACGATGCCCTTGGGCAGTTCGGTGAGCCCCGCGCGGACGGCGTCCCCGAACAGCAGGGGGATCCGTGCCTCTTCGAGCAGGGTCACCAGATTCGCGTGGTTGACGTGCCCGTAGACGTCCATATCCGACCAGCGCGGCCGGATCAGGGAAATGTACGCCACTACCTCACCGTGCTCCGGATCTGCCTCGCCGCCACCGACAGCGTCGCCAGGTCGAGCTTGCCGGACTGGCTGATCTCGTCCAGTGCGACGCGAGCCCGCTGCAGCCGCGAAGCGTTCGTCTTCTCCCAGTGGGCGATCTTCTCGTCCGGGTCGGTACCCGAATCGCTGTGCCGCAACGCGTCCAGCGTGATCGTCCGCAAGGAACCGTAGACGTCGTCCCGCAGCGCCAGCCGCGCGAGCGCGTGCCAGCGGTTGCCGCGTTCGAGGCCACTGATCGACGTCAGCATCTTGTCGATGCCGAGGTGGTCGGAAAGCGCGTAGTACAGGCCCGCGGTCTCCGCCGGGGTGTGCACCGCGTCGATCCCCACCTGCTGCTCGGCCAGCTCCGCGACGTCGGTCACGTCGAGCAGGCCGTAGGTGTGCAGCAGCAACGCCACCCGTCCGGCGAGTTCCGCCGGGACGCCCTTCTCGATCAGCCGCTCGGTGTTCGCGTCCACCGAAGCGCGCTCGACACCGCGAAGCAGCTCGTGCGCCCGCGGGGCCAGCTCACCGACGACGCGGCCGAACCGGTTGATCTCGGCGAGCGGGGCCAGCGGCTGCGGCCGGTTGGTGAGGAACCAGCGGGCGGCCCGGTCGAGCAGCCTGCGGGTCTCCAGCATCATCTCGTCCGCGACCTCGGTCGGCACGACGTTGTCCAGCGCGTCGATCTGGGCCCACAGCGACGGCAGGTCGTACACGTGGGCGACCACGGCGTACGCGCGGACGGCGTCGGTCGCGGTCGCGTTCATCTCCTCCATCAGGCGGAAGACGTACGAGATGCCGGCGCCGTCGACGACCTCGTTGGCCACCATCGTCGTGATGATCTCGCGCTTCAGCGGGTGCTGGAAGATCGCGTCGCCGAAGCGCTCCCGAAGCGGCTTCGGGAAGTACTCGGGCAGACGACGCGAGAACACCTCGGAGTCCGGCAGCTCGCTCGCCAGCAGCTCGTCCTTCAGATCGAGCTTGACGTGCGCGAGCAGCGTCGCCAGCTCCGGCGAGGTGAGGCCTTCGCCCGCCTTCTCCAGCGCGCGGAACTCCGCCGAACTCGGCAGCGCTTCGAGCTTGCGGTCGAAAGCGCCCTTCGCGACCAGCGCCGCGACGAGCCGCTGGTGCACCGAGACCATCGGGCCGGCGTGCGCCCGGCTGACCCCGAGCACGGCGTTCTGCCGGTAGTTGTCGGCCAGCACCAGCTCGCCGACCTCGTCGGTCATCTGCTCCAGCAGTTCGTTGCGCTGCTCGGCGTCCAACGATCCGGTCGAGACCAGGTGGTCCAGCAGGATCTTGATGTTGACCTCGTGGTCCGAACAGTCGACGCCCGCCGAGTTGTCGAGCGCGTCGGTGTTGATCTTGCCGCCCGCGCGGGCGAACTCGATCCGGCCGAGCTGGGTCAGGCCCAGGTTCCCGCCCTCGCCGACGACCTTGACGCGGAGCTGCTTCCCGTTGACGCGCAGGGCGTCGTTGGCCTTGTCGCCCGCGTCCGCGTGGGATTCGGTCTCGGCCTTGACGTAGGTGCCGATCCCGCCGTTCCACAGCAGTTCGACCGGGGCCAGCAGGATCGCCTGCATCAGGTCGTTCGGCGCCAGCGCGGTGACGTCCCCGGCGAGCCCGAGCGCCTCGCGGACCTGCGGGCTGACCGGGATCGTCTTCGCGGACCGCGAGTAGATCCCGCCGCCCTCGCTGATCAGCGAGCGGTCGTAGTCCTCCCACGACGACCGCGGCAGGTCGAACAGCCTGCGCCGCTCGGCGAACGAGGTCGCCGAATCCGGGTTCGGGTCGAGGAAGATGTGCATGTGGTTGAAGGCGGCCACGAGCCGGATGTGCTCCGAGAGCAGCATGCCGTTGCCGAAGACGTCACCCATCATGTCGCCGATGCCGACGACGGTGAAGTCCTCGGTCTGAGTGTCCTTGCCCAGCTCGCGGAAGTTGCGCTTGACGCTCTCCCAAGCACCCTTCGCGGTGATGCCCATGGCCTTGTGGTCGTAGCCGACCGAGCCACCGGACGCGAAGGCGTCGCCGAGCCAGAACCCGTAGTTCGCCGAGACCTCGTTCGCGATGTCGGAGAACTTCGCGGTCCCCTTGTCCGCCGCGACCACGAGGTAGCTGTCGTCGCCGTCGTGGCGGACCACCCGCGGCGCCGGGACGGTCTTGCCCTCGACGCGGTTGTCGGTCACGTCCAGCAGGCCGGAGATGAACATCCGGTAGCAGGCGATGCCCTCGTTCAGCTGGGCGTCACGGTCCAGCCCGGGGTCACCGGTGGCCGCCGGCGGGCGCTTCACGACGAAGCCGCCCTTCGCACCGACAGGGACGATGACCGCGTTCTTGACCGCTTGTGCCTTGACCAGGCCGAGGATCTCGGTGCGGAAGTCCTCACGGCGGTCGGACCACCGCAGGCCACCGCGCGCGACGTCGCCGAAGCGCAGATGCACACCCTCGATCCGGGGCGAGTACACGAAGATCTCGTACTTCGGCCGCGGCTCGGGCAGTTCGGGCACCGCGCTCGGGTCGAGCTTGAGCGCCAGGTACTGGCGGGAGTTCTCGTCCTCGTCGGTGACGTGGTAGTTCGTCCGCAGCGTGGCGAGGATGACCGACATCAGCCGTCGCAGGATCCGGTCCTCGTCGAGGCTCGTCACCTCGTCGACCAGCTTGCCGATCTCGGTGGTGAGCTGATCGGCCTGCGACGCGCGGGCCTCGTCGCCGAGCGCGAGGTCGAACCGCGTCTCGAACAGCCGCACCAGCGCGGTGGCGATGTCGGTGTGCGCGAGGACGGTGTTCTCGATGTACTCCTGCGAGAACGGGATCTTCGTCTGGCGCAGGTACCGCGAGTAGGCCCGCAGGATGGCCGCCTGGCGCCAGGTGAGCCCGGCGCGCAGGACGAGGCCGTTGAAGCCGTCGACCTCGCAGTCGCCGCGCCACGCGGCGTGGAAGGCGTCCTGGAAGCGGGTACGGAGGTCGTTGTCCGCGTGATCGAGGACCTGCGGGTCGATCCGCAGGCCGAAGTCGTAGATCCACGACCGGCCGCCGTCCTCGCGGCGCAGTTCGTACGGCCGTTCGTCGACGACCTCGACGCCCATCCGCTGCAGGACCGGGAGCACCTGGGAGAGGGTGACGCCCTCGCCGCGCAGGTACAGCTTGAAGCGCCGCTCCCCCGCCTCCGCGTCGGCGGGCAGGTAGAACGACATCGACAGGTCGCCCTCGTCGGTCAGCGACTCCAGGGCACGGAGGTCGGCGAGCGCTTCGAGCGCGGTGAAGTCCTCCTTGTAGCCCTCGGGGAACACCGCGGCGAACCGCTGCCCCTGCTCACCGGCGGACTCTTCACCCATCAGGCCGATCGGGGCGCCGCCGTCCCCGGCGCGCCCGCGGCGTTCGGCGAGGATCGCCTCGACCATCCGGTCGTCCCAGCTGCGCACGGCTTCGTTGAGCCGTTCCTGGATGCGCAGGGTGTCCGGTTCGGACCGCTGCGACGGATCGGTGTGCACGATGAAGTGCACCTGCGCGAGCACGGTCTCGCCGATGCGCGCGCTGTACTCCAGTTGTGTGCCTTCGAGTTCTTCGAGCAGGACCTCCTGCATCGCGAGCCGCGAACGGGTCGTGTAGCGGTCACGCGGGAGGTACACGAGGCACGAGTAGAAACGGCCGTACGGGTCGCGGCGCAGGAACAGGCGCAGCCGTCTGCGATCCGAAAGCGTGATCGCGCCCGTCGTCGTCGAGTACAGCGAGTCGGTGTCGGCCGAGAACAGGTCCGCGCGCGGCCAGTTCTGCAGCACTTCGAGCATCCGCTGGCCGGAGAAGGACTCCATCGGGAAGCCCGCGCGGTGGATGACCTCGCGGACCCGGTTGCAGACCACCGGGATGTCGAGCACGTTCTCGTGCAGCGCGGTGGTGGTGAACATGCCGAGGAACCGGTGCTCGCCGGTGACGTTCCCGTTGTCGTCGAACGTCTTCACACCGACGTAGTACGGATACACCGGGCGGTGCACCGTGGACGGCGCACTCGCCTGGGTCAGCACCAGCAGCGTCGGCGCGAGCGCGGACGCCGCCGTGTCCGGACCGGCGGTGAGACCGCGCGCGGCCAGGCTGTCCTGGCGCAGCACACCCAGCCCGGTGGCGAGCACCGCGCGCAGGGCGGGCTCGTCGCTGTCCGGGTGCGGGTTGTCGATCAGCTCGTAACGGCGGTAACCGAGGAAGGTGAAGTGGCCGTCGGCGAGCCAGCGCAACAGCCGGGCGCCCTCCGCGACCTCGTGCGCGGGCAGCCGCGGCGGGTTCCCGTCCAGCTCGTCGGCGAGACGGCACGCCGTCTCCGCCATCTTGTCGGTGTCCTCGACGACCTCACGCACATCGCCCAGCACCGACGACAGCCGGTTGTCCAGCTCGCGGGCACGGTTCGGGTCGGTCACCAGGTCGATCTCGATGTACATCCACGACTCGGCCGCCGAATTCGACGGCGGCTCCGCCGGATCCGCGTCCGGGTGGACCTCCAGCAGCTCACCGGTCAGATCCCGGCTCACCACGACGATCGGGTGCACGATGCGCTGCACCTGCACCCCGTCCCGCGCGAACTCGGCCGCGACCGAATCCACCAGGTACGGCATGTCGTCCGTGACGACCTGCACGACGGTGGCCTCCCGCGTCCAGCCGTCTTCGGGGCCCGTCGGGTTCAGCAACCGCACCGCGGGACGGCCGGGCATCCGGTCCTTCGCGAGCTGCAGATGCGAGCGGACGGCGCCGACGAGGTCGACCGGGTCGTCACCGAGAATCTCTTCGGCCGGGATGTGCCGGTAGTACAAGCGGATCAAGTCGCCGATCTCCGGGGCGTATGCCGCGGCGGCGTCGATCAGGTCGTCCCGGATCTGCTCCGGGTTCACCGACCGGCGCCGGGCGCCATCCTCGGTGCCGACATCTTTTCCGGGCGGGGACGAGACTCCCGTCGAGCTCATTGAGGCAACTCTCCACTGTAGCGAGATTGACACCGCGACCGGCACGACTCTGTACCGGCCCAGACCCAACCTACAGCTCCGGACAGTCGGCTCCACAAGGCCGGGTCCTTCCCTGCCGTCGAAGATTTCCCTGCTCAGATACCGGAATCGCCGTGATCGGTTCAGCTACTCGTGGGTCACATCGGCGGTCTGTCCGGGCCTCGCGGCGGCCCGCCGCACCGGGGTGACCAGCACCCCTTGCCTCGCGGTGCCGCTTCGGGCGACCTCACCCGGCTAGCTGAATCGTTCAAGCCGACCGTCGCTTCCACCGAAGTGGGAGCAAGGGACCTTTGCTACCGCCCGGGGTCAGTCGCTGCCGTTGGCGCGGTGCCGGTCGTGGCCGTTGACGGGACGCTTTCCCGAGTCCTGGGAACCGAGCTGCTTCACGAGCGCGGCGGCACTGGCGGTACCCGCCTGGTGCTCCGCGAGCGCGCGGGCGAGCAGGTCGGC
Source organism: Amycolatopsis sp. NPDC043887 (assembly GCF_056435665.1). Taxonomy (NCBI): domain Bacteria; kingdom Bacillati; phylum Actinomycetota; class Actinomycetes; order Pseudonocardiales; family Pseudonocardiaceae; genus Amycolatopsis; species Amycolatopsis sp. NPDC043887. The sequence goes on from NZ_JBWKEB010000003.1 coordinate 503,393, forward strand.
GAGACCGGCGTCCGGCGGCGGCTCGTCCTCCGCGATCGCGCGAGCGTAGCTCTCCGGAAATGGTGTGATCGGCCGCCAGGAGCCGGTGTCGGTCAGCGGGTCCAGCGCCGGCGGCATCCGCAACCGCGGCAGCCACGGATCAGCGACCTCTTCCTTGGCGCTCGAACGAGAGCTTTCCTGGACCCCGGCCGGGTCCTCCCGAGGCGGCGGCGCGAGCGGGACGGCGGGTTCGCTGTACTCGACGGGAGGCTGCTCCCGGCGGGCACGGCCGGTGCCGGCGCGTTCTTCGGTGACGGGTTCGGGGAGCACGGGATCCGCGACGCCGTCCGCGCGGCGGCGGCCACCGCCCTGCCCGCCCGTGCTGGAGATCCCAAGCCGGTCCAGTACCGATTTCGCCGCCACGGACCCGTGTTCGACGTCGTGCCTGGTCTTGCGCGAGACCGGCGCCGAGGATCGGCGCGCCCGCTCTTCGGCCGCCCACTCGTCGCTCTCCCACAACGGCGCGGCGGTACCCGGCGGACGGGTCTCCGCGGCCACGCGCGGCCGTGGTTCGGCGGCGGGTTCGGGAGCGAGAAGCAGTTCCGGCGGGACGGTTTCCGACGCCGCGACGGGCACCGGTTCCTCGGCCCGGCGCCGCGTGACCGGAGCCGGGGTTTCCGGCCGGGCGATCGCCGGTCCGGGAGCGACGGTCTCGCGAGCCGCGGGCTCCTCCTGACGGCGACGGCGCACGGGCTCCGGTTCCGGACGCGACACCGGTTCGGGGCGCGGCGCGGGCTCCGGCTTCGGCGGCGGCAGCAGTTTCGGCGCGACGGGTTCGGCCTTGGGCTCGAACCTGATCGACGGCTTGGCCTTCTTCGGCACCCGACGGCGCCAGTCGCTGTCGGACGTCACCGCTTCCCTGGCGGGCTCGGGGCGGGACGGCGGCTTCAGCACCGGCGCTTCACTCTTTTCCGCGACCGGCGCCACGGGAGGCTCCACCGGGCGCGGAGGTTCGACCGGCGTGTGCCGCGCAGACACGGATTCCGCATGCCTGCTCTGCCGCACGGGCCGCGGCGGCTCACGGCGAACCGGCGGCTCGGCAGCGGCACGCTTCGGGGGTGCCGCGTCGATCGCCGGGATCACCGCGGTCACCTCGGCCGGTTCCGGCGCGGGAACGGGCGCCGCGGCGGCGGTCGGCCGCGCGGCGACGGCACGCAGGACGTCGTCGAGGTCGACGGCCGCGTTCTCGGCCGCGCCGAATTCGCCGACCAGGACGTTGCACGCCTGCCGGCGCGCACGGGCGTGCAGATGTTCGGCGGCACGCGAACGGTGCAGGCAGCCGATGGCCTCCTCGGCCCGGCCGAGCCGTTCCTCGATCTGCGCGAGTTCCAGCCACAGCCGTGCCGTGACGGCGTGCAGGTTGTGGTCCTCGGCCCCAGCGACCGCTTCACGGACGAGCATTCCCGCGGCTTCACCGGATCCCGTGGGCAGCAGGACACGAGTGGCCACCGCCAGCCGCAGCCACGCGGCGGGCGCGATCCCGGCGGCACGGACGGGCGCGTCGAGGATCGGCTGCGCGACCTCCCGCGCCATCTCCGTGTCGCCCCGGTCCAGCAACGTGCAGACGAGTTGCAGGATCAGCCTGATCCGGACGAGACCTCCGTCGTCCTCCGGGTTTCCGAGCTTTTCGAGCATGCCGAGCCCGGTCCGCGCGGCGTCGGCGGCCGACGTCAGGTCACCATGCCGTCGACGGTGCGCCGACACCCCGACCCTCAGCAGCGCGCGGATCAGCAACTGGGAATCCGCCGCCATCGAGCCGTCGCCGAGCACGAGCTTGTCCGCCTCGGCGAGCACCCGGTCCAGTTCCGCCTTGCGGCCGAATTGCGCCAAGCAGCCCACGAGGTGACACAACGCCTCTGCCCGGTGCGAGGGCGAAACCGCCGGATCCGCCAGCAACGGACGCAGCGCGGCCAGACCCGTCAACGGGATGCCCACGCTGCGCGCGCAGACCGCCAGATCGATCCTCAGCCGGGCGGCGATGTCGCCGTAGCCCGCGTGTTCCGCGGCGCGCAGGGCGGCCACGGCCCGGCCGACCGTCCGGGGACGGCCACCGAGCCGGACCCGGGCGCTCACCACCAGGCTCTCCGCGCGGATCCACTGCTCGTCGGCACCGGCGGCCTCGGCGAGCGCGGCCGCGCGCTCCCCGAGGACCAGTGCGAGCTCGGGCGCCCTCAGGTGCAGGGCGTCCGCGCGTTCGATCAGCCTGCCGACAGCGGACAGGGTTCCCCCGGTGGCAGCCGTCCGCCCACCCACCATGGTGGTGGGCGAGCCCGGCCGTTGGCGCTTGCTGGCTTCCACGGGGAACCCCCGGCCCTCAGTCGCGGGTCAGCTTGCGATGGGTGACGCGGTGCGGACGAGCCGCCTCGGCACCGAGGCGTTCGACCTTGTTCTTCTCGTAGCCCTCGAAGTTACCCTCGAACCAGAACCATTGCGAGGGGTTCTCGTCCGTGCCTTCCCAGGCGAGGATGTGCGTCGCGACCCGGTCGAGGAACCACCGGTCGTGCGAGATGACCACGGCGCAGCCGGGGAACTGCTCGAGAGCGTTCTCCAGCGAGCTCAAGGTCTCGACGTCCAGGTCGTTCGTCGGCTCGTCGAGCAGGATCAGGTTCCCGCCCTGCTTGAGGGTCAGCGCGAGGTTCAGCCGGTTGCGCTCGCCACCGGAGAGCACGCCCGCCGGCTTCTGCTGGTCCGGCCCCTTGAAACCGAACGCGCTGACGTAGGCACGCGAGGGCATTTCGGTCTGCCCGACGTGGATGTAGTCCAGCTTGTCCGAAACCACCTCCCATACCGTCTTCTTCGGGTCGATCCCGCCGCGGTTCTGGTCCACATAGGACAATTTGACCGTCTCGCCGATCTTGACCCGCCCGTCGTCCGGCTCCTCGAGCCCGACGATCGTCTTGAACAGGGTCGTCTTGCCGACACCGTTCGGCCCGATCACGCCGACGATGCCGTTGCGCGGCAGGTCGAACGACAGCCCGTCGATCAGCACCCGGTCGTCGAAACCCTTGCGCAGCTTCTCGACCTCGACGACCACACTGCCCAGCCGGGGCCCCGGCGGGATCTGGATCTCTTCGAAGTCGAGCTTGCGGTGCTTGTCCGCCTCCGCGGCCATCTCCTCGTAGCGGTCGAGCCGGGACCGCGACTTGGTCTGGCGCGCCTTGGCATTGGACCGGACCCATTCGAGTTCGGACTTCAGCCGCTTGGCGAGTTTGGCGTCCTTCTTGCCCTGGACCTCGAGACGCTCGCGCTTCTTCTCCAGGTACGTCGAGTAGTTGCCCTCGTAGCCGACGACGCGGCCGCGGTCGAGCTCCATGATCCACTCGGCGACGTTGTCCAGGAAGTACCGGTCGTGGGTGACGGCGAGGACGGCGCCGGCGTAGTTCGCGAGGAACTGCTCCAGCCACAGCACGCTTTCGGCGTCCAAATGGTTGGTGGGCTCGTCGAGGAGCAGCAGGTCGGGCGCGGACAGGAGCAGCTTGCACAGCGCGACCCGGCGGCGCTCACCACCGGAGAGGTGGGTGACCGGCTCGTCCGGCGGTGGGCAGCGAAGCGCGTCCATGGCCTGCTCGACCGTGGAGTCGATCTCCCACGCGTCGGCGTGGTCGAGCTCCTCCTGGAGCTTGCCCATCTCCTCCATCAGCTCGTCGCTGTAGTCGGTCGCCATGAGCTCGGCGACCTCGTTGAAGCGGTTGAGCTTGACCTTGATGTCGCCAAGGCCCTCTTCGACGTTTTCGCGGACGGTCTTTTCCTCGTTGAGCTCCGGCTCCTGCATGAGGATGCCGACGCTGGCGCCAGGCTGGAGGAAGGCTTCGCCGTTGCTGGCCTGCTCGATCCCCGCCATGATCTTCAGAACGGTGGACTTACCCGCGCCGTTCGGCCCCACCACGCCGATCTTGGCGCCGGGGTAGAACGCGGTGCTGACGTCGTCGAGGATGACCTTGTCCCCGACGGTCTTGCGCACCTTCTTCATGGTGTAGATGAACTCGGCCATGCAAACGATCGTAGAGCGAGGCGATCGCGGCCTTGACGGCGGTCACCACCGAGCTACCGACAGTCAGCCCGATATCACTGAGTGAGCATCGGAACCTCAGCCCACGGGCGCCTCCTCCAGCGCGGTGACCATGGGATTCCCGGCGGGCGGCGGCACCGACGGGATCGCCCTGGGCCGGTCACGTCCCAACCGGTGGATCTCGGCCGAGCAACGCGCCAGGTTGGGGCCGATGGAGAAGGCCTCAAGCTCAGGTAGACCCAGAGGTGCCGGGATCTCCTCCGCGGTCTCGGCTCCGCGTAGCCGCCCGGCCACGATCACCGGGTCGCCTTTGCTCAGGCAGGAGAACGCCGCCATCGCCAGCTTGCGCCAGCAGGTGACCTTGACCGCGAGCTGCCGTCCCTCGCCCCACTCCCCTCTTTCCTTGTCGTACCGGCGTTCGACACTCCGCAGGCCGAACGACACGACGTCGTGCCCGTGCCCCCGCTCCGGATGGTGGACCGGTTCGCTGGTCAGGTTGCCGATCATGGTCACCCACGTTTCGCCCATCGCCATCACACTCGCCCTTCTCCTCGTTCCGGGACCTTCCCGGCGTTTCCCTTGATCACAGAGTGCCTCGGACTCAAGGGCGGAAAGGGACGAAAACCGGATCTGTGGACAACTCCGGGCGTTGTGGGCTTCCTGTGGACAACTCGGGGCGGAAGAGCGGGCTTTGTCGGCGAGGCGTGGTAAGGGGCCCTACCGATCGCGTGTCAGCTTGTAGGGCACCAGATCGACCACCAGCTCGTCTGCCGAGGTGGGTGATGCCCTGGGGTTCTTCCAGCGTGGTGAGCCATTCGGCGTGCCCCGGGTCCACGATCGCGGTGTAGGTCTTCGCGGCCGCTCCCGGACTCCGCTCGACGGCTCGGAGGATGTCGGCGGACCGAGCGTGGCCGAGAACGGCACGGATGGCCGCGTCGAACATCGGCAACCCGACGGCCACCTGGGCGATTTCGTGGAAGCCGCCCTTGGGGATACGGGCGTAGGCGAGCCACGCCCTGCCACCCGCCGTCGCGATGACATGGCCGACCGGGAAACCGCCCGGTGTCCTGTCGTCGACGCAGACGTACACGGCCTTCCCGAAGTCGTCGTGTTCCGGCTTCAGGAAGAGCTTCCGTTGCTCCAGAAGCCTGCGGACGGTTGCTCCGATTTCGTCTGCCACCGCGGTCTCCCCACGATGGTGAACCTGCCACCGAAACCCAGGTTCCCACCGTGACGGGCGCCGCCGCCCCGTTGTCCGGTTGCGGCCAAAGCTCTAGGAGCCGGGCCCCCGTTCCTGATCGGCGAGTTTCTTCAGCATCGCGTTGTAGGCGTTCAGATCCGCGTCACCGGAGGCCTCTTCGCGGCGATCCCGGCGCCGCGCCTCCCGCTCGTCCTGCCGCGCCCACTGCACCAGCAGCGCGACGAGCACCAGCAGTACCGGCAGCTCACCGGACGCCCACGCGATCCCGCCGCCGAGCCGCTGATCGGTGAGGAGGTCGGTGACCCACGGCAGTTTCAGCCCGCGGTAGAAGTCCTGTCCGAGCACGGTCTGCATGCTCATCAGCGCGATCCCGAAGAACGCGTGGAACGGCATTGCCGCGAACATCATCCCCAGCCGTCCCAGCGGCGGGAGCCGTCGTGGCGCCGGGTCGACACCGATCACCGGCCAGTAGAAGACGTACCCGGCGAGCAGGAAGTGCGCGTTCATCGCCAGATGCGCCCAGTGGTAGTTCAGCGCCGAATCGAACAGGCCCGAGAAGTACAGGCCGTAGAAGGAACCGACGAACAGCAGTAGCGCGACGATCGGATGCGTCAGGAACCTCGACAGCGGCGAGTGCACGAAGGCGAGCAGCCATTCACGCGGTCCGGGCGGGGCGTCCTTGCCCGCCGTGGGCAGCGCGCGCAGCGCGAGCGTCACGGGCCCGCCGAGCACGAAGAGCACCGGCGCCACCATGGACAGCAACATGTGGTTGCCCATGTGCACGCTGAACATCGCGGGCGCGTACCGGCCGATACCGGACGACGTCGCGATCAGCAGCACGAAACAGCCCGCGAGCCACGCGACCGTCCGGCCGGTGGCCCAGGTGTCACCGCGGCGCCGCAGCCGCCGGACTCCGGCGAGGTACAGCCCGGCGAGAACGAGCGCGAGGGTGCCGTAGACGAGGTCGAACCGCCAGTCCGTGAGCAGCCGGAAGACCGTCGGAGGACCGTAGAGGTCGTACCCGATCAGCAGTTCCGTTGTCGACGGCTGGGTCAGCGATTCCTGCGGCGGCGGGGTCTTCGCGAGCCCGGTCGCGATGCCGATCGTGACGAACATGATCAGCACCTCGACCGCGGCGAGCCGCAGCAGCTGACCACCGCCCGCTCCGTTCACCAGCCCGGCGACCCCCTTCTGCCGTTGCTGATGGCCGAAGACGCCGAGCAGCAGCAACGCGACGACCTTCGCGACCACCAGGAGGCCGTAGTCGGTGGTGAACAGGTCGGCGATCCTGATCCGCACCAGCGCGTTCACGATGCCGGAGACCGCCATCACGATCCAGCACACCAGCGCCAGCTTCGAAAACCGCGTCGCGGCGAGCTTGAGGTTCTCGCCGCGGCGCCAGCCGAGTGCCAGCAGCGCCACCAGCCCGCCGACCCACAACGCGGCGGCGACCAGGTGGTACAGCAGGCTGTTGGTCGCCATGTCGTGCGAGCCGCCGCTCGCGGAATGCCCCGTGACCGCGACCGGGACCAGGCCGCCGACGGACAGGAAGAAGACCACCGTCGTCCAGCCCCAGGTCAGCGCGAGACGGCAGCCGAGCGCGACCAGCAAAGCGATCAACGCGGTGAACAGCCAGGCCTTCGGCTGCTCGATGGCGTCGACGAGGTCGACCAGTACCTGCGGCGAGAGCACCTCGGTGAACGGGCGGCCCGCGCCGTCGGCCGCGGAGAAGAAGATCGACGCGGCGGCCGCGAAGAACCAGACCCACGCCGCGACACCGGCGACCCGGATGGCGGCGTAACCGTCGGCCGCGAGCGTGCCGGACTTCTGCGGCGGGACGAGGAACGCGGCGAGCAGCAGCGAACCCACGCACAGCACCGAAGCCGCCTCGGCCAGTACCCGGACGACGGTGATGCCGTAGCGGGTCACCAGGCCCGGGTCCGGGAGTCCGGCGATGACGTAACCGGCGCCACCGGTCAGCGCGACGAGGCCGACGGCCACCACCGCGGCCAGGAGCGCCCCGATCGACACCAGCGGCAGGACACCGGCCTTCCGCGCGGGTGGGGCCGGTTTCGTCTCGGGGTCTGAAGGCACGTCACGAGGGTATGCCGAACGCGCAACCGGCAAGATGGCGGCGTGCGGATCATCCTGCTGAGGCACGCCGAGTCACTCGGCAACGTCGACGAACTCGCCTACACCCGGATCCCCGACCACGCCCTGCCGCTGACCGACGCCGGTCGTGAGCAGGCGAAGCTGGCGGGCCCGGAGCTCAAGGAGGTCCTCGACGGGCAGCGGACGGCGGTCTACGTCAGCCCCTATCTGCGGACACGGGAAACGTTGCGGCTGCTGGACATCCGGGAGGCCTGCGAGCGGATCGTGCCGGAGCCGAGGCTGCGGGAACAGGACTGGGGCAACCTCCAGGACCCGCTGGAGCAGGAGGTCCAGAAACAACGCCGCCACGAGTTCGGCCACTTCTTCTACCGGCTCCCGTTCGGCGAGTCCGGGGCGGACGTCGACGACCGGGTCGCGGCGTTCCTCAGCGAGCTGGCGGCGTGCGGCGAAGATCACCCCGAAACCGTGCTGGTCGTCTCACACGGGCTAACCATCCGCTTGCTGTGCCGACGGCTCTTCGGCTGGAGCATCGAGCTGTTCGAGTCCCTGTCCAACCCGAAGACCTGCGAATACCGCGTCGTGGAGCGGGTCGACGGCAAGTGGACGCTGGACCGCCCGTTCCGCCAGTGGCGGGACTCACCCGATGGGGAGACTCAGGTTTGAATCAGTTCAGCGGCGCGCAGCGCCCCCTTTGAGGGCGGCGGCGGGGGCATGGATGGAGGGGCGAGGAGCACCACCCTCGTTCCCAGCCCAGGGCTGGATTCGATCCGCGCGAATCCGCCGATCTCCGCCATCCGCGCGATGATCGAGTTCTCGAGGCCGAAGCCACGCCGCCGGGCCCCGACGTCGAAACCGGCGCCGTGATCGCGCACCGTCAAGGAAACCCCGCCGCCGATCTCTTCGACACTCACCACGGCCCGTCTGGTCCCGGAGTGCTTCAACGTGTTGCGCAGGGCTTCCCTGGCGGAGTCGTGCAGCGCCATGGCCGCCTCCTCCGAAAGCTCTGGAGCGGCGTCGTCCTGAACGACGACCTCGACGCGCAGCCCCTCCGCGGCCATTTCGGCGGCGAGCAGCCGCAGCCGCTGGCGCAGTCCGATTCCTTCGGTGGATTCGTGTTCGAGGCTGATCCGGATGCGCATCGCCTGAGCGCGTGCGATGCGGCGGACGCGGTCGAGGCTGGCCGCCGGGTCGAGTTCGTCGGCGGGTGCGGGGATCGCGAACGACTCCATCACCTGCAGGACGGTGTCGTGGACGTCGCGGCGGTGCCTCTCACGTTCCGCGGCCCGGCCCCGCTGCTCCCCGAACCCGACCGCGAACCGCATCGACGCGCCGACCAGGCCGGCGACCGCGAGCGACACCACCAGCGCGGTCGCGAGCGTGAGAAGGAGACCGAGTGAGGAGGCCGGGTCCAGCAGGACGTGCGGTACCACCGCGGCCCCGATGGCCAGTGCCCCGGCCGCCGCGCCGCGCAGCAGGGTCCAGACCATCACCGTGCCCATCAGATGGGTCCAGGTGATCGACGTGATCGCGGTGTCCTGCGCGAATGGCGCCGCCCCGAGGACGAAGAGCGCGGCGAACGCGCTGTCCACCAACGGAACCAGCCTCGTCCCGGCCGCGGACCAGCGGAAGGTCCAGACGGTCGCGACGACGTTGGGCACCAGATGCAGCGCCACGAACGTCCACAGCACCGAAGACCCCAGGCCCGCCACCCACAGCGCTTGCACCAGCATCGCCAGCCGGAACGCCACCGGGACCAGGACCAGCCAGGGCACCGTGGTCCGCACCAGTCGCGCGGGGATACCTCTGCCGCCGCCGAGCATCAGCACCCTCCCGGATTAGCCTCACTGAAACAGCGACCGAAGCGCATTCATTTCAGTTTACCGAGATGTCAACGGGCGACGGGTTCGACCGCCTCCTCACGTTTCCGCGCCCGCGTCGCGGCCACCGCGGACGGCACGATCAGCGCGGCGGTCAGCCCGACGAACAGGAACGACACCGAAAGCGATGTCACCTGCGCGATCCCGCCGATCAGCGGCGGTCCGGCGAGGAAACCGGTGTAGGCGATCGCCGTGACGAAGGCCAGTTCGCGCTCGCCTCCCGTCCCGTCGGCGCGTTTGCCCGACGCGCCCGCGAGACTCAACGCGATCGGGAAGGCCGCGGCGAGCCCGGCACCCGCCAGCGCGAAGCCGACGAAGCCGAACACCGGAACGTGGGCCAGCGCGGCGAGCACGAGGCCGGCGGCGGCGATCCCGGCACCCACCGCCAGCGCACGCGTCGCGCCGAAACGGTTCTGAAGCCAGGCACCCGCGAGCCTGGCGAGCGCCATGGCCAGGGCGAATCCCGAGTACGCGAAGGCGGCGGCGCCGTCGCCGACCCCGTGCACGGACGTCATCAGCAGGGCGGACCAGTCCGAACTCGCCCCCTCCGCGATCGCCGAGAACAGCGCGATGGCGGCGAGCAGCCAGAGGACGGGACGTTTGATCGGCGCCACTCTCGGCTTCTCGACGGGTTCGGTGTGTACGGGTCGCGCGCCGGGCACGGCGGCGATTACGAAGGCGAGCACCACCAGGGCGGCCAGCGCGGCGACCGTGAGATGCCTCCCCGGCGACCAGTGGTGCGACGCGGCGAACCCCGCGGCGACGGAGCCCGCCAACGCGCCGAAGCTGAATCCGGCGTGCAGGATCGGCATGATCGCGCGTCCGGTCCGGCGCTCCACCTCGACTCCGGCGACGTTCATCGCCACGTCGAGCGCGCCGACGCTCGCCCCGAGGACGAACAACGCCCCGGCGAGCAGGACGACCGACGTCGAGAAACCGATCATCGGCAACGCCGCGCAGGCGATGATCGTGCTGCCCGCGACCACCGCGCGGGCACCGTACCGCTCGATCAGCCGCCCCGAAACCGACGCCGCGATCAGCATGCCGACGCTGGCGCCCAGCAGGGCAAGACCGAAGACACCCGGCGAGGCGTCCACTCTTTCCGACAACGCCGGAGTCCTCGGCGCCCAGGAGCCGAGCGCCGCCCCGTTGAGCGCGAACACGACGAAAACGGCCGTACGGTCACGCATAGACCCCAGTCTCCTTTCGATTTCCTCTTCCCCCAGAATGACTTAAGCGCTTCAGAAAGTCCACTGGCGCCGTCAGCGCCTAGACTGCGGCGGTGACCAGCACGCGACGGCGAAGGCCGACGTTGGACGATGTCGCCGACGCCGTCGGGGTGTCGCGCGCGACCGTCTCCAACGCCTACAACCGGCCCGACCAGCTGTCCGCCCAGCTGCGGGAAGAGGTGCTTCGCGCGGCCAAGAAAATCGGGTACGCGGGGCCGAACCCGACCGCCCGCAGTCTCGCCACCAGCCGCACCGGCGCGATCGCCGTCCTGCTCGACACGAATCTTTCGACGGCGTTCTCGGATCCCGCGTTGTCGGTCACCCTCGACGCGCTCTCGACCGTCGTCGATCCCGAGGGGCACGCCCTTCTGCTGCTGCCCGGCGACGGCGAGAGCGGCGGCCCGCGCGCGGAGCGGATCCTGACCGCGCAGGCCGACATCGCGGTGGCGTATTCGCTGGCCGACGGCGCGCCGGCGCTGACCGCGGTCCGGGACCGGGGCCTGCCGCTGGTGGTGATCGACCAGCCGCATATCCGCGGTTCGGCGAGGATCGGCGTCGCGGACCGGGCGGGAGCGGCCGCCGCGGCCCGGCACCTGGTGGAACTCGGGCACCGGCGGATCGGGATCTTCTCGGCGCAGTGCCTCTCGGCGCCGCGCGGCGGCGAACTGAGCGCGGCCGAGGCCGGGAACAGCCGGTTCCACGACAACCGCGAACGGATGGCCGGCTACCTGGAGACGCTGGCCGAGGCGGGGATCCCGACGGCGGACGTGCCGATCTGGGAGGCGTCCGGGCTCTCGGTCGAAGGAGCTCTCCCGAGCGCTTTCGGCCTGTTGGATCGGCTGCCACGGCCGACGGCGCTGCTGTGCATGTCGGATCTGCTGGCCCTGGCGGCGATTTCGGCCGCCAGACAGCTCGGCCTGTCCGTCCCGGGCGACCTTTCGGTCGTGGGCTACGACGACGTCCCGCCCGCCCGGTGGTCCGAACCACCGCTGACGACGGTCCGGCAGGACCTGGCCGCCAAAGGACGGGCGGCCGGCGAACTGGTGCTGGCCCTGCTGCGCGGGGAGAAGGTCCCCGCGCCCGCCGAGGTACCCGCCGAACTGGTCGTCCGGGATTCCACCGCGCCCGCGTAGCAGCCGATTCCGGCGCACGCAAGGCGCCCCGGTGATATGTGGACAACTCGCCCCGATCGAGCGGCGCACAACTACTTATCCACAGAAGTAGAAATGCGGGCAGACAAACCCTTCCCCGCGCGCCATCGTGGAATCACACATTCACCGACGGCGATCGAGCGCCGATTCACGGGGGAGAACCCAGCCATGCAACGACGTTTGACCAACCTGCGCGCCCGCCTCCCACACGTGCTCCTGCTGGCCATGGTCGGCCTTCTGACCAGCGCCGGAGTCGCGAGCGCCGCCACGGCGCCGCCCGAGCCCGCCTGCCAGAAGGGCGAGTTCTGCGTCTGGGGCGAAGAATCGTACGGCGGCGCGGTGCACAAATTCGACCTGCGCACCTCCAATCCCGACGAATGCATTCCCTTACCCGAAGGCTTCGACGGGCATTCGTTCGTCAACCGGCTGAGCAGGGACGTGACGATTTACCAAAGCGAGGAGTGCACGACCGAAGGAGATTTCATCACCTATCCGGGTGGCGGCACCTACGTGCCCCAGGGTCCGTTCGTGATTCGCGCCCTCAAGATCTGGGACTGACCACCCCGGCGGTTCGCGCCGGTCGCTCGCGGAAGAGTCGACTCGCGACCTGCGCGAACCCAGGGGCCGCTCCCCCGAAGCGGCCCCGGCCCGTGAGCGCGTCACCCCGCGTCGTGACGCGCTCACGGGCGTTCCAAAAAAAGGGTGGGCTCGACCTGAAACGATCTGGCGGTGTCGAACGATCGACAGGTTGGCGACGGCTAAGCTGCCGATGCTGGGCGACACCCAATGTCGCCGACGTCGGCCCTCGTAGCTCAGCTGGATAGAGCAAGAGCCTTCTAATCTCTAGGTCGCAGGTTCAAGTCCTGCCGGGGGCACGTCGCGGCTGGTCACAAGCACTTTGTGGCCAGCCAACTCAAACGCAGAAGGGGCTGGGTCAGCACAAACCCAGCACTTTCGATCCGCGTCACGCTCGCGCGGGCGGCGCCGCTGGGGCCTCTCCGGATGCCCCAGCGGTGGCGGTCCGTGACGCATTACCCTTGTTGTTGGTCACTGTCACACCGGCAAGGCTTCGTGAAGTGGTCCACCCACCTCGCCGTGCGCTATAGGTTGTGCCCATGTACGTGCCGACGCCGACCCAGCGCGACTCGCAACCGACCGCCGCGCCTCCCTGGTGGCTCGTCATCGGACCCGGGTTCGCCGCGCTCATCGGCCTGTTCCTGCTCACCGTGATCTACCGGTTCGACGGCGAGTCGGCCCTGCAGATCGATCTGGGCATGTCCAGCCAGTCGCTGCTGCTGAACGGTCTCGTGGCGTATGTCGTCGCGGCCGCGATCGCCTTCCCCGCGGGCCTGCTGCTCGGCGCGCGCTTTCCGACGTCGGTGACCGTGCCCGCGATCGTCTTGATGCTCCTCGGCGTGCTGCTGGTCGCCTTCGGGCCCAGCAGCGGCCTGCTCCTGGTCGGGCGGGTGCTCAACGGACTCGGCGCGGGCGCCGTCCTCGGTGTGACCGTCGCGCTGATCCGGCGTCTCAGAACCGGTCGCGGCGTCGCGGCCGGCGTGACGGCGGGCCTCGGCGTCCTCGCCTTGGTGGCCGCACCGGTTCTCGGCGGGCTGCTCTCGGACGCCACCGGCTTCCGCGTGGTGTTCGTGGTGGCGGCGCTGTTCGTGTTCGTCGCGCTCGTCGTCGCCGGGGTCATCGGCATCGTCGCGCTGGCCAGGCCGAAACACCCCTGACCTTCAGTCGCCGAGCCCCCGCAACGCCACGAGCACTTCGTCCGGCACGTCGAGCCGGGCTTCCACCTCTGACACCTTCGCGGCCACGCGCCGATGCGTCGCCCGGCCGCGGGCGCTGAGGTGGACGAGGACGCGGCGTCTGTCGGCGGCGTCGACCTCGCGGTAGGCCTGCGCGGTGGTCACGAGCTTGTCGACCACCCTGGTCAACGTCGGGGCGGTGGCGAGCGTCCGGTCGGCGAGGTCGGCCATGGCGAGGCCGCCCTTGCCGCTCAGCGTGTCCAGCACCAGCCATTGGTCCAGGGTGAGACCTTCCTTGGCGAGCACCTGCTCCACCCTGGCGGCGACGGCGCGGGCGGCGCGGGTGAGCGAACCGGTGAGCGACGTTCCGGCGGTCGTGACGCCGCGTGTCCCCATATCCCGTCCCCTTGCCAAAACCGGACACCCTCGCAATACTTCCAGGTGAAAGCACTTTGACCTTACCGGGCCACCGCACGGAGCGCCATGCCCCCACGCCTCGCCACCCGGCCCCGCGACGACACCTGGCGTGTGGCCATGGTGGTCCCGCTGCAGGGACCGGCCGGGCTGTTCGGCCCGTCGTGCGAGGCGATCACGGAGCTGGCCGTCCACGAACTCAACGAATCCGGCGGCATCCTCGGCAGGCAGGTCGAGGCCGAGGTGGTCGACGGCGGCGGCACTCCCGCGCGAGTAGCCGACGAAGTGCGGCGCCTGGTCGCCGGTGGGCGGGTCGACGCGGTGAGCGGCTGGCATATCTCGTCGATCCGGCACGCGCTCGCGCCGGTGTTGGCCGACAGGGTGCCGTACGTCTACACCTCGCTCTACGAAGGCGGCGAGCGCCGCTCGGGCATCTTCTGCACGGGCGAGACGCCGCGCTGCCAGATCGAGCCGGCACTGCGCTGGCTGCGCGATCATCTCGGCGCCCGGCGCTGGTTCGTCGTCGGCGACGACTACGTGTGGCCGCACCGATCGACCCGCGCGATCCACCAATACGCCAAGGATCTCGATCTGCGCATCACCGGAGAGGCCTTCGTCGGGCTCGGCGCGGGCGATATGTCCACAGTGGTCCGCGAGGTCGAACAGTCCACAAGCGACGGTGTGCTCATGTTGCTGGTCGGACAGGACGCGGTGCGCTTCAACCGGGCTTTCGCCGCGCACGGGCTCAGCGACCGGCTGCTCCGCTTCAGCCCGCTGATGGAGGAGAACATGCTTCTCGCCAGTGGCGCGAACGCCACCGGCAACCTCTACGTCTCCGCCGCCTACTTCCGCTCGATGGTCACCGCCGACGCGATGGACCTCCTCGGCCGCTACGTGGGCCGCAACGGCCCCGGCGCGCCGGCCTTGAACAACGCCGCCGAATCCTGTTACGAGGGGCTGCATACACTGGCCCAACTCGTCGGCAGGGCGGGGACGTCGGAGCTTCCGGCGCTCAACGCGGCGATCGACGGCGTCGCTTATCACGGACCGCGCGGCACGATCGAGTTCCGCGGGCAGCAGGCCGATCAGCACGTCCATCTCGCGGTCGCCGACGGCTACGACTTCGAAGTCCTCACCCGGCTCTGAAATCCACCCTCTTGACTCGCTCCGGCACACCACTTACTTTCATTTGAAACTATTCCATATGACGCACGTTATGCGGAGGTGAGCATGGGCAACGTGGGCCTGCTCTACGTCGGCGCCGCCTTGATGATCAACGGCCTGATGTTGCTCGGACGGGTACCATCGCGTTCGGCGGCGGTGCTGAACCTGTTCGTCGGCGCCCTGCAGTGCGTCACCCCGACCGTGCTGATCGTCCAGGCGAACGGGAATCCGGACGCGATCCTCGCCGCGTCCGGCCTGTACCTGTTCGGTTTCACCTACCTGTACGTCGGCATCGCGAACCTCGCGGGCCTGGCACCCGAAGGTATCGGCTGGTTCTCGCTCTTCGTGGCGGGCGCCGCCGTGGTGTACGCGGGAATCGCCTTTTGGCACGACAACGACCCGGTGTTCGGCGTCATCTGGTTGTCCTGGGCGTTGCTGTGGGCCCTGTTCTTCGTGGTGCTCGGCCTCGGGAAAGAACAGCTGACCCGGTTCACCGGCTGGACCGTCCTGCTGCTCAGCCAGCCGACCTGCACGGTGCCCGCCTTCCTCGGCCTGACCGGCGCTTACCGCAGTGACGGCGGCACCGCGCTGCTGGCGGCGGCGATCGCGGTGGCGCTGGTCGCGGCCGCCGGTTCCCTCGACGTCCTGAAAAACCGTTCGGAGAAAAGGAGTCTTCATGCGACACGGTGACATTTCCGCCAGCCCGGACACGGTCGGTGTCGCGGTGGTCAACTACAAGATGCCGCGGCTGCACACCAAGGCCGAAGTCCTCGACAACGCCCGCAAGATCGCCGAAATGGTGGTGGGCATGAAGTCCGGGCTTCCCGGAATGGATCTCGTGGTGTTCCCCGAGTACTCGACGCAGGGCATCATGTACGACCCGAAGGAAATGTACGAGACCGCGGCGACGATCCCCGGCGAGGAGACCGTGATCTTCGCGGCCGCGTGCCGGGAAGCCCAGACCTGGGGCGTCTTCTCCATCACCGGCGAGCGGCACGAGGACCACCCGAACAAGCCGCCGTACAACACGCTCGTGCTCATCAACGACCGCGGCGAGATCGTCCAGAAGTACCGCAAGATCCTGCCGTGGTGCCCGATCGAAGGCTGGTACCCGGGCGAAGACACCTACGTCAGCGACGGCCCGAAGGGCATGAAGATCTCGCTGATCATCTGCGACGACGGTAACTATCCGGAGATCTGGCGCGACTGCGCGATGAAGGGCGCCGAACTGATCGTGCGCTGCCAGGGCTACATGTACCCGGCCAAGGAGCAGCAGGTCCTGATGGCCAAGGCGATGGCGTGGGCCAACAACTGTTACGTCGCCGTGGCGAACGCCGCCGGTTTCGACGGCGTGTACTCGTACTTCGGCCATTCCGCGATCATCGGCTTCGACGGCCGCACCCTCGGCGAGACCGGCGAAGAGGAATACGGGATCCAGTACGCGCAACTGTCGGTCTCGGCGATCCGCGACGCGCGCACCTACGACCAGTCGCAGAACCACATCTTCAAGCTGCTGCACCGCGGCTACACCGGGGTGCAGGACGCGGACGAAGGCGACAAGGGCGTGGCCGAGTGCCCGTTCGACTTCTACAAGCTCTGGGTCACCGACGCCAAGAAAGCGCAGGAGAAGGTCGAGTCGATCACCCGCGACACCATCACTCCTCGGCACCCATGATGAGGACGGTGAGCCGGACACCCCTCGACGTGTGGGCGAAACTCAGCGCGAGCGGGACGAGCACGAGCGCGAAGTAGGTCCACAAAGGCCAGTGGTACAGATGGTTCAGGTGCCACGTTTCCTTGAGGGCGATGAAGAAGGCGCCCGCGGTCACGATGAACCAGCCACGGGCCTTGTTGGCGAAGGTGGCCATGGTGCGCCGCTGCTCGGCCGTGAACGAGTTCATGACCTCGCGGTGCACCTTGCGCCGCCGTCGCCGTTCCTTGACGATGGCCACCGGCGGCAGCAGCCACCACCTGCGGGAAACAGGCTCCCCGAAATCGGGCCGGGGCACCTCGACCGACCGCAGGTCGCGAAAGCGCTCGCTCTCCTCACGGAGTTCGAGCGCGCCCTGGTACATGGGCCCGGCGACGAGGAGCCAGCCGCCGAGGAAGGCGGACCAGGCGATGAAGTAGTCGATGCGGATCACCCTTCCCCGGACCACCGCCGTCCGTGATCCGCGATGATCGGCCTATCCGCCCCTAGACTCGGCGTCATGGACAGGATCGACAGCGGCAGCCGGAGGATCGCCGCCCCGCCCGAGACCGTCTACCAGGCACTCCTGGACCACGAGTCGCTCGAAGCCTGGCTGCCGCCCGAGGGGATGCGCGGCCGGATCGAGCACTGGGATCCGCGTCCCGGCGGCGGTTTCCGCATGGTCCTCACCTACCTCGACGCGTCCGCCGCGCCCGGCAAATCGTCGGACGCGACGGACGTGGTCGAAGTCGGGTTCGCCGAACTGGTGCCCGCGGAACGCGTGGTGCAAAAGGCCGTCTTCGAATCCGAAGACCCGGCGTTCGCGGGCACCATGACGATGACCTGGAGCCTGGCCGCCGCGGATCACGCCACCGAGGTGACCGTCACCGCGACGGACGTGCCGTCCGGCATCGGCCAGGCCGATCACGAGGCCGGTATCGCCTCTTCACTGGCCAACCTGGCCTCCTTCGCCGAAACGCGCTGACGGCCGGACGCGATCACGATCGCGGCGAGGACGGCCATGACCAGCGGCACGACCAGCGCAGCCCGGAAACCGCCGAGCGCGGCCTCTCGCGAACCGTCACCGAGCGCGGCGACGTTGACGGCGGTCACCGCGGACAGCCCGAGCGCCGCGCCGAACTGGAACGCCGTGTACAGCAACCCGCCCGCGAGTCCCTGTTCGTCCTCGGCGATCCCGTCGGTGGCGACGATCGTCAGCGGACCGTAGGCGAGCGCGAACCCGAGGCCCAGGATGATCATCGACGGGAACATCGCCGCATATGTCCAGTCCAGGCCCAGCGGCAGGAACAGCGCGTACGCCACGGCGGCGAGCACGAGTCCGCCGAAGATCAGCCGGGTGTTGCCGAACCTCGCCACCAGCCGCGGGGTCAGCGTCGGCGCGAGGATCGCGTCGATCCCGACGGCCAGCAGCGCCAGGCTCGTCTCCAGCGTCGACCAGCCCCGCAGTTCCTGCAGATACAGCGTGACGAGGAACTGGAACCCGAAGAACGATCCCGCGAACAGCAGGGCGCCGGCGTTCGCCCGCACCAGCGTCCCCGACTTCAGGATGCCCAACCGCACCAGTGGGGCGGGCGAGCGGCGTTCGACGGCCACGAAGGCCGCCAGCGCCGCCACTCCCCCGGCGAACGACGCGAGGGTCCAGCCCCAGCCCTGTCCGGGGTGTTCCAGGCGGACCACCGCGTAGGCGATCAGCAGCATCGCCACGGTCACGGTGAGCGCTCCGGGGAAGTCCAGGCGACGCGGCACGCGTTCCTCGCCCGCCGGTTCCTTGATGAGCCACAGCGCGGCGAGCAGGATGACGGCGGACAGGATCACCGGCGTGAAGAACACCCATCGCCAGTCGATCCTGGTCAGCAGGCCGCCGATGACCAGGCCGAGCGAGAAACCGCCCGCTCCGGTGCCGGCGTAGAACAGCAGCGCCTTGTTGCGTTTCGGGCCTTCCTCGAAGCTCGTGGTGATGATGGACAGCCCGGCCGGGGTCATGAAGGCCGCGGCGACGCCGGTGACGAACCGGGCGAGCAGCAGCATCCAGCCTTCGGTGGCGAACCCGCCCAGCCCGGAGAAGACGAGGAACACCACCAGCCAGGCGAGGAACATGCGACGGCGGCCGTACATGTCGGCGGCGCGTCCGCCCAGCAGCATGAACCCGCCGTAGCCGAGCACGTAGGCGCTCACGACGCCGCTCAGCGTCGCCGTCGACAGCCCGAGTTCGGCCCGGATGGACGGCAGCGCCACGTTCAGCATCGCGACGTCGATGCCCTCCAGGAAGATGGCGCCGCACAGCACCAGGAGCACGCCCCAGGCCCGCCCGCCCATCCGGTCGGCGCGCGGCGGCGTTCGTGTGTTGCTCAAGATCGACTCTCCCTCAGTGAACGGGAACCGACGGTTACTCATCAGCCGGTCGGTTCCCTCTTGTAACCAAAGGGATCGTCCGTCACTATCGATGACCATGGAAGAAGGCACTTTGAACTCACCCAGTCGTTGCGAACTCACCGAGGAGGACTACGAGGCCTTCCAGTGGGACACGCGCGAGGACTGCGAGGTCCGCCAGATCCTCGACCGGGTGGCGGACAAGTGGTCGCTGTTGGTGATCGCTCTGCTCGACCGGAACACGCTGCGGTTCACCGAACTCAAGTACAAGATCGACGGCATCAGCCAGCGCATGCTCACCACCACGCTGCGGCATCTGGAACGCGACGGGCTGGTGAACCGGACCGTCTACCCGGTCGTGCCACCGCGGGTCGAGTACGCGCTGACACCGCTGGGCATGACGCTGCATCAGACCATCCAGTCGCTGGTCACCTGGACCGAGGACCACCAGAGCGAGATCGCCCTCGCGCGCGCCCAGTACGACAAACGCGTCACCGCCTAGGGAGCCGCATGGCCAGACTGTCCGGAGGGGATCCGTCACTACTGCGGCGGCTCAACGCCATCGCCGTCCTGCGGGCGCTGTACGCGGCCGAGGAGCTCACCCTCGCGGAACTGGTCAAGGCGAGCGAGGTCTCCCGCCCGACGGTCGAGGAGATCGCCGCCGACCTCGGTGAACAGGGGCTGGTCGAGGAGGTCCCGCTTCCTCCCGGCACGCCGCGGCCGGTGGGACGCCCCGCCAAGCGGTACCGCTTCCGCCACGAGTCCGGGCACGTCGCCGGGCTGGAGATCGGCCCGCATCAGGCGTTGTGCCTGGTCGCCGACCTGCGGGGCGAGGTCGTCGGACGGGCGAAGGCCGGGCTCACCCCGGAAGCGGCCGCCGCGGACCGGCTCGGCACCGCGCACCGGGTGCTCGCCGCGGCCGTCGAAGGCCATGTCAACGTGCGGGTGCTCGGCATCGGCACCACCGGCGTGGTGTCCGGCGGCAAAGTCCTCCGCGACGACCGTCTTCCCGGCTGGACCGGCGTCGACCTGCCCGCGGAGTTCGGCGGCGGCTGCCCGGTGCTGGCCGGGAACGACACCAGACTCGCGGCGCTGGCCGAACACTGGCGCGGTGCCGCGCGCGGCGTCGACGACGTCGTCTACGTGCGGGCCGGGCGCACCGTCTCGCTGGGCCTGCTGCTCGGCGGGAAGCTGCACACGGGCCACCACGGCGCGGCGGGCGAGATCGGCGCCCTGCGCCAGGCCGGCGGGTTCGTCGAACTCGTCGCCGCGACCGTGCTCGCCGTCGACCCGCGGCTGGTGGTGATCAGCGGCTCCGAAGATTCGCTGACGACGCCGCTGCGCGCCGAACTGGCCCGGCTGTGCCTCTTCCCGGTCCGCGTCGAGACGGCGGCCCTCGGCGAAGACTCGGTGGCGCTCGGCGCGGTCCGGCTGGCGCTGAGCCGGGTGGAGCGCGACCTGTTCAGCGTCGCGGACGTCGCCTGAGCAGGCTGATCACCACGATCAGCACGGCCACTGCGCCGCTGGTGAACAGCTGCGTCCGCGCGTCGGCGTCCGTCCACATGAGAACGAGCACGCCCGCCATCGCGATCAGCGCGACCCAGCTGAGCCACGGGAAACCCCACATCCGCACCGGCAGATCCGCGGCCGTGCCGTCCCGTTCCGCCGCTTTCCGCAGCCGCAACTGCGAGACGGCGACGAAGATCCAGACCAGCAGGATATTCGCCCCGATGGCGTTCAGGAGGAACGGCAGGACGTGTTCGGGGGCGAGGAAGTTCAGCAGCACGGCCACGAAACCGAAGGCCACCGAAGCGAGCACCGCCGTCCGCGGGACACCCGCGGAGGACAGCTTCAGCATCGCGCGCGGCGCTTCACCGCGGCCGGCCAGGGAGAACACCATTCGCGAAGCGCCGTAGAGATTCGCGTTCAGCGCCGAGAGCAAGGAGGTCAACACGACGAAACTCATCAAGAGCGCCGCCGACGGCACCCCGATCCGCTCCAGGATGGTCACGAACGGGCTGGTGTTGGCCGAAGCGGTCTCCCACGGCAGCAACAACACCATCAGCGCCACGGAACCGACGTAGAACAGCAGCAGCCGCACGATGACCGTGCGCGTGGTGCGGCGGATCGAATCCGCCGGGTCCTCGGACTCCGCCGCGGCGATGGTGACCAGCTCCATGCCGCCGAAGGAGAACGCGACCGCGAGCAGGCCGGTCAGCACGCCTTGGAGACCGTTGGGCAGGAAACCACCGTGCCCGGTGAGGTTGTCCAGGCCGACCGGCGTCGTGCCCGGCAGGATCCCGAACACCGCGAGCGTGCCGAGGACGAGGAAGCCGACCACGGCGGTCACCTTGATCGCGCCGAACCAGAACTCGAACTCCCCGAACGAGCGCACTGCGAACAGGTTCACCACGGTCAGCACGGCCATGAACAGCAGCACCCAGGTCCACTGTGGAATCCGCGGCAGCAGGCCGTTCGCGATCCCCGCCGCCGCGGTGGCCTCGGCCGCGACCACGACCACCAGCAGCGACCAGTACAGCCAGCCGACGGTGAACCCGGCCCAGCGGCCGAGCGCCTTCTCCGCGTACACCGAGAACGAGCCGCTGCTCGGCTCGGCGGCCGCCATCTCGCCCAGCATGCGCATCACGAGCACCATGAGCAGGCCCGCGACCACATAGGACAGCAGGATGCCGGGGCCCGCGGTCTTGATCCCCGCGCCGGTGCCGACGAACAGCCCGGCGCCGATCGCCCCGCTGATGGCCAGCATGGTGACGTGCCGCCGCCGGAATCCGGTGCCGAGCGATCGGGTCTCGATCGCGGTCACGGGCTCGGCGGGACCTGGTGCGGGCATGGCGGATCCATTCGTCTGCGGCGGTACTGGAGAAGCTCAACCGCGGGACAACTCTTCCAGCCGTTCGTGCAGCCGGTCGACGTGGTCCTCGCTTTCGGGCTTCATCAGCACGCTACGCAGGATCCTCGCGCCGTCCGCATCCGCGCCGACCCCGGTGTGACGCAGACCGAACCGCGCCTCGCTCACCCGCAGTGTGCTGAGGAACACCGGCTCCCTCGCCGCGGCCATGCCGGTG
The DNA here is from genome assembly GCF_056435665.1 of Amycolatopsis sp. NPDC043887. Lineage (NCBI taxonomy): Bacteria > Bacillati > Actinomycetota > Actinomycetes > Pseudonocardiales > Pseudonocardiaceae > Amycolatopsis > Amycolatopsis sp. NPDC043887. Next base: position 525,507 of record NZ_JBWKEB010000003.1, read on the forward strand.
CGCAGGATCCGCGCGCTCTCCTGGTCGATCTTCGACAGCGAAAGCGGCTCCGTGCGGGGGAAGTAGGTGACGATGTCGAGTTCCGGTGGCTGGTACAGGTCGAACCGCTCGGAGTCCTCCAGCAGCTTCGCCCACCGCAACGCCGCGCGGCGCCCGGCCGCGAGCACCCGGCCCAGTCCGTCGGGAGTGGGCGGCAGGACCCGGAAGGTGAGCCACAACGCGGCGGCGGCCGCGCCCGCCCGGGAGCATTCGAGGCTGATCTCGCCGAGATGCAGCCCTTCCGAGGTAAAGTAGGTGTACGGCGAATCGTGCAGGTAGAACCGGCCCGCCCCGGGGTCCTTGAACAGCACCGCGCCGCACCCATAGGGCTGGAGGCCGTGCTTGTGCGGGTCGATGACGATCGAGTCGGCCTCGGCGATGGCGAGCCACGGGGCTTCGGGCAGCCCTTCCGGACCGTCCAAACCGGACAGAAGCCGGAAGAACCCACCGTAGGCGGCGTCGACGTGCACCCGGACGCCGTAGCGTTCGCGCAGCGCCAGCGCCTCGTGGATCGGCTCCACCGTGCCGAGCGCGGTCGTCCCGGCGGTGAGCACGACGGTGCCGATCTTCCCGGTGCGCAGCAGATCTTCGAGCGCGTCGAGGTCCATCGCGCCGCGCGCGTCGACAGGCACCGTGTGCCCCTCGACGCCGAGGACGCCGCACATCCGGCCGTGTGTGTAGTGCGCCTCGGCGCTGTACGCGATCCCCTTGCCCGGATGCGTTTCCCGCGCGACGAACAGCGCTTCGAGGTTCGCCACCGTGCCACTGGTGGTCAGATGCCCCAGATGCTCGGTGTAGCCGAACATCGTGGCCAGCTCCCGGACGACCTCGCGTTCCATCTCGGCGGTCGCCGGGCCGCCGTCGAGGGCGTGGTTGTTGGGGTTGACCAGCATCGCGGCCAGGTAGCCGACCACCGCGGCCGGATGCGGCGGTTTGAGCATCTGGCCCGCGTAGGACGGGTGGAAGAACGGGTAGTTGTCCTTCAACCGCTCGGTGAGCTCTTCGAACGCGGCCTCGAACCGCCCGTCGGAGATCTCCAGCGACGGATGCGGCCGGAAGGAGCCGAACGTCTCCGCCCACGCCTCGTTCGACGTCAACGCCTGACCGAGCCAGTACCGGAAGTCCATCAAGCGCGCCCTTCGCTTCGTTCGGCTCCAAAAAACGTAGGAGTCGGCGGAGGCCTCGCGCAACCGTCTTCGGTAGGGGTCAGCTCTTCCGGGTACGCCGTTCCTCGCCCTTCTCCTCCAGTTGCCTGACGATCTCCCGCAGCGAACCGGCCAGCGCGGTGCAGTCCGCGGGGCTGAGCCGTTCGGTGACGAACGCTTCCTCCTGGTTGAACTCCGGGAAGAGCTCCCGCATCAGCCGATCCCCTTCCGGGGTCAGCGCGAGCAGCACCAAACGTCCGTCGACGGGATGTTTCCGCCGGGTGACCAGTCCGTGCGCCTCCAGGGTCTTCATGACCCCGGTGAGCGTCCCCTTGGTGATCCCGGACTCCGCGGCGACGTGCCTGGTCTCCTTCTCGCCGAAGATCCACACCACCCACAGCACCACGAACGCGGTCCAGGTGAGACCCGCGGTGCGCAGGACCGAATTCTCGAAATGCAGCCGGACGGCGGTCGCGGCGCGGTGGAGATTGGCCACCGCCTCCATCCGCTCCCACAGCAGCGGGATCCCGCCCAGTTTGGCCCGGACGGCGTTCTCGGTCTCGGCCAGTGTGTGATACCCGGTCAACAGCCACATCCTCACCGGCCCCGGAGGTACCAGCCCGGTGGGCACGCACCCCCGCGCACCCGCTCCGCAGATCGTATGCGGAACGGACGGGAGTCCACAGTGGTCTTTCCGGGGCTAGGCGGCGGACGCCAGCGGCTCCAGGAGATCTTGTCCTGTTTCGGACAATTCCGCGGGTATCCGGCTGCCGGGAACGCCACCGGCAGGCATCCGGATCAGCCCGGCGTGGGCGAGGCGGTGGGCCGTGCTCTGGTCGCTGCACGGCAGGCCGTCGACATAGAGGTCCGGCTCCAGGCTGATGGTGATTTCAGCCCGGCCCTGAGCCACGGCTCGCAGCATGGCCAGGGCCCGGCATGAGAGGTCTTCGGGGTCTTTCGCTGTCTCGTTCATTCGGGGTCACTCCTCTGAACTGGGAGTTTCCCGTCGGCCACGGTTCAAACATGTCACCGTTGGGGGACGGCCGCCCGATGCTCGGCGATGTCGCCGAACAGGTCACCCATCTCCTCCACGCGCTCAAGCACCTGCTCGGCGGTGAACAGCAGGTCCTCGGCCTTGCGGCAGGCTTCGACCTCCTCCCAGGTCACCGGCGTGGAGACGGTCGGGATGGCACGGCCCCGCAGCGAGTACGGCGCGATGGTGGTCTTGGCGGTGTTGTTCTGGCTCCAGTCGATGAACACGCGACCGGGGCGGATGGCCTTCGTCATCCTGGCGACCACGGTTTCCGGTGAGCGGCGCGCTAGTTCCTCCGCGACGGCCTTGGCGTACTCGGAGGTGCGTTCGCCGGACCGCGTGCGCACCGGGCAGTACAGCTGCATTCCCTTGTTGCCGCTCGTCTTCGCGTACACCGTGAGACCATCTCCGATGAGCAGGTCGCTGAGGGTCTCGGCCACCCGGCAGCAGTCGACGACGTCCGCGGGCGGCCCGGGATCGAGGTCGAACACCAGCAGATCAGGCGATTTCCGCGCGCCGCGGGGGCCGACCGTCCACTGTGGAATGTGCAGTTCCAACGCGGCGAGATTGGCCGCCCACATCAGGGTCGGCAGGTCGCCGACGACCGGGTAGTCGAGCGTCTCGTCCCCGCCACGGCGGCCGCGGTTGGTGAGCCGCGCCGTGCGCACCCAGTCGGGGGCGTGCCGGGAAACGTTCTTCTCGTAGAACGGTTCGCCGTCGACACCGTCGGGGAACCGGCGGAACGTGGCTGCGCGGTCGCGCAGATGGGGGAGCATGACGGGGGCTATCCGGCGGTAGTAGTCGAGGACCTCGCGTTTCGTGAAACCGTGCGCGGGGTAGAGCACCTTGTCCAGATTGGACAGGCCCAGCCGCCGCCCCTCGACCTCGACCGTTATCCGCTCCTCAGGCACCCTTCGACGATAGATCACCGGCGGGGTTTCCGGGGTACCGTGAGGCATGAGCACCGTGCCGGACGCGATCGCCCCGATGCTGGCGACCGACGGTGACCTGCCCACCGGCGGATGGGGCTACGAATACAAATGGGACGGCTACCGCTGCTGCCTGCGTGTCGCGCGGGACGGCGAGACGCGCCTGACCAGCCGCCGCGGCCTCGACGTCACGGCGACGTACCCGGACGTGACCGCTGAGGCGCTCAGCGGCCGCGAGGCCGTCCTCGACGGCGAGATCGTCGTCCTCGACGACCAGGGACGGCCCAGCTTCCCGCTGCTGCAAACGCGGCATCTGCGCACTCCGGACGAGTCGCTGCTGGAACGCAGCCCAGTGCACTTCTTCGCCTTCGACGTGCTGTTCCTCGACGGAGACGTCCTGCTCGACGAGCCGTACGAAGCCCGGCGCGAGATGCTGACGTCCCTGGGCGCAGGCGGCCGCATCGCCGTCCCGCCGGGGTACACCGACGGCGACATCTCCCCCGATCAGTTGCTCGAAGTCGTCCGGCAACACGGACTCGAAGGGCTGATCGCGAAGAAGCTCGACAGCCGGTACTACCCCGGCAAGCGGACCCGGCAGTGGATCAAACGGGCGCTGTGGCACACCCAAGAGGTCGTGATCGGCGGCTGGCGCCCCGGCGACGGACGGCGCTCGGGAACACTCGGCGCGCTGCTGCTGGGCGCGCACGACGACTCCGGCGGCCTTCGGTACATCGGCGACGTCGGGACCGGATTCAGCGACAAGGTCCTCGAAGACCTGCACGCCCGGCTCACCCCGCTGGAACGGAAGAAGCCACCGTTCGCTTCGGAGGTCCCCCGTGACCGGGCACGGCGGGTGCACTGGGTGGAGCCCGAACTCGTCGGAGAGGTAGTGCACCGGAACTGGACCCCGGACGGCCGTCTGCGGCACACGACCTGGCGAGGACTGCGGGCGGACAAGACGCCCGAGGACGTCAACCTTCCCTCCGCTGGATGAAGCGCAGCATGGTGCCGGAGGGGTCGAGGAAGGCACAGTCGCGGACTCCGCCGGGGCGGTCGATCGGTTCCTGCATCACTTCCGCGCCCGCGGCCTCGATGCGCTCGAAAGTGCCGTCGCAGTCGTCGGTCGCGAAGACGAGACGGCTCAGCAAGGCTTTGGACATCAGGTCTTCGATCGCGGACCGGTCCGCCGGTGAGACACCACGGTCGGCGCCGGGTGGTTCGAGGATGATCCGCACGTCCGGCTGCGAAGGCGGACCGACACTCACCGGCCCGTCGTTCCACACGGTGAAGCCGAGCACGTCACGGTAGAAGCCGAGCGCGCTGCCGAGATCGTGGACGACGAGTGTGCAGGAGGAGAACCGGAGGTCCATGCCGTCAGACTTCGCTGACTTTGGCGCTGAGAAAGGCGATGTCGAGGCCTCGGAGGCGCTCAGGGTCGGTGTCGATGTCGATCCGGGTGATCTTCCCGTTGCCGAAGCCGAACGTGAAGACGGCCTTCGCCTCGCCGCGATGTGACCAAACGGCCGACGGAACGCCGTCGACCAGGGCGAGCCGGGCCGCCTCGGCGCGTCCGGAGAAGAAGGCCGCCACCGCCTGGCCGCCGCGGACCTCGCCGACCACGGCGTCCGGGTCGAGCAGTTCGAGCAGGGCTTCGAAATCCCCGTTCCGGGCGGCGGCCAGGAATGCGGCGATGACCTCCCGCTTCGGGGATCGCGCGGCGTCGGTCTCGTCGGAGGCGGTCTGCACCCGGCGCCGCGCCCGGCTCGCGAGCTGCCGGGACGCGGCCGGGGAACGGCCCAGGACGGTGCCGATCTCGCCGAACGACACGGCGAACACGTCGTGCAGGACGAACGCGAGCCGCTCGGCGGGGGTCAGCTTGTCCAGCACCACCATCAGCGCGACACCGACCGAGTCGGCCAGCAACGCCTCGTCCTCCGGGTCCTCCTGGCCGGTGTCCGGCACAGCGGGCTCGGGCGGCAGCGCCCCGGCGGACTCCTCCCGCCTGGCGCGGCGGGATTCCAGCATGTTCAGACACACCCTGGCGACGACCGTGGTCAGCCAGCCCGCCGGATTCTCGATCTCGTCGGTGTCCGCGCGGCTGACCCGCAGCCACGCCTCCTGCACCGCGTCCTCGGCCTCCCCGGGTGAGCCGAGGATCCGGTAGGCCACCGCCCGCAAGCGGCTTTGGTGCTCGGCGAACCGCTCGCTCACCCAATCGTGCTCGGCCATCTGTCACATTCCTCCGTCCGGGTCTGTCACATCGAATGACCGGTGAACCCGTCTCGATGTGACATCGCCGGTCCGACCCCCTTTCGAGTCCACAGGAGAACATCATGAAAGCGCACGTCAGCTCGATCCTCCTCGGTGTCCAGGACCTGGCCAGGTCCAAGGCGTTCTACACGGAGGGACTCGGCTGGAAGATCAAGGACGACTACGGCGTCTCGGTGTTCTTCGAATCGGACGGCGGCTCGCGGGTCGGCTTCTACGGCCGCGAAGGACTGGCCGGTCAGGTGGGCACGAGCCCCGAAGGCAGCGGGTTCAGCGGGCTGGTCCTCACCTACGTCGTCCGCAGCGAAACCCGCGTCGACGAGGTCGTCGCGGAGGCGGAGAAGGCCGGCGCCACGATCCTGAAACCCGCGGGCGCCCTGCCGTGGGGCGGGTACGGCGGCACCTTCGCGGACCTGGACGGCTATATCTGGAGCATCGGCTACAGCGCGAAGGGCACGGATCAGCCGTACGCGGAGTGAACACCGCGTGAGCCTGGCCCCTCGTCCCGCGCGAGGGGCCAGGCTCACAGCGGCCGGATGGCGCCTGCCTGCTCGAGTCTGTCGCGGCGATCGAGGATCGCCTTGGTGACGGCCTCCGGGGTCAGCGCGCCCGGACCGTACTCGTGCGCGAGATCGATACCCAGTTGCACGGACGCCTGGTCGGCGGGATCGGTGGGATGGCCGTCCTTCCAATCGGCGGCGTTGGCGCCGGCGTGCAGGGTCCATTCGTCGATTCCGCCGACGGTGCCGACGTATCCGTAGTGGATGTTGGACCAGACGTCGTACCGGATCTGTCCCTGCAGCCCCGGCAGCGGGGTGAACGTGTTGTCCCCCGTGGTCATGTCCAGGATCCTGCCCTTGTGGTCCCACTGGGCGCCGGTGTTCACGAGGTCGTACCACTCCTTGAGCGCCTCGACCTTGTCACCGATCGAGGTGAAGGGATTCACCTTGTCCTGCAGGAGATCCCGGATGTTCCGGATATCCGTCGACTGCCCGTTGCGCACCATCTCGTCGGTGATGAACGCGAGAATGGCGTCGTATTCGGCGACCGGGTTCTCCGAAGGGTTCTGAGTGGTGACGCCCGAATCGAGACCGGTGACCGACGCGACGCCCGCGGTGAGCAGGTCCCGGACCGCGTTGGCCACGACGAGGACGAAATCGCGCCGTTCCCCTTCGTCCCGCATGTTCGCGTAGGGCTGCTCCCGGTCGTCAACCGTCGCGCGGATGGCCTGCTTCACTTGCGCGACCAGCGACGCGAAACGGCTGACGTGGTCGAACAGCTGCTGACAGCTCGTCCTGACGTTGGTGGTCGTGCGTATCGTGCCCTCGACGCGCTGCGCGAACATCTCGCCGGCCTTGTCCCGCCACGCGTCCCGAATGTCGTTCGGCTCGACCCGTACCGGCGTGAACGCCAGTGAGGCGTCACGCCAGGCGACCGCGAGCGCCTGGACCTTGTCCTCGTCGGTGTCGGGCCAGGCCATCGCGGGCTCCCGGCTCCCCCGGACCGCTTCGATCTCGGCTCTGACGGCCGCCCACAATCCGTGGGCGTTGTTCGGCGGCGGCACGACCATCCGGCCCTACTTCCCGAACCCGGAGGCGGCGTCCCGATCCGCCTGGGCGTAGGTCGCAGCGGAGATCTTCGCCCCGTAGCCGTCGGCCTGCCACAGCGCCGGGAGCGGATCGGTGTGACTCAGCACCGAGATCTCCGACGGCCGGTATTCGTCGAGGAAAGCCGTGCCGAGCGGGTCGACGCCGATCCCGGCCCGCTCGGTTTCGACGGTCCGCCGGAACTTGTCCCACTCGCGTTCCATGTCGTCGCCGATCGCGACGAGTTGTGCCCCGATCCGGTTCACCGTGGTGATATCCATGTCGACGGACATCGGCCCTCCCTTCCCTTCGGGTGATTCTCCGGCCGCTCGACGAGGACCGGGCCGTCGTGACCGGTACCGGTCAGACCGTGTCCCCGGCGTGTCAGCGCCGTGGCGGTCCGGTGTCAGGCCGGTCGGTGATCGTTGCTTTCACCAAGAGAGATCACCACCACCGAGGAGTTCGAGATGTCTGTTTTCCCCACGCCGGAGCCGATCACCGCCACGCTGACCATCGCCGGTGCCCGGGTGCGCGTCGCCGCGAGCGAGCGCCCGGACACGGTGGTGCTGGTCGAGCCGATCGACGCCGCGAGCAAGTCGGACGTGAAGGTCGCCGCGAACACCAAGGTCGGCTTCGACGACGGGAAGCTGTCGATCGAGACGAAGAAGGCGGGCGGCAAGGAAGGCTCGGTCGCGATCACCGTCGAGGTGCCCACCGGTTCGCGACTGGTGCTGAACACGGCTTGGTCGGACGTCACCGCCGAAGGGCAGTTCGGCGACTGCTCGCTGGAAATGTCGTCGGGCCGGGTCCACATCGACCACGTCACGGCGGTGCGCGGCGACCTCGCGGCCGGCGAGGTCACGATCGGGCACGTCGCCGGGACCGCGGACGTCGAAGGCGGCTCGGCCGGGGTGCGGATCGGCGAGGCAGGCGGCGTCGTCAAGTACTCGGGTGCGACCGGCAAGGTCTGGATCGGGCACGCCCGGTCCGACGTCGACCTCTCCGGTTCGAGCGGGAGTTTCGACATCGACCGCGCCGACGGCGACGTCGTCGCACAGGCCGCCAACTGCCCCATCCGCGTCGGACGGCTGTCGCGCGGTTCCGCCGAGCTGGCGAACGCGTCCGGCGGTATCGAGGTCGGCGTCGACGGGGACACCGCGTCGGTGGATGCCAAGAGCACCAAGGGTTCCGTGCGCAACTCCGTCGCCGAGGGCGGCGGCGTCAAGGTCCACGCGCGCACGCGACTCGACGACATCGTCATCCACCGCGCCGCGTGAGCCCGGTCCGAGGTGGTCGCAATCAGTCGGCTGATTGCGACCACCTTGCGCTTTGCGTTCGCTTAATGCACTTCTTCGCGTCTTCGCGCTTCTTCGCGACTTAAGCGTGCTTCGCTGCTTTAAGGTTGCTTCGCATCTGTCGTCACCGGTCCATTCGGAACACTTTTCTCCGCTGGGCCGTTTGGCCTAGCACAGGTGTTCGATTCGGAGTAATGTCGGTGTCGTGGCCAGCAACGATGCACCTCCAGGGACGTCCACCGAGTGGTGGCGCGTCGACACCGCGACGCTGCATGCCCGCAAACAAGAACTGGAAGTTCTGAAGCGTCGGGCGGATGCGGAGCAGAACGCTATTTTGGCGGAAATCAATTCCCGTGGGGTGCGTGGGCGCAGTGGTCATTCGACGTTGGCGGCGTTGATTTTCGAGGACTTCCTGGTGACGGACAAGGAAGCCAGTGCCCGGGCCGACCGGGTCCTGGCGCTGCATCCCGGCCCGGCCATCGGCGGTGAGGCTGAGCCTCCGCTGGCGCCGTTGACCGCCCAGGCCGCCGCTGAGGGTGCGATCGGCGGTAGCCAGATCGACGCGATCATCCGGACCCTGGCCCGGATTCCGTCCAGCGTGCTGGAGGAGGATGTGCGGGCCGGGGAGGCGATCTTGGTGGAGTTGGCGCGGCGGGCGGGGCCGCGGCAGATCGCCCGCGCCGGACGGCGCCTGCTGGACAAACTGGATCCGGACGGGAAAGAGCCTCGCAGCGAGGACCCGAAGGACGCCCGGCCGGAGTTGCGGTTCGTCAAGCACCGCGACGGCACCCTCGGCTTGAAAGGCACCCTCGACCTGGAAACCTATGCGCGGTTGAAGTCCGATCTGGATCCGATGGCCAAGCCTCATAAGGCGATCGACGGGGTGCGGGATTCCCGCAGCCAGGACGAGCGCTACGGAGATGCTTTCACCGACTATGTGCGGTTGAAGACCACCAGCCGCAACCTTCCGGGCCAAGCCGGCGAGGCGACCCACATTTTGGTCACCATGTCCTACGAGGACCTGATCAACGATCTCGGTGAGGCGCATTGGGATTTGGCCGGCCCGATCAGCGCCACCGACGCGAGGATCCTCGCGTGTGATGCGCGGGTGCGACCGGGTGTTCTCGGCACCGCGGGAGAACCGCTGGACATCGGCCGGTCGAAACGCACCGTGTCCCTGGCCCAGAAGTACGCGTTGACGATCCGCGATGGCGGCTGCGCGTTCCCGGGCTGCGACATGCCGGTGCCGCGCTGTACGGCCCATCACATCGTTTTCTTGCGTCATCACGGCGAGACGAAGATCGACAACCTCGTGCTGCTGTGCACGAAGCATCACCGGTTGATCCACCACAGCGAGTGGAAAGTCCAGATCGCCCAAGACGGACTTCCCGAATTCACCCCACCCGCCTACCTCGACCTCACCGGCACACCGAGACGCAACACCATGCGCCTCAGGACATAAGCCGACCCCAGCGAGAAACCGTCTAAGCTCGACGACAACTCACCTTGGAGTCGCGTGATGAAGCTGGCTTGGATGGCTGCCTCAACGGCCGCGACGTAGGCGGACTGCCCTCGGCCGATGGCCGGCGGATCCGGTTCGGCGCGTTTTTCCGATCGGACAGCCACGACCGGTTGACGACCGACGGAATCGCCGCGGTCCGCGGCGCGGGAATCGGTCGCATACTGGACCTCCGGTGGGCACGGGAGACCGTGTCGGGCCCCAGCCCGTTCGCCGGCGATCCCGTGTACCGCAACACTCCCCTGATCGCCGAATTGGCCGAGCAAGGCACCACCATGCCGGACGCCTACCGGACCATGCTCGACGAAAAACCGGCGCCGGATCACCGGCGTCTTCGTTCAGCTGGGTGACGCACCGCCCGGCCCGCTCGCGGTGCATTGCGGCGCGGGTCGCGACCGGACGGGTGTGCTCGTGGCACTCGCGTTGAGCGTCGCGGACGTACCACCCGCCTCGATCGCCGAGGATTACGCACGCACGGATGGTTGCAGCGGTGACACGATCCTCCGGACGCTGGCACATCTGAACGACCGTCACGGAGGCGTGCACGCGTACTTGCTGAAGGGCGGAGCGACCCACGCCCAGCTCGCGCAGGTGCGGAACCGCCTGCTTTCCTCTTGAGAGGTAAGACGAACGCGTCCCAGTACCCTCAGACCGCGAACCGCTCCAGCGCCGCCAGCTTCCACGCTCGTTTCACGTCGCTCGAGTGATGTCCCGAGTCGTCGTCGATCAGCAACTCCGCTCCTGGCCAGGCGCGGGCGAGTTCCCAGGCCGTGTCCACCGGGCAGCTCAGGTCCCGGCGGCCGTGGATCAGCACGCCGGGAATGTCCCGCAACAGACCGGCGTCGCGGATCAGCGCGCCGGGTTCCAGCCAGCCCGCGTGGGAGTAGTAGTGCGTGACGAGGCGCGCGAACGCGAGTTCCCACTCGCCGATCGGGCCATTGTGGACGGTCGCGCCGGGTTCCAGTGACAGCACGGTGTCCTCCCAGACGCACCAGGAGCGGGCGGCCTCGGTCCGCACCCGGGCGTCGGGATCTTCCATGAGCCGGGCATAGGCGGCGACCAGATCGCCGGTGAGATCACCGCGGAAGCGGGCCCATTCTTCGGGGAAGAACCGGCCGACGCCGTGATACAGCCAGTCGATCTCGGACGGCCGTGTCGTGCTGATCGAGCTGACGACGATCTCGGTGACCCGCTCCGGGAACCGTTCGGCGTAGGCGAGCGCGAGCGTCGTGCCCCACGAACCTCCGGTGACGAGCCAGCGTTCGATACCCAGATGCTTCCGCAGCCGTTCCATGTCGGCGACGAGATGATCCGTCGTGTTGTGCCGCAGGTCGGTCGCCGGGTCGCTCGCGTGCGGGGTGCTGCGGCCGCAACCGCGTTGATCGAACAGCACCGCGCGGTAGCGGGCCGGGTCGAACATCCGCCGCATGCTCGGCGTACAGCCCTGCCCAGGGCCGCCGTGCAGCATCACCGCCGGCTTCCCGGCCGGACTCCCGCAGGTCTCCCAATAGACGAGGTTGCCGTCACCTACATCGAGCAGTCCTTTGTCATACGGCTCGGCTGGGGGATACAGATCGATCATGAACCAAGGCTAGACCGTCAGTGAGACCCCGAAACACTTTCGCCGCAACGAAGTTCAGCACACCGGCCCTTTCCTCGCCGCGCCAGAGGAGGCAGATTCAGTGACACCGGCGAAACCACGGAACGGGGAACCATGTTCACCCTGGGTATGGAAGAAGAGTTCGTCCTGCTCGACCCGGTGGACGGCTCGGTCGCGTTGCGAGCCCCCGAACTACTCGCCGGCCTCGTCCCCGGGCCGGATGTCACCGGTGAGCTGATGCGGTTCCAGATCGAGACCGCGACCGGCGTCTGCCGCGGCCTGGACGAGGTGCGCTCGGAACTGACGCGGCTGCGGCAGATCGTCGCGACGGCGGCGCGGGCCGACGGTTGCCTGATGGTGGCGACGGGCATCCCGCCCTGCGGCCTGCGGGGAGACACGCTCACGCCCGAGCCCCGGTACCTGCGGATGGCACAGGCGTTCCCGGACCTGATCCGCGAGGCGGGGACCTGCGCCTGTCATGTGCACGTCGGTCTGCCGTCGCGGGATCTCGGCGCACGGGTTCTCGCCGGGCTGCGGCCGTGGCTCGCGCCGTTGCTGGCGCTCAGTGTCAACTCCCCGGTCGAAAACGGCATCGACTCCGGATGGTCGAGCAGGCGCTTCCCGCTCTGGGACCGGTGGCCGACGGCGCGACCACCCGACGAATGGTCCGGCGCGGCCGCGTACGACCGGAGCATCGGGGAGGCCGTGCGCCACGGCGCCGCCCTCGACTCGGCGGGGGTGTACTTCTATGCCCGCCTTTCCCCTCGATACCCCACGGTCGAGGTGCGGATCGCCGACGTCTGCCTGTCCGTCGACGACGCGGTGCTGCTCGCCGCGCTGGTGCGCGGACTGGTCGCCACCTGCGCGGCGACGACGAGACCGCCTCGCGCCCGCGGTGCACGGATCGGCGCGGCCTTGACGGCGGCCGCGCGCCGAGGGCTGGACGGGCCGGGCGTCGACGTCTTCACCGGCAGGGAGGCCGAGCAGCGTGATCTGCTCGGCGACCTCGTCGAGTTCGTCCGGCCGGCGCTCAGGGCCGCGGGCGACGCGGACGACGTCGAACGAGGATTGGAAGCGCTGTTCGACCACGGCACCGGCGCGGCCCGGCAACGCCGGTTGCTCGCGGAAGCGGCTTCCCCCGGCGAGTTCGCCGCGGAACTCGCCCACGCCACGATGACCGTCCCGGCCAGGTGAGGCGCCCCCGCGTCACAGCCAGCCGGACTCCCTGGCGATCCGCACCGCGTCGACCCGGTTGCGGGCGCTGAGCTTCGAAACGATCGTCGTCAGGTAATTCCGCACGGTACCGGCGGACAGGAACAGCTCGGCGGCGATCTCGGTCGGGTCGGAGCCGACCGACGCCAGCCGGAGCACCTCGATCTCGCGGGTGGTGAGCGGGCATTCCTCGCTGTCCCAGGCGGCGAGCGCCAGGTCGCCGTCGACGACGCGCCGCCCGGCGGCGACCCCTCGGACCGCGTTGGCGAGCCTGTCGGCGGGCGCGTCCTTGCGCAGGAAGCCGTTGACCTTCGCGGCCAGCGCCCGCCGCAGGGTTCCGGGGCTGCCGAGCGAGGTGAGGATCAGCGTGCGGACCCCGGGCAGCCGCTCATGCAGCTCGGCGGCCGCGGTGAGCCCGTCCTTGCCCGGCAGGTCGATGTCGATGAGCGCGACGTCGGGGCGCGTGGACTGGGCGAGCGGGAGGATCTCGTCGCCGCTCGCGCATTCGGCGACGACCTCGATATCGGCTTCCAAGCCGAGCAGCGCGACCAGTGCCCCCCGGACAATGTGCATGTCCTCGGCCACCAGGACCTTGATCATCGACCCCATCTGCCTTTCCGCCCGCGTCGCTCCCCCGACCGACGATACTATCCTCACATACCCGTTCCGCGAAATGGAAACCGGCCCTTGACCACCGAGGGGTGCGCGGTCAAGGGCCGGTTCTGTGTTGTCGCGGGAATACGTTCTTCGCACCACGCCAACACGGTCGGGGGGTTCCGACGTGAATGCGTTGCCAGGAATTCTGCGGCCACCCGGCGCGGGGATCCAGTGCGCGCACCATTGCCGGACCGTGGTTTTCGCATGGGCCTGCCGAGGTACGGATGACCGTGAAATTTTCATGTCGCCGCGCACATGAATTCATATCGGACGATGAATCAAGCACTTCAGGAGTAGCGGTCGCGAACAGTAGTGTCGAAACCGCAAACAACCCAGAAATCCTCGAGCGAAAGGACGGCACAATGGATGAGACTGTCCGGCGAGCCGTGGAGCGAGCCATTGGGGCCATGCACGAGAAACTGGGCGAAGAGCTCACTATCGACGACATCGCCCGCGCCGCGACCTTCAGCAAATTCCATTTCAGCAGGGTGTTCCAGCAGGCCACCGGCGTCTCTCCCGGCCGGTTCCTGTCCGCGCTGCGGCTCGACGAGGCCAAACGCCTGCTGCTGACGACCTCGATCTCGGTCGCCGACATCAGCCACCGCGTCGGCTACAACGGTGTCGGCACCTTCAGCACGCGGTTCAGCAACCGCGTGGGCCTCTCTCCCTCGGCGTACCGCCGGCAGGCTGGTTTCCAGCACCGCCTGGCGGGCGAACCCCTTCCCGGCGCGAAGCCGGCGATGGTCCGCGGTTTCGTGTCCGCGCCGCCGGAGATCTCACCCGGCCTCGTGTTCGTCGGTCTCTTCCCGACCCGCATTCCCGAGGGCGCGCCCGTGCGGCACACGGTCATCGACGTCCCCGGCCCCTATCAGCTGACCGACGTCCCGGAAGGCACCTGGCACCTCGTCGCGCACTGCGTGACCGGGCCGCTCACGCGCCGCGGCTCCGGGCTCACCGGGCACCACGGGCCGATCACCGTGGAGCCGGGTGTCACCGCGCGGCTGGCGGACCTGCGGGTGCGCCCCAAGCACCTGTTCGACCCGCCGGTCCTGCTCGCGCTCCCCGATCTGCGGCACCGGCCGGAGCCGGTCAGGCGGGCGGCCTGACCCTCACCCGCATGTCAGGAAAGGGTCGTTCAAGACGCAGGACGTCTTGAACGACCCTTTCCTGACGTCCACACCGACCTCAGGCGGACAGGCGGCCCGCCGCGGGGGCGAGACCGTCCCGGATGTTCTGCCGCCACAGCTCGTACGCGGGTGTCCCGTCCTCGGCGTCCTCGGTGACCTCGGTCGAGTCGGCCAGGTCGACGGCCTCCTCGATGCTCAGCCCGGCGAGCGTCCGCGCGGCGCGGCGAGTGTGCGGCGGGACGAACGACGAGAACGTCCTCGCCTTCACCGCGAACACGACGCCGAGACCGAGCTCGTCCCGATGCTCACCCGCCGACTCGCGCAGCCTCACCAGCCCTGGCTGGTCGCAGCCGCCCGCGAAGGTCGAGGCCAGCCCGACGCCGCTCCACAGGTCCGGGCGGCGTCCGGCGGGGAAGCGGTTCACCGCCTCGGCGACCTTCCCCGGGTCGCCGCCGTTGATGAACCACAACGCCCGCCCGATGCCCTGGTCGCAGGCGCGCGGGAAGTAGGCGGGGGCGCCCGCCCACGGGTACGGCTTGGGGACGAACTGCTCGCCGACCCACTTGCCCGTGTCGAAGTAGGCACGGTCGAAGGCGTATCCGTCGACGGCCAGCCAGCTCATCGTCGGGTGGAACGGGACGCCGTCGAGGTCGGGCAGCACCTTCTTCCACAGCGGCCGGGGCAGGCGGGCCATCGCGAACCCGATGCCGATGTAGGTCAGGAACACGTGCGGGAGCCCGGGACCGCTCATCAGTTCGGCCGTGCGGTCCTTCCGGCCGCCGGGCATGACGTCGAGGATGGTGAACGCCATCGCCGCGCCCTCGTAGGCGAAGCCGCGCATCTCCGGCTCGACCATGTCCAGCCGCCGTTCGGCCTCCCACAACGCCGGCGCGTCGATCCCCCATTCGAAGCCGCACACCACCGACTGCGGGATCGACTCCAGGCGGGCGGTCGCCGGCGTCGGCGGTACTCCGAACCCGCGCCCCTCGAAGCCGACCGAAGCCAGCGAAGGCGCGAACATCAGCTTACGCAGAGCACCCAGCAATGAGCTCATCACATACGTCCTTTGTGGATAGTGGTGAATTCGCGCGCGAACCGGCTAGTGCCGAGGACACCACGCCGCGATCTCCACCCGCTCGACGCCCGATCGAGTCGGCGCCGGGTACCGCCGAACAGGCCAACCCCGCTTTCGCGAAAGGGGGCGGATTCACCCGTTCGCCGAGCGAATTCACCTGAATGGAATGTACTCGACAGGGAAGGAAAAGCACTCGGACCACCGTTAATGCCCGCCACTGGTCATGACAGTGAGTAATCGGCCGCTCGCAGTTTCAGCACACTCGAAGCGCACCATCGGCCCAGCTCACAGTGAATCGATCATGCTGAACCTGCCGCCGCGAAAACCGCAACCTTGTATCGTGCGAATCAGATTCACTCTTACGGGTTTGCTATGTACACTGAGAGTTACGGCATTTCTGGGGAAGAGGAGGTCGGAGTGATCCGAGTCCTGTTGGCCGAGGACATGCACCTGGTCCGCGGCGCCTTGGTCGCTCTGCTGAACCTCGAACGAGACATCGAGGTCGTCGCGGAGGTGGGTTCCGGCGACAAGATCCTTCCGATGGCGGCGGAGTACCTGCCGGACGTCGCGATCATCGACATCGATCTGCCCGCCAAAGACGGGCTCACGGCCGCTTCCGAGCTCTGCCAGCAACTTCCGGACGTCCGCACCCTGATCCTCACGTCGCTCGGCCGTCCGGGCACCGTCCGCCGCGCGCTCGACGCGAAGGTCAACGGCTTCCTGCTCAAGGACGCGCCCGCCGACAAACTCGCCAACGCCGTCCGCTCGGTCGCCACCGGCCGCCGGGTCATCGACAGCGAACTCGCTTTGTCCGCATGGGAAACCGAGGACTGCCCGCTGACCCCGCGGGAACTCGAGATCCTCCGCCTCGCCGCGAACGGGCACACGGTCGCCGACATCGCGGCGGAACTGTTCCTGTCACCGGGAACGGTCCGGAACTATCTCGCCACGGTGGTGACGAAACTCAACGCCCGCAACCGGGTGGACGCCATCCGCATCGCCGTCGATTCGGACTGGCTCTGACCTGCTTCGCGTCTTCTCTTTTGCCACAACCGGATCAGCGCTCCAAGTCGTGACGATCGCATGCGAGGCAAAGAAAAAATCACGGTCCGCCATGTGTTTCCGGCACTGTTCCGAAGGTTCCGCCTCTGTCACCGTCATTGCGGGGGAGTCCGGAGGGGCAGGGGATGCACGCGATGACGATCGAACCGGGTGACACGGTCGGTGCGCCGCGCGGGGTGCGCGCGCGGCTCCTCGGCCCGCTCGAACTGCACATCGGTGCCACCGATCGTGCGCCGAGCACACCGAAACTCCTGCAACTGCTGGCGATGCTGCTCATCCGCCCCGGCAGGACGGTCCATGTCGACTCCCTCGTCCACGAGCTGTGGAACGAAGCCCCGCCCCGCAGTGTCCGCCGGACCCTGCACACCTACGTCCACCACCTCCGCCGTCACCTCGATCCCGGCGGAACCGGCGATCTGCTGGTCACCAGCCCGCCTGGGTACCGGCTCGAGATCGACCCGGGAGTGGTCGACGTGGGGGAGTTCCACCGGCTCCACCGGCTCGGCCGCGAACTGCTCGAAGAAGGCGACGACGCGGCGGCGGCGCACACGTTCCGTACCGCACTGGACCTGTGGTCCGGTCCCCCGCTGGCGAACATCCACTGTGGACCGACCTTGGCCGCCTACACCGTCTATCTGCTGGAGCACCGGCGCGATGCCCGTGACCTGTGGATCGACGCCGAGATCCGCGCCGGCAACCACCGGGAGATGCTCGGCGTGCTGCGGTCGCTGACCACGGCGGACCCATTCGACGAAACCCTGCACGCCCACCTGATCCGTGCGCTGGGGCTCAGCGGACGGCGCAGCGACGCCCTGGCGTCCTACGAATGGCTGCGCACCAGGCTCGAGGACGAACTGGGGGTGAAACCCAGCGCAGAACTGCGAGAGCTGCACCGCGAACTGCTTTCCGAGGGACACCCGGTCCGCTGACCGAGCACCACCGCCACCACCAGATCAAGGAATATGAGGAGACAAGCATGACCGCTCGCACCTATGGCCAGTTCTGCGGCCTCGCCCGCGCCCTCGAGATCATCGGGGAACGCTGGTCCCTGCTCGTGATCCGTGACCTGGTACTCGGCCCGAAACGCTTCGACGAGCTGCAACAGGGCTTGCCGAAGATCCCGATGAGCATCCTGTCGACCCGGCTCAACGAACTGGAGCGGCACGGTGTCGTCCAGCGCCGGGTGCTCTCGCAGCTCGACGCCGGCGTGGTCTACGAGCTGACCGAGTACGGCAGCGACCTCGACCAGATCGTGCTGCAGCTGGGCCTGTGGGGTGCCCGTTCGCTCGGTGACCCGACGGCGGACGACCTGTTCACCCTCGACTCGGCCGTCCTGTCGCTGTACACCACGTTCCAGCCGGACGCGGCCCTAGGCGTCCGCTGCGCGTTCGAACTGCACTACGGCGGTGAGATGGTCATCCACGCGGTGATCGAGGACGGCGAGCTGACCGCGGGCGAGGGCCCGCACCCGGACCCGGACCTCGTCATCGAGCCACGCGGCCCGGTCATGCTGAAACTGCTGAACGGTGAGATGGACGCCGCGAGCGCGCTCACCAGCGGCGCCGTGGCGGTCAAGGGCGATCCGGACAAGCTCGAGCTGTTCACCCGGATGTTCCACATCCCCTCGGCGCCGACGAAGACCGAAGGGCTCGTCACGCACTGAGGACGTTCCAGCGGCGGGACCGGGGCACCGGTCCCGCCGTTCCTATTCGAACCGTGAGGTGTCGCCGGCGCCCCGCCGCACGATCTCCGGTTCCCCGGACGAGAAGTCGATGACCGTGGTGGGTTCGACCCCGCAGTCACCGGAGTCGATCACCGCGTCCACCACGTGCTCCAGATGTTCCTTGATGTCCCAGCCCTGGGTCATCGGCTCCTCCTGGTCGGGCAGCAGCAGCGTGCTCGACAGCAGCGGTTCGCCGAGTTCGCCCAGCAGCGCCTGGGTGACCACGTGGTCCGGGATGCGCACGCCGACGGTCTTCTTCTTGGCGTGCAGCAGCCGGCGCGGAACCTCCTTGGTGGCCGGGAGGATGAACGTGTAGCTGCCGGGGGTGGACGCTTTGACCGCGCGGAAGACCGCGTTGTCCACGTGCACGAACTGGCCCAGCTGAGCGAAATCCTGGCACACCAGGGTGAAGTGGTGGCGGTCGTCCAGCTTGCGGATGCTCCGGATGCGGTCGATACCCTGCCTGTTCCCCAGCTGGCAGCCGAGGGCGAAGCAGGAATCCGTCGGATACGCGATGAGCCCGTCTTCGCGCAGGATGTCGACGACCTGTCCGATCGCGCGCCGTTGCGGATTTTCCGGATGTACGTCGAAATACCTGGCCATGCGCAGAGCTTAAGGCCACTGGGCCCCGCCCGCCGCGAGAGGCCGCACGGCGCCGCGTACACAGTGGATCTCCCCGGACCCCGTCTTCGGCTCCGGCGTCTTCCATCGTGGCATGTTCCGCGACGAAGCCGGTGGTGCGAACAGCCCACACCCGAGCGGGTGGCCGGCGGAATTTCCCTGTCCCCAGCGGGGAAAGCGTCTCCCTGTTCGCCGTTCTTCCTTGTCCGTAGGAGCAACCCGGGTAACGAACATGGGTTATGATCCGAAGCATAGCCATGGAAGGCCGTAGGGCGGCCGGGCCGTCGCGAGGGGAACGCGACCCGATCGAGCCGTCTCCTGTTACCACTGGGGTGCCTGTGCCGGACCAGCTCGCTGTGACCGCCGAACCTCTGGGAACCGCCGGGATCGACCGGCGGCCTCGCCGGGCGCTGTTCCTCGCCGGGCTGATCATCACCGTCGTCTTCGTCAACTCCTGCCTGGTCGGTCTCCTCGCGGTGCTGCTCCGGCCGGACATGGACTTCTGGCACGGGCTGCTCGCGGTGCTGTACGTCGGCCCCGTACTGGCGATCCAGCTGTTGTACTTCAGCCGTCCGGCGGTCCGCCTCGACACGGGGCGCGCGAAAGCGATGCTGGTGGTCCAGGCCTGCCTGGCCTACTTGCCGACCTTGCACTTCGACGCGGCACTGACCTCGCTGACCACGCTCGCGGCGGGCAGCGCGCTGCTGCTGTTCCGGCCGCGGACGGGGTGGACGGTGTTCGCCGTGCTCATGACGGCCACGACCTGGATCCTGTGGACGTACGACGCCACCTGGCATGGAGCAGTACTCGACAGCCTCACCGCGATCCTCTACGGCCTGGTCGTGTACCTGCTGACCTGGCTCGCGCGGCTGGTGACCGAACTGCACCAGGCCAGGACCGAGCTGGCCAGGCGCGCGGTGGCCGAACAGCGGCTGGCCTTCGCCAGGGACCTGCACGACCTGCTCGGGCTCAGCCTGTCCGCGATCGCGCTCAAGGGTGAGCTGGTGCTCCGGCTGCTGCGCAAATCCCTGGACCGGGCGCGTGCGGAACTCGCCGAGATCACTGGGACCGCGCAGCGGACGCTGTCCGACGTGCGATCGGTGGCGAGGGGTTACCGGGAGCTGTCGCTCGAGAAGGAGTCCCGGACCGCGGTGTCGCTGCTCTCGGCGTCCAACGTCGCCGTGCGGGCCGACCTCGAACCCGTCGAGCTGCCGGTGAAGCTGCGCACCGTGCTGGCAAAGGTGCTGCGGGAGGGGATCACGAACGTGCTCCGCTACACCGGCGTCGAGCACTGCGAGATCTCCGTGCGCGAGCACGAAGGCCGGGTCGTGCTGGAGATCGTCCACGACGGGACGGCGCACGAGGACCTCCCGGAGGAAACGGCGGAGAGCCTGCGCGAGGTGACCGAGGAGGTCGCCAGGCACGGCGGGGAGCTGAGCGCCGGTCCCGACGCGGCGGGCCGCTGGCGGCTGCACACCGAACTCCCGGTGCCCGACCAGATCGAGCCCGCCGAGACGGTACTGGCCGAGGCGCCCGGCCACTGGTCCCGGATCGACGCCAGGAACGTCCAATGGACGCTGACGGTGATCTTCATCCTCTTCGGTCTCTCGGCGATGACCCGGGCCTTCATGCTGACCGAGGACCTCTGGTCCATCGCGCTCATCGCCGGGTACCTCACCGCGTCGATCACGCTGCAGCTGTCCTATTTCGCCCGGCCGAACGTCCGGCTGCGCTCGCGGCAGAGCTACGCGCTGTTGTTCGTCCAGGCCTGCCTGATCTTCCTGCCGCTGATCCCGCTCGGGAACGCCTGGGTGAGCATGCCCAGCCTGTTCGCCGGCACCGCGCTGCTGGTGTTGCCGCCGCTGGCAGGCTGGACGGCGTTCGCCCTGACGGCCGCGGGCGTGCTGTGGATCCGGCTCGCGGCGGGCGCCGACTTCCTCGGCGGCTTCTACACCTTCGCGTCCATGCTGAACACGGGGCTGATGGTCTTCGGGCTCATCTGGCTGATCCGGCTGGTGACGGAACTGGGCGAAACCAGGAAACGCCTAGCCGAGGTCGCGGTCGCGGAGGAACGGCTGCGGTTCGCCCGCGACCTGCACGACCTGCTGGGGATGAGCCTCTCGGCGATCGCGCTGAAGAGCGAGCTGACCGGCCGGATCATGGACATCGACATCGACCGGGCCTCCGACGAGCTGCTGGAGATCCTCGGGCTGACCCGGCAGGCGCTGACCGACGTCCGCTCGGTCGCCAGCGGCTACCGGGAACTGTCCTTGGACCAGGAGTCCCGCTCGGCGCAGGCGGTGCTGACGGCCGCCGACGTCCAGGTGCGGCTGGAGGTCGAGCACGAGGACCTGCCGGCGACGGTGCGGACGGTGCTGGCCGTGGTGCTGCGCGAGGGCGTGACGAACGTGTTGCGGCACAGCAAGGTCGAACGCTGCGAGATCGCCGTGCGGCGGACCGGCGACGGCGTCGCGCTCGACATCGTCAACGACGGCGTCCAGAACGGGCACCCGCCGGACCCGGATCGGCCGAGACGGATCGAGGCCCCGGGCAGCGGCATCACCAACATGTCCGACCGCGTCGCCGGGCTCGGCGGGGAACTGACCGCCGGTGTCGAATCCGACGGCCGCTTCCGGTTGCGCGCGGTGGTGCCGGTCTAGCGGGTCGTACTCGGCTTAGATCCAGCCGGATTCCCTGGCGATCCGGATCGCGTCGACCCGGTTGCGCGCGTTGAGTTTCGCGACGATCGAGGTCAGGTAGTTGCGCACGGTCCCGGTGGAGAGAAAGGCCTTCGCCGCGACCTCCAGCGTGTCGCGGCCTTCGGCGGTCAGCCGCAGGACGTCGATCTCCCGCGGGGTCAGCGGGCATTCCACGGTGTCCCAGGCGGCGAGGGCCAGGTCGCCGTCGACCATGCGCCTCCCGGCCGCCACACCGCGCACGGCGTTGGCGAGTTTCTCCGCGGGGGCGTCCTTCAGCAGGAATCCGTTCACCTTGGCCGCCAGCGCCCGGCGGAGCGTGCCCGGCCTGCCAAGGCTGGTCAGGATGAGGGTCCTGACTTCGGGAAGCTGCTCGTGGATCTCGGTGGCCGCGGTGAGTCCGTCCTTGCCTGGAAGGTCGATGTCGATGATCGCGACCTGGGTCCGCGACGCCCGCGCGGCGGCGAGGATCTCGTCGCCGGACGCCACTTCGGACACCACTTCGATATCCGGCTCCAAGCGCAGCAACGCCACGAGGGCCCCTCTGACGATGTGCATGTCTTCGGCCACGAGAACTCTGATCGTCATACGCCGCCCCCTTCGTGCACACCCCCATAACCCAACATAAACACGCCAGTTCGGAACGCGTTCCACCGTTCGAGTGATGCGCCCGATCTGTCCCTTTGGGGGCGATACGCCGAATGAACCGCACCGCTACGAATTCCATGCCTCGCCCGGTCGCTTTCCGTCATCGTGCCGTGGCCTCCGCACACGAAACCGGCCGCCGCTCGCGTTCGGGGGCGCGAGCGACGGCCGGCGTGGTGCCCTCAGCTGGCTTCGGCCAGCGGCGGAGCGGTGGTGCAGACGGTGGTGAAACAGTTGAAGACCTTGCCGCACGGCTGGTTGTTCCAGTTGTCGAACCGGTCGATCACCAGCTCGACCTGGTGCTCGGCGGAAGCGGTGTCGATCCCCCGGACGGCGAAGAGCGAACGGACGTTGTCGGTCACAGCGTTCTTCATCGAATGGCTCCCAGGCTGGTCGGGTTTTCTTGTTCGATGAGGTAATCGTGCCCGAGTGCCCAGTTCACAGCCAGTGTCGTACATCATCGCGGGAATGTGCTTTTTACCTACTCCGGAAGGTTCTCCCGACTGCGCCATTCCCGCGATCAGCGCCATCGAATGGAGTAGCGCGCACCGTCATCGGTGACGGTGCGCGCCGAAGTGATCTCTTTCCGACACGGATCACCGACAGTCACGGGAATACCCCGAACAGACCAATCAAATGTCCACAATGGACAGCGGGTCAGGAGCCGAGCAGGGTCGCCAGGCCGGCGTATCCGCCCTCTTTCAGCCGCACGCCGGACGTCCGCGCGTACGCGGCGTCGGCGCGGATCCCGAGTCCCTCGACCATCCGGTTCATGAAGTTGAACAAGGCGCACACGAGCACCGCGTCGTGCAGCGCGGCTTCGTCCCAGCCCGCCGCGAAGACGGCCTCGGCGTCCTGTTCGGTCATCTGAGACGGCGTACGGGTCAGCTTGCCCACATAGGCCAGCACGGGCTTCATTCGCTCGTCCACGGGCGCGGAGCCGAGGTCGTCCAGCGCGGCCGCCAGAAGTCCTTCCGGCACACCGAAAGCCTCCGCGGTGACGGTGTGGACGCCGTGGCAGTACTGGCAGTCGTTGACGCCGGAGACGTAGGCAGCGATCAGCTCCCGTTCCCCAGGGCCGAACGCCGACGGCGCCCGCATGATCAGCTCGTGCAGGTCCAGCAGCTTCGACGCCGGAGCGGGAAACCGCTGGAACACCTGCAGCAACGTGGCGTCAGTCGGCAAAGATCCGAGATAGGACATCGTGTGTACCGCTCCCCTGTTCCGGCGCCCGCCCGTGTTCGGCGAACTCGTCGACGTCGTCGCGCCGCAGCCAGCAGGCCGCGAGGCAGGACACCGACGCCGGTCCCAGCCCGGTCACCGTGGCGGTGACCCGCGCGGTCGCGTGTTCCCATTCTCGGCGCAGGGAACCCGCCGACGCCATCTCCGGACCTGCTTCGATCAACGGGCGGACCGCGCGCCAGCGGAGGATCCCGGCGTCCACCAACGCTTCGGTGCCGAGGTCGAGCGCGTCGTGCCGGGCCTGGTCCACGGCGAGGGCGACCAGCGCGGGCTCGTCGGCGAGCCGGGCGAGCCCGACGCCGGCGAGCAGGCGTCCGGCGTCCAGGCCCAGCAGGATCACCCCTGCCTCGGTCGAGGGAGCGTCGTCGATCGACGGCAGGGTGAAGCGGGAGTCGTAAGGCTCAGACACGGGCGACGTCCTTCGTGGCCGCGCGCAGCGGGACGTCCCGGCGCAGGTTCTCGGCGACGGTGGCCGCGACCCGCGCGGTGGCGACGCGGTGACCGTCGATGTTGCGGGCTGCGGGCCCCAGCGCCATCCCCGCTGCCGCGCCGACGGCGAAGACCCGGGGCGCGCCGAGGTAGGCGAAGGTGCGTTCGTCCAGTTGTGGCCAGCCGCCGCGGTCGAGGACGGCCTCGCCGGGCATCAGGCCGTCCCCGATCGACGGCGTGGTGCCGAGCGCCAGTACGGCGTGGTCCGCGGACACCCGCGAACCGTCTTCGAGGTGGAGGCCGACACCAGGCGTCACCTTCGTGATCGCCCTGCCGCGATGCACGATCAGGCGCCCTTCGGCTTCGGCCGCTTCGAGCATCGGGCGGAACTCGAACATGATCGACGCGCGGCGGAACCGGCCCATCAGTTCGAGCCTGTCGGACCAGCTCACCCCGTCGAAACGAGCGCGGCCTTCCGGCCGGAAGAACGACGAGTTGACGTCGGCGCACTGGTAGCGTTCGCCCGCTTCACGGACCACCCAGTGCACCTCGCGGCCCTGGGCGAGCCCGTTGGAGATCAGATGCGCGGCGGTGAGGCCGGCACCGACGACGGCGAGGCGCCGCCCGTCGCCGGGAACGGGTTCGTCCCAGTAGCTCACCCCGCGCGGCGGATGGCCGCCGCCCCACCAGGTGTCCGGGGCCGACCGGCGCTCCTCGCCGAGGCACAGCACGACGTGCCGCGCGGTGACGGAGAACCGATCGGCGCGCACGGTGACGGAGTCCGGGGTCGGCAGCACCTCGCGGACCGAACCGCGCCAGGTCCGTTCGGTGACGTGGTGACTCGCCGCCAGATGACGGCAGTAGGCCTCGAAGACGTCGACGGGGACCACCGAGCGGTGCCCGGCCTGCGCCATGCGGATCTCCCGGCGTTCCACCGGGGTGAGCACCGACCAGTGCAGCCGGGCGAAGTCCAGGAGTTCGCAGTCGCGGTACCCCTCGACGCCGGGGTGGTGTTCGTACGGCGACCGCAGCACGCGCTGGCCGAGCAGATCGATCCGGTCGAAGAACCGGCCGCAGGGACGGCCGTCACGGTCGGCGACGACGATGTCGCGGACTCCGTGGTGCCACAACGCGGACGCGACCGCGAGGCCGGCCGGGCCCGCCCCGACGACGACCACGTCGGCGGCGGACGGCGGTTCGGCGGTGGCCGCCGCGCGGATGCCGGGGAGCACCGGCCACTCACGCCCGCGCGGCGATTCGAGGAGATGGGGTTCCGGGACGAAGGTGATCACCGGCGTACTCAGCCGATCACGGTCACCGGGACGATCAGCTCGATCACGGGACGCTGCTTCATCCCGTTGCCGATCATGTCGTCCAGTGTCTGCCGGGACTGCTCGGCGGTGTCGGTCGCGATCGGGCTGTAGCGGGAGTAGGAGTAGGTCGGCTTCCGCCCGCCCGCGTCCAGCGAGTACACCTTGAGCACCGCTTCGCCGGGCCGGACTTCACCGTCGTAGAAGGTGAGGCGGCGCTGATCCGGCGTCATGAAGGATTTCGAGAACTGGCGGGAAAGGACGAGCGTGTCGGCGTCGTTGACGAAGGTCGAGTCCTCGTCGGTGACGACCTGCATCGCGACCCAGGTCTTGTCGGTCAGGTTGGTCTCGGACTTGATCACCTGCCAGCGGCCAGGCTCCGGGAGATTGACACTCACCGAGATGTCGTGCTCGGTGGTGTCGATCGCCCCGGAGATCATCAGCACCCGCCGCCGGACGTCGGCGACCCCGGCCATCTGAATGTCACGTGCGCGTACCCGAGTGGAAACATCCAATCCCGGGAATTCAGGTGATGACATCTTTCACGCCTCCCAGACCTCGATATCGCAATTCAATCCCCGGCATGATCCCCCCAGCCGCAAACACCGGAAGAATTTCACGCTGAACTGGGCGATGTCAAGATGAGGAACACATGATCCACTCCCCGCCCGGACTGGGCCGTTCGGCGGTACCAGGGTCAGGATTCGTCGGATTCCTCAGCCCAGGCCGCCGCGGGTGTGCCCTGCTCCAGCGCCCCGATGTAGACGATCTCGAACGAGGAATCGGCGCGATCGATCCCGATACGAATGACGAGATCGTGTTTCACCATAAAAAGAAACTGATGCGGTTCCCTGCTGTCGCCAAAAATGTCGTAGATGAGGAAGGCGGAGCCGTCCGCCACCGCGAAAAGCGCTTCGTAGACGACATTGCGGTCGGCCTGCGGAGCATTGATCGCCCATTCTTCCAACACCTGCAAACCCGACGTGAGCTGGAGGCGCATGGCCACCGGAGGCCTCCTCGTGGTCTGGCCGGTTCGCGGGCGATCTTCATGGTCGCGCGCGCGATACCGGGCGGTCTTCTTCGTCCGTGCGCCGTGTCTAGTTGTAACCGAGGACGATGTGCTCGGCCGGGAAATCGTTTTCGACGGCCTGCCTCGGCTCCGGGACGATCGCCGCCGCGCCGGCCTCCGTGGCCCCGCGCGGGTCGAAATCATCGGTCACGACCCAAATTCGCACCTGTGCCGTCATGATGTTCCTCCCGGCCTTCGATGAACGACTCACTTGACAACCAAGGATGGACCCGTCCGATCGTGACCCGCTCGAGGACGAGCGGAGGTCTCTGTGAGCAAAGGAAAAGTCGCCGCCGACGGGCCGCCGGTAGTGCCCTTGTGGTACCTCGAAACCCAGGGAGCGCACCATGACCGAACGCCTCGACCCGTACGAGATCTACGCCGACGACGAAGTCGACGTCGACTTGCTGGGCCTGTCGTGGCCCGACCCGGCGGTACCCGAGCAGCGGGATCGGCAATGAGCGCCGCGGAGCGGCAGCGGACCTGTGCGGCCTGCGGGGGACCGTTCGAGCCTGGGGAGCGAACGGATCTGGAAGCAGTGCTCGACGGAGGGATCCTCTACGTCGCGGTGCACGCCCGCCACAGTACGTATCCACCGCGGCGGGAGACCGAGGCCGCGCGACGTCTCGCGTGAGCACACGCGAGTTCTCTTGAGAGGCAAGTCAAAGGTGGCGTGATCATGTCAACGGTGGAGTAGGCCGCCAGGAGCCTGGCGCGCTCTTGGCCATCCGCAAGGGACGCCGATCAGGCGATAGTGTCCATTTTGGGCACTTCACGAGGGGGTCGTGAGTGGCGTTTCGAGGTATTGAGGGGAAGGTCAAATGTGGCGCGATCGAATCCCTGGTCACGCGGGCCGTCTTCGCCGACTTCGTGATGAGATCGCCGCCGTAGACAACAGGGTTCCGGACTGACTTGCCGGCCGACTCCGGCGTGAAGTGTCCTCCTGGGACGCTTCACGCCGATTGTGCGCCCGATTGATGTCATGATGTCCGCTTCTTGCCGGGGTCGTGAGTGGCAAAGACGGTTAGAACGATCATTGCCACCCACGACCCTCGCACAAAACGCCCAAATCGGGCACGCAGGGGTGTTTTGTGTCCCTTGTAGACAGCGAGGTCGCGATCAGCCCGGCAGGCCGGGCCTCCAGCACGCAGCACGCAGCACGCCACATTTGACCTTCCCCTCAATAGAACCCGAAACGCCACTCACGAACCCCTCGACCCACGACCAGGGCCGAAGGCGCGGCAGTGTCCCTTGTGGACACTCAAGACGTGACCGGCTCCCATGACCAGGCTCAGCTCACCTCGTTTGCCTTACCCTTTCAAGAGCGCAGCGTCGAGGTACGCCAGGTCTCCGGGGTTCGAGGTGACCAGGCGGAGCGGTCCGGGGCCGCGGGCGGGGGCGCGGCGGAGGCCGACGCGGTGATGACGGCGACGAGTGCCGCCAGTTCGGCGTCTTCCGGGTCGCCGCGCAGGACCCGGAAGGCGGGCGCACTGTCTATTCCGGACGGTGACATGGTTCCCCCGTTCAGATCGGGTGGTTGCCGTGCTTGCGCTGAGGCGCCGCCTTTCGCTTGTCCTGCAGCATGTCCAGCGCCCTGGCGACGGCGGACCGGGTGTCCGCGGGGTCGATGATGTCGTCGACCAGCCCGCGTTCGGCCGAGTACTGCGGGTTCATGAACTCTTCGGTGTATTCGGCGACCAGGTGCGCGCGCAACGCGTCCGGATCGGGCGCGGCGGCGAGATCCTTGCGGAACAGCACGTTGACCGCGCCCTCGGCGCCCATCACGGCGATCTGGTTGGTCGGCCACGCCAGCGAGAGATCGGTCCCGATGGACCGCGAGTCCATGACGATGTACGCGCCGCCGTACGCCTTGCGCAGGATGACCTGGACCCGCGGCACGGTCGCCTCGCAGTAGGCGTGCAGCAGCTGGGCCCCGTGCCGGATGATCCCCGAGTGCTCCTGCTCCACCCCCGGCAGGAACCCGGGAACGTCCACGAGCGTCACCAGCGGGATGCTGAACGCGTCGCAGAACCGCACGAACCGCGCCGCCTTCTGCGACGCCGGGCCGTCGAGCACGCCGGCGAACACCACCGGCTGGTTGCCGACCAGGCCGACCACCCGCCCGTCGATCCGCGCGAGCGCGCACAGCACGTTCTGCGCCCATCGCTCGTGCAGTTCGAAGAACTCGCCGTCGTCGGCCAATTCCGCGAACACGTCGCGCATGTCGTACGGCTTGTTCGGCTCCACCGGGACGAGTTCGGCGAACCTGGGCCGCCGGTCCTTGCCCGCGTCCTGTGACGGCTCGCGGGGCGCGGGCTCCAGGTAGTTCGACGGCAGCAGCGAGACCAGGTAGCGGACGTCGGCGAGGCAGCTCTCCTCGTCGTCGTGCACCACGGTCGCCACGCCGGACGACGCGCCGTGCACGTCCGCGCCCCCCAGCTCGTCGTGGCTGACCCGTTCCCCGGTCACGGTCTCGACGACGTCCGGCCCGGTCAGGTACATGCGGGCGGTGTCGCGCACCATGAAGACGAAATCCGCGAGCGCGGGCGAATACGCCGCCCCGCCCGCGCATGGCCCCAGCACCACGCTGATCTGCGGGATGACGCCGGACGCCTCGACCTGACGGCGGAAGATGCCGCCGTAGCCGTTGAGCGCCATGACGCCTTCCTGGATCCGCGCTCCCCCGCTGTCGTTGAGCCCGATCAGCGGCGAACCGGTGGCGATCGCGAGATCCATCACCTTGTGGATCTTCGCCGCGTGCGCCTCGCCGAGCGAACCACCGAAAACGGTGAAGTCCTGCGCGTAGACGAACACGCGCCGTCCGTCGATGGTGCCCGAGCCGGCGATCACCCCGTCGGTGTACGGCCGGTTCTCCGCCAGCCCGAGCCCGCTCGCCTGATGTCGCCGGTAGAGCTCGACCTCGGTGAAGGAACCGGCGTCCAGCAAGAGATCCAGCCGTTCGCGCGCGGTGTGCTTCCCGAGCGAGTGCTGGCGGCGGACGCCGTCGAGCCGCCCTTCGACGATGTGCTCACGCAGCTCGTCGCGCCGGGCGCGCAGCAACGGCATCGTCGGTTGCGGTGGGTGCACCGGTTCGGCGCCGCGGGCGAGGGGGATCACCCGCCCGTCGCCCGCCCTCGGGATCCGGGAGCGCCGCAGCCGGTCTTCCGGCAGCGGCACCACCTCGGAGTCCTCCGTGCGCTGAGCGCCCGGATCACCCTGCAGGCTCACGCCGCCTCCCGCATACGGGCGTCACGCTCGAGTTCGTCGAGTTCGATCTCGCGCACGATGTCGCGCCAGCACACCCCCCGTCCGAGCCGGGGCATCGTGGTCACCACCGGCGGCCGCTCGGGCGTACGCGCCGGGGAGGGCGTCTCGTCCGATCGGGCGGTGGTGGCGGATTCGTTGATGGTCATGACATTTCCTCTCCCATTGTGGTGGCCATCGGAAGTCCTTCGGGGTGTTCGGCGGATCCAGGTTTCCGCTGGGCGTGCGGCCGCGAGGTCCTCGTACCGGTGCTGTACGCGGGCCTTGCGGCCGTGCGTCCAGCGGGAAGCTGGGCCGTCGAGACCCCTGGAGGACTTCCGATGGTGACCACTTAGGCCGATGCCCGGATCCGGCCGTCGATCTGGTGGTAGCCGCCGCCGTAGAAGACCAGCGAGTCCTGCGCGGTGCCGCGGCTGGAGGCGACCACCTTGCCGAGGAAGATCGAGTGGTCACCGCCTTCGTAGACCTCGGCCAGCTCGCATTCCAGCCACGCCAGCGCGCCGTCGAGCAGCGGGGCGCCGGTCTGCGGACCGGCCGTCCAGTCCACCGAATCGAACTGGGCGAGCCCGGCCGGGCGGCGCCAGTCGGCGAAGTACTTCGCCAGCTCCTTCTGGTCCGACGCCAGCACCGTGACCGCGTACGAACCCGCCGTCACGATCGCCTCGTGCATCCGGGCCGCGCGGGAAACGCAGCACAGCACCATCGGCGGTTCCAGCGACACGGAGGTGACGGCGTTGGCGGTCATCCCGTGGGCCCGTTCGCCGCCGGCGGTCAGCACGGTGACCCCGGTGGCGAACTGGCCCATCACCTCCCGCAGCCCGGCCTGCGCGGACAACCGGCGACGGGCGATGGGCGACGGCAGGCGTTTCAGCACGGGCCGCGAAGGCTCGTCCGGCGTGCCCACGTCATTCCCCCTTGCCGTCGACCGCGTACGGGGCCAGTGCCTCGCGCAGCTGTTCGGGCACCCGGCTGGGCACCGTGGCCGTGTTCGGGCCGCGCATGCACGCGATCCGCTGCCTTCCGCGGGCCACCAGCCGCTCGCCCTCCTCGGTGAGGTGGACGTAGTCGAAGGTGAACTGGACCTGGGTCTGGGTCAGCTCTTCCAGCCGCAGCCGGATGGACAGCTCGTCGAACGCGGTGATCTCCGCGTAGAACTCGCAATCCACCTTGAGCGTGAAGAGCTTGAGGTCGTCGCGGACCTCCTCGAGGACCGCGGGTGCCTTCTCTTTCAGGAACATTTCGCGGCACCGGCCCTGCCAGCGCACGTAGTTCACGTAGTAGACGTTGCCCACCAGGTTGGTCTCTTCGAACCCGACGGTATGCAGGATTTCGTAGTAGTCGGCCATGTCAGTTCTCCTCTCCCTGGAGCACCGCGAAGACGACGGGATCGGTCCGGTCGTTGACGGTCGTCACCCAGGTGGCGATGCGGGCGGCACCGTGGGAAAGCACCGCCCAGCCGTCCGGGTCGACCCGGTGCACGGTGAGCGCCTGCGTCATGTCCCCGGTCTTGCGCACGCATTCCAGCGCGCTCCAGACCCTGGTGTGCGCGACCGAAAGCGGCTCGCGGGCGTCCGCGGCGAGCAGTTCGCCCACCGACAGCAGATCCTCACCGAGCAGCCCGGCCCAGTCTTCGGGCGTCCGCTCGATCGCGGTTTCGACGTCGCACGCGACCCGGCCGCTGCCCGCGATCGCCAGGGTGAGGTCGGCGCTGTGCGACGCGCTCACCTCGACCCCGTCGGCCTCCGGTTTCCCGTCCGGGCGGTAGCGGATCTCGAGCGGGGCGTCGACGGCGCGGCCGGCGGCCAGTGCCGTCTGCGCCCGCCGTTCCGGCGTGGTCTCCACGGAGACGCCCACCGGGTCCGGTTCCACGACGATCGCGCGGGACGAGCCGAGCAGCCGTTCGACGGAACGCTCCAAATAGGACCCGAGCATCGACGGGACCCAAGGTCCTTCGCCGTCACGCTTGCGCACCGCGCGCAGCTTCAGCCCTTCCCACCGCTCGACCAGCTTCCCGTCGGGGTTGCGGACGTCGAGGTCGTAGAGGTAGCTGTCGCCGTCCTGCGAACGCTCGCGGGCGTCGAGGAGCACGTACTCCGGGTCCTGCTCGCCGGGTTCGGCGAGGTACAGCCGCTCGATCCCTTGCGGCAGCAGGGTCGCGTCCGGGACACAGCACTGGATCGCGTGCATCATCGCGTCGCGCGTGCCCGGGTCGGCCAGGAGCTTCTCCTGCGGGAGGAACGGCGCGAACCAGTCGACCTCGGCGCCGGTCGCGATCTCCGCGACCGCGTGCCGCGCGCTGGCCCGCCGGTACCCGGTGACCCGCTGGAATCGCTTGCCCTGGAACAGGACCGTGCCGTACAGCTCGGTCGTCGGGTCGACCGGGACGGGCGGCAGCGCGACGTCGCGGACGACGGTCTCGCCGAGCGGATCCGGCCGGGAGAACCGCAGCCGGGCCCGGAAGTGGTCGGCGCTGAACCCGGTCTCCCCGCTGCGCAGCACCACGTCCACCGTTTCGGCGTCCCTGGCCAGCGCGGCGAGCCGGATCGTGGTCGCCCCGCCCGGCGAGACGATGATCGGGCGCAGGAACTCGACGTCGGAGAACACCGGCGCCGGCAGCGTTTCCGCACCGAGGGCGGCCTTGGCGACCTGGGTCATCGCCTCCATGCCGATCACCGCCGGGAACAGCAGCTGACCGTCGAGCAGGTGGTCGGCCAGATACGGGTCGCTGCCCGCGGACAGGTCGGCCTCGGTGATCAGCTCGACCCCCGGGTAGTGGACAACGGCCCGGTCGACGAAGCGGGTCAGCGGCAGTTCGCGCTTCTCCACCGGCAGGGTGACCAGCCCCGCGGTCCGGCCGCAGACGACCAGTACCGACGGGGCGGCCGGATCGCCGACGACCTGGCGGAGGATCTCGATCCCCTCCTCGGTCGGGATCGGGGTGATGCCGTCGCGCATCAGAGCACTGACGACACCGAGCTTTTCGCCCATGCCCGTGCCCGACCAGACCGACCATTCGAGGGCGATCGCCCTGGCCTGGGGGTGCTCCTGGCCGAAGCGAACGGTCAGTTCGGTCATCCAGTCGTTGGCCGTGGCGTAGTGCGCCTCACCGCGCAGGCCCGCCCGTCCGATGATGCTGCCGAAGGTCACCAGCAGCTTGATCTTGTCCTTGTCGACGGCGTCGAGGACGGCGTTGAGCCCGCCGATCTTCGGGGCCAGCGTCTTGCGGAAGCTCTCCTCGGTCAAGGAGAACAGCGCGGCGGGCTCGTTGCGGCCCGCGCCGTGCAGCACCGCGGTGACCGGGCCGAACTCGGCCTGCACGCGGCCGATCGCGTCGGCCACCTGACGGGCGTCGGTGACGTCGGCGCGTTCGTAGCGGTAGGTGATACCCGCCGCCGCCATACGGCCGAGGTTCTCCGACAGTTCGGCGTCGTCGGCCGGGTCGCTCCGGCCGAGCAGCGCCAGTTTCGCGCCGGAGTCCTTGGCCAGCGCCAACGCGCTCTCGGCGGTGATGCCCTTGCCGCCACCGGTGACGAGCAGGACGTCTTCGGTCCCCAGCGGGGTCCCTTCGGCCTCGGACGGGGTCAGGGCGGCGAGCTTCGGCACCGTGCGGACCCCGGCGGCGTCGTAGCGGACCTCGCTGAAGTCGGTGGTCGCCGCCACTTCGGCGACCACGGTGGACACCGCGGCGCCGATGGCATCGAGGTCGACCGGGTTGATGTCGGCGAGATCGACGATCGTGGTGCGGGCCGACGGGTCCTCCAGCCGCAGCGTCTTCGCCAGACCGGAGGCACCGAGACCGTGCTGCACCACCACGAAGCGGGTGCCGTTGGGCGCGGCCAGCACCGCGCGGCCCGCGTCGAGGAACAGGCCGACGTCGCCGGCATCGCTGTCCGCGTTCAGGCAGAGGAGGACACCGTCGCCGGCACCCGAGGTGGCCAGTGCCGCGCGCAGCGGCTCCGCCAGCGGATGCCCGTCCGGCGCGAACGCCGTCCACTCGGCCGTGGAGAGGCCCGGCGTGAGATCGGGCGACGGCTTCGGCGCGACCACGTACTCGACCCCGAACGGCCGGACCCACGGTCCGACGCCGGCGACCTCGGCCTGGTTGCTCTCGGCGGGTTTCGCGGTCTGGGCGAGTTCGTCGATCATCTCGGCGAGTTCGCCGAGACAGACGGTCGCGAAGTTCGGCATGCCCTCCAGCGCCGGGCGGCCGAGCGCCCGGGTCACGTCGTTGACGAGCTGCCCGACCGTGATCGACGAAAGGTGCAGGTCGTCGAGCGGATGCGTGTCGGCGGTGACCGCTTCGAGCGGCAGTTCGACCCGCTCGGAAGCGAGCTTGCGCAGCAGGTCGAGGGTGCTGCTGCCACCGCTTTCCGAAGCCGTTCCGGCCGGGGCCTCGGCAGGGTCCGCGGGGTCGGCGACCCGATCGCGGGTCAGGTCGGCACCGATGGACGGCGCGGCCTCACACGGGCTGGCGAGGAACGAGAACTCCCCGTCCAGCGGCAGGGTCCGCACGATCCGGCCGTCGAACAGCGCGGAGGTCTCCAGCGGGGCACCGAACGCGAACGCGGCGCCGGCGACCTTCAGCAGCGCGGCCAGTTTCGGGCTGTCGGTGTCGATCGCGAGCACCGGCTTGCCGGGCGCGATCTCGCCGAACAGACCGGTGAGCACGTGGCCGGGGCCGACCTCGATCACCAGGTCGCTGCGCTCGGCGACCTTCGCGGCCGCCTCGCGGAAGCGGACCGGCAAGACCACCTGGTCCCGCAACAGGTCGCGCAGATCCTCGGCGGCGTGCAGGACGTCACCGGTCACCGTCGAGACGACGGGCCGGTCGAGCCTGGCGAAGTCGAACGCGGCGAGCTCCTCGGTCATCGCCTCGGCTGCCGGGACGACCGCCGGCGAGTGGAACGCGTGCGAGACGTTGATGCGGGTGGCGGTGACGCCCTCCGCGCGGGCACGGGCGACCACGCGGTCGATCGCCTCCGCCGGTCCGGAAAGGACGGTCTGCTCGGGCGCGTTGTAGCCCGCGATGACGACGTCTTCGCCCTCGGCGAACCGCTCGGCGACCCCCGGCCCGGCGGCGATCCCCGCCATGGCACCGTTCCCGTCGCTCGCGGTCGCCATCACCTTGCCGCGGATCTTGGCCAGCTTGAGGACTTCGCGTTCGGTGAGCGCGCCGCCCCAATGCAGGGCGGTGAGTTCGCCGAGGCTGTGGCCGGCGACTGTCTGCGCCTCGATGCCGAGGCTCTTCAGGACGCGGAGCCCGGCGAGCGAACCGGTGACGATGCGCGGTTGCGCGACCTCGGTGGCGACCTGGTCGGCGCCGGTCGAAAGGCCCGCCGCGCGATAGATGTCGTCGGCGTGGGCGAAGCGCTTGCGCAGCGCGCCGACCGTACCGCGCCCGGAACCCTGGCCGGGGAACAGGAACCCGATCTTCGGGTCCTTGACGCGGGAGCCCGCGAAGATGCCGTCTCCGGTGGAGAAGACTTCCGGCTCTCCCTCGCCGAGGAGGTCGAGCAGCTTGGCCAGCTTGCGCTCGGCGTCCTCGGGATTGGTCGCGACGATCGCGGCGCGGACCGGTTTCCCGGACAGTTCCGTGGAAAGCGTGGCCGCGAGGTCCCCGAGCTCCGCCAGCGAGAGCTTCGGCACGACTTCCAGCAGACCGGTCAGCCTGCCGCGCAGCGACGCGGCGTCGTCGGCGTCGAGGAGCAGCAGTTCGCTGTCCTGCCGTCCGGCGACCAGCGAGCGGGTCCGCTCGTCGAGGTCCTTGCGCCGGGCCGCGCCCGGCGCCTCGGTGACGGTGACGTGCGAGTTGATGCCGCCGAAGCCCATCGCGGAGACACCCGCGCGGACCGGGTGGTCCGCGGGCCACAGCCCGGCCTCGGTCGGGACGTACATCCGCGCGGAGTCGCCGACCAGCGACTCGTGTGGCTCGAAGTGACCGGTCGCGGGCGGGATGACCTGGTGGTAGACCGCCAGCGCGGCCTTGATCAGCCCGGCGACACCGGCCGCGGCCTTGGTGTGGCCGATATTGCCCTTGATCGTGCTCAGCGCGGCGCGGTCGGCGAGCGGGTCGGCGTCGCGGCGGGCGGTGGAGAGCGCCTCGATCTCGGTGGCGTCGCCCAGCGCGGTCCCGGTGCCGTGGCCCTCGAAGTAGGAAACGGTCTCGACGCCGTAGCCCGCCTTCTCGTAGGCCCTCTTCAGCGCGAGACGGTGACCCGACGCCTCGGGACGGGTGATGCCGCCCTTGCCGTCGGAGGAGACGCCCCAGCCGCCGATGCTGGCGTAGATCCGCTTGCCCTGCGCGATCGCGTCCTCTTCGCGCATCAGCACGAGCATGCCGGAACCCTCACCGGGCCAGAACCCGTTGGAGTCGGCGTCGTAGACCTTCATCTCGCGCTTGGCGAGCGCGCCGGTCTTGGCGAAACCGATCACCTCGAACGGGTCGATCGACAAGTCGACACCGCCCGCGATGGCGACGTCGAGGTCACCCTCGGAAAGCGCGTTCGCCGCCGTGACCACGGAAAGCAGCGACGACGAGCAGGCGCCGTCCACGGTGAACCCGCCGCCACCGAAGTCGAAGAAGTTGCAGACGCGGCCGGCGATCGTGTTCGCCAGCCCGCCCGCGAGCGTGTCCTCGTCGATCGCGGGGAACGGAGCCTTGTACTGCGCCTCGAGGTCGTGGAGGAAGGCGGCGGTGTCACTCTCGGCCCAGCCGCGCTCGGCGAGCGCCGCCGCGACCGTGCGGCGCACGTACGGCCAGCGCAGCCGCATGATGTTGGCGCGCGAGAACTCGCCGGTGAGGCTGTTGCCGATGACCACGCCGGTGGCGGACCGCGGCAGCCCCTCGCCCTCGGGGAACCCCGCGTCCGCCAGCGCCTGCGCGGCGACGTCGAGCGCCAGCCAGTGCGTGGTGTCGGTCGACCGGAACGTGCTGCCCGCGACCTTGTACTTGATCCGGTCGAATTCCCAGTCGCGGAGGACCGCGGCCTTCTGGGCGTAGAAACGGTCCGGCGCCTTCGGGTCGGGCGAGTAGTAGTCCTCGCGGTTCATCCGCTCGTCGGGCAGTCTCCGGAACGCCCTGCGGCCGGCGAGGACGTTCTCCCACAGTTCTTCCGGGGAACCGGCGTCCGGGTATCGGAGACCGATACCGACAATCGAAATCCGCTCAACGCTCATGCCACCGCACTCCCCTAGCTCTCAAGACTCAAGTCACGGAATCCGGTCCCGGCGCCGGGCTCTGTCCCCAGAACCACGGCCGCCGTCCGTTCGCGCAGTCCGGTCAAGCATGAACCGGCGGCAGGCGCGAAGTCTTCTCTCTGGTTGTTGACCAGGGCCGGTCATCCGGCCGAGCGATCCGGCCAAGGGCACTAGCGGACATGCCAAAGAGGCTTGGCGCACCCTTGACCGTCCACAAGGGACACAAATCGACGCCGACGCGCCCGATTCGGGCACTTTGCGCGGCTCCGCGACCGGGTCGTGAGTGGCAATGATCGTTCTAACCGTCATTACCACTCACGACCCCAGGACACAGCCAGCCCGCCTGCGCCCGGAATCACGCCGCGAAGGCCTTCCTTCCCACGTCGCGAAAGTGGCTTTCGCAACACAACACCTCGCCCTCGCTAACCATGAAGCCGGGCGAGCGCGACAACGCGGGCGGCGGCCGCGAAACTCGCCCACCCCACCAGTTCGACCAGCTCTCGATCAGCCAGCCCCGCGGCCGCGACCAAGGCATCGTCGACCTGATACGGCGCCTTGGCCGTCACCAAGGCCAACCGGACCCCGGGATCGTCGAAGGCATCCACCCAGGACCGGCTCAGTCCAGGCGGCGATCCGTCCCAAGTGGACAATTCACCCTCCACGACCTCCCGTACGGCCGGAGGCACCGGCAGTGCGGAGAACGCCGACGAAGCACGGGAGAACGCGTCGACGATCAACGGATTGCCCACGGCCCAGCCGAAATCCCCCGAGCCCGGAGGCAGCAGGTCCAACGACTCCCCCGGCGAAGCTCCCTCCACCGGGCGAAGGAGCCGCCCCAGAACCGCTTTGGCCTTGGAACGCGCCGAATCCGGCACGGACGAAGGCAGCGGCGACGGCCCCAGGAACACGCTCACCACCCGGTTCAGGTAGTGGAACGCGAACGCGACCGCGGTCAGCTCCGCACGGGCACCCGACGGCAAGGACCCCGCACGAGGATCGGCCACCGGAAGTCCTTCGGCGATCGCCGACGCCTCCGAAGAGCGCCCGAGCGAGTCCAGCGCCATCCCGTGGACCTCGACACAGTACGGACAAGAGTTCTCTCGCGACACCAGTGTCGCGACGACCTCCCGGTCCGCCCGGCTCGTCGCCCCCTTCGCCACCAGCGATTCCCGCAGCATCACCCAGCTCGCCGCGAGCACCGCCGGCGACGGAGAATGCAGCGCCACCGGCGGGGCCAGCATGCCGAAGTCGCGTTCCAGCTGCCCGTAGACGTCGCGCACGAGTCCGGTCGCGCGGCCGAAGGGCACCGGCCGGACGTACCGGACTTCGTGCAACGCCCGCCGCAGCGCGAGCTTCACCAGCGCAGGCGCCATGATCAGGTCCCGGACACCAGCGACAGCTTGCTGACGGCGCGCCGCCCGGTGATGGAGCCGTCCGGGGCGGGAGCACCGTAGGTGACGTCGACGCCGCGTGCCTGAAGCGCCCGCACGATACCCGGCACCGAGCGTTCGGCCAGCGCCGCGATCGTCATCGCCGGGTTCACCGTCAGCGCGCCCGGCACGGAGGCGCTGTCGGTCACGAAGATCCCGGGGTGATCGCGGAGTTCGTGGTTCGGGTGCAGCGCCGAGGTCTCCGGGTCGTCACCGATCCGGCACGACGCCAGCGGGTGCACGGTGTACGCGCCGACGACGTCGTTGGTCCACGGCGCCACCTTCGCCAGGCCGTCCTTCTCGAGGATCTCCTTGCACTCCGCGTCGGCCAGCGCCCAGCCGTGCCGGGTGTTCGGCGTCGGGTCGTACTTCAGCGGACCGCGGCCGAGCATCTGCTGCGAGATGCGGTAGGCGTTGCCGGTGGGCGGCGGCGTGCCGAAGACACCCTCGTTGTCGTCCTCGGTCATCAGGAAGATGGTCAGCCAGGAGGCCCACTTCTTGAGGATCTCCTTTTTTTCCACCCCGAACCAGCGCGGTACATCTTTATCGGATCCAGCACCGTCGGGCACCTGGGCGAGAATCGTGCCGAGCCCCGGCGGGAAGTACAGCTGCTCCAGCGAGTACCGCTCGTACTCCGGCAGCGAACCGTCGAGCTTGTCCCAGTTCGCCACGGTCGGGCCCTTGCCGATGTGGTTGGCCTCGTAGACCTTCCCGTCCTCACGGGACAGTCCGAGCACCTCGCGGACCCGTTCCTCGTTGATGATCGCGGTGTTGAGCCGCTCACCGTTGCCCGAGAAGTACCGGCCGACCCCATGCGGCATGGTGCCCAGCGCCGCCTCCGAACGCTGCAGGATCACCGGGGTCGCGCCGGCGCCCGCGGCGATGATGACGATCTTCGCGTCGATCGTCCCGCTGCCGGACTGGAGCCGGTAGTCCTCGTCGTCCACGATGTTGAAGTGCACGCGGTAGTCGCCGCCGTCGACCCGCTCGATCCGCTGGACCTCGTGCAGCGGCCGGATCTTCGCGCCGTGCGCGAGCGCGGCGGGCAGGTAGTTGGTCAGCAGCGAGCGTTTCGCGTCGAACCGGCAGCCCGCCATCATGAAGTTGCAGTTCACGCACCGGTCGTTGTCCACCGCGACCGGCGCCGGGTTGGCGGTCCGGCCGGAGTGGTCGCAGAACGCCGCCCACAGCCCGCCCGCGTACGAGACGTCGTTCCAGTCCTGTTTGGACACCGGAAGCGATTCCGAAACGCGGTCGTACCAAGGCTCCAGCGAGTCCCGCGTGATCTCCGAAGGCCACATGCGGCGGCCGATGCTGCCGTGGCGCTCGAACACGAACTTCGGCGCACGCGGCATCGCGGCGAAGTACACCACGCTGCCACCGCCGACGCAGTTCCCGCCGAGCACACTCATCCCGTCGCCGACGACGAAGTCGAAAGCCCGGGTGTAGGACGAGCCGAGCAGATAGTCGTGCTCGAAGTCCTTCGTCTCCAGCCACGGCCCGCGTTCCAGCACGGTGACCTTCGCCCCGCCCGCGGCCAAGTGGTAGGCGGGGATGGAGCCACCGAACCCGCTGCCGACGATGACGACGTCGGTCTTGTCGTAGGCAGTCATGCGGGGCTCCCGGAAGGTGTCGTGTCGGGGTGGAGCCGCGCCAGCTCGCGGCGATAGGAGAACTTCGGGAACCGCCACAGCCCGTCCTCATCCGGCGCGGTGTACCCCATCGCCAACAGGCCGGGGTGGCCCTCGGCGATGGCTTCGGCGGTGTGCTTGTGCGCGGCGCTGTCGAAGGACATGTTGCAGAACAAGGCGAGGCTCACCCAGCCGTCCTTCTCCGGATGCCCGGGCGCGGTCAGCGACCGCACGAGCGCCGTCCTGTCGGCGAAGGACAACGCGACGAACGGCGGCAGCGACTCGTCGAGGGTGAGGTCGTGTTCCTTGGCGTAGCCCTTCGCGTGTTCGTTGAGGGACTGCGCCAGATACGGCAGCCCGACGGTGACCCCGGTCGCGTCGGTGTGCAGCAGTTCGAGCGCACCCGCCACGACCGCGCCCGGCCCCTCCGCCGCGCCGGCGATCGCGTGGTCGCCGGGGAACCGCTTCTCCCC
Organism: Amycolatopsis sp. NPDC043887; assembly: GCF_056435665.1. NCBI lineage: Bacteria > Bacillati > Actinomycetota > Actinomycetes > Pseudonocardiales > Pseudonocardiaceae > Amycolatopsis > Amycolatopsis sp. NPDC043887. Next base: position 565,784 of record NZ_JBWKEB010000003.1, read on the forward strand.
CGGCAGGATCGTGTCCGCGTAGGCCTCCAAAGTGGACACCTTGACCTGTTCGTCCGAATCCACGGAACCTACCTCCTGTTCCTGGTGTGCACGGTCATCGGCAGCCCGCCCCGCACCCGGAGCGACAGCATCGCCTCGGGTACCACTTCGTAGCCGGGGAGCTTCCTGAGTTCGAGGTCGCGCAGGACCATCGTCAGCACGAAGACGGCCTCCATCACGCCGAGGCTGTTGCCGATGCAGAACCGCGGCCCGGCGCCGAACGGGATGTAGGCGTAGCGGGGCCGCCCGCTCGGCCGGTCTGGGTCGAATCGGTCTGGGTCGAACTTCTCCGGCTCCGGCCAGAACTCCGGATGCCGGTGCAGCGTGTAGGGCACGACGACGACGTCGGATCCGGCGGGGACGTGATAGCCGCCGATCTCGTCGTCGGCCTGCGCCACCCGCGGCAGCAGCCACACCGGCGGATACAGCCGCATGACCTCTTCGACCACCCTCGCCGTGTACGGCAACCGGTGCAGGTCGTCGTGCGTCGGCAGCTGGTCGCCCAGTACCGCGTCCGCCTCGGCGCGCAGTTTCGCCGCGATCTCCGGATGTTCGTCGAGCAGGTGGAACGCCCAGCCCAGCGTGCTCGCCGTCGTCTCGTGCCCGGCCAGCAGCAGCGTGATCAGCTCGTCCCGCATCTGCTCGCGGGTCCCGTCGGTCGCGATGAGACGGGAGAGCACGTCCTCACCGTTCTCGACCGGGTTCGCCAGCCGCTGTTCGACGAGTTCGTCGGCGATACGGCGGAGGTCGGCCCGCGATTCCCGGAACCGCAGTTGTTTCTTCAGCGGGGCCCACTGCGGGACCATGCTCAGTGTCACCGCTTCGAACATCGCCTGGTCCTGCACGGCTTCGAACGAATGCCCCAGCGACGTGAAGCCGCCGAGGTCCGCGTCGAGCAGCGTCTTGCCGAGCACACCGAGGGTCAGCCCGGTCATCTCGTGCAGGATCTCCACCGGTCCTTCGGTGTCCCGCAAGCGTTTCACGAGCCCTTCGACCTCGTTCGCGACGACCGAGGCCTGCCGCGCGATCCGCTTGGGCTGGAACACCGGCTGAATGGTCCGGCGCTGTTTCTTCCAGACGTCACCGTCACTCGTGAGCAGCCCGTCACCGAGTGCCCGCCTCGCCTCCTGGAGGCCGATTCCCTTGTGGTAGTTGGCCGCGTTGTCCGCGAGCACGTGTTTCGCCAGATCGGGGTGGTTCACCAGGTACATCGTCTTGGGACCGATCGCGATCCGGACGACGTCCCCGTGCGCCTCCGCCGAGTCCGACATGAGCGCCAGCCGGTCGGTGAAGAGCTTCTTCAGCAGACCGAAGGTCGCCCGGCGCGGCGGGCCGGGCGGCGCGAGACGCGCCGCCCGGCTGGTTTCCGCACCGTGGGTCATGCCGCCACGGCCCCGGTTTCCGTCTCCGGCTTCTCGGCCGGCTTGGGCAGGGAGGTGACTTCGGCCGACTTCGCCTGCTCGGCCTCCCACTTTTCGGTGGCCTTCTTGGAGAAGTGCAGGCCCCACAGGAACGCGCCGCGGATGAGGCAGACCAGCGCGGTGGCGAGGAACAGGCCGTAGGCCACGTGCACGACCATGAAGAACCCGTACGCCAGCGCCACACCCGAACCGAACAGGACCTGTGACGCGGGCTTCGACGGGGTCGTGCCCGGGTCGGTGACCATGTAGTTCGTGTAGAGCACGAACGCCACGCCGGTCATCATCCCGAGCGCGCCGGGGATCGCGGTGTCGAACACCAGACCACGGATGATCGCCTGGAGCGCGAAGGTGATCAGCCAGGCGCCGATCAGCCACATCCGCTGCGTCAGCATCGCGTTGAGGACGGTGCCCGAGACGATGATGATGCCGACGATCAGCCAGCCGACCCACGAGTCGACCTGCTCGGTGAAGTGATACGGCGGCGCGATGCTCGCCCAGGGGAACACCAGCAGGATGATCGTGATGCCGAAGTTCGACGGGTTCATGTAGTGCCGCAACCGGCCGCGCACCGGGGCTTGGAGCACCCACTTGGCGCCGACGGCGACGACGACGCCGAACATCATGACCAGCACCTGGTCGTTGACGTAGGTGAGCATGTTCAGCGCGAGACCGGTGATATGCGCCGGGAACAGGAACTCCACGAGTCCCTTGAAACCGTTGCCTCGGAAGCGGACGCCCCGGCCCTGTGTCCGGGCGCCGATGATCTCCAGCAGGATTTCCGTGGCGTAGGCCGTGGCCAGCGCGATGAACGGATAGGTGTAGGGCTGCTCGAAACCGAGCACGGTGTAGCCGATGATGTTGAAGATGGTGATCGAGATCGCGAACCGGCGAAGGGCCGTGATCGTCTTGTTGCTCTTCGGTGCCGTGAGTGTCTGCTCAGCCATGACGGTCATTTCTCCTTAGCCTGAGCGCCGAGCTGGAGGGTGTGGCTGCCCGGGGTCAGCTGGACTTCCTGCGTGCGGATCTGCCCGGTCAGGTCGCGCCACTGCAGGCAGACCTTCACCGGCCCGGTGACCTTGCCGAGTCCGATCTGGATCTCGTGGCTGCGTTTGCCGGAGTGGCCGCTGCCGCCGTCGACCCGGTCCATGTACTTCTTGCCGTCGGGGGTGATGACAGTGACCTGCGCGCCGATCGCCGCGGTGCCCGCCGCCTTGAGCGGTCCGTCCGCCGAAGCCTTGTCGTGCACCAGCTTCAGGTTCAGGTACGACCCGGAGTCGGGGCTGACGTTGCGGTAGAAGATCGGCTGCTCCCACTGGCGTGCCACGGCGAAGTCGAGCTTGCCGTCGCCGTCGGCGTCGCCGGTGGCGATACCGCGGGTGGGCACCGGGACCGCGAGCCCGAGGCGCGGGGCCAGGTCGGTGTAGCGGCCGTCGGCGCTCTTGGCCCAGAAGTGCAGGGTGTGGTCGCCACCGACGTCGTCACCGGCCACCATGTTCGGCCAGAAGGACGGGTGCTTCAGCAGTTCGTCGTTCGAGGTCGCCAGTTCCTGCAGCTGCGGCCAGCGGTTGACGTCACCCTTGACGAACCCGGTCGCCTGCGTGATCACCGATTCGCCGCTGTTGTTGTAGTCGGCGATCTTGACGTCCCAGCCCCAGCCGGACCACGCGGTGCCCGCCTGTGCGCTGCGGTCGACCCACGGCGCCTCGCCGCCCTGCAGACGGCCGCGCAGATCCGCGGTGTCCTTGGCGGTGTTCATGAACTGGAAGTGGCTTTCCTCGATCCCCCAGGACGTCGTGATGTTGCTGACGTACAGGTCGTAGAGACCGTCGTGGTCGAGGTCGGCGAAGTCGACGCCCATGCCCTTGAAGGAGTCGTTGCCGAGCACCTTGGACTTCGGGTCGTTGGGCCCGCGGACGCCCTTCACCTCGGCGAACTCGACGTGACCGGGGCGGGACTTGTTGTACAGCAAGCGGTCGTGCCCGAAGTCGTTGCCGATGTAGAGCTCCGGCAGGTTGTCCCCGTCGACGTCGGTGGCGCTGGCCGCCAGCGACCAGCCTCCCTGGGCGTCGGCCGGGATGGCCTTGTCGTCGAGGGCGAACGACGCGGTCGGCTTCGCGCCCTGGGTGGCGCCGGTGAACCGCAGGATGTACTTGCCGCCGGCGTTGTCCGCGTGCGACATCGACTTGTTCATCTCGACCCCGCCGGAGACGCGGTCGTCCAGCACCGCGCTGTCGGGGAAGTAGTTGCCGATGAAGATGTCCTGGTGGCCGTCGCCGTCGAAGTCACCGACCGAGGCGGCGTTGGTGTTCCACAGTGGACCGGAGTATTCGCCGTTCTTGGAGTTGTTGCCCGGCACCAGTTCCACCGGCTCGTAGGCCTTCGGCTCCAGCTTCGTGGCGCCCGGCTTCGAGAGGAACAGGATCGGGGTGCGGCCCCAGTAGTAGGCCAGCAGGTCGACCCGGCCGTCCTCGTTGTAGTCCGCGGGCACACAACCCATGGGCGCGATGTACTTGCCCATCGGCAGCGGCGCCGCGTCGAGCGCGAACGGCGCGTAGCGGTCACCGCCCTTGCCCGGCGTCGGGGTGATGACGACCTGGTCGCTACGCGGGTCGACGAAGCACAGGTCGTTCGCGAGCCGGTCGCCGTCGAGGTCGTTGACCGCGATCGCGGCGCCGACCGACGAGATCCAGGCCCGGATGTGCTCGTAGTCCTTGTTCACCGTCCGGATCGACTGGCTCTTCGCCGCTTCCGGCAAGGCGATCGTGAGTGGTTCGAACGCGTACTTCGAGGCCATCGTGTCGGCCTCGGCGGTCGAGACCGTGGGCAGCTGGGCCACCACGAACAAACCCGCCATCAGCACCAACGCCACGATGCCCGCAAGCTGCTTGCGGAGCCAGCCCAAGGTCGCGGTCATTTCCCTGCACCTCCAGAAGTGAGTACCTCGGTGGCGATGCGCTGTCGCCAGGTTTCGAATGCCGGGAGTTCGCCGTCGACCACGGTCGCGGGGCGCACCTCCTGGGTGATGGCCGCCGCCCGCTCGGCAGGCAGCCCGCAGATCGCCTGCGTGGCGACCTCCGTCTCGGGGATCAGCAGCCCGGCGCGGACGCGGGCTTCGGCGGCGAATGCGCTGCCCTGGGCGAGGTTCCCGCGGTGCTCACCGGCGAACTCGGCCAGCTTCAGCAGTTCGTCGGAAGTGACACCGCACGCGTAGGTCGAGGCGAGCCCGACGCCGGCGTAGAGGTCTCCGTGGCGCCGCTCCGGGAAGCGCGCGATCGCGTCGGCGACCAGATCGACGTCGGTACCGCAGATGAACCACAACGCCCGCCCGATGCCCTGGTCGATCGCCCGCAGCGAGTACCCGTCGTTGCCGGGCGGCCAGGAGAAGTCCGGGTCCTGGAACTGCCCGTCGATGTACTTCGCCGTCTTGAAGTACGCCTGGTGGAAGCCGTAACCGTCGAGCACCAGCCAGCGCAGCAACGGATCGAAGTCCTCGGCGGAGGGCCAGCGGAAGCGCGGCAGCCGCGCCATCGCCCAGCCGACGCCGACGTAGATGATGTAGTCGTGCTTCTCACCGGGCCCGTCGAGGAACCCCTCGATGTGACGGCGTCCGCCGCCCGGCAGCCCGTCCAGCATTCCGTAACCCATTCCAGCGCCTTCGTACGCGAAGCCGCGGTATTTCACCGGAATACGTTCGAGCCATTCTTCCGCCTGTTCGACCGAACGCGCTTCCACCGCGTGCGCGTAGCCGAGCAGGAATTTCTCACCGACGGTCTCCAGCAATTCTTGAGCGGCCGGGCTCTTCTTGTGGAAACCGCGCTTTTCCAGTGACGTCTCGGAGACGTCCGGCGTGATCATGCGGCGTCTGATCGTGCGCCAACCATTGCCCAACGCACTCTCCCCCTAACGGGTGGATTCGAATTCCGGATCACTTAAAGCGTCACATGCGTGGTGATAGCCCAGCTACTCCACGGTTGCGTCCGCGTTCTCCCGGTTTGCGAGGCCAGGAGAACGCGGCACCGACTTCGATCAGGCCACCGCGCGCAGGTACCCTGGCGCCGGCGCGGCCATGCGGTTCCCTGCCGACGTCGGGCCACCGGCGAGGGTGATCGCCATCGGCGCGTCGGTCGGCAGCGGGGCGCGCATCGGCATCCGCAGGTGGACCATGCCGTACGGGGTGATGTCGACGCGGCCGGGCAGGGTGCCCACGGAGAACGAGGACGCCGCGGTCCCGGCGGCGTGCTCGGCCACCCCGATGACGGTCCACCGGCCCTCGGGGACGTTCTGGATCTCGATGTCCGCGGACAGGACGTTCGCCCTGCCACCGAAGGCGACCGGGCCGCACTGCGGGATCGACTCGGCGAACAGTCCGATGAGTACGGTCGCCGGGCCTGCCCCGCGCGGGGTCTCGACCCGCACACTGACCGTGCCGGTGCCGCTGCGCATCGTGGGGCTGCCCATTCCGGCGCTGTGCAACGCTTCCAGGGTCGGAAGCCGTTGGAAATGCGGTGCCAGCGCGACGAGCAGTTCGCCTACCTCGGGGTCGCGGTACTGGGTCGGGGTCATCCCGACCGCACGGGTGAAGCGGCTCGTGAACGTGCCGACACTGCTGTAGCCGACGCTGCACACGATGTCCGACACCGTCAGCGATGTCGTCAGCAGCAGTCGTTTCGCTTCGAAGAGCCGGATCGCGGTGAGATACCGGCCAGGGGTGACACCGGTCGCCTTCGTGAAGATCCGCGAGAAATGGAACGGGCTGACGAAGACTTCCTGTGCCAGGTCGCTCAAGGTGATCGGGTCGAAATACCTCGCGTGCATCGCGGAGATGGCCTGCAGCACCGCGGGTTGCAAGGGGGACGCCGGCTCAGGATGCCGACCGGGTTCGGTGACGCCTTTCTCGTTCGCCGCCATGGCGACTGTTCGTAGCTGCATCAGACCAACCTCGGATTCGCTGTCGCTTTTCTCTGTACGCCAGCTAACGCGCCGGCGATTTCAGCGGGCTCGACAAGCGATCGAGATGGGTCCTGCGGTCTTGTCCGAACTTGCGCGATCGGCGGACGGTCGTGGGTGGTGAAGAAGGGTCTCACCGTCTTTCCCACCCCCGACCCCCCCGCCAAGAAACCCGC
>NZ_JBWKEB010000003.1:572376-586286 GCF_056435665.1 Amycolatopsis sp. NPDC043887
TGTGTTTTTGCCCAAATTGGCGAGCTCGTCGGCTGTTTGTGGGGGGCAAAGCCCTCCCCCCCCCCCCCCCCCCCCCACGACCGCCTCGCCAAGAACCCGCTCACTCCCCCACGGCGTCCACCGGGAAATCGAGCACGCATTCACCGACACCGACTTCGGCTGGCCAGTCGAGTTTGAGGGCGCGGTCGACGCGGTCGCCGGCGTCCACCGGGACGGCGTGCGCGGCCAGTCCCATGGCACGGGCGACGAGGTAGAGCGTCTGCTGCAACGCGCCGACATGCGCCAGCGTCGTGGCGTACGCGCCACCGCCGAGCACGGACGCCATCCGCGGCATCCGCGCGGTGACGGTGATGAGCGCCGAGGGCCGCCGGTGGTTGCCGCCGCCGATCATCGCTATGTCGAGCATCTCGTCGAGAACGGCCACGTCGTCGTTGACCAGGGTGAGCCGATGGTCGAGCGGATCGTAGTGGTAGATCCCGCGGTCCAGCCCCGAACAGCGGTTCACCGACACGTACAGCTCGAGTTCGTACAGGCAGGCGACGCTGAAGTACGGCCGCTGCGAGGCACTGTGCGCGGGCCCGTTCGGAAGATGCGCGGGCCCGATCGACCGGATCCGCGCGCCGCGGAACAGGAACTCGCCGATCTGCTCGGCCGACAGCACGCTTTCGGTGAATTCCGGGCAGCTGTGGTCGTTCTCCAGCAACGCCGTCAGCGTCGGGTCGGTCTCGGCGCGGTCGGCGAGATCCGGCCGGAACAGCGAATAGCTCGGGCCTTCACCGGTGGGTGCCTTGATCACCGGCGGATTCCCGAGACCGGCGAGGTCGGCCGGGCCGCCGGGCCGCCAGGTCCGGCTCGTGGTGTGGAACGCCAGCTCGTCCGGGGACCACACGCCCAGTTCGGGATCGTCGTCCTCGGCGAACCTGCCGTTCTCCTTAGCGGCCTGGACGACGCCCGCGGCGACCAGATAGGACACGATCGCGCCGACCACGCCGCGATCGATCCCGGTCGTGGTCACGATCTCCCCGACCGACTTCGCCGTCGCGAGGGTCGCCGCGACGTGCACCGCCCACGGCTGGGACAGCACGACCCGATAGCGCGCGGACGGCGATTCCAGCCCCATCCCGTCGGCGTCGGAACGCAGGGAACTGAAGCGGGACAACCGGATCGGGCGCGTGGCGGGGATCTCCACCGGTGCGAACACCGGGGCGAGCACGACCGGGATCACCGACAGCAGCGGGCCGCGGCCGTCGGCGAGCCCGAGCGAGCGCACCACGGAACCGCCGAGTTCCTTGAGCACCTGCCGCAGCGCGTCGGCGCCCTCGGCCGTCCAGCTCAGTTCGCCTTCGAGATCGGGCTCACGTTCGACGGGTTCCCACGAAGACGTCACGTTCGCCAGCGAAACCGGCCCCAAAGCCATGCGCCGCAACGATTCCAGCACCAGCGGCTCCGCGTTCGGGAATTCGTGCTCGCCCCAGCGCGTGACGACCACCAGTGAACCGTCCTCACTGATTTCGACAAGGCTGTCGTCGGTGAGCGACCACAGGGGGATCGTTTCGGCCACGCCGCCGGGGGGATCTGTCGTCAACTGTTGCTCCAGCTTGCTCTACAAGAACATGGGGAAGGGATTCAGCCGCTCGTAGGGAGTCGGCTCGGCGAGCCTGCCCAGGCGCACCGGCACGTCGAACAGCCGTCCGGGAGCGAAGCGGCTCCAGAACGGACGCAGCCCCGGAACGACCACCCGGACCACCGGGAGGTCGATGTCGGGCCTCGTCTGGTCCAGCACCAGCGTCTCCATTCCCAGTACGGAAAGCCTGCGTACCAAGCACTCCACGTCGTCACGGACGTCGGGACGCCGGACGAACTTGAAGTCCGCGGCCCGTTTCGCCGACCGGCCGGGTGCCGGCAGCAGATACGGCTGGTTCGCGACCGTGGCGTACCGGAGCCACCGCGCCGCGTCGGGATCGTCGAGTTCGACGTCGTTCGCGAGCACCGCCGGGATCATCTGGTTGAGCTCGCTGACCGCCCGCCGCAGCGCCGTCCTGGGATCCAGGTGGGCGCCGAAGCCCATCATGACGTTTTCGCGCGGCCCGACGATACTCCTGGAAAGCGCGACCATCACCGGGACACCGAGGTCCGCCGTCAGGTCGAGGACCCACAGTTCCCGGCCGGCCCGCGCGTACTGGCCGACCATCTCCTCGGCCCACGGGTCGTCGAACGACGCGATGTCCACGCCGGGAACGGGAAGCCGGTTGTACCACCACAGCGCGACGGCGTCGCGTTCGACGAGTTCGAGCAGTCCCTGCAGGATCGCGTCCTCGATGCTGCTCCCGGCCGCGCAACCGTTGGAGTCCGCGCGCATCCCGGTGAGCCCGCACTCCCACGGCACCCCGTAGTAGAGGTACGCGGTCGGCATCAGCATCCGGCGCTGCCGCGAAAGCGACCACAGCGGCGTCCAGTCGATGGCGGCTTCGGCGTCGAACCGCTCCGGGACGTACTGGAAGGTGGCGTGCGCGGAGTTCCACTCGACGCGGCCTTCGTATTGGCGCTCGTCGAAGAGCATGCACGAGTTCGGGTGGACGGCGTCCTCGCCGAGCGCGCTGAAGGTGTCGCGGATCCGCAGTTCGTCGCCCTGGTAGTTCGCCGAGAACCGCTCGATCGCCTCGCACAGCGCGCCGACCTCGGCGTCGATCGGGCTCGCGCCCTTGCCGCCGTTCTCCCCGCGCAACCCGGCCTGCAACCCCGCCTCACCGCGCACGCGGCGCGCGACGTTCCCCCCGGAGTGGTACGCGTTCACGAACGCCGGTGCTCGCGGGTCGCGGGAGATCTCCTTGACGATCCCGGTGACCGGGCTGACCAGGTGGCCGTAGCGGTCGAGCACCTCCACCGGGGTGAGGGTCCGGTGCCCGCCACCGCCCGACGTCGCCTTCTTGGCCTCCCGCAGCACCACCGGCTCGGCCGTCCGCGCGGCGACGATCCCTTCGTCACCGCATTCGGGGCACTGGGGACGGCGCCGCAGTTCGTGCAGGCGCCCCTGCAGGTCGAGGGTGTCCAGGATCCACACGGCCTGCTGCCCCGGGTAGCGGTGTCCCGCCAGCCATTTGGACGCTTCGAGCGAGATCAGGTGCGACGCGGCCGCGGTCAGCGGCGGCACGGCGGGCATCGGGAACGAGGCCGGGCCGTCGTGCCCGAGGACCTCCTGCACGCAGGCCTCGGCGTGCCGGTGCCCCCACAACCGGTTCGTCAGACAGTGCCAGCAGCCGGACCGGCCGGGCTGCACGATCGGGCCGATCCACACCTGCGAACCCGAAGGCCGGGCCAGCAGCCAAGGCCGCCCGGTACGCCGGTGCTCGGCGTCGATCTCCGCCAGGCGCGGGTCGAGGTAGTCGTCGCACAGCACGATGGCCAGCTCGGACGCCGTGCCGACCACTTCGATCCCGCTCGCGGCCAGACCTCTCGCCACCTGCGAGGTGTCGACGCCACCGCCGACAGCGGTCAGGCTCGCCGTCGCCGGCTTCTGACGGCCGGCCACCGCGGAGGCGTCGAGACCGCACGCGTCCCAGTACGCGAGCGCGCGTTCGTCCCCGCTGATCTCGTCCGGGACGTGGACGGTGACCAGGCCGGCCTCGACCAGCCTGGCCAGCACTCCGGTGACCTGTTCGGCGCTCATCCCGTCCGGGCGGGCGGCCAGGAGACCGTCGAGGTCACGGGTGCCGTCGAGCAGGGCCGCCACCGACGCGACCTGCGCGCCGCGTATCGCGATGACCCCTTGTTCCGAGAACAGATAGGCACCGGTCCCCTCGCGGATCTCCGCGCGCAGATGCCGTTTGAACCCCAAGCCACCGCTGATCGAGCCGGACGTGGACGATGCCTCGCGCATGTAGACCCCCAGTAGGTCGGTTCGATTCTCGAATCCTGCTCGGCGGGCTCCGCCCCGGCCAGTGCGCGATTCACGCGTCGGACATGAAAAACCCACGTTCTTGCGGGACGCACACACGCGACAGCTGGTGGACGGCTCACTGGCCCGCGCCGTGCCGCTCTGCCACTGTCGAAGTACTGGGAATCAGGTCTCGACGCGTATCGAGCTGGAGGGCGCTTGCGATGTACACCGGATCACGAGTAGCGGACACGCACCACGGCTCGGCACCCAACCCGATTCCGGTCCCGCCCGCAAGCCCCGTCCGTTTCACCCTCCTCGGCCCGCTCGAACTCGTGCGGGACGGGTTCGACTACGCGCCGACGACACCGAAGCTGCTCCAGGTGCTCGGCATGCTGGTGATGAGCCCGGGGAAGATCGTGCCCATCGACACGATCGTGCGGGAACTGTGGGCCGACGACCCGCCGCGCAGCGTCCGCACCACCATGCACACCTACGTCTACCAGCTGCGCAAGTGCATCGAGGAGAACGAGCTCGCCCCGTATGGTGAGACCATGCTGGCGACGAAACCGCCGGGGTACGTGTTCCGGATCGCCCCCGAGCAGGTGGACGTCTTCGAGTTCCAGGAGCTGCAGCAGAAGGGCCGCGAGCTGCGACTGCGCGGCGAGCACACCGAAGCGGCGAAAGCCTTCCGCTCCGCGCTCGCGTTGTGGTCGGGTCCGCCGCTCGCGAACGTCCACTGTGGACCGGTGTTGTCCGCGTACTCGATCGACCTCGTCGAACAGCGGCGCAGCACCCTGCATCTGCGGATCGAGGCGGATATCGCGGCCGGGATGCGGCACGAACTGATCGGCGAACTACGTTCCCTGGTCGCCGCGAACCCGCTCGACGAGGCACTGCACGGGCAGCTGATCCGCGTGCTGGGCCGCAGCGGGCGGCGCTCCGACGCGCTCGCCACGTACCGTCAGATGCGAACCCGCCTCAACTACGAACTGGGCGTCGAACCCTGTGACGAACTGCAGGTACTGCACCACGGCCTGCTTTCCGAGGGTGAACCCGCGTGAACACCATTCCCCGCCACGGAAACGAAAGTGAGGATCGACGGATGAGCATTCGTACCTATGGTCAGTTCTGCGGTCTGGCCAGGGCGCTGGAGATCATCGGCGAACGCTGGTCGCTGCTGATCGTCCGCGACCTCGTCCTCGGCCCGAAGCGGTTCACCGAGCTGCAGGCCGGCCTGCCCAAGATCCCGCCGAGCACGCTGTCCGCGCGGCTCAACGAACTCGAGCAGTCCGGGGTGCTCCGCCGCCGCCTGCTCCCCCAGCTCGACGCCGCGGTCGTCTACGAACTCACCGAGTACGGCAGCGAACTCGACCAGATCGTGCTGGACCTCGGCCTCTGGGGCGCGCGGTCGCTCGGGCAGCCGTCCCCCGAGGACGTCTTCACGATGGACTCGGCGATCCTCTCGCTGTACACGACCTTCCGGAGCGAAAAGGCCAAGGGCGTCCAGGTCACCTACGAACTGCGCTACCCGGGCGAGATGCTCCTGCACGCGATCGTCGAGGACGGCGCGCTCAAGGTCGCGGAGGGCGCGCACCCCGGCGCCGACGCGGTCATCGAACCGCTGGGCCCGTTCATCAAGGACCTGCTGACCGGGGACCTCACCGCCGCCGACGCGACCCGAACCGGCAAGATCCGCCTCGAAGGCGCCTTCGAATACCTCGAACTTTTCGCGGAACTGTTCCATATTCCCGCGGCTCCGAAAGTGACGGAAGGAATCGTCGTCCGTTGAGCCATCCGGCGTAATACCGCAGGTCGGATCAGCAATCCGGAGTAACGGAAAACTACGGATCGCGAGCTATCGTCAAGGTCCGTCACCGGTCGGTCTTTCGTCATAGGAGCCCTTCATGGCCACACTGGATTCGCGTCGTCCGGGTCTGCTCGCCTCGCTCAACGGGAAATACCACCGCGCGGCGCTCCTCGCCTTCGCGGTGGTCGTGGTGGCCCACTGGGCGGAACACCTGGTGCAGGCGTTCCAGATCTACGCGCTCGGCTGGAAGACCGCGGACGCCCGGGGCGTGCTGGGGATCCCCTTCCCGGCACTGATCAGCTCCGAATGGCTGCACTACGGGTACGCCATCGTGATGCTGGTCGCGCTGTTCGCCCTGCGCAAAGGTTTCGCCGGCCGTTCGCGGCAGTGGTGGAACCTGGCGCTCGGGTTGCAGTTCTGGCACCACATCGAGCACCTGCTCCTGCTGATCCAGGCGCAGACCGGCTGGCGGCTCGGCGGCGGCACCGCGCCGAGCAGCATCATCCAGCTGTTCATCCCGCGCGTGGAACTGCACCTGTTCTACAACACGATCGTCACCATCCCGATGATCATCGCGATGATCGTGCACCAGAAGGCTCCCGCCGCCGAGCGGGAGCTGACCGGGTGCACGTGCTCGCCCGAAAGCCGGCGCGAGCTGGCGACCGCGGCGTCGTGACCAGGAGGCTCTTCGCGCTACTGGCGTTGCTGGCGGCGTGTTTCGGGGTCGCGGTGCTCACCGCGGCCCCGGCCTCGGCCCACGTCGAACTCCTGTCCTCGAACCCCGCCGACGGCGCCCGGCTCACCTCGGCCCCCGCCCGGGTCTCGCTCACCCTGTCGGAGAACATCGGCATCCAGCCGAACTCGATCAAGGTCGTCGACCAGCAAGGCACCGACGTGGTGTCCGGTCCGGTGTTCCAGCCGGGCGACGTCGCCGAAGAGGTCGCCGTCGAAATCGAACCCGACCTTCCGGACGGCAGCTATCTCGTCGAGTACGCCTTCGTCTCGACCGATTCGCATCCCGTGCGCGGCACGATCGCCTTCGTGATCGGCACCGGCCCCCTGATCACGTCGGCGGGCGCGGTGTCCGCCTCCACCGGGACCGATCCGGTGACCGACGCGCTGTTCACCACCTTCCGCTGGGGCTCCTTCGGCGGTGTCGCGTTGCTCGGCGGGCTGGTGTTCATCCTGGTCTGCCGCCCGGAGGGCCGCACCGATCCGTCGGCGCGGAAGCTGATCACCGCGGGTCTGTGGCTCTCGGGGGTCACGGCCGTGGCCGGGTTCCTGCTGCAAGGTCCGTACGTCGCGGGCCGCGGGGTGGGCGCGATCTTCGATCCGGCGCTGATCGAGGCGACCCTGCGGGTGGCGTACGGGAAACTCCTGCTCCTGCGCCTGGCCGCGATCGTCGCGCTCGCCGTGATCGTGCGACGGCTGCTCGCGGGTGACCTGCCGGATCGGCTGCGCTCGCGTTACGAGAACCTCGGCATCGCCGCCGGATTCATCGTGATGCTGAGCTTCTCCGCGACCGGGCACGCGGTGGCCGACAAGATCATGTTCCTCTCGGTCGGCGCCGACCTGGCGCATTTCGGCGCGATGGCCGTCTGGGTCGGCGGGCTGATCCAGCTGGCCGTGCTCCTGCGCGGCAGGTACCCGGCGTCCGAGGCCGAGCCGGCGCTGGCGCGGTTCCACCCGATCGCCACCCGGTCGATCGTGATCATGGTGGTCAGCGGCGCCTACCTGGGCTTCCGGCTCGTGCCGTCGGTGGAGGCGCTCTGGACGTCCGCGTACGGCATCGTCTTCCTGCTGAAGCTGACCGGGTTCGCCGCGTTGCTGCTGGTGGCGAACCTGAGCCGCAACGCCGTGCGGCGCGGGCTCTCCGGACGCGGCGGTACCGGCGTGGTGACCGCCGACCTGCGGAAACTGCGGATCAGCGTCGGGATCGAGGTACTGATCGTGGCCGTGGTGCTCGCGCTGGCCGCGGCGCTGTCCTCGATGTCCCCGACCGGCTGATCACCGCTCGATCTCCGCGTCCGGCGGGGTGAACGGCCCCCAGGTGAAGGCCCGGAGCCACGGCTCGGGATCGCCCAGCCAGTCCATGGCGGCGATCTGGGCCGGGCTCCGGCGCCCGGCGAGCGACCGGTACAGGTCCACGGGCGCGCCCGTGAGCACAGCGGCGACCGGCTCGGTGCCGGCGATCCAGGTCGCGCCCTCGGTCTCGATCCGCATCCCGGGTAGTCCGTGCCTGCCCAGCGAGTCGCCGAGGCCGCGGACGAGCACTTCGAATCCCCGCAGCCAAGCGGCGTGCGCCCCGGGCGGCGGAACGCCGAGCGCGTACCGGAGATCGAGTTCGTGAGTGAAGGCGTCCATCACCATGATGTCGCCGCGGCCCTTCCCGTCGCCGTCGGCGGCGAGGAGGGTGTCGGCTTCGGGACCGCGTTCGAGCCAGAGCTTCAGCACTTCGGCGGCCGACGCCGTCTCCGGCACCGGGCAGGACTCGCCACCGAACCGGGTGATCACCCGATCGCAGATCTCGGCCAGATGCGCGATCAGCTCGCGTGCGGTCCACTGTGGACAAGCCGGGACGGACCGCTCGGCGGCGCCGGCGTGATCGGCGACCAAGATCGCGAAGTTCTCTCTGACCTGCCGATACCCTTCGGCCGCTGTCGCCGTATTCCAGCCAGGGACTCGAATTCGGCTGCTCGTCACGCGGCCACCTCCAGTAGGGGTAAGCGATGGTCGTCCATTCTCCCACCGCTTCGGAGCTTCACCCTTCTTCCCGATTGCGCGTACCGTTCAAAGCAAAGACCACCCACCCGTGGCGCGTGTCGCCGAGGCTTCAGGCACACTGGTCGGTGAAAGCCCCGTGTGGCAAGAGAAAGCGCCCAATGGCGACACATCGACCACTGTGGAGGTGACCAATGGAGATGCCCGGCTTCGATCTGGCGTGGCGTGGTTTCAATCGCGCTCAGGTCCGGGAATTCGTTCGCGAGGTGGAAGCCGAACTACGACGGGTGGAAGCGGAACGCGATGAAGCCCTCCGCCGCGGAGACACGCTCGCCGCCGAGCTCACCGCCGCGCGAGAGGACAATCGCGAATTGAGGGCGACGGTCGACCGGATCAGCCGGGTGCCGATCGCGCCGGACGCGTTGCAGGAGCGCTCGCGCCGGATGCTCGAACTCACCCGTGAAGAAGCCGAAGACATCACCGCGCGCGCCGCCGAAGAGGCCACCAAGGCCGAGGCGGAACGGAAGCGGATCGCCGAAGACTTCGAGCGCGCCATGACGCTGCGCCGCGCGGAGGCGATGCGCGCGCTCGCCGCACAGGACGAAGCCGCGCAGGCCCGGGCGCGAAAACTGCTCGACGACGCCACCCAAGAGAGCGAGCGCCTGGTCGCCGAAGCGCGACAGAAGGCCGACGTGGCCCTCCGCCTGCGCGATGACGTGATGAAACAGCTGGTCGGCTGCCGCGAACTGCTCACCGAGGCCGGCTCGGCACTGGCCGTGCCCGACTCACCGGAACCGGAAGTGCCCGTTCAGCGCCGGAGCAGGCCCGAAGCCCGCACCGGCACCGAAGCGGCCGCGACCTAGCCCGGACCCCGCCCCACCGCCACCCTCAACGGACAGGCTCCGCCTGACTGGTCGAATCACACACCCGACGAAAACACGACCGGCCGGATCTCCATCGCGTTGATGTGCGCGTCCGGGATCTGGCCCGCGATCTCGATCGCGCGCTCCTTGCTGTCGCATTCGACCAGGTAGAAGCCGGCCAGGTACTCCTTCGACTCCGCGAACGGGCCGTCGGTGACCACCGGGACACCGTCACGCACCCGCACCACCGTGCTCTCCTTCGGCTCCCCCAGCGCCTGCGTCCCCAGCAGCTCGCCACTCTCGGTGAGCTTTTTCATGAAAGGGTCGATGCGGGCGACCACCTCGTTGCGCTCCTCCTCGGGGAGGGCGTCCCAGGCGGTGGGGTTCATCGTGATCATGATCATGTACTTCATCGGTGTTCCTCCTGGTCGTCCGGCCGGTGCCCGGCCACTCACGCAGGAGTCGGAGCCGCCGGATCGTCCTCGACATCCTGGCACCCGGAAATTCCGCTTCCCCGGGCACATACGTGGGGAGGGTATAGTGGCCGGTGACAGGGAACGACGAGAGAACGGGTGCGGAATGACGGGCTACGGCACCGAGCGGGAGGCCTATCTCAAGCGCCTGCGCCGGATCGAAGGGCAGATCCGCGGCTTGCAGCGGATGGTCGAGGAGGACAAGTACTGCATCGACATCCTGACGCAGGTGTCCGCGGCCACGAAGGCGCTGCAGTCGTTCTCCCTCGAACTCCTGGACGAGCACCTCGCCACCTGCGTGGTCCACGCCGCCGCCGCGGGTGGTGAAGAGGCCGACCTCAAGGTCCGGGAGGCGTCCGACGCCATCGCCCGGCTGGTCCGGTCCTGATCAGGCGTTTCCGCGGAACCGGCGTAGCCGCAGGCTGTTGGTGACGACGAACACCGAGGAGAACGCCATCGCGGCCCCCGCGATCATGGGGTTGAGCAGGCCGAGCGCGGCCAGCGGCAGCGCGGCGACGTTGTAGGCGAACGCCCAGAACAGGTTGCCCTTGATCGTGCCGAGCGTGCGGCGCGAAAGCCGGATGGCGTCCGCGGCGGCGCGCAGGTCTCCGCGGACCAGGGTCAGATCACCGGCCTCGATCGCGGCGTCCGTCCCGGTCCCCATCGAGAGACCGAGATCGGCCTGCGCGAGCGCGGCCGCGTCGTTGACGCCGTCGCCGACCATGGCGACCACGCGGCCTTCGGCTTGCAGCCGCTTGACGACGTCGACCTTGTCGGCGGGCAGGACCTCCGCGACCACCTCGTCGATCCCCACTTCGGCGGCGACGGCCTTCGCGGAACCGGTGTTGTCGCCGGTCAGCAGGACCGGGCGGAGTCCGAGCGCTTTCAGTTCCGCCACGGCCTTGGCCGAAGTCGGCTTGACCGTGTCGGCGACGACGACCACACCGCGTGTCTCGCCGCCCCAGGCGACGACGACCGCGGTGGCGCCACGGTCCTCAGCGGCCGTCTTGACCTGGGAATACTCGTCGCCGACAGCGATGCCGTGCTGTTCGAGGAGAGCGGGCCGCCCGGCCAGTACGGTCTTGCCTTCGACGTCGCCGAGCACGCCCAGGCCCTCGACGCTGCGGAACCCGTCGACCGGCGGCAGCTCGCCCAGCCGCTCTTCGGCGGCCGCGACGACCGCGCGGGCGATCGGATGCTCGGAAGCGTGCTCGACCGCCGCGGCCAGGCGCAGGACTTCGGTCTCGGCTGCCTTGTTTTCATCAGGACCGATTTTGGCGGCATCCTCATAAGGGGCACCGAAGAGATCGGTGAGGCTCATCTTCCCCGCGGTCACCGTGCCGGTCTTGTCCAGCACGACGGTGTCGACGGCGCGAGTGGACTCGAGCACCTCAGGACCCTTGATGAGGATGCCCAACTGCGCGCCGCGGCCAGTGCCGACCAGCAGCGCCGTCGGCGTAGCCAGCCCGAGCGCGCACGGGCAGGCGATGATGAGGACCGCGACGGCGGCGGTGAAGGCGGCATCGGCTCCGCTGCCGGCTCCGAGCCAGAAGCCGAGCGTGCCGACAGCGAGCGCGATCACCACCGGGACGAATACGGCCGACACCCGGTCGGCGAGCCGCTGGACCCGGGCCTTGCCGTTCTGCGCGTCCTCGACCAGCCGCGCCATCTGCGCGAGCTGGGTGTCGGCGCCGATCCGGGTGGCGCGGACGACGAGCCGTCCACCGGCGTTGACCGTCCCGCCGACGACGATGTCCCCGGCGCTGACCTCCACTGGGACCGCTTCCCCCGTCAGCATGCTCAGGTCGACGGCCGATGCCCCATCGGTCACGACACCGTCGGTGGCGATCTTCTCCCCTGGCCGCACGACGAACTCGTCGCCCGTCTTCAGCGCGCCGATCGGGACCCGGCTCTCTGTGCCGTCTTTGAGGATCGCGACATCCTTCGCGCCGAGTTCGAGCAGCGCCCGCAGCGCGGCGCCGGAGCGGCGCTTGGACCTGGCTTCGAAGTACCGGCCCGCGAGGAGGAAGGTGGTCACCCCGGCGGCGACTTCGAAGTAGAGGTTGCCCGCGCCGGACCCGCGCTGCATCGTCAGCTCGAAGCCGTGCCGCATACCGGGCACCCCGGCGGTGCCGAACAGCAGGGCGTACAGCGACCAGAGCGTGGCTGCGACGACGCCGAGTGAAATCAGGGTGTCCATGGTGGCGGCGCCATGGCGGAGGTTCGTCCAGGCCGGTCGGTGGAACGGCCACGCGCCCCAGGTGACGACCGGCGCGGCCAGTGCCAGCGAGACCCACTGCCAGTAGGTGAACTGCCAGGCCGGGACCATCGCCAGCACGATCACCGGCACGGCGAGCACGGCCGAAACGACGAGACGCGTACGAAGCGCGCCAGTCTGGTCTTCGTCTTCGTCGGGTTTGGGCGGCTGGGCCGTGTAGCCGGCGGACTCGACGACACCGACGAGGTCTTCGACCGAGAGCGCGGCGGGGAAGTCGACCTGCGCCTTCTCGGTGGCGTAGTTGACCGTGGCGGAGACGCCGTCGACCTTGTTCAGTTTGCGTTCGACCCGCGCGGCGCAGGACGCGCAGGTCATCCCGCCGATGGCCAGCTCGACCCGCTGGGATGTCGCGGCGCTCACGGCGTACCTCCCGGGTGGCCCTCATGATGGCCTTCGTGCACGCTGGTCGGCGCCGGTGCCGGCGTCTCCTCCAGCGGCCCGACGGCGGAACCGATCGCCCAGGCGACGGCGAACACCGCGACCAGGGCCGCGGCGAACGCCGACACCTTGACGGCGGTGCTCACGAGACGAGCTGGTAACCGGCCTCGGTGACGGCCGCGTCGACGGCTTGGACGTCCAGCGGCGCGTCGCTGGTGACGGTGACCTTGCCGCTGGCGACGTCCACGTTCACGGCGCTGACGCCCGCGATCCCGCTGATTTCCTCGGTGACGGAGGAGGCGCAGTGCCCGCAGGACATGCCCTTGACGGTGTAGGTGGCTTCGGCCATCGGTACGAACTCCTCTACAGGACAGGTGGAGCGATCACTTCCTTTATACCCCGTGGGGGTAGTGGTTTGCACAGAGGGTGCGGGCACACTGCGGAAATGAGGAAGATCTCCGCCATCGGCATCGGCGCCGGCGACCCGGAACACCTGACCGTCCAGGCCGTCCGGCGGCTGAACGAGACCGATGTGTTCTTCGTCCTCGACAAGGGTTCGGAGAAGCAGGACCTGACGGCGCTGCGCCAGGAGATCCTCGACCGGTTCGTCGAACGGCCCGGCTACCGCGTCGTCCGGGCGCCGGACCCAGAACGCGACCGTACTCCGGACGACTACCGGAAGGCCGTCGCCGACTGGCACCGGCTCCGGACCGACGTCTACGAAAGCATGATCGCTTCCCTGGGTCCCGACGAGCGGGGCGCGTTCCTCGTATGGGGAGACCCCGCGCTCTACGACTCGACCCTGACGTTGCTGGACGCCGTACTGGCCAGGGGGAACGTCGAGTTCGAGTACGACGTCATCCCAGGCGTCAGCAGTGTGGCCGCCCTGACGTCCCGGCACCGGACCACGATGAACCAGATCGGCCGCCCGGTCCTGGTCACGACCGGCCGCCGTCTCGAGGCCGGCTGGCCCGCGGACGTCGACGACGTCTTCGTGATGCTGGACGCGAACTGCACCTTTTCGCAGTTCGTCGACACGGGCCTGGAGATCTACTGGGGCGCATACCTCGGAACCCCCGATGAACTCCTGCTGTCCGGTCCCCTGTCCGCCGACCTGGCCGCGGAAATCCGCACCGTCCGCGCCTCCGCCCGGTCCCGAAAGGGCTGGATCATGGACATCTACCACCTACGCCGCCCCGCCCCCTCCCGCATTTAGTCCTCTAAATGCGGGAGCCCCGCCCCACCCTCACGTGCCTGAATCCGTATCTCGCGTGCCTGAACCCGGAACTCGTGTGTTCCGGGTTCAGGCACGCGTGTGACGGGTTCAGGCACGGGTGTGACGGGTTTCGGGTATGAAAAAGGGTCCAGGCCCCGGGAGAACTCGTGGTTCTCGACCGGGGCCTGGACCTTTTATCAATGTTAGTCCGGCGGTGTCCTACTCTCCCACAACCCTTCGGTTGCAGTACCATCGGCGCTGTCAGGCTTAGCTTCCGGGTTCGGAATGGGACCGGGC
>NZ_JBWKEB010000004.1:0-136973 GCF_056435665.1 Amycolatopsis sp. NPDC043887
GCCGCCGTCGCCGCCCAACTCAACCGCCGCCCACGCAAAACGCTCGGCTGGGACACCCCAGCCGAGCGCCTAGCTAAACTCCTCGCCGAAACCAGCTAACCACCCGTGTTGCAACGACCCCTGGAATCCGCCGGGAAGGGGGCCTTCACGCGCGAAAGCGTCAGCCCGTAGGTGGCTGGTAGACCTTCGTCAGCTTCGAGGCGGAACCCCAGTCCAGCAGCCAGAGCGTGCGACGGCTGCCGCGTGCCCCCGCCACCGGGATCTCGACCTCGCCCGCACCGGCCAGCGCCTGCGCGACGGCGTCCGCCTTGGCGTCGCCGCCGGTGACCAGCCAGATGTCCTGCGCGCGACGGATCGCGGGCAGGGTCAGCGAGATCCGGGTCGGCGGCGGCTTCGGGCAATCCCGTACCGCGACGACCGAGCGCTCCTTCTCGTGCACCGCCGGGCTGTCGGGGAAGATCGAGGCGGTGTGCCCCTCCCCGCCGAGGCCCAGCAGCATGATGTCGAACGCCGCGTCGTTGGCCGCCAGGACCTCCGCGTAGGCCGCGGCCGCCGCGTCGACGTCGTCGCCGAACTCGCCGTCCGAGGGTGCCATGGCGTGCACCCGCTTCGGGTCGAGCGGGACGTGGTCGAGCAGCGCCTCGCGGGCCTGCTTCTCGTTGCGGTCGTCCGAGTCCGCCGGGACGAAGCGCTCATCGCCCCAGTAGAGGTCCAGACGCGACCAGTCGATGGCGTCACGGGCACTGGAGTCGCGCAGTTCGCGCAGGATCGCGATCCCGGTGCCACCGCCGGTGAGCACCACCGAAGCGGAGCCCTTGGCGGCCTGGACGTCGACGATCCGGGTGACCAGCCTGGCCGCCGCGGCGGCGGCCAGGAGATCCGGGTTCTCGTAGACGACGACCTCGGTCTTGCTCATGAGGCGCTCTTCGCGGTCTTGGCGGGTGCCTTCTTGGCCGGAGCCGCCTTCTTCGCCGGAGCGGCCTTGGCCGCGGTGCCCGACGAGATCTTGCTCAGCCCGTTCAGCGAAGCCTCGTAGACCTCGTCCGGGTCGAGCCGTCGCAGCTCTTCGATCAGGCAGTCCTTGTTGTCCCGCCGCTGCAGGGAGATCCGGCGCGTCGGCTGGCCGGGCTGGGTCAGCATGCCGACCCGTCCATCCGGCCGGTGCAGTTCCACCGGTCCCGACCGCCGGTCCAGCGTCACCGAGATGATGCCCGCGGCACCGCTGCTCTTGACCCGCTTCACCGGCACCTTGAGGTACTCGGCCAGCCAGCCGGCGAGCAGTTCGGTCGACGGCGAGTCGGCCTCGCCGGTCACGGTCGCACCGGTGACCTTCTCGTACGGCGGAAGGTCCAGAGCGGACACCAGCTGCGCGCGCCACCGGGTCAGCCGGGTCCACGCCAAGTCGGTGTCACCCTCCACATAGGACTTCGACCGCGTGGTGAGTGCCCTTATGGGCGCCTTTTCCGCCGCCGAGTCGGTGATCCGGCGCTGTGCCAGCTCACCGAGCGGGTCCTTGGCCGGAGCCTTCGGACCGGTGCCCGGCCACCAGGTGACGATCGGCGCGTCCGGCAGCAGCAGCGGCACGACCGCGCTCTGCCCCTGCGAGGCCAGCGGGCCGTAGAGCCGCAGGACGATGACCTCGCTCGCGCCGGCGTCGCCGCCGACCCGGATCTGGCCGTCTATCCGCGGCGCCGCGGTCCGCGCGCCCTTGGCCACCACGATCACCCGCGAGGGGTGTTCCCGGCTGGCCTCGTTGGCGGCCTCGATCGCCTCTTCGAGTTTGTCGTCGTCGTCGGCCACTATGACCAGCGTCAGCACCCGGCCGAGCGCCACCTGCCCGCCCTGTTCGCGGATCTCGACGAGTTTCTTGTTCAGCTGCGACGTCGTGGTCGACGGCAGGTCGATGATCACGGACGCCTCCAGTTCCGGCCGGTACGCTCCAGCATTTCGTCCGCGGACGGCGGTCCCCACGATCCGGGCGGGTACGCCTCGGGCGCGCCCTTCTTGGCCCAGTGGTCGAGGATCGGGTCCAGGATCTCCCAGGACAGTTCGACCTCTTCGTTCACCGGGAACAGCGACGGTTCGCCGAGCAGCACGTCCAGGATCAGCCGTTCGTAGGCCTCCGGGGACGACTCGGTGAACGCGTGCCCGTAGCCGAAGTCCATGGTGACGTCGCGGACCTCCATCGTGGTCCCCGGCACCTTCGACCCGAACCGCAGCGTGATGCCCTCGTCGGGCTGCACCCGGATCACCAGCGCGTTCTGGCCCAGTTCCTCGGTCGAGGTCGAGTCGAACGGCAGATGCGGCGCCCGCTTGAACACCACGGCGATCTCGGTGACCCGGCGGCCGAGCCGCTTGCCGGTGCGCAGGTAGAACGGCACGCCCGCCCAGCGGCGGTTCTGCACCTCCAGCGTCACCGCGGCGTAGGTCTCGGTGGTCGAGTCCTTCTCGAAACCGCCTTCCTGCAGCAGGCCCGGCACCTTCATGCCGCCCTGCCAGCCGCCCGCGTACTGCCCGCGCGCGGTGGTCTCGTCGAACGGCGCCAGCGGCTTGGTCGCCGAAAGCACCTTGACCTTCTCCGCACGGAGCGCGCGCGGAGCGAACGAGACCGGCTCCTCCATCGCCGTCAGCGCGAGGAGCTGCAGCAGGTGGTTCTGGATGACGTCGCGTGCGGCGCCGATGCCGTCGTAGTACCCTGCGCGGCCGCCGAGACCGATGTCCTCGGCCATGGTGATCTGCACGTGGTCGACGTAGTTGGCGTTCCAGATCGGCTCGAACAGCTGGTTCGCGAAGCGCAGCGCCAGCAGGTTCTGCACCGTCTCCTTGCCGAGGTAGTGGTCGATGCGGAACACCGACTCCTCGGGGAAGACGTCGTTCACGATCTCGTTGAGCTCCTTGGCGCTCTTGAGATCGCGGCCGAAGGGCTTCTCGATGACGACACGGCGCCAGGTGTCCTCGCTCGCCTCGGCGAGGCCGGAGCGGGCGAGCTGCTTGGTCACCACCGGGAACGCGCTCGGCGGGATCGACAGGTAGAACGCGGTGTTACCACCGGTGCCACGCTCGGCGTCGAGGTCCTTGACCGTCTGCGCGAGCCGGTCGAAGGCGTCATCGTCGTCGAAGGTGCCCTGGACGAAGCGGATCCCTTCGGCGAGCCGGTTCCACACCGACTCCTTGAACGGCGTCCGCGCGTGCTCCTTGACCGAATCGTGCACGAGCTCGCCGAAGTCCTGGTGCTCCCAGTCCCGCCGGGCGAACCCGACGAGCGAGAACCCGGCGGGCAGCAGGCCACGGTGGGCGAGGTCGTAGATCGCCGGCATCAGCTTCTTGCGGGCGAGGTCACCGGTGACGCCGAAGATCACCAGGCTGGACGGCCCGGCGATCCGCGGCAGCCGCTTGTCGCGCGGATCGCGCAGCGGGTTGTTCCAGGCTCGTGTCACTCGCCGGCCTCCTGTACCGCGCGGACCAGTCCGGCCAGGCCGGCGGCCCGGTCGGTGAGGTGCAGGCGCAGCACCGGGCGGCCGTGCTCCGCGAGCACCTGGCCGTCGCCGAGTGCCTGCGCGTGCTGGAGCACGCCGAGCGTGTACGGCCGGTCCGGAACGTCGAGGTCCTCTTCGACGGCGCCGGTGATCTGCAGGAAGACACCGTTCTGGTGCCCGCCCTTGTGGTACTGCCCGGTCGAGTGCAGGAACCGCGGCCCCCACCCGAAGGTGGTCTGGCGGCCGGTCCGCTTGGCGATCTCGCCGCGCAGGACCGCGGTCGACGCGTCGTCGAGACGGTCGAGGTACGCCTGCACCGCGATGTAGCCGGTTTCCGGTGCGGAATCGAAGAAAGCCCGCAGGATGTCCGCGAGCTTTCCGTCGGTGGCCACGCCTGCCGAGCCGGACACCTCGACCGCGCCGTCCACAGTGGACGGCTTCTCGCCGCCCTTGAGCTTGTCCGGGTTGTCGAGCAGCGAACGCGCGGCCTTCTTGGCGGCCTCGACGTCGGGCTGATCGAACGGGTTGATCCCGAGCAGACGTCCGGCGAGCGCGGTGGCGAACTCCCACAGCAGGAACTGCGCGCCGAGCGAGCCGGTCACGGAGATCTTCGCCGCGCCTTCCGCCGGTCCGACCGCCACCGGGGTGGCGTCGGCCTTGGCGTCGGCGAAGCCGGGAGCGCTCGGGCCCTCGACGGCGACCGGCAGGAGACCGGTGCCCTGCTTGCCGGTGGACTCGGCGATCAGCTGCTCCGCCCAGTCGGCGAAGCCCTTGATACCGGAACCCGTGTCGCCGATGACGACCTTCTCGGCGCCCTTTTCGTGCGCCGCGACCCACGCCGCGGCGAGTTTGACCGCGGGGTTGTCCACGGAGTCGGTGGCCAGTTCGTCGGCCACCGAAGCGGCCTGGTCGAGCAGGCGGGCGACGTCCGCGCCGGCGAGCCCGGCCGGGACGAGCCCGAACGCGGTCAGCGCCGAGTAGCGGCCGCCGACGTTCGGGTCGGCGAGGAAGACCTTGCGGTAACCCTCCTTTTCGGACAGTTCCGCGAACGGCGAGCCGGGGTCGGTGACGACCACGATCCGCCGGGCCGCGTCGATACCCGCGTCGGCGAAGGCCTTCGCGAAGATCCGCCGGTGGCTGTCGGTCTCGACGGTGCCGCCGGACTTCGACGACACGACGATGACCGTGCGCTCCAGGTCACCGGCGAGCGCGTCGGCGACCTGGCCGGGGTCGGTGGTGTCGAGGACCGTCAGCGCGACGCCGTCGGTCGCCGTGATGACCTCGGGGGCCAGCGACGAACCGCCCATGCCCGCGAGGACGACGCGGTCGACGCCCTCGGAACGCAGGTCGGTCCGCAGTGCCTCGATTTCGCCGATCAACGGCCGCGAGGACTTGTGCAGCGTCGTCCACGAGAGACGGATCGACGCTTCGGACTCGGCTTCGGGACCCCACAGTGTGGCGTCCTGGGACGCCAGTTTCGATGCGACCTGGTCGGCGACGAGCCGCTCCGCGAACGGAGCGGCTTCGCCGGCCAGGGCGGCGTCGACGATTTCGACGCCGGTCGTTTCCCCTGCCATGGTCCAGATCAGTCCTTTGCCTTTTCCAGCTGCCCGGTGACGGTCTCGAGAAGCTCCACCCAGGACTTCTCGAACTTCTCGACGCCCTCGTCCTCGAGGACCCTGAACACGTCGTCGATGTCGATGCCGACCACACGCAGCTTGTCGAAGACGACCTGCGCGTCGGGGCCCTTGCCGGTCACCGTGTCACCGGTGATCTCGGCGTGGTCGCCCGCGGCGTCGAGGGTCTTCTCCGGCATCGTGTTGACCGTGTCCTTGACGACGAGCTGGTCCACGTAGCGGGTGTCGGAGTACTGCGGGTCCTTCACGCCGGTGGAGGCCCACAGCGGACGCTGCGCGTTCGCGCCGGCCTCGGCGAGCGCCTTCCAGCGGTCCGAAGCGAACAGCTCCTCGAACGCCGCGTACGCGAGGCGCGCGTTGGCGATGGCGGCCTCACCGCGCAGGGCGGTGGCCGCGTCGGTGCCGATCGCGTCGAGGCGCTTGTCGATCTCGGTGTCCACACGGGACACGAAGAACGACGCGACCGAGTGGATGCCCTTGAGGTCGTGGCCGTTGGCCTTGGCCTGCTCCAGCCCGGCGAAGTAGGCCTCGATGACCGCCCGGTACCGCTCGACGGAGAAGATCAGCGTGACGTTGACGCTGATGCCCTCGGCCAGGGTCTTGGTGATCGCCGGGAGACCCTCTTCGGTGGCCGGGATCTTGATCAGCACGTTCGGCCGGTCCACGGTCTTCCACAGGTCCTGCGCCTCGGCCACCGTCTTGTCGGAGTCCTTGGCCAGCCGCGGGTCCACCTCGATGGACACCCGGCCGTCGACCCCGTTAGTGGCGGTGTAGACGTCGCGGAACAGATCCGCGGCGTTGCGCACGTCGGTGGTGGTCAGCTCGCGGATGGTGGCCTCGACGTCGGCGCCGCGGGCCGCCAGTTCGCGAGTCTGCTCGTCGTACGCCTCGCCCTTCGACATCGCGTTGGCGAAGATCGTCGGGTTGGTCGTCACGCCCACGACGTGCTTGTCGCGGATCAGGCCGGCGAGATTGCCGGTGTTCAGGCGCTCACGGGACAGGTCGTCGAGCCAGATCGACACCCCGGCCTCGGACAGCTGCGCGAGCTTGTCGTTGCTCATCTGCTGTGTCATCCCCTTCAGTTCTTGGTGTTGGCGATCGAGCGACGGGCGGCCTCGACGACTGCCTCCGCGGTGAAACCGAACTCACGGAACAGTGTGGCGGCGTCGGCCGACGCACCGAAGTGCTCGATCGAAACGTTCACCCCGGCGTCACCGGTGAAGCGGTGCCACGACTGGGCGACACCGGCCTCCACGGAGACGCGTGCCTTGATCGACGGCGGGATGACCGAGTCCTTGTAGGACTGGTCCTGCGCGTCGAACCACTCGACACACGGCATCGAGACGACGCTCGCCGGGATGCCTTCGGCCTCGAGGGTCTTGCGGGCCTCGACGGCCAGCTGGACCTCGGAGCCGGTCGCGATCAGCACGACCTCGGGGCTGCCGTTGGACGCCTCGGCGAGGACGTAACCGCCCCGCTTGACGCCTTCGGCGCTGGTGCCCTCCAGCACCGGCACGTTCTGCCGGGTCAGCGCCAGGCCCGACGGGTGGTGGACGTCCTCCAGGACGGCCTTCCACGCGTACGCGGTCTCGTTGGCGTCCGCCGGGCGGACGACGTTGAGGCCGGGGATCGCGCGCAGCGAGGAGAGCTGCTCGATCGGCTGGTGGGTGGGGCCGTCCTCGCCAAGACCGATCGAGTCGTGCGTCCACACGTAGGTGACCGGCGCCTTCATCAGCGCGGCCAGCCGCACGGGCGGGCGCATGTAGTCGGAGAAGATCAGGAACGTCGCGCCGTAGGGGCGGGTGCCGCCGTGCAGCGCGATGCCGTTGAGGATCGAGCCCATCGCGTGCTCGCGGATGCCGAAGTGCAGCGTCCGGCCGTACGGGCTGGTCTTCCACATGTCGGTGGAAGCCTTCTCCGGGCCGAACGAGTCGGCCCCCTTCATGGTGGTGTTGTTGCTCTCCGCGAGGTCCGCGGAACCGCCCCACAGCTCGGGAAGCGGCTCGGCGAGGGCGTTGAGCACCTCACCGGAGGCCTTGCGGGTCGCGATGCCCTTGGCGTCCGGCTCCCACTTCGGCAGGTTGTCCGCGAAGCCCTCGGGCAGCGAGCGGGTGGCCATCCGGTCCGCGATCTTCTTGCGCTCCGGGTTGGCGGCGCCCCACGCCTCGAACTTCTCCTGCCATTCGGCGCGGGCGGTCTTGCCGCGGTCGACGGCCTGGCGGGTGTGCGCGATGACCTCGTCGTCGACCTGGAAGCTCTGCTCCGGGTCGAAGCCGAGGATCTCCTTGACCGCGGCGACCTCTTCGGCGCCGAGCGCGGCGCCGTGGGCCTTGCCGGTGCCCATCTTCTTCGGCGCCGGGTACCCGATGACGGTCTTCAGCGCGATGAACGACGGACGCTCGGTCTCGGCCTTCGCGGCCTTGATGGCCTCTTCGATCGCGACGACGTCTTCGCCACCTTCGACGACCTGGGTGTGCCACCCGTAGGCCTCGTAGCGCTTCACGACGTCCTCGGACAGCGCGATCTTGGTGTCGTCCTCGATCGAGATCTCGTTGTCGTCCCAGAAGACGATCAGGTTGCCCAGCTCCTGGCGGCCGGCGATCGAGGAGGCCTCGGCGGTGACGCCCTCTTCGATGTCACCGTCGGAGGCGACGACGTAGACGTAGTGGTCGAAGATGCTCTCGCCCTGCGGGGCGTCCGGGTCCAGCAGGCCGCGCTCGCGACGGGCCGCCATCGCCATGCCGACCGCGTTGGCCAGGCCCTGTCCGAGCGGGCCGGTGGTGGTCTCGACGCCCTTGGTGTGCCGGTACTCCGGGTGACCCGGGGTCTTCGAGTCCCACTTGCGCAGCTGCTTCAGGTCTTCCAGCTCCAGGCCGAACCCGGCGAGGTACAGCTGGATGTAGAGGGTGAGGCTCGAGTGACCGGCGGAGAGGACGAAGCGGTCACGAGCGGGCCACTCGGGGTCCGCCGGGTCATGACGCAGCGTCCGCTGGAAGAGCGTGTACGCGAGCGGCGCCAGGCTCATCGCGGTGCCGGGGTGACCGCTGCCGCAGTTCTCGACCGCGTCCGCGGCGAGCACCCGCACGGTGTCGACGGCCCGCGTGTCGAGGTCGGTCCAGTCGGCGGGCACGTTGCGCCGGAGGAGTGGGTTCTTCTCGCTGGTAGAGGCGGTTTCGGACACTGAACTCGAACTCCCCGTCATCAGGTTGTGGCTTCTCTTCCCTCGTGGGTAACCCACGTGTACCGCTACTAATCTCAATCGATCCGGAAGGGACGATATTCCTGGTCCGGGCCGTTCGCATGGGCACGCCGCGAGCTACCGCGGCCAGCCTAATGGTTCGGCCGGTCGAGGACCCGCGATCACCCTCTGGAAACAGCACGTCTAACATCGGGGAAGGGTTCAGAACACTCCGGATCCGGGGCCGCCACATCACCCGGAAGCCTGGTGGACCCCGCCCCGAAAACTGACGCAGGGAGTGAAATGTCGTTGGTGAACGCTGCGCACGGACGCAGTGACAGCACCAGCGCCGTACATCCGACCGGTGAACGACCGCACGGTGGCCGGCGAACAATCCGCCAGGTCGTCGGCGCGTACGCCGCCCTCGCGAAGCCCAGGGTGATCGAGCTCCTCCTGGTCACCACGATCCCCGCGATGTTCCTGGCAGGCCGGGAGATCCCGTCGCCGTGGCTGGTGCTCGCGACGCTCGTGGGCGGCACCATGGCCGCCGGCAGCGC
Source organism: Amycolatopsis sp. NPDC043887 (assembly GCF_056435665.1). NCBI lineage: Bacteria > Bacillati > Actinomycetota > Actinomycetes > Pseudonocardiales > Pseudonocardiaceae > Amycolatopsis > Amycolatopsis sp. NPDC043887. The sequence continues at coordinate 8,849 of NZ_JBWKEB010000004.1, forward strand.
CAACGCCTTGAACTGCGTCATCGACGCGGACATCGACAAGGTGATGAACCGCACCAAGCGTCGCCCGCTGGTGAAGGAATCGGTGCCCCGGCGCGGCGCCCTGATCTTCGGTCTCGTGCTCGGCGTCCTGTCGTTCGTCGTGCTCTATTTCACGGTGAACCTGCTCTCGGCGATCCTCGCGATCGTGACGATCCTCTTCTACATCTTCGTCTACACGCTGGTGCTGAAGCGGCGTACGTCACAGAACGTGGTCTGGGGCGGCGCGGCGGGCTGCATGCCGGTCGTCATCGGCTGGGCCGCCGTCACCGGCACCGTCGAGTGGCCCGCGTTCGTGATGTTCGGCGTCATCTTCTTCTGGACCCCGCCGCATACCTGGGCGCTGGGCATGAAGTACCGCGAGGACTACGAGCGCGCCGGCGTGCCGATGCTGCCGGTGGTCGCCACCCCGCAGCACGTGGCGCGGCAGATCGTCATCTACTCGTGGGTGATGGTCGCGTGGACGCTGCTGCTGGTCCCGGTGACTAGCTGGATCTACACGACGTTCGCCCTGCTCGCCGGTGGCTGGTTCCTCTTCTACGCGCACAGCCTTAACGCGGCGGTGCGGCGGGGCGAGGAGACCAAGCCGATGTCGCTGTTCCACCGGTCGAACACGTACCTGATGATCGTGTTCGTCGCGCTGGCCGTCGACTCGGCGATCGGGCTGCCGGCCATCGGGCTGCCTTTCTGATCTTGTAGCGCGTGAAGGTCCCCTTCCCTCGGCTCAGCCGAGGGAAGGGGGCCTTCACGCGTGTCGGGGGTGGGACGGCGGAGGTGAGGTCCGGTCCAGGTAGTCGTGAGTGGCGATTCGGGTTAGAACACGAATCGCCACTCACGACCCACGCGACCAGGAGACCCGCCGCAGCCCGGTTTCCCACCTGGTGGCGCACGTTGCCCAGCCCGGTTACCTGTCAGTACCGGCCGGCGCGGCGGCGCCGGTGGGGCCGGGCGGCCGACCGTCTCGGGCGCCGGGCCGCGATGCTGGCTCCGTTCCCTGCAAGGGATCGGTGCCGGAGGCGCGGCCATCATCGCCCGTATCGTCGTGCGGGACCTCGGCGACGGCGACGCGCTCGCCCAACGGCTTTCGGTGCTGTCCATCGCGTTCGTCACGGCGCTCGGCGGCGGGCTGATCGGCGGGTGGCAGGGCGGTTTCGCGGTGCTGACGGCGGCGGGCGTGCTCTGCGTCCTGGGCACGCTGACGATTCCGCTCCACAAGAGCCGCGGCGAAAAGACGGGCATGATCCGGATCCACCTCCGGATCCTCACGGTTCCGGCGTTCCTGCGGCCGACGATCGCGGCAGGACTCGGCTTCGCGACGATCGTGCTCCTGCAGGTGGTCTCGCCGTTCGTCTTCCAGCAGCACTTCGAGCTGAGCGTGGACCAGTACGGCGGCCTCGGCCTCCTCTTCGGGCTGGCCTACTTCGCCGGCGCGCTGCTGGTGAACCGGCTGGCCGGGCGCAAAGGCTCGCCGTGGCTGATGCGCGCGGGCGCGCTGGTCATGACCGGCGCCGGCCTGCTGACGATCGTCTTGTGGCTCGTGCCCGCGATCCCGCTCACGGCAGCCTTCGTGACATTCGTCGCGCTCTACTGCGGCACCACGTTCGGCCAGGCCGCGCTCTTCCCCAGCGGCATGGCCGTCGCGGTGAGCGAGGTGCCCGGGTACGGCGCGTACGCCGTCGCGCTGTGCGGGTTCGTCGCGCAGTCCATCGCGGGTGTCGCCGCCACCTTCGCCGCGCTGCTCCACGAGAACGTCGTGTGGGCGAGTGTGGCCACCGTCCTGTCCCTCGCCGCCTTCCTCCTGGCCCGGGTGAGAGCGCGGGAATGAGATGATGGCGGGCGCCGTTGTAGTTCATTCGGCCCCTGTCCCACCTCTCGAAAGCAGGCTGCTTTTGTCCGTGTCCCCGGACCGGGAACCCGACGCGCTCGAGCAGGACGTCGCGCTCGAGCAGCAGTACGTCACCACCGTCTACCGCAAGCTCGACGCCGAACGCGTCGACGCGCAGCGCAGGCTCGACGAGACGCTGCGCCAGACCGGCGGCACCCCGCAGGCGCGCACCGAACGCGACGTCGCCACGACGCTGTACACCGACAGGCTGGCCCAGCTGAGCTCCGTCGAGCAGGGCCTGTGCTTCGGCCGCCTCGACTTCCTTCCTGAGCACGCCGAGGAGACCACCTACATCGGGCGGCTCGGGCTGTTCGACGAGGACGACGACTACCGTCCGCTGCTCGTCGACTGGCGCGCGCCGGTCGCGCGGCCCTTCTACCTCGCCACCGCCGCTTCACCCGAAGGCGTGCGGCGGCGCCGCCACATCCGGTCGCTGAGCCGGAAGGTCGTCGGCGTCGACGACGAGATCCTCGACCTCTCCGCCGCCGACCAGGGCCAAGACCTCGGCCTAGCGGGCGAGGCGGCGCTGCTGGCCGCGCTCGAACGTCGTCGCACCGGCGAGATGAGCGACATCGTCGCCACCATCCAGGCCGAACAGGACCGCATCATCCGCGCGTCGCCGAACGGAGTACTCGTGGTCCAGGGCGGCCCGGGAACCGGCAAGACCGCCGTCGCGCTGCACCGCGCGGCGTACCTGCTCTACACGCATCGCCAGCAGCTGACCACCCGTGGCGTGCTGGTGGTCGGGCCGAACAGCACGTTCCTCCGCTACATTGGGCAGGTCCTGCCGTCGCTGGGCGAGACCGGGGTGCTGCTGGCCACGATCGGACAGCTGTACCCGGGGCTGGACGCCGACGGCCCCGTCACCCGCGAGGCCGCCGAGATCAAGGGCCGTCCGGTGATGGCCGACGTGCTCGCCAACGCGGTCCGAGACCGGCAGCGGGTGCCGGAACCGGTCCTGGAGATCGAGTTCGAGCGCGAGATCCTCATGCTCGACCGCAAGACCTGCACCGAGGCGCGGACACGGGCCCGCCGGTCGCGCCGTCCGCACAACCTCGCCCGGCGGATCTTCGTCTCGGACCTCCTCGACGCGCTGACCCGGCAGGCCGCCCGCAAACTGGGGGAGGACCTGCTCGACGCGCGGGACGTCCAGGACATCCGGGCCGAGGTCGCCGCGGACAGGAACGTGGCCGCCGCGATCGACGGGCTGTGGCCGAAACTCACCCCCGAGATCGTGCTCGACGAGCTGTTCGCCGACCGCGAACGGTTGCGCAGCGCGGCCGGAAAGGCCTTGTCGGACACCGATCGTGAGCACCTCTACAGCCCGACCGACGCGAAGTGGAGCCCGTCGGACGTCCCGCTGCTCGACGAACTCGCCGAGTTGCTCGGCGAGGACGACACCGAAGCCCGTGCCGAGGCCGCTCGCCGCGAGCGGGAAGACCGCGCCTACGCGGAGGGCGTGCTCGACATCCTCGAACAGGACGAGGAGATCGTCGACGAGGAACTGCTGCGGGTGGGCGACGTCCTCGACGCGGAGCTGTTCGCCGAACGTCAGCAGCGCCGCAGCGAGATGACCGCGGCGCAGCGGGCCGCCCAGGACCGGACGTGGACCTTCGGGCACGTGATCGTCGACGAGGCGCAGGAACTGACCGCGATGGACTGGCGGCTGCTGATGCGCCGGTCGCCGAACCGGTCGATGACGCTGGTCGGCGACGTCGCCCAAACCGGGGCAGCCGGCGGGGCGCGGACGTGGGGCGAGGCGCTTTCGCCGTACGTCGCCGATCGCTGGCGGCTCGAAGAACTGACCGTGAACTACCGGACCCCGGCGGAGATCATGGCCGTCGCGTCCCGGGTGCTCGCCGAGGTCAACCCGGAACTGGAGGCGCCGGTTTCGGTGCGGGAGACGGGTTTCGAACCCTGGCTGCGTTCCGTGGACCCGGCTGCTCTCACCGCGGAACTGCCCGGCCTCGTCGACGCCGAACTGTCCGCTGTGGACGGTGGGACGGTCGCCGTGCTGTGTCCGTCGCCCCTGGTCGCTTCGCTCTCGGAGACACTCGGCGAGGCGGGGGATCGGGTGTCGGTGATGCCGGTCGAGCGGGCGAAGGGCCTGGAGTTCGATTCGGTGCTGCTGGTGGCCCCCGACGAGGTCGTCGCCGAGTCGCCGCGTGGGCTCAACGATCTTTATGTGGCTCTGACCAGGGCGACCCGGCGGATGGGCGTAGTGCAGACCGGTGACCTTGTTCCCGCGCTGGAGGGTCTTGGCTAAGGTCGGCCGCATGCGCACATTCGGCAAGATCGTGGTCATCGGCGCGGGCGTCCTCGCCCTGGCGGCCTGTGGCGAGAAACAGAACACCGCAGGTTCGGCCCAGACCTCCGGCGCGGCCCCCGCGTCGGCGTCTTCGTCGGCTCCGGCCGCCCCGAAGGGCAAGGAATGCACGGCCGAGGACGTGAAGACCACCGGGAAGTTCGGCGAAGCGCCGACCATCACCATCCCGGACGACTGCGACCCGCCGAAGAAGCTCATCACCAAGGACCTCGAGCCCGGTACCGGCGAGGGCGCCAAGTCGGGTCAGCGGTTGAAGATGAACTACTCGCTGGTCACCTGGTCCAACAAGCAGAAACTGGACAGTTCCTTCGACCGCGGTGAGCCGTTCGAGCTGCCACTCGGCGCGGGCAAGGTCATCCAGGGCTGGGATCAGGGCTTGCAAGGGATCAAGCAGGGCGCGCGGCGGCTGCTGATCATCCCGCCGGACCTCGGCTACGGCCAGGGCGGGAACGGCATCGCGCCGAACGAGACCCTGGTGTTCGTGACCGACGCGGTGAGCGTCCCGACCGACAAGGGCTGATGGGACCTTCCGACGGCCGCGTCCACCGAGGCCGGGTTCGTTCCTGGCTGGTGGACGATGGCTGGGGAGTGGTCGAGTCGGCCGACTTCGCCGACCCGATCTGGGTCCACTATTCGATGCTGAAGGGTTTCGGGCCCGGAGAATTCCGGAAGCTCGACGTGGGCGACGAGGTCGAGCTGACCGTCGAGCACGCGGAGCAGGACGAGTTCCGGCTGCGAGCGCTCTGGGTGCGGTTGGCCCGCTGAAGTCCGTGAAGGCCTCCTTCCCTACCCTCAGGGTAGGGAAGGAGGCCTTCACGGACTTCTGATCAGCCGGCGTACTCCCAGGTGAGCAGAGTGATCTCCAGTCCCTTCTCGACCTTGGGCTCGGGCGCCGCGTCGGTCAGGGTGTAGCCGACGCGGCGAGCGACGGCTTCGCTGGCGGCGTTCTCGGCGTCGATCTTCAGCTGGAGCGGTCCGCGCCCGAGGTCCAGCGCGTGGGCGGTGAGGACCCGCAGTGACCGCGCCGCCAGGTCCCGCCCGCGGTGCGCGGGACCGACGGCGTACCCGAGTTCGGCCGCATCCTCCTTCAGGAACAGCACCACCTCGCCGAGCGGATCGCCGCCGTCGGCCGTGATGGCCAGCCGCAGCCCGTTGCCCTCGGCGCGACGGGCGAGGGCCTTCGCGTAGTGCGCCTTCGCCGCCACCTCGTCGAACGGGGAAGGCAACGGCGTGAACCGCGCGACTGCGGGATTGTCGAACAGCCCCGGCATGAACGCGATGTCGTCTTCGACCCACTCCCGCAGGACGAGCCCTTCACCGGTGAGCCGGACTTCCTCCGGCCAGAGCGTCGTCACGGGATCAGCAGGAGCTTGCCGGTGGTGCGGCGGCCCTGGAGGTCTTCGTGCGCCTGACGGGCGTCGGCCAGCGGGTAGCGGCCGCCGATCCGGATGTTCAGTGAGCCGTCCTGGACGGCGGCGAACAGTTCGTTCACGCGCCACTCCAGTTCCTCGCGGGTGAGCACGTAGTGCGCGGAGGTCGGGCGGGTGAGGTACACCGAGCCGCTGCGGTTGAGCAGCTGCGGGTCGATCGGCGGGACCGGGCCGCTGGCCGCGCCGTAGAGGGCGAGCAGACCGCGGATCTTCAGGCTCGCGAGGCTGCCGTCCACAGTGGACTTGCCGACGCCGTCGTAGACGACCTCGACGCCCTTGCCGCCGGTGAGGTCGCGGGTGGCCTTGGCGAAGTCGACCTGGTCGTAGCGGATGACGTCGTCCGCGCCCGCCTGCTTGGCGAGTTCGGCCTTCTCGTCGGTGGAGACGGTGCCGATCACCCGGGCGCCGCGCGCCTTGGCCAGCTGGACCAGCAGCAGGCCCATTCCACCCGCCGCGGCGTGGATCAGCACGTCGTCACCGGCCTTGACCTCGTAGGTCGAGGCGATCAGCGCGTGCGCGGTGATCCCCTGGAGCATCGTGGCGGCGGCGGTCTCCTCGGACACGCCGTCCGGGATCTTCACCGCGATCGTGGCGGGAACCAGACGGCGCCGGGCGTAGCTGCCCAGCGAACCCTGCCAGGCGACCCGGTCGCCGACGGCGAAACCGGTCACGTCCGCGCCGACCGCGGCCACCGTCCCGGCACCCTCCATGCCCAGGATGAACGGGGTGTCGACCGGATAGATGCCCTCGCGGTGGTAGGTGTCGATGTAGTTGACGCCCGCCGCCGCGACGTCCACGAGCAGTTCGCCGGATCCGGGTTCGCCTACCTCGACTTCGGACAGTTCAAGGACTTCGGGACCACCGGTTCGCCGGATCTGCACTGCCGCGGGCATACATCCTCCTCGTTCAAGGTCGTTCCGACCGGGACAACTATGGCCGACGCCACGGTTATTCCGCGTCCCGGGCCTTTCGCGGTTAAGCTCGGCGCGTGGCTGAGACCGAAGAGAAGACCGAGACCGCCGCCCCCACGTCGCGCCAGGTCGCGGCCGCTCGCGACTTCGTGAAGCGGCACGGGAAGCCGTCGCGCGCGGTGGTGGAGAACATCGGCCGGATCGGCGCGCGGGTCGTGCTCGTGGGTGCCGACGGCGCGCTCGGCGATGTCGTCGTCGCCTCCGTGGCGGCGGGCGAGGCGCTGGTGGAGGCCGTCGAAGACCTCGAACCCGCCGAATGGGACAGCGAGACCGTGAAGGCCACCAAGATCGGCGCCGAGCACCGCCGCCGGATGGCGGGGAAGTGAGCGGCTCCGCGATCTTCGCCGCCTGCTCCGCGCTGCCGGAAGGTGACGGCGACGAGCACGCCGTACCCGAGGCGCTGGCCGACCTGGGCTTCAAGACCCGATGGGCCGCCTGGGACGACACGACCGTCGACTTCGCCGCCGCGGACATCGTCGTGCTGCGCGCCACCTGGGACTACGCCGAGCGCCGCGACGAGTTCCTGGCCTGGACCGAGACCGTGCCGACGCTGTCCAATTCGGCCGAGGTCGCGCGGTGGAACACCGACAAGTCCTATCTGGCCGAACTCGGCGACGCCGGGGTCGCGATCGTGCCGACGACCCTGATCGCGCCGGACGAGAAGGCCCCACGCTGGCCCAAGGGCGAGTTCGTGCTGAAGCCCGCCATCGGCGCCGGCTCGCGGGGAGCGGGCCGGTTCACGGCGGGCGACGCGGCCGCCGCGCATCTCTCCGGGTTGCAGGCCGACGGGAACACCGTGCTGCTCCAGCCGTATCAGTCCAGTGTGGACAGTGCGGGGGAGATCGCGCTGGTGTACTTCGGCGGCGTGTACTCGCACGCGTTCTCGAAGGCCGCGATGCTGGGCCGGGAACTCGACGAATCCGGGCTGTACGTCACGGAAAAGCTCGCACCCGTGCAGCCCGCCGCGGGATTCCGGGCACTGGCCGAAGACGCTTTGGACGCGACGGCGGCGCTGCTCGGCATCCTGCGCGCGGAACTGCTCTACGCCCGCGTCGACCTCGTCGCCGGTCCGGACGGCAGGCCGCTGCTGCTGGAACTGGAGCTCGTCGAACCTTCGCTCGGGTTCCGGCAGACCGACGCCGCCGCGGCCTGGCGCTTCGCCTCCGCCGTACGGCAGCAACTCGCCTGACGCCCGGCATTTAGTCCTCTGAATGCGATCCTTGCGTGTGCAACTACCGCATTCAGAGGACTAAGTGCGACGGGGGTCAGGCGGGTTTGGCGAGTTTCGCGGCCAAGCGCTCCGGCTTCGGCCACCGCACGTCCCGTGCCCAGCCGAACTTCTCGAACAGCCAGATCACCCGCGCCGACACGTCGACCTGTCCGCGCAGGACACCGTGCCGCGCGCAGGTGGGGTCGGCGTGGTGGGAGTTGTGCCACGATTCGCCCATGGACAGGATCGCCAGCGGCCAGAAGTTCGCCGCCTTGTCACGGCTGGCGAACGGGCGCTCGCCGACCAGGTGACAGATCGAGTTCACCGACCAGGTGACGTGGTGCAGGAACGCGATCCGGACCAGCCCGGCCCAGAAGAACCCGGTCACCACACCCCACCACGACCAGCTGATCAGCCCGCCGAGCACCGCGGGCAGCGCGAGGCTCAGCGTGATCCACAGCCAGAAGTAGCGGTTCACCACGCGAAGGTCCTTGTCGGCCACCAGGTCCGGCGCGAAACGGTCGTAGTTGGTCACCTCGCGGCTGAACATCCAGCCCATGTGCGCGTGCCAGAAGCCGCGTAGCAGCGCCGAGGGCGACGTCCCGAACAGCCAGGGGGAGTGCGGGTCGCCTTCGCGGTCGGCGAAGGCGTGGTGGCGACGGTGGCTGGCCACCCAGAAGATGACCGAACCCTGCACGGCGAAACTGCCGGCGATGGCGAGCGCCACGCGCAGCGGCCGCCCGGCCTTGAAAGCGCCGTGGGTGAAGTAGCGGTGGTATCCGACGGTCACCCCGAGCGTCCCGACGGTGTAGAACACGGCCGCCAGCGCCAGGTCGACCCAGGTCATGCCCCAGCCCCACACGATCGGCACGGCGGCGAGCAGCGCGACGAACGGGACCAGCAGGAAGGTCTTGAGTATCAGCATCTCCCCGGAGCCTCGGCGGTGGGAGATCAGGGGTTTGGACGGACTGGCCGGTGCGTCCGGCTCGGTGCTGGCGGTCATGCGACACCTCGTGCCTCGACTGGGTGGTGACCCCCGTGTGGGGCACCGAGCGCAGCGTAAGGGCACCGTCTGGCGAGCACGCCGCCTGGGGGTTACGTCCGGTTCAGTTCGAGGTGGCGAGTTCGCGTTCCGGAGCCGTGGCCGAGGACACGGGACCACGGTCGCGCGAGCCGCACCACAGCGCCGCCGTCGAGATGATCACGAGCGCGGAGCCGAGGACGTGGAACGAGACCAGCGCCTCCGGGACACCGAGGGCGTACTGCACCGAGCCCACGACGCCCTGGAGGACCGCGACGACCCACACGATGGTGTACCGCTTCCACAACTGCTTCGGCGTCTCGCCACGCATCAGCTGGAGCCCGAAGACGGCCAGCACGATCAGGTAGACCACCAGCAGACCACCGTGGACCTGGGTGAGCGTCTCGATGGGGGCTTGGAGCCGGTGGGTGCCAGGGTCGCCGCCGTGCGGGCCCGCCCCGGTCACGGTGGTTCCCGCCACGAGGACGGCCCACATGGACACGGCGAGCGCGATCAGCGTCTTGCGTCCCGCGTCCGGGATCAGCCAGCGGGCGGGCTCGTCACCCTCCTTGAACGCGCGCAGCAGCAGGACCGCGAGCCAGACCAGAGGAGTGGAGGCCAGGAAGTGGAGCGCGACGGTCCACCATTCGAGTTTCGCGAGCACGGTGATCCCGCCGACGACGGCCTGCAGCATCACGCCTGCGGGCATCGTCCAGGCCAGCTTCACCAGACGGCGGCGGCTCGGGTGCTCGATCTGCACGCGCCACGCGGTGATCACGCACAGCGCGGCGACCAGGATGACCACCCCGGTCAGCATCCGGTTGCTGAATTCGATCCACTGGGTGAGCGTGTCGAACTCGGGGTGCGCGACCGGCACGATGCTGCCTTCGACGCACTGCGGCCACGTCGGGCAGCCGAGGCCCGAACCCGTGACGCGGACGACCGAGCCGGTGACGCCGATTCCGGCCTGCGCGATCACCGCCGCTATCGCGACCGCTCGCTGGACCGCGAACGAGGGATACGGCAGACGCGCTACAAGGCTCTGGAACGGCACCGTCCGATGCTAGAACGCCCTTCCTGAGAGCGTTCCACCGGCCGCACCCGGTGTGTCGGCCGCCTCAGGTCAGGCGGGTGGTCTTGCTCGCCAGCGCGCCCGCGACGACGCCCCAGCCGACGAGCACCGCGAACGGGCCCCAGCCGAACGAACCGTCCAGCAGGACCGACCGCAGGCCTTCAGCGAGCGCGCCCGAGGGAAGCAGTTCGACGATCCACGCGACGCCGGACGGCATGGTCGACGGCGCCAGCAGGATGCCGCCGGCGAGCAGCAGCACGAACCAGACGATGTTCGCCAGCGCCAGCACGGCCTCCGCGCGCAGCGCCCCGCCGAGCAGCAGGCCCAGCGCGCCGAACGCGAGCGTGCCGACGATCAGGAACGGGACGGCGCCGAGAAGCCCGGCCGGCGACGGCGACCAGCCCAGCAGCGCGGCGACGGCACCGAGGATCACCGCTTGCAGCGCGACCACGACCAGCGCGGCGGCCACCCGGCCCGCGACGAGCAGCCAGCGGGGGAGCGCGGTGGCGGAAAGCCGTTTGAGGACGCCGTAACGGCGGTCGAAGCCCAGCGCGATGGCCTGCCCGGTGAACGCCGAAGACATCACCGCCAGCGCCAGGATCCTCGGCGTGATCCAGTCTGCTTTGGACGAATCGCCGAGTTGCGACGACGGCAGGATGTCCAGCAGCGACAGGCCGATCAGCAGCGCGAGCGGGATCAGCAGGGTCAGCAGGATCTGCTCGCCGTGGCGCAGCGTCAGGCTCGCTTCGACCTTCGCGTGCGTGCGCAGCATCTTGCCGAGCGAACCGCGGCCGGGGGCCGGGGTGAACGTGCCCGGGGCGAACCGGGGAGTGGGCGTCGTGGTCATGCGCGCAGTTCCCGTCCGGTCAGCTCCAGGAAGACCTCTTCCAGCGTGCGCCTGCCGACCTGCAGCTCCTCGGGCATGACACCCTGCTGCGCGCACCACGCCGTCACCGTCGACACCACCTGCGGGTCGATCGCGCCTTCGACGAGATACGTGCCCGGCGCCGACTCGTGGACGAGGTGCCCCTCGGGCAGCGCCGCGGTCAGCAGTGCGGTGTCGAGCCGCGTCCTGGCCTTGAACCGCAGCTGTGCGCTCTCACCGGCCTCGACGGTCAGCGACTGCGGGGAACCTTCGACGACGACCTTGCCGTGGTCCACGATCACCACGGTGTCGGCCAGCGTTTCGGCCTCCTCCATCAAATGCGTGGTGAGCAGGACGCTGACCCCGTCGGCGCGCAGCGCTTCGAGCAGGTCCCAGACCAGGCGGCGGGCCTGCGGGTCCATGCCCGCCGTCGGTTCGTCGAGGAAGAGCAGTTCCGGCCGTCCGACGAGCGCGCAGGCGAGCGAGAGCCGCTGCTGCTGCCCGCCGGAAAGCCGTTTGAACGGCGTCTTCCTCGCTCCCGAAAGACCGAGGACGTCCAGCAGCCAGGCGGGTTCGAGCGGGTTCGCCGCGCACGCGGCGACCAGTCCGAGCATCTCGTCGGCGCGGACGCCGGGATACGCGCCGCCGCCCTGGGGCATCACGCCGATCCGGGGCCGCAGCGCGGCGCCGTCGCGCGCCGGGTCCAGGCCCAGCACACGGACTTCGCCGTCGTCAGGCCGCAGGAAGCCTTCGCAGATCTCGACGGTGGTGGTCTTGCCGGCCCCGTTCGGGCCGAGCAGAGCGAGCAGCGTGCCACGGTCCATCCGCAGGTCGAGTCCATCGACGGCGGTGGTGGATCCGTAGCGTTTCACCAGCCCGGTGATCTCGACGGCGGGGGCGTTCACGACAGGTCACGATACGGCCTCACGCCGGGACCGAATGCTCCGGGGACGGTCTGGACAGCAGCAGTGGTGAGAGGCGGTGGACGATGAACAGCCCCAGTAGCGTGACGACCCCGGCGGCGGCCCACGCGAACGGCAGGACGAAACCGCGGCCCTCGAAGGTGCTTCCCGTCGTCGGCAGCAGGAACGGCAGAACGGCGGTGACGATCGTCGCGGCGATGCGGAACCGCGAGGTCCCCGCCGCCGCGGCGAGCGGGATGATCGCCCACAGCAGGTACCAGGGCTGCAGCGCGACGTGCAGCACCATCACCGCGCCGAGGGAGACACCGAGGCCGATGATCGGCCGGTAGCGCCATTTGAAGCTGTCCCAGAGGAACTTGACCGTCACCGCGCCCGCGACGAGATAGCCGAGCGAGCCGAGGATCGGCACCATCGCGTTGGTGTGGTTGCCGAGACCGAGCGCGATGCCGAGGACACCGCCGAGCGCGGCGAGTTCCGACGTCGGCGAAATCCAGGAGCGGACCAGTCCCGGCGTGCCGAGCGCGCCGACCCAGCCGAAACCGAGGCCCGTGCCGTAACAGACCGCCACCAGGGTCACGCCGAACAGCAACGCCATTGGCACCGCCGCGGTGACCAGGTCCTTGATCCGGCCGTGCCATCGTCTGGCCACCATCACCGTGAAGAACGGCAGCGCCAGGATCGCGTTGATCTTCACCGCGACGCCGAGGGTGATGAGCACCACCCCGAGCCCGATGTAGAGGAGTTCGCCCTTGGCCGGCGGGGGCGGCTCGTCGTTCTTGAACCGCACCGGCATCCGCTGGAGACCGACCTCCAGCCCGGCCACCATGAGCCCGATCGCGAGCGCGTCGTTGTGGGCGCCCGCGACGAAGTGGAAGATCAGCAGCGGGTTCGCCGCGCCGAGCCACAGCGCGGTGGCGGGCTGCACGCCGAACCGCCGGGCCAGCCGGGGCAGCGCCCAGATGATCAGGATGACGCCGATCAGCGCGAGCCCGCGCTGCAGCAGGACCCCGGTGACGATGTTGCCACTGCTCAGCGGGGCGAGCCAGCCGCCGAGGCGGAGCAGCAGCGGGCCGTACGGTGCCGGGGTCTCGCGCCACATGTTGGAGACGCCCGAGGTCAGCGGATCGGAGACGCCGAGCGCTTCGGCCGGGCCGAGGGAGTACGGGTCCATCCCGCGGGCGACGATCTCGCTCTGCGCCAGATAGCTGTAGACGTCGCGGGAGAACAGCGGCGGGATGAACAGCAGCGGCGCGCACCAGAGCGCGATGGTGCGGGCGAGCTGGCCCTGGGTGGCGAGGCGGCGGCGCGCGGGCTGCGCGAACCGGCCGAGCAGCAGCCAGCTGAGCACGATGATCGCCATGCCCGCCAGGCCCATCGCGAGCGAGACCATGGGGATCCGGGTGAACAGCCGCAGCACCGGGATCTCCTGGACCGGGTTGATCACCGGGGCGGCGCCCGCGCCGAGCGAGCCGAGGGCGAGGAACAGGGAACCGACCGCGCCGAACCGGCGGACCACGTTCAGCCCGCGCAGTTCCTTGTCGTCCAGGGGGTCCGGATCGTGCGGGCGCCCGGGGACGAGCGTCGCCACCGACCCCGCCGACTCCACGGCCCGGTCTTCCGGCTCTGCCCCGTCCATGTCCCGCTGTGCCGGGTGATCGCCCACTGCCACGCACGAAGGGTAGCGATGCCGGGAACAGACCGGGCGGGTACGTGGTTACCCCTGTGCTCAGCCGGGCCGACGTGACCCACGCCACTCCGTGAGGCACCCCTCTTTGCCGTCTCCCCGGAAATACGTCACACTTGTGTTGTGAAAAAGACGGGGACGCAGGACGAGGCCGGTGGCGACATGCCCCGCGCCGAGGTTCAGCCTGTCCCCGCGCAGGTCGGCCCCGAGGGCCGGACCAGGCACGAAGTGGCCCGCCTGCTGCTGGAACAGGGACCGATGACCGCCGTCGTGGTGGCCGAGCAGCTGGGGATCAGCGCCGCCGCCGTCCGCCGTCATCTCGACGCGCTGCTCGCCGACGGCGAGGCCGAAACCCGGGACGCGCCCCGCCGCGGCCCCCGCGGACGAGGCCGTCCGGCCAAGAACTTCCTGCTCACCGAAGCCGGCCGCGCCCGGTTCGGGCACGCCTACGACGACCTCGCGTCCTCGGCCATCCGCTTCCTCGCCGAGCACGCAGGCGAAGACGCCGTGAAGGCCTTCGCGGAGGCTCGGGTCGCTTCGCTGGTCGGCCCGCATCAGGACGCGATCACCAAGCACACGGACCCCGCCTCGCGCGCCGAGGCCCTCGCTGCGGCGCTGACCAGGGAGGGCTACGCTGCGTCGACCCGTCAGGTCGGTGTCGGCGAACAGCTCTGCCAGCACCATTGCCCGGTCGCCCACGTCGCCGCCGAGTTCCCTCAGTTGTGCGAAGCCGAGACAGAGGCTTTCGCGGAACTTCTGGGTACTCACGTCCAGCGGCTCGCGACCATCGCACGCGGTGACAACGCGTGCACCACACACGTACCCGTCGTCTCGGCGGGTCACCCGGCCACACCCGGGCCGGGAAGCACGGCGCCCTCCCCGGGGCGCACAGCACGGATCCCGAATGGAGGGAAACCCGCATGACTGCCGCTGCCGAGCAGCGCACTCCCACCACCGCGCCCATGAGCCAGGAAGAGACCATCGAGTCCCTTGGCAAGTACGCGTTCGGCTGGGCGGACTCCGACGAGGCGGGCTCAACGGCCCGTCGCGGACTGAACGAGGACGTCGTCACCGACATCTCCTCGAAGAAGTCCGAGCCGGAGTGGATGCGCGAAGCGCGACTCAAGGCGCTCAAGCTCTTCGACTTGAAGCCGATGCCCAACTGGGGTGCGGACCTCTCCGGGATCGACTTCGACAACATCAAGTACTTCGTGCGGTCCACGGAGAAGCAGGCCACTTCCTGGGAAGACCTGCCCGAGGACATCAAGAACACGTACGACAAGCTGGGCATCCCCGAGGCGGAGAAGCAGCGCCTCGTCGCCGGTGTCGCGGCGCAGTACGAGTCCGAGGTCGTCTACCACCAGATCCGCGAAGACCTGGAGGCGCAGGGCGTCCTGTTCCTGGACACCGACACCGCGCTCAAGGAGCACCCGGAGATCTTCAAGGAGTACTTCGGCTCCGTGATCCCGGCAGGGGACAACAAGTTCTCCGCGCTGAACACCGCGGTGTGGTCCGGCGGCTCGTTCATCTACGTCCCCAAGGGCGTCAAGGTGGACATCCCGCTGCAGGCGTACTTCCGCATCAACACCGAGAACATGGGTCAGTTCGAGCGGACCCTGATCATCGTCGACGAAGACGCCTACGTGCACTACGTCGAGGGTTGCACCGCGCCGATCTACCAGTCCGACTCGCTGCACTCGGCGGTCGTGGAGATCATCGTGAAGAAGGGCGCCCGCTGCCGTTACACGACCATCCAGAACTGGTCGAACAACGTCTACAACCTGGTCACCAAGCGCGCCAAGTGCGAAGAGGGCGCGACCATGGAGTGGATCGACGGCAACATCGGTTCCAAGGTCACGATGAAGTACCCGTCCGTGTTCCTCATGGGCGAGCACGCCAAGGGCGAGGTCCTCTCGGTCGCGTTCGCGGGCGAGGGCCAGCACCAGGACGCCGGCGCGAAGATGGAGCACCTGGCGCCGCACACCTCCTCGACCATCGTGTCGAAGTCGGTGGCGCGCGGCGGTGGCCGCACTTCGTACCGCGGCCTGGTCAAGGTCGCGAAGCGGGCGCACCACTCGCGGTCCAGCGTGGTCTGTGACGCGCTGCTGGTCGACACGATCTCGCGGTCGGACACGTACCCGTACGTCGACATCCGCAACGACGAGGTCTCCATGGGCCACGAGGCGACCGTCTCGAAGGTCAGCGAAGACCAGATGTTCTACCTCATGTCGCGCGGTCTCGACGAGGCCGAGGCCATGGCGATGATCGTGCGCGGGTTCGTCGAGCCCATCGCGCGTGAGCTGCCGATGGAGTACGCGCTCGAGCTGAACCGCCTGATCGAGCTTCAGATGGAAGGGTCCGTCGGCTAGTCATGTCGGTTACCGAGAACAACGTTTCCGAAGCGATGCGCGAGGGCGTTGGCGAGCCCGCCGGCTCTGGAGGCACAGTTGTGCCGGCCACGTCCCGCGCGGAGCGCTTCACCTCCTACGACGTCGAGGCCTTCGAGGTCCCTGGCGGTCGTGAGGAGAACTGGCGTTTCACTCCGATGAAGCGGCTGCGTGGCCTGCACGACGGGTCCGCCGCCGCTTCGGGTTCGGCCGCAGTGGACGCCGACGCCGCGCCCGAACTGAAGATCGAGACGGTCGGCCGGGACGACGAGCGCCTCGGCGCCGCGGGTGTCCCGAGCGACCGGATCGCCGCGCAGGCGTACTCCTCGTTCACCGAGGCCACCGTCATCACGGTGCCCAAGGAGACGAAGACGTCGAAGCCGTCGACGGTGAAGATCACCGGCCCCGGCGAGGGCAAGGTCGCCTACGGGCACGTGCAGGTCCGCGCCGAGCAGTTCTCCGAAGCGGTCATCGTCCTCGACCACGTCGGTTCCGGCACCTACGCCGACAACGTCGAGTTCGTCATCGGCGATTCGGCGAACGTGACCGTGGTCAGCGTCCAGGACTGGGCCGACGACGCGGTGCACGTCTCCGAGCAGCACCTCAAGCTCGGCCGCGACGCCACGCTCAAGCACATCGTCATCACCCTGGGCGGTGACCTCGTCCGCGTCTCGCCGACGGCGACGTTCGCCGACAAGGGCGGCGACGTCGAGATGCTCGGCCTGTACTTCGCCGACTCGGGCCAGCACCAGGAGCACCGGCTCTTCGTCGACCACGCGGTGCCGAACTGCAAGTCGCGGGTGATGTACAAGGGCGCGCTGCAGGGCGACGACGCGCACACCGTGTGGGTCGGCGACGTGCTGATCCGGGCGGCCGCCGAGGCCACCGACACCTACGAGCTCAACCGCAACCTGGTGCTGACGCCGGGCGCGCGGGCGGACTCGATCCCGAACCTGGAGATCGAGACCGGCGAGATCGAAGGCGCGGGCCACGCGAGCGCGACGGGAAGGTTCGACGACGAGCAGTTGTTCTACCTCCAGTCGCGCGGAATCGGCGAAGACGCCGCGCGTCGCCTGGTCGTACGCGGGTTCTTCCACGAGATCCTGGTCAAGATCGGCGTTCCCGAGGTGCGCGAGCGTCTCGAGGCCGCGATCGAAGCCGAGCTCGAAGCCGTGGGCGTCTAAGCCCTCGTCCGTCCACATCAGACTTTAGGAAAGAAATGCCTACGCTGGAAATCAAGGATCTGCACGCCTCGGTCACGACCGAGGAGGGCCCCAAGGAGATCCTCAAGGGCGTCAACCTGACCATCAAGTCGGGCGAGACCCACGCGATCATGGGCCCCAACGGTTCGGGCAAGTCCACGCTGTCCTACGCCATCGCCGGTCACCCCAAGTACGAAGTCACCTCCGGGCAGGTCCTGCTCGACGGTGAGGACGTGCTGGAGATGAGCGTCGACGAGCGCGCCCGCGCGGGCCTGTTCCTCGCCATGCAGTACCCGGTCGAGGTTCCGGGCGTGTCCATGTCCAACTTCCTCCGCACCGCGGCCACCGCGGTCCGTGGCGAGGCCCCCAAGCTGCGCCACTGGGTCAAGGAGGTCAAGGAGGAGATGGGCAAGCTGGAGATCTCGTCCGAGTTCGCCGAGCGTTCGGTGAACGAGGGCTTCTCCGGCGGCGAGAAGAAGCGCCACGAGATCCTGCAGCTGGCGCTGCTCAAGCCGAAGATCGCCATCCTCGACGAGACCGACTCCGGCCTCGACGTCGACGCGCTGCGCGTCGTGTCCGAGGGCGTCAACGAGTTCAAGGCCAACAACGACGCCGGCGTCATGCTGATCACGCACTACACGCGGATCCTGCGGCACATCACGCCCGACTTCGTGCACGTCTTCGCCGGCGGCAAGATCGTCGAGTCCGGCGGCCGTGAACTCGCGGACGAGCTGGAGGAGAACGGGTACGTCAAGTACACCGGCTCCGCCGAGACCGCCGCCGTCTGATCACTGAACTTCACGACTACACCGAGAGGAGTTGGCCCGATGACCACCACCACGGCTAACTCTGTACCGCTGGACGTAGCGGCCATCAGGGCCGACTTCCCGATCCTGACCCGCACGGTGCGGGACGGGAAACCCTTGGTGTATCTGGATTCCGGTGCGACGTCCCAGAAACCGGCGCAGGTGCTCGAAGCCGAGCGCCGGTTCCTGGAGACCTCGAACGCCGCGGTGCACCGCGGCGCGCACCAGCTCGCCGAGGAGGCGACCGACGCCTACGAATCCGCCCGCGTGCGGATCGCGGAGTTCGTCGGCGCCTCCCCGCACGAGCTGGTGTTCACCAAGAACGCCACCGAGGGCATCAACCTCGTCGCCTACGCGATGAGCAACGCCGCCACGGCCGGTCCCGGGGCCGAGCGGTTCAAGATCGGTCCCGGCGACGAGATCGTCATCACCGAGATGGAGCACCACGCGAACCTGGTTCCGTGGCAGCAGCTCAGCCAGCGCACCGGCGCGACGCTGAAGTGGTTCTCCGTCACGGCGGACGGCAGGCTCGATCTGTCCAATGTGGACGAACTGATCACCGAGCGGACCAAGGTGCTCGCGTTCACGCACCAGTCCAACGTGCTCGGCACGATCAACCCGGTCGACTTCCTGGTGAAGAAGGCCCGCAAGGTCGGCGCGCTGGTCGTGCTGGACGCCTGCCAGTCGGTGCCGCACTTCCCGGTGGACCTGCACGCGCTGGACGTCGACTTCGCCGCTTTCGCCGGGCACAAGATGGTCGGCCCCTACGGCATCGGCGTCCTCTATGGACGCCGTGAGCTGCTCGAAGCGATGCCGCCGTTCCTGACCGGCGGCTCGATGATCGAGCTGGTCCGCATGGAGCAGACCACCTTCGCCGCGCCGCCGCAGCGGTTCGAGGCGGGCACCCCGATGACGTCGCAGGCCGTCGGCCTCGGCGCGGCCGCCGACTACCTGTCTGCGATCGGCATGGACCGGGTCGCCGCGCACGAACACCTCCTCACCGAGGCGGCGCTCGCCGGGCTCGGCGAGATCCCTGGCGTGCGGATCATCGGCCCCACCGACATGACCGACCGCGGCGGACTGGTGTCGTTCGTCATCGACGGCGTCCACCCGCACGACTCCGGTCAGGTGCTGGACAGTCTCGGTGTCGCCGTCCGCGTCGGGCACCACTGCGCGTGGCCGCTGCACCGGGCCTGCTCGGTGCCCGCGACCGTGCGCGCTTCGTTCTACGTCTACAACACACTGTCCGAAGTGGACGCTTTGGTGAACGGTGTGCGTGAGGCGCGGAAGTTCTTCGGGGTGGCGTGATGAACCTCGAAAGCATGTACCAGGAGATCATCCTGGATCACTACAAGAACCCGCACGGCCGTGGCCTGCGCGAGCCGTTCGACGCCGAGTCGTTCCAGGTCAACCCGACCTGCGGCGACGAGGTGACGCTGCGGGTGAAGGTCGACGACGGGAAAGTCGCCGACGTCTCCTACGAGGGACAGGGCTGTTCGATCAGCCAGGCTTCCACGTCGGTCTTGACGGATCTCGTCGTCGGGCACACCGTGGAGGAGGCGTTCACCACCATGGACGCCTTCGTCGAGCTGATGCAGGGCAAAGGGCAGATCGAACCCGACGAGGACGTGCTGGAGGACGGCATCGCCTTCGCCGGCGTGGCCAAGTACCCGGCCCGCGTGAAATGCGCCCTGCTCGGGTGGATGGCGTTCAAGGACGCCGTCGCCCGCACGACCAACGGAGTTGAGACGGCATGACCGAACAGCAGACCGAAACCCGCGAGGGGCGCACGGCCGCCGACCTCGACGCCGAGACCGCCGCCGCCCCGGACGCCGCCGACGTGGCGAAGGTCGAGGACGTCGAAGAGGCGATGCGCGACGTCGTCGACCCCGAACTCGGCATCAACGTCGTCGACCTCGGGCTGGTCTACGACATCCGGGTCGAGGCGGACAACACCGCCACCATCGACATGACCCTGACGTCCGCGGCCTGCCCGCTGACCGACGTCATCGAGGACCAGACCGGTGCCGCGCTCGTCGGCGGGGGAACCGGGCTGGTCAAGGACTTCCGGATCAACTGGGTCTGGATGCCGCCGTGGGGCCCGGAGAAGATCACCGACGACGGCCGCGAACAGCTGCGGGCGCTCGGCTTCACCGTCTGACCTCTTTTGCGCGTGAAGGCCCCCTTCCCTCGGGTCACCCGAGGGAAGGGGGCCTTCACGCGCTTCTCTGCCAAGGTCAACGCCATATAGTCACCCTTTCGTATAACGATCTATACGGCTCGGCGACGGCGCGCGCGTCGCAATAAGCTGCCGGAATGATCGTCCGGTCCATCGCGCTGTTCGCGCTCGCCGCGCTGCTGGAGATCGGCGGCGCCTGGCTGATCTGGCAAGGCGTCCGGGAACACCGCGGCTACCTCTGGATCGGCGCGGGCGTCGTGGCACTCGGCCTCTACGGCTTCGTCGCGACATTGCAGCCCGACGCGAACTTCGGCCGCATCCTCGCCGCGTACGGGGGAGTGTTCGTCGCGGGTTCACTGGCGTGGGGGATGGTCGCCGACGGCTACCGGCCGGACCGCTATGACGTCATCGGCGCTTTGATCTGCCTCGCCGGGGTCGGGGTCATCATGTACGCGCCCCGGGGTTGAACGAGAGCCATCGGCGCTATTCTGCGCTGTGATCGAAACGGACTTTCCCGCTCCGCCCGCCGAAAGACCCGGGCCGAAGCGAAGATTCTCCCCGCTCCTGCTCGTGATGATCCTGGTGGCGATCGTCGGCGTGGGCACCGGCGGATACGGGTTCTGGACCCTGCTGAGCTACCGCATGGCGAGCGTCCCCAGCGGCGGGATGACGCCCACGATCCAGCCGGGAGCGGTCGTGCTGTACCGCTGGACCGATCTCCCCGAGATCCCTCGCGGCTCGGTCGTCCTCATGGATCTCGCCGCGTTTCCGGACGCGGCCCCCGGCGACGGCCGGATTATCAAACGGGTGATCGGTGTCGGTGGTGATCAGGTCGTCTGTTGCACGCCCGACAATCTGATCACCGTCAACGGGAAGCCGGTCAAAGAGCCGTACACCGACGACGACAACGGGTACGGCCGCAAGGAGTACATGCCCTTCAGCGTCCAGGTTCCGCCGGACGCGGTGTTCGTCGCGGGGGATCAACGGAACAACTCCCGGGACTCGCGGATCTACGCCGGCATGCCGGGCGACGGTGCCGTCCCCCTGTCCAAGGTGTACGGAGTCCTCGTCGGTATGGGGAGCACCCTGGGCGCCGAGCCTTTTCCGCAGACCACGGCTTTCGTCGAAGCGGGACTTCCCGGGGATCCCGTGTCCGACACCGGATTCCGTACCTCGCGGAACCTCGCGTTCGCGGGCGCCGGGCTCGTCGTCCTCGGTGTCATCGGGGCGATCGTGATCGTTGTCCGCTCCGCCGGAAAACGACGAAGAGCAGCCGCAATCCCACCAGTGCACTGACCACCAGCAGGTTATAGCCGAACATCTGGTGCAGCGTGACCCCGTCCAGGACCTCCGGGCCGGTCGCGCTGCCCAGCAGCAGTACGGCCATCAGCCCGGTGGCCACGCCGACGAACGCCAGCAGGATCTCGTGCACCAGTCCGGTGACCACGTCGCGGTCGCGTTCGTCGGAGAACAGCCGGACGTTGACCGAAAGCCTGCCCTGTTCCAGCGCGTTGCCGATCCGGTCGACGCGGCGCGGCAGCCGCCGCAGCACCGGCAGGAGCGCCATCAGTTCGTTGGTGGCCGTGGCCCGCAGCGATTCCGGTCGCAATCCGGCACCTACTTGCTCGGCGGCGTAGGCGCGGGATTCGACGACGATGTTGAACCCCGGTGCCAGCGCGGCCAGCGTTCCCTCCAGGGTGGCCAGCGCGCGGAACACCGCGGCGATCGGCGGGGGCACGCTGAGCCGGAAGTCGGCGATCACCCGGAACAGGTCGGTGAACATGTCCAGATCCGGCGCCTGTCCGTGGTTGAAATGCTTGGCCACCAAGGAACCCAGTGCCCGCTCCAGGCGTCGTTCCTCGATCTCGTCCGGCCGGTCGACGATCTCCAGCAGACCGTCGCGCAGCGCGGCCGGGTCGCCGCGGTCGAGCGCGAGGATGAGGTTCTGCAGCCCGCCGCGCAGGCCCGAGTCGAGCCGTCCGACGGAGCCGAAGTCGAGCAGGCCGAGCCTGCCGTCGGTGAGCAGCAGGACGTTGCCGGGATGCGGGTCGGCGTGGAAGACACCGCTGCCCATCACCTGGCCGAGCACGCACCGCAGCATCGACCGCGCGAGGTCGGCCCGTTCCGCGGCCGGGACCTGCTCCCGCGCGGCGGCGAGCGGCTTGCCTTCGAGGCGCCGCATCACCAGGACCCGTTCGGTGGACAGTTCTTTGTGGACGGTCGGCAGCGCGACCTCGGTGCCGGGGTACGCGGCGGCGACCGCTTCGATGTTCCTGGCTTCGGTGCGGAAATCGAGCTCTTCGACCAGCGCGTCGGCGAATCCCTCGGCGAGGTCGACGACGCCGAGCGAACGGGCCCAGCCCGCGCGCAGGTCCAGCGCGGCCGCCACCCGGCGGACGATGTCGAGGTCCCGGTCGACCAGCGCCTGCACACCGGGCCGCTGCACCTTGACGACCACTTCCTGTCCGTCGCGCAGCTTCGCCCGGTAGACCTGCGCGATCGACGCGGCCGCGATCGGTTCCGGGTCGAACTCGGCGAAGATCTCGTCCGGGTTTCCGCCCAGTTCCTCCCGCAGCACTGTCGCGACCTCGTCGGCGTCGGCGAAGGCGACCTGATCCTGGAGTTTGCTGAGCTCGTCGACGAACACCGGCGGCAGCAGATCGGACCGCGTCGAGAGCAGTTGGCCGAGTTTCACGAACGTCACGCCGCCCTCCTCCAGCGCACGCCGCAGCGATCGCGCCAGTTTGGCGTGCCGGACCTGGGCGAGGCCGGGTTCGCGACGGCCGGTGAGGTACCGGCCGAGGCCGTGCTTGATCGCGATCCGGGTGATCTGCGAGTAGCGCCGCGTCCGCGCCGCGCGGCGGCGAAGTGACCGGATCCTGCCGATGAGCCCCAGCCCGGAGCCCGACGGCAGCGCGAGTTCCGCGACGAACAGGAAGATCAGCGTCGCGAGGAACGCGCCGCCCAGCACCGGGATGACCAGCCCGGCGAAGGCCCCGCCCATGTACATCGGCGAGGGGAACGCGCTGAGGATGCCGCCCGCGACCAGCCAGCCGAAACCGGCGGCGCAGAACGCGCGGATCACGCCGATCCGCACACCCAGCACGCGGCGGGCGGCGACCACGAGCGGCCACAGCATCAGCGCGTAGACGGGCAGGGTGAGCAGGCCGAGCAGCAGGTTCATGCCGAAGAGCACATCACGCGCAGTCCGCGGGGGATTCCCGCTCCGGCGGGACGGTACTCACCCTTGAGAGGGAGCGGGCCCCGAAGTTGTACGTCGTGGTCGCCTCCCGGGGCGCGAACAGGACACCGAGAACGGCGATCGCCGCCGCCACGAGAAAGCCCGTACGGAGGTCGAGGAGATCGCCGAGGAGACCGATGAGTGGTGCCCCGGCGGCCTGGCCGAGCGCCAATGCCAGGAAGGCCACACCGACACCGAACGCGGGTGCCGTCGGGTAAGCCCTGGTGCCCCAGAGGATCAGTACACCGGTCAGTCCGATGTAGACGGCCCCGAAGAGCGCGGCCGCGATGACGAGCGCGGGGAGCGACCGAGTGGCGAGGGCGAAGAGCGCCGTGGCGGAGGCGAACAGGATCATCCCCGCCGACCAGGCCCGCCGCAGTCCCGCCCGGGAGGTCAGTTCGGCGGTGAACGCGCCCGCCAGGCCGACCGCGCCGAGGACGATCCACACCACCGTCGACGCGGTCTCGTCGAGCCCGCCGGCGCTCACGGCGATGTCCCGGCCGAACGTCCAGATCGCGGCGCTGGCCAGGCCGAGCGTCGCGGCGGCGGGCAGCAGCCGCCCGGTGGCGGGTGGGAAGAGCGGCACCGGCAGGCCCCGCGCGCGGTCTTCCTTGACCGGCGGCACGACCCGGGCGATCCACAAGGTCACCAGCGCCGAGGCCGCGGCGAAGGCCCACCAGGCCATTCGCCAGTCACCGATGGCGAGCAGGGAGACCGGGCCGGAGATCAGCACGCCGAGCCCGGTCCCGGCGTTCACCACGGACTGGGCACGGTCACGGCGGGTTGCCCGGACGACGCGTGAGACCGCGTCGGCGAGCGAAGGGGAGGCCAGGCCTGTGCTGGCGCCGGCGAGGACGACACCGAGCGCGAGCACGGCAGCGTTCGGCGCGGCCGCGATCAAGGTGGTTCCCGCGGTGGCCGTCGTCCCGGCGGCGAGCGCACCCGCCCGCGCTCCCCAGCGGGTCGTGATGGCGGTCGAGGCGACTACGGCGAGGCAGTACGCGACGTAGCTTCCCGCCGCGATGGCACCGAGAGCGCTGCCGTCGAGGTCGAATTCCGTCCGGAGAGTCGGCGCGAAGAGGCCGTACGCGTACCGCGCGAGTCCGTAGGAGACCGCGATCAGCGACAACCCGGCCGCGGTGAGGGTCAGTTCGCGTTTGTATGAAGACACCAGCTGCTCTCCTTCCTGTGTATACCGATCGGTATACTTCGGGAGTGTTCCCGCATTTCGCGTACACGTCAACCGATCGGTATAGTCGGAACCATGCTGACCCCAGCCGGCGAGCGTGTCCTGAGCTCCGCGAGTGAGCTCTTCTACCGAGAGGGCCTCAACGCGGTGGGCGTCGCGGCCGTGGCCGAAGCCGCCGGCGTCACGAAGAAGACCCTGTACGCGTGCTTCGGGTCGAAGACGGAGCTCACCGTCGCGTACTTGCGACGTCGTCACGACGTCTGGTGGGCGTACCTCGAAGAGCGGCTGGCCGAAGCCGATCGTCCTCGGGCGCTCGTGGTCTTCGACGCCTACATCGATCACCCCCGGCTCGGGAGCGACCGGGGTTGCGCGTTCCTGAACGCGGCCGCCGAACTGCCCGCTGGGCATCCCGGACTCGACGTGATCCGGCGGCATAAGGCGGCGGTACGGGCGAAGTTCGCCGAGCTCCTCCGCGAGGACGCCCCCGGCGCGCCCGATCCGGAGCGGCTCGCGGAACAGCTCTTCCTCCTGCTCGAGGGCGCTGTCGCGCACACCGGCATCGACGGGGACGCGCACCGCGTCACGCTCGCGAGGGAGATCGCGGAGATACTCGTGAGGGATACGCGCGAAGCCGGCGCACGCTAGAAAGAGCGCATGCGACTTTTCGGCCCGCTCGTCGAACGGGCGACCTACCGCCGGTGGGTGTACTTCATCCTCGGTGGCGCGCTGAGCGTGCCGTACATCCTCTTCGCGGCCATCGTGGTGCCGTCGTTGCTTCCCCTCGTCGTGACGGTGGAACGCGGCATCGTCGTCGCGATGATCACCGTCGTCCTGGTGATGGTCGCGTCGTCGTTCATCCCCGCCGTCCGGGTGCTGGAGGGCGCGGCCGTGCGGGAACTCCTGGACGATCCCGTCCCCGGCGTGACGTTCGGACCCGCGTCGAGCTGGCCCGTCCGGCTGCGGTCTACCGCGATGTTCCTGCTGCACGTGAGCACCGGCTGCGTCGTCAGCCTGGTGAGCCTGGTCGTCCCGGTCGCGTTCGGGTTCACGATCGCGGCCCCGTTCACCGGCCGGATCGCACTGTCCGCCGAGGACCCGATCGAGGTGCCGAAGGGCTGGGCGAGCGCGTGGATCCCGCTGGCGTTCCTGCTCGGCGTCGTCGCGCTGGCCTACGTCGTGTGGGGAGCGGGCGCGGTGCTGACCCGCTGCGCCAAGAGCCTGCTGGGGATCTCGGCCGCGGAGCGGATCGCCCAGCTGGAGAAGCGCACCGAACAACTCGCCGAACGCAACCGGCTCGCGCGCGAACTGCACGACTCGGTCGGGCACGCGCTGAGCGTCGTGACCATCCAGGCCGGTGCCGCACGCCGCACACTGAGGTCGGATCCCGATTTCACCGAGCAGGCGCTGACCGCCATCGAGGACTCCGCCCGCGCCGCGCTGGACGACCTCGACCACGTGCTCGGGCTGCTACGTGACGAGGCGTCGTCGAGGACCCCGCAATCGGGGCTGGCGGAGCTGCCCGCGCTGGTCGAAGCGACACGGCTGGCGGGCGCCGAGGTGGCGGCGGAGGTGCGGGGTGAACCGTCCTCGGTGCCGCCGGTCGTCTCCCGTGAGGCGTACCGGATCCTGCAGGAATGCCTGACGAACGCGCTGCGGCACGCCGGTAAGGTTCCGGTGACGGTCCTCGTCGACGCCGGAACGGAGCTGTTGCGCTTGCGGGTGTCCAACCCGCTCGGCGCCGCGGCGCCTTCTCGCGACGGGGGCGGCAGGGGGCTGAGGGGAATGACGGAACGGGTGGAAGTGCTCGGAGGCACGATCACCGCGGGCCGTGCGGACGGATTCTGGAAGGTCGAGGTGGCGGTGCCATGGGGGAAACGGCGATGAGCATCGGGGTACTGCTGGTCGACGACGAACAGCTCATCCGGGCGGGGCTGCGGGCGATCGTCGCCTCCGAGCCCGACCTCGAGGTCGTGGGTGAAGCGTCCGACGGCGCCGAAGTGCCGGGGCTGGTCTCGCGGTTCCGGCCCGACGTCGTGCTGATGGACGTCCGGATGCCTTCGGTCGACGGGATCCGCGCGACCACCCATTTGATGTCCACTATGGACAATCCGCCGAAGGTGATCGTGGTGACCACCTTCGAGAACGACGACTACGTCTACGACGCCCTGCTCGCCGGTGCGAGCGGCTTCCTGCTGAAGCGGGCCCGGCCCGAGGAGATCGTCGCGGCGATCCGGACGGTGGCGGCGGGGGAGTCGCTGCTGTTCCCGGCCGCGATCCGGCGGCTGGCCGCGCGACAGGCGAACCGGGGCCCGCAGGACGGTCTCGCCGGCGCCGGGCTCACCGAACGCGAAAGCGAGGTGCTGCGGCTGATGGCGGGCGGACTGTCCAATGTGGAGATCGCGGGCGAGCTGTACCTCGGCGTACAGACGGTCAAGACGCATGTGGGGAACGTGCTCGCGAAACTCGGCGCGAGGGACCGGACGCAAGCGGTGATCAAGGCCTACGACACCGGATTCGTCACACCGGCGGGCTGAACGGGGCAGGGTTCCGGAGTGGACAGGCAACGTCGATCGCCGTTGCCTGCTGGGGGCTGGGCACGGTCGCCGCCGCGGGCGCCGTGCTCGGGACGGCGCAGGTCGCTCAGGCCGCCGAAGAGTCCGAATCAGACACGCCCGCTCGGTCGAGAAGCTGACTTCCGCCACTGTCCGCACCTACGCGGCCGCTCCGTATCGGGCGTCCAACGGCGGCTGAAGGGGGCGGGAGTCGGTGCTCATGTCGCGAAAGCCACTTTCGCAACGCGCCTTGTTCCTGGGTAATGCGGGGAAAGCGTCCTTCCGCTACTCCAGGGCGGCGAGGATCAGCGCGGCCATCGCGGCCGGATCCCCGTTTTCCGGGCGCAGCACCAGATCCGGGCTCTCCGGCTGCTCGTAAGGAGCGTCCACCCCGGTGAACCCGCTGATCTCACCCGCCCGTGCCTTCGCGTACATCCCCTTGGGGTCGCGGTCTTCGCAGACTTCGAGCGGGGTGTCGACGAAGACTTCGAGGAACGGCAGCCCGGCCGCCTCGTGCGCGGCGCGGGCCAGTTCGCGGTCGGCCCGGTACGGGCTGATCAGGGAGACCACCGACACCACCCCGGCGTCGGCGAACAGCTTCGCGACTTCGGCGACGCGACGGACGTTCTCGGCGCGATCGGCGGGGCTGAAGCCGAGGTTCCCGTTCAACCCGTGCCGGAGGTTGTCGCCGTCCAGCAGGTACGCGGGCCTGCCGGACGCGACCAGCCGCCGCTCCAGTTCCACGGCCACACTCGACTTCCCGGACGCGGAAAGCCCGGTGAGCCAGACGGTCAGCCCGCGTGTCGCCCGTTCCGTCCTGCTGACCGCGGCGGTGTGCCAGACGACGTTCGAAGCGGTCACGCCCGGGCCGGTGATCATGCCGGCCGCGACCGTCGCCCCGGAGTGCTCGTCGACGAGGAGGAAGCCACCGGTGGAGCGGTTGCGGCGGTAGGAATCGAACAGCAGCGGCTGCCGTGCGCGCAGCCGGATCCGGCCGATTTCGTTCAGTGACAACGACTCCGCGGTCTCGTCACGGTGCAGGGTGGTGACGTCGAGCCGGTAGTCCAGTTCGCGGATCTCGGCCTTGGTCTCCCGGGTGGTGTGCCGCACGACGTAGGTGGAGCCGGGTTTCAGCGCCCCTTGTTCGGAGAACCAGCACACCATCGCGTCGACGTCCCTGCTGGTGTGGGGACGGTTTCCGGGGCGGCAGATCAGGTCACCACGGCCGAGGTCGAGGTCGTCTTCGAGTTCGATCGTGACGGCCTGCGAGGCGAAGGCCTCGGTGACCGTGGTGCCGCCCGGGCCCCAGATCGCGCGCACCGTCGTGGTGAAGCCGGACGGCAGCACGGCGACCTCGTCGCCGGGTTTGAACACCCCGCCCGCGACTGTTCCCGCGTAGCCGCGGAAGTCGCGGCTGTGCTCCCGGATCACGTACTGCACGGGGAATCGCGCGTCGATGAGATTGCGATCCGAGGCGACATGCACCTGTTCCAGGTGGTGCAGCAGGGAAGTCCCTTCGTACCAGGGCATACTGGCGCCCCGGTGCACGACGTTGTCGCCGTGCAGCGCCGACATCGGCACGAAGGTGAGATCGTGCACCTGGAGTTTCATGGCGAAGCGGCGGAATTCCTCGCGGATCTCTTCGAAGCGCTGCTGAGACCAGCCGGCCAGGTCCATCTTGTTGACACACAGCACCAGATGCGGGATGCCCAGCAGGCTGGCCAGGAACGCGTGCCGCCGCGACTGTTCGAGCACGCCCTTGCGGGCGTCGATCAGGATCAGCGCGAGATCCGCGGTGGACGCCCCGGTGACCATGTTCCGGGTGTACTGCACGTGCCCCGGCGTGTCGGCGATGATGAACTTCCGCCGGGGCGTGGCGAAGTAGCGGTGGGCGACGTCGATGGTGATGCCTTGTTCGCGTTCCGCGCGGAGACCGTCGGTCAGCAGCGCGAGGTTCGGGTACGCCTCGCCGCGGTCGCGGCTGGTGCGTTCGATGGCTTCGAGCTGGTCGGTGAACACCGTCTTCGAATCGAACAGCAGACGGCCGATCAGGGTCGATTTCCCGTCGTCGACACTGCCCGCGGTCGCGAGGCGGACCAGCGAAGCGCTCATCAGAAGTAGCCTTCCTTCTTCCGGTCTTCCATGCCCGCCTCGGAGATCCGGTCGTCGGCGCGGGTGGCGCCGCGTTCGGTGAGCCTGCTGACGGCGACCTCGGCGACCACCTCACCCGGCGACGTCGCCGTCGACTCGACGCAGCCGGTGCAGGTCGCGTCGCCGACGGTCCGGAAACGAACCGTTGCCTCGTAAGGACTTTCGCCTTCGTTCAGGGTGAGGAACCGGGTGTGCGCGAGCAGCATCCCGTCCCGCTGGACGACCGGACGCCGATGTGAGTAGTAGATCGACGGCAGGTCGACGTTCTCGGCTTCGACGTACTGCCAGATGTCGAGTTCGGTCCAGTTCGACAGCGGGAAGACGCGGATGTGCTCGCCCTTGCGGTGCCTGCCGTTGTAGAGGTCCCAGAGTTCCGGCCGCTGATTGCGCGGGTCCCACTGGCCGAACTCGTCACGGAAGCTGAACACGCGCTCCTTCGCGCGGGCCTTCTCCTCGTCGCGCCGCGCTCCGCCGAACACGGCGTCGAAGGTATGCTCGCGGATTCCCCTGAGCAGGGCGGCGGTCTGAAGACGGTTGCGGCCGGCCTTCGGGTCTTCGACGACCCGGCCGGCGTCGATGTCGTCCTGGACGCTGGAGACGACGAGCCTGAGCCCGTACCTGTCGACGGTGCGGTCACGGAATTCGACGACCTCGTCGAAGTTGTGCCCGGTGTCGACGTGCATCACCGGGAACGGCGGCGGTGACGGCCAGAACGCCTTGGCCGCCACGTGGAGCATCACCATCGAGTCCTTGCCGCCGGAGAACAGCAGCACCGGCCGTTCGAAGGTCGCCGCGACCTCGCGGAAGATGTGCACGGCTTCGGCTTCCAGTGCTTCGAGGTGGGTGAGCTCGTATGCCGGGGACGCCATCGTGACCTCCGTGGTTCGAGATCAGAAAAGTAGAACAAGTTCTTGTGCTTGGTCAAGGGCTGGGGGACGCTGTCGGCATGGACCTGGTCGCGCTCGAAGAGATCCGTCGCCTGAAAGCCCGCTACCTCCGCTGCCTCGACCTCAAGCTGTGGGACGAGATGGCCGAGACCCTGACCGCCGACGCGCACGCGCGCTACGGCACGCCGTCGTACGGCAAACCACTGACCTTCGAAAGCCGCGAAGCGATCGTCGAGTTCTTCCGGAACGCGGTCGGCCCCGGCGTCACGACGGTGCACTTCGCCGGCCAGCCGGAGATCGACGTCGACGGCGACACCGCGACGGGCACGTGGCTGATGCGGGACAAGGTGATCGTGCCCGAACACCGGGTGGTGATCGAGGGCGCCGCGTACTACGAGGACACCTATCGGCGGGTGGACGGCGTGTGGCTGACCGCCTCGACCCAATACGACCGGCTGTACGAGACGATGATGTCGATGGACGACGTGCCGAGCCTGAAGCTCACCGCGAACCGGTGGGCTTCCTGACCCGCACGAACCCGGAACACGCGACTATCGCATTCAGAGGACTAAACGCGGGGGTGGCGGCCTCCGGATTCGGCGGTGACGGCGTCGGCGGTGGCGACCAGCGCCGCGCCCCGCCGCGCGATCTCCGCGCCGGTGATCGGTTCGCCGACCGAGAGCGTGAGCACGAGCTCTTGCCGTCCCGAAGCGTCGAACGTCGGCGCGGCGAGCAGGCTCACCGCGTGCTTGCGGCGCGGCTCCAGATCGGCGCCGAGGTAGACGCGCTCGCCTAGGCTCGACACGAGTTCTCCCACCAGGCCCCGCACTTCCGGCGGGAGTTCCTCCGCGCCGACGCCCGCCATCAGCGCGTAGAGCCGCCGCCCCGCGGCCGTCAGGCTCTCCACCAGGTAACCGTGCTCCCGGCATTCGGCGACGACGCGACGCAGGTGCGCTTCGTCCAGCCGCACCGGAACCGCCGGCGGTTTGGCGAGCCACGCGTCGAACGCCGCGTCGGAATCCCACAGCACGTACATCAGGCCGACCGGCGGCGCGAACGGGTAGGTCTCGCCCAGTTTGATCCGGCCGGGACCGGCGCTCTGCAACATCAGAATCCGGTCGCCGACCACGGCCGACGCCGTGCACGTGGTGCCGTATCGCCTGCTCAGCTCCTCCAGATGACGGCGCGCGACCTCGCTCGCACCGAAGCCTTCGCTCGCGACGCGGCCGGCGGCGACCATCGCCGGGCCGAGCCGGTACGTGACCGGCTGAGGGTCCCGGATCAGATAACCGCCCGCCGTCAGCTCGGTGACGATGCCGAGACAGGTCGGTTTGGCCAGGTCCAGCCGGCGGGCGAGTTCCGACAGGCCGAAGCGACGGCCTGGGTGCGCGGCGAAGAAGTCGAGCAGCCGCACGACTCGCTCGGTGGGCGGTGAGCGCCGGGTCATTGACCCATCCTTAGAACGCGTTCTAGCCTGATGGTACGAAGAACGTACCAGGCCGGTACGTATTTGTACCAGTATGAGGAGTCGCCGGTGCTCACTCAACCGTTCGCGGACGCGATCGTCGAAGCAGAGAAGATCATCGCGGAGGCGCCGCACATCCGGACCGAACAGGATCTGGTCGAGGGGTACGACTACCTCGCGGGCAGCATCCGCGCGTCCCTGCAGATGGCGTGGGCCTACGAACGGGACTATCCGTTCTTCACCCAGTCCACCGGGCCGTACACGAAGATGGGCCTGGACAACCCGGACACGCTGTACTTCAACGCGAACATCCGCGAGGACCGCGAATACGTCGTCACCGGGACGCGGGGGAGCACGGCCGACGTCAGCTTCCAGGTTCTCAACGGCGACTACTCACCCGTCGAGGTGCCCGACAGTCTCGCCGCCTTCGACGATCGCGAGATCGAGATCGCCGAGGACGGCTCGTTCGAACTCCGCTTCGGGCCGGCGAAACCCGACCCTGGACCCAACTACTTCGTCCTCGGCCCGGGTTCGTCGATGCTCGTGGTGCGCGAGGTCTACAGCGACTGGGCCACCGAACGCCGCGGCACGATCCAGATCCAGTGCGCCGACACCGCGGGCGGTGCGCCCGCGCCGCTCACCCGTGACGGGCTGGCCAAGCGGTACGGCGTCACCGGCAAGATCCTGCTGAGCAGGCTGCGCACCTTCCTCGCCTTCCCGAAGTGGTTCTACCTGAACCTGCCGGTGAACACGATGACCGAACCGCGCCCCACTCCGGGCG
Organism: Amycolatopsis sp. NPDC043887; assembly: GCF_056435665.1. Taxonomy (NCBI): domain Bacteria; kingdom Bacillati; phylum Actinomycetota; class Actinomycetes; order Pseudonocardiales; family Pseudonocardiaceae; genus Amycolatopsis; species Amycolatopsis sp. NPDC043887. Next base: position 41,112 of record NZ_JBWKEB010000004.1, read on the forward strand.
GCCTGACCACGCAGTACTCGTCGGCCGGGCACTACGAACTCGGCGACGAGGAGGTCATGATCGTGACGGTGCCGCGTTCGGACGCGCCGTATCAGGGCATCCAGCTCGGCAGCGTCTGGTATCTCTCGCTGGACTACATCAACCATCAGACGAGCCTCACCACCGACCAGGCGCGGGTCGACCCCGACGGCAAGATCCGCTTCGTGATCAGCGAACGCGACCCCGGCCTGGCGAACTGGCTCGAACGCACCGGGCACGACCGCGGTTACGTCCAGATCCGCTGGCAGCGCCTGTCCCGCGCGCTGGACAAGACCGACGGCCCCGAGGTCGAGGTGGTGAAGTTCGGCGAACTCGCCGACCGGCTGCCGTTCCACGACGAGGCGCGCGTGACCCCGCGGGAATGGGCGGACCGGATCTCGGCCCGGCAGAAGGCCGTCGCGGCGAGGATGCTGGGATGACAGATCTCTTGCGGGACAAGGTGATCGTGGTCTCCGGGGTCGGCCCTGGGCTCGGCCGGTCGATCGCCGTGCGCTGCGCCGCGGCGGGCGCCGACGTCGTTCTCGCCGCCCGAACCGAATCCCGGCTCGCGGAGGTCGCCCAGGAGGTCGACGCGCTCGGCCGCCGCGCGATCACCGTGCCCACCGACATCACCGACGACGCTTCGGCGGCGAACCTCACCGAGGCCGCGGTGAAGGCGTTCGGCCGGGTGGACGCCTTGGTGAACAACGCCTTCGCCATCCCGCCGATCATGGATCTCGCCGACGTCGACCTCGCCGACGTGCGAGCGGGCTTCGAGACCAACGTACTCGCCGCGCTTCGGCTCACGCGCCTGTTCACGCCTTCGCTCGCCGAGAGCGGCGGTTCGGTGGTGATGATCAATTCGGCCGTGCTGCGGCATTCCCGGCGGACGTTCGGCGCCTACAAGATGGCGAAAGCGAGCCTGCTCGCGCTCGCGCAGAGTCTCGCCTCGGAACTCGGGCCGCGTGGGATCCGGGTCAATTCCGTGGCGCCGGGCTACATCTGGGCGGACTCGCTGAAGTGGTACTTCGCTTATCTGGCCAAGGAACGCGGGGTGCCGCCGGAGCAGGTGTACGCCGAGACGGCGGAGACGATCGACCTGCGCCGCCTCCCGGAACCGGACGAGATCGCCGACACCGTCGTGTTCCTGGCCTCGTCGCTCGCCCGGTGCGTCACCGGCCAGTGCCTCGACGTCAACGCCGGCGAATACCACCACTGAAGGGGAGAACATGTTGCCAGGGCGGGAAAACGTCGGCACCGTGGAGGATCTGCACGCGTCGGCGGCGAAACTCACCGGGTTGGACGACTTCGGCGGCGAGGACCATCTCGAAGGTCTCCGCGTGCTGCTGGATTCGTACGCCGGCGAGGCGGGGCTGACCCCGTACGGCAACAAGATCCATCGTGCGTTCCTGCGCGGCGCCCTGGTGGCGAGGTCGTTGAGCGAGGCATCGTGGAAGCAGAATCCTGAGTACGCCGACGTTCCCGTCGACCGGCCGATCTTCGTCACCGGCCTGCCGCGCACGGGGACCACGGCACTGCACCGACTGCTCACCGAGGACCCGGCGCACCAGGGGCTGGAAGTCTGGCTGACCGAAGTGCCGCAACCGCGTCCGCCGCGCGAGACCTGGGTGGCGAACCCGGTCTTCCAAGGCATACAGGCGGGTTACGAGAAACACCACGTCGAACATCCCGAGTTCATGGGCCTGCACCATATGTCCGCCGATCAGGTCGAGGAATGCTGGCAGCTCCTGCGGCAGTCGCTGAAATCGGTGTCCTACGAATGCCTCGCGCACGTGCCCTCGTACTCGCGCTGGCTGGACGGGCAGAGCTGGACCGACGCCTATCGCAGGCATCGGCGCAACCTGCAGCTCATCGGCCTGCCGGACGCCGGACGACGCTGGGTGCTCAAGAACCCGAGCCATCTCTTCGCGCTCGACGCGCTGTTGGAGGTGTACCCGGACGCGCTGATCGTCCAGACCCATCGCGCGCCGAGCACGATCGTCGCGTCGGTGTGCAGCTTGAACGAGCAGGCGTCGGCGGGCTGGTCCGACGTCTTCCGCGGCGACGTGATCGGCCGCAGCCAGCTGGACCTCTGGGCGCGCGGTGCGGAAAAGTCTTTGGAGGCAAGGAAACGGCACAACCCGGCACAGTTCTGCGATGTCCGGTACGAGGATTTCGTCGCCGACCCGATCGGTACGGTCGAGGACGTCTACCGGCATTTCGGGCTGCCGCTGAGCGACGCCGCCCGGGACGCGATGACCGTGGTGCACGCCGAAAGCCGTTCCGGGGAAAGGAAACCCTTGCACCGGTACGACCTCGCGGACTTCGGCCTCACCGCGGGCGAGGTCGACGAACGCTTCTCGGCCTACCGCGCCGCCTACGCCCTCTGATCCCCCGCATTTAGTCCTCTGAATGCGGTAGTCGCACGCGCAAGGACCGCATTCAGAGGACTAAATGCGGCAGGTCAGAAGCCGGCGGCGCGCTGGGAAGGCAGGCCGCGCGTCGTGATCCCGCGCAGGACCTCGACCCGGTCCGAACCCGGCCGCCCGAGCACCCAACTCGACCCCGGAACCTCCTTGGCCCGCTTCTTCAGCGGCGCCAGGAGCCGGGACGCGTCCTTGTAGGACCGGATCGCGCCGTGCCCGCACACCAGGGTCGCCAGCGAAACCGTCACCGGCAGCCCGTCGGCCGACCACGCCGTGTCCAGCAGCGCGGCGGCGACCGTGCCGATCTCGTCGACGTCGCAGGCGATCAGGAAGTCGTCCCCGCCGACGTGGCTGACGCGCATCCGGCGCAGCCGGGCCTCCAGGTCGGTGAGAGTCCGGCCGAGCGTGCGGATCAGGTCGTCGCCCGCGGCGAACCCGGCGGTGTCGTTGACCGTCTTGAACGAATCGACGTCCAGCCAGGCCGCGACGAACGGCTCCCGCGCGTTGATCCGGCGGTCGACGTCCCTGGCGACGGCGTCGCTACCCGGCAGGCGGGTCAGAGGGCTCAGCGAGACCGCCTCCTCGACCTTCGCCTCCGCGACCCCGCGGACGACCTCGTTCACCAGCACCACGCCGACACACCGGCCGCGGTCGTCGACCACCACGACGTCGTCGCCGGTCCGGCCCCAGTCCGCGTCGGTGACCAGTTCGAGGAATTCGAGCGCGCTCGCGTCGGCGTGGATCGTGTGCGGCCGGTCGGCGAGCCGCGACGCCGGCCGTTTGGCGTGCAGGGCGTGGCCGTACAACCCGGTGACCGCGACCAGGAACCGGGTCCGGTCGATCGACCACTGTGGACGGTGCCGGTCGTCGATGCCGACGATGCCGCTCGGCCCGTCCGCTGCGGCCAGTACCTCGCGCACGTCGTCACAGGTCGCGTCTTCCGGCAGCGTGGTCGCGGGCCGGAGGAAGTCGCCGACGCGGCGGGCGCGGGCGGTGCCGGGGATGAACGGTCCGGGCGCGTCCGGCGCGGGCAGCGGCGCGTGGTCGCCGTCCGGCGGGGCGAGCAGGTTGCCCTGCGCGATCCGCACGCCGAGCCGCCGCGCGGACTCCAGCTGTTCGGTGGTTTCGAGCCCGGTCGCCACCAGGCGGTTGTCGGTGCGCGACGCGAAGTGCAGCACCGACTCGACCACCGCGACGGCGGCCGGGTCGTGCGGCAGGCCGCGCAGCACGCTGCGGTCCAGTTTCACCAGGTCGACGGGCGCCGAAGCGAGCAGCGTGAGCGGGAGGTCGCCGCGGCCGAGGCCGTCGAGCGCGAGCCGGAACCCGACTTCGGTGAGCCGCCGCATGCCGGTGAGCAGCAGGTCGGCGGGGATCTGCGTGAACGGCGGCCCGATCTCCAGCACGACGTCCCTGGTCCGGCGGCCCGCCAGGCTGAGCGCGTCGGTCAGCGGGTCGAACTGCGACGGCGGTGCCGCGACCGTCCGCGCGGACAGGTTCAGGTGCAGGGGGAGGGTGGCCTGCGGTTCGCGCAGCTGCCGGACGGCTTCGGCGGCCAGGCCGACGTCGACCTCGGCCAGCCTGCCGCTGCGCCGGGCGTCGGCGAGCAGTTCGCGGGCGGTGCCGCGGCCTGGCCTTGCCAGTGCTTCGAACGCGACGACGCCACCGGTGTGCAGGCTGTACAACGGCTGGTAAGCGAAGCGGACAGCGATCTGCAACGTCACAAGCGAATATTCGCTTGTGACGTTACGAAACGAAATACGTGTCAACTGATGTTCATCGTGAAGGCACCTGGGTTACCTAGAACGGCGTAACGCACGCCACCCGATCAGGTGTTTTCTTACTGGCCATGGTGACATCCGGAAAAGTGCCGACATCGCTTCGGCGGTATCCGAAACATCTTCGCGACCGCTGGTGAATGCCCGCTGGAGCGGGATGGGCAACGTGAAGAACTGATCGAAGAACACCGGGACCAGTTCGGGCGGCATCCCGCACAGTGCCCGCAGCCCGTGCCGCCGCAATCCGTGCACGGCGCGTGCCGAGGACGGCCACAGCGCCCGGTGCGCGGCCGACGCCGCGGCGGCGGGACCTCGATCCCAAGCCCGGACCACGGCGTCGGCCACCGGTTCCGCGAGCCGGATCGACGTCGCGACGCTGTACCCGGTCGCCGGATGCACCAGGGCGGCGGCGGTCCCGAACGGCACGGTCCGGCCGCGTCGCGGCACCGGCACGTCGAGCACTATCCGCACGCGTTCCTCGCGCCCGCGCGACGTCAGCCCGACGGCCCTCAGACGGGCTCGCAGCCGTGCCGCCAGGACGTCGAGTGGCAGGCCGGGTCTGCGGGCCAGCGAGGTCTCCTCGACCAGGACGGTGCCGTCGCCGAGCGGCAGTACATAGAGGAATCCGGACTCGGTCTCCCGCCAGTCCATGAACACGGCGGTGTCGGGGTCGTCGACCAGCCGCAGCGCGTCCTCGGCTGGGAGAACGGCGCCGAACGCCGTCTGTTCGTACCGGTCGCCTCGCGGCCGGACACCGGACGCGTCGACGTACAGCCCGGTCGCGAGGGTTCGCCCGTCATCGAGGCGCACCGACGAACCCTGTCCGCCGTGGTCCACGCCGGACACCGTCCCCCCGACGACGTCGTAGGCACCGTCGAGCCACCGTCGCAGGCCGGCGTTGTCCAGCACCAGGTAGCGGCGACCCAGGACGTGCGGCCTGGTCCCGAAGGCGAGCGTGGTCGAAGGCGCGCACGCGACGGCGCTCGCGGGCAGCGCGGGCAGTTCGTCGGCGAACAACCCGTAGGTCGCCCGCCAGCGTCGGCCCGGCGCCGGGTCGACGAGGACCGTCTCCAGGCCGCGCCGGGCGCAGGCACGCGCGAGCGCCCGTCCGGCCGGGCCCCCGCCCGCGATCACCACGTCCGCCACCTGGGCATCTCATCATGCCGCCGCGACGGATACGGTGTGACGCATGGAACAGACGGACCCGAGGGCGTGGCGGCGCGATCCGGAGAGCGCGAACGCCGGGTTCAGCGATCTCGCCACGAGCCCGTTCCGGATCGACCGGGACCGGATCGCCGCTTCGCCGTTCTTCGCCCGGCTCGGCGGCGTGACACAGGTCGTCAGCGCCGGGGGCGCCGGGTTGCTGCACAACCGGCTCACGCACAGCCTCAAGGTCGCGCAGGTCGCGCGCGCCATCGCCGAGCGGATCAACGCGAGCAGCGATTCCGCCGAACTCGCCGCGAAACTGGGCGGCTGTGATCCGGACGTCGCCGAGGCCGCCTCGCTCGCGCACGATCTGGGACATCCGCCGTTCGGCCACCTCGGCGAGCAGACCCTGGACCGGATCGCCCGCCACCGCTTCGGCCTCGCCGACGGTTTCGAAGGCAACGCGCAGTCGTTCCGGATCATCACCACCACCGACGTACGCGGTCCGTCCGCGTCCGGGCTCGACCTCACCACGGCGGTGCGCGCCGCGGTGCTGAAGTACCCGTGGGCGCGGTTGCACGTGCCCGATCCGCACCCGACGTCGATGCCCGTCCAGCCACGCGGCGCTGCCGAGCCGGCCGACGCCCCCGGCACCGGTGCGAGCAAGTTCTCCGCCTACAGCACCGAACTCGACGACTTCACTCAGGCGCGGGCCCCGTTCGACGGCCGGATCGAACCCTGGCAGCAGACCGTCGAAGCGTCCGTGATGGACACCGCCGACGACATCGCCTACGCCATCCACGATCTCCAGGACTTCCACCGGATCGGTGTGCTGCAGCACGCGCCGGTCGCCGCCGAGTTCTCCGGCTGGGTCGACCACGCGCTGGAGCTGGCCGGGCTGGACAACGCGACCTTGACCGCGGAACGGCGGCTGCCCGGCCGTTCGCTGGAACGGCTGCGCCGCCGAATGCACGCGAAGGACGGCTGGATCGTCGACGACGACGCCTTCACCAGTGCCGTCGCCCGTGTCCGCGCCGAACTCGTCGACGGCCTGCTCGCCACCGGCTTCGACGGTTCCATCGAGGCCGAGCAGGCCACCGCCGCCTTCTCCGCGAAGTGGACCGCGCGGCTCGTCGACGGCGTCCAGGTGGTGGCCTCGCCTTCGACCCGGACAGGCCATCTCACGCTGCGTCCCGCCCAGTGGCACGAGGTGCAGGTGCTGAAATTCGTGCACCGGCGGTTCGTGCTGCTGCGCCCGGAACTCGCGCTGCACCAACGCGGACAGGCGAGCCTGGTGACCACGCTGGTCGACGCGCTCGACGCGTGGCTGCTCGATCGCGACGAGTTCTACCGGCTCCCGCGACGGCTGCACGACTTGGTGGAATTGGCGCAGTCCGAGTTCTCCGCGCTGGCGCGGACGTCACCGGAACTGCTCATCGGAGCGACCGGGGAGCCGGTCACCGGTGCCGACGCCGTACGCGGTCTGGCGCGCGGGCGGGCGGTCGTCGATTTCGTGGCGTCGCTGACGGACAAGCAGGCGGTGACCCTTTTGGACGGCTTGTCGGGCCGTGCTTCCCAGCCCTGGTCGGACTCGTTCGTCCTGTAACGACGCGATTCCCCTGAACGGCCTACGAGCTGCGGCCGAAACCGGAAAATACCCATCCGACGTCACCCGAACGGCGACTGCCGCCGGTGCACGCCCGGTACTTAGCTTGATCCAGCCGGTGATCGCCGGCGTCGGTCAGCGTGAGTCGGGGCACGCGCCTAGGAATCGGAGGCGCACGTGCGTCCAACCCGTTCTAGTAGGAGAAGAAGAAGGATCCTGACCGCGGGCACCGCTGCCCTCGTCACCGCGCTCGGCCTGGTGAGCCCGCCCGTCGCGGCGGCGGAAAGCGGTGGGTCCCCGGACGCGTTCTCGGCGAACACCGTCCGGCAGATCGAGGCACTGCAGTCGATCAAGAAGAGCCAGAACGCCGGCGAGTCCAAAGTGGACAGCCGACTGCTCGTCGAACAGAAACTCCGCGCACAGCGGATGTCGGCCTCCGCGGTTCCCGCACTGGGGTCTGGGGCGAACGTCTCCGCGGCCGGCACCGTACTCGTGGACATCCGGGGCCAGGTCTCGGAAGAACTCCTCAAGGGACTGCGTGAATCCGGTGCGGGGATTCGCGCGGTGTCCGAGCGCTACGGCAGTGTGCGCGCCGAGGTTCCGCTGAACGCCGTCCCGGCGATCGCGGCCCGCGCCGACGTCAAGAAGGTCGAGACCGCCAACGAGGCGTTCACCGCCCGCCAGCTCGCCGAGCCCGCCACCGCGGGCAAGCGGGAAAGCAAGGAAGAGAAGGCCGCCCGGATCGCGGACGAGCTGAAGAAGGCCGTCGACGCCAAGGGACAGGCCGGTATCGCGGCCGGACCGGTCAACAGCGAGGGCGATCGAGCGCACAACGCCGACACGGCGCGCCAGCAGTTCGGCGTCACCGGGGTGGGCACCAAGATCTGCGCGCTGTCCGACGGGATCGACTCGCTCGCGACCTCGCAGGCGCGCGGCGAACTCCCGGCGGGCGTCGACGTGATCCCCGGTCAGGAAGGCGATGGCGACGAGGGCACCGCGATGCTCGAGATCATCCACGATCTCGCGCCGAACGCGGCGCTCGGTTTCGCCAGCGCGTTCAACTCCGACGCCAGCTTCGCCGACAACATCCGCAAGCTGCGGTTCGACGCGGGCTGCGACGTCATCGTCGACGACGTCCTGTACTTCAAGGAATCGCCGTTCCAGGACTGGATCATCGCCCAGGCCGTGAACGACGTTACCGCCGATGGCGCGCTGTACTTCTCCTCGGCCGGTAACGAGGGCAACGTCACCGACGGCACCTCGGGTCACTGGGAAGGCGACTTCGTCGACTCAGGCAAGGGCGTCGGCAAATACGCCGGTACCGCGCACAACTTCGCCGGTGCCGCGGGCAACCAGATCTTCCAGCCGCTCTCGAGCGCGTCGGGCCGGGTGCCGGTCACGTTGTTCTGGTCCGACCCGCTTGGCCGCTCGAACAACGACTACGACCTGTACCTGCTGAACCAGGCGGGCAACGTCGTCGACTTCAGCCAGGACGTCCAGACCGGCACCCAGGACCCGTACGAGCGGGTGGACACCACGGGCGTCGCCGGACTGCGGCTGGCCATCGTCAAGTTCTCCGGTGAGGGCCGCTACCTTTCGCTGTCCGCGTTGCGCGGCCGGTTCACCGATTCGGCCGACGGTCTCAAGGCCTACACCAAGCCCGGCGTGACCGTCGGTCACTCGGCCGCGCGGGACGCGTTCAGTGTCGCGGCGGCACCGGCCGCGAAGGCGTTCCCCCGACCCCTCGAACCGGGCGACCCGGCCAACCCCGCCGGTCCGTTCCCCGGCGCGTTCGGCGTGACCACGAAGGTCGAACGGTTCACTTCGGACGGTCCGCGGCGGATGTTCTACCAGGCCGACGGCACGCCGATCACCCCGGGCGACGTGTCCGGGACCGGTGGTGAGGTCCGCGCCAAGCCGGACATCACCGCGGCCGACGGCGTCTCCACCAGCGTCACCGGCTTCACCACGTTCTACGGCACGTCGGCCGCCGCGCCGCACGCCGCCGCGATCGCGGGCCTGGTGCTCTCGGGCAACCCGGGGCTGCCCCCGGCCGACGTACGCGAGGCGCTGATCAACACCGCCGTCGACATCCTCGCCCCCGGCCGCGACAACTCCAGCGGCGCGGGCGTCATCCTCGCCGACAAGGTGCTCGCCTACACCGGCGCCAGCCCGCAGCCGCTCGCGTCCGCGGGCCAGCCGACGGTCACCCCTGCCGACGGCGGCTCCGCGCTCGACCCGGGCGACACCGCCAAGGTGACCCTGCCGGTGACCAACCGCGGCGACGGCACCGCGACGTCCACCAGCGTCGTGCTGTCCAGCCCGACCCCCGGTGTCACGGTGGCGCCGCGGTCGAAGTCGTACGGCACGATCAGCCCCGGGCAGACCGGCGTGAACGACTTCACCATCACCGTTCCCGCCACGCAGGAACTCGGTGTGCCGGTGGTGCTGAACGCGCGCGTGACCTTCGCGGGTTCGTACTCGCCGACCACGTCCACGTTCTCGCTGCCGGTCGGCACCCCGTCGCCGGTGACGCAGAACTTCGCCTACGCCGGTGACGCGGTGGCGATCCCGGACAGCGACCCGACCGGCGTGACCGTGCCGATCACGGTGAGCGGGGTCGGGCGCGCGTCGAAACTGACGTTCTCGGTGGACGGCGCGACCTGCAACACCGACCAGACCTCGACGACCGTGGGCATCAACCACTCGTACGTCGGCGACCTGGTCGGCACGCTGACGTCGCCCTCGGGTGCGAAGGCGACTGTGTTCCAGCGCAGCGGCGGCTCGGGCAACAACCTGTGCCAGGTCGTCTTCGCCGACAACGCGGCCATCGCGTTCAGCTCGGTGAGCGCGGCGAACGCGCCGTTCACCGGCACCTACAAGCCGGCGCAGGCGCTCGGCGGCCTGGCCGCCGGTGCCGCCGACGGCACCTGGAAGTTCACCGCGGTGGACGTCGCCGGTGGCGACACCGGGTCGATCCGCGCGATCTCCTTGCACATCAACGGTTTCGTTCAGCCCGGTGTGGCGGAGCGCCCCGCGGGTGTCGGGAAGTCGGTGGGGCGCGGGCCGGTGAAGCCGGTCTAGTTGTTTCGCTGTGCGCGTGAAGGCGTGACTCACGTGATCAGAGACCGCACTCGCGTGCTTGAAGGCGGAACTCGCGTGCTTGGAGGCCGCACTCGTGAGTTCCGCCTTCAAGCACGCGAGTTCCGTGCTTAAGCACGCGAGTGCGGTGTTGCCGATCCGGCCGGGCCCCGTACGTTGGACCCATGGCGAGGGAGCGGCAGGTAGCGGGCGGGGGACGGGCGGTCGAGGTCGCGCCGGATCGCCTCGAAGGGTGGTACGCCCGCTTCGCCGTCCGCAACGAAGGCGTCCGCTCGACAGAACTGAAGCCGGACACCGTCACGGTCGTCGCGGACAACGGCGTAGTCGCCGTCGCGACCGTCCCTTTCGGACCGCTGAACGCCGAAGGAACCGTGCCAGGTCTCGCCGTCGGCCCGCTCATCGAACACGCGCTGACCTCACGGAGGATCGCGCTCTTGCTGGTGCGCCGTGGCGGGCACAGCGTCGGGATCGCGCGCGGGGGAGTGGTCGTGCAGTCCAGGACTGACCGCCATCTCGTCCAGGGCCGGTCCGCGGCGGGCGGCTGGTCTCAGCAGCGGTTCGCGCGGCGGCGGGAAGGGCAGGCGCGCTCAGCGCTCCGTTCCGCCGCGGACGACGCTTTCGAGGTGCTCGTCCCGCAACTGTCCGAAGTGGACGCCGTCGTACTCGGCGGGGATCGCCGCGCCCTGGAATCCCTGCGCGAGGACAAGCGTCTGGCGCCGTTGTTCCAGCGTGCCGAGGCCCGCGCCCTCGACATCGCCGAACCGCGCCGCACGGTGCTCGAAGACGCGGCGGAGCGGGCTGTCGCGGTCGAAATCACCCTGTCCGGGCCGTGACGTCGGGCACGGTCGGATAAAACCGTTCGACACCGGCCCGTACACTGATCGTGTGGACATCCTCTTGGAGTAGCTCCTCGTCTGCCCGACGGCAGACGAGTCGAAGCTGTCCGCTCATCCACCCCTTGTACCGGGAGTTCCCGTGATCACGGCCACTGGCCTGCAGCTGCGCGCAGGTTCGCGCATTCTGCTCGACGACACCAACGTCCGCATCCAGCAGGGCGACCGCATCGGCCTGGTCGGCCGCAACGGCGCCGGCAAGACCACCTCGCTCAAGGTGCTGGCGGGGGAGGGTGAGCCGTACGCGGGCGAGGTCCGCCGCAGCGGCGAGCTCGGCTATCTTCCGCAGGACCCGCGCGAGGGCGACCTGTCCGTCACCGCGAAAGACCGCGTGCTCTCCGCGCGCGGCCTCGACACCTTGCTGCGCAACATGGAAAAAGCGCAGACCGCGATGTCGGAGCTGGCGGACGAGAAGGAACGCGACAAGGCGGTCAACCGCTACAGCCGTCTCGAGGAGCGCTTCGCGTCCCTCGGCGGATACGCCGCCGAGAGCGAGGCCGCACGGATCTGTTCCAACCTCGGCCTGGCCGACAGGGTGCTCGAACAGACACTGCAGACGCTCTCGGGTGGTCAGCGCCGCCGTGTGGAGCTGGCCCGGATCCTGTTCGCCGCCGCCGAGGCGGGCGCGGGCGGCAAATCCGAGACGATCCTGCTGCTCGACGAGCCCACCAACCACCTCGACGCAGACTCCATCAACTGGCTCCGCGGCTTCCTGAAGCAGCACGACGGCGGTCTCGTGGTCATCAGCCACGACGTCGAACTGCTCGCGGACGTCGTCAACAAGGTGTGGTTCCTCGACGCGACCCGCGGTGAGCTCGACCTCTACAACATGGGCTGGCAGCGGTACCTCGACGCGCGGGCCACCGACGAGAAGCGCCGCCGCCGCGAGCGCGCGAACGCCGAGAAGAAGGCGTCCGCGCTGCAGCAGCAGGCCGCCAAACTGGGGGCCAAGGCTACGAAGGCCGTGGCGGCCAAGAACATGGCCCGCCGTGCCGAGCAGATGCTCTCCGCGCTCGACGAGACCCGGCAGGCCGACAAGGTCGCCCGGATCAAGTTCCCCGAGCCCGCCCCCTGTGGCCGGACGCCGCTCACCGCGGAGGGACTCTCGAAGTCCTACGGTTCGCTCGAGATCTTCACCGGAGTCGACCTCGCCATCGACCGCGGGTCGAAGGTCGTCGTGCTCGGATTGAACGGTGCCGGAAAGACGACATTGCTCCGGCTGCTCGGCGGAATGGAAACTCCGGATACCGGCGAGACCATTCCAGGTCACGGATTGCGTCTGGGCTATTACGCACAGGAACACGAAACTCTCGACCACGACGCGTCCGTGTGGGAAAATATCCGTCACCTCGCGCCGGACACCGGAGCGCAGGAGTTGCGGAACCTTCTCGGTTCGTTCCTGTTCACCGGCGAGCAGCTCGATCAGCCCGCCGGCACGCTCTCGGGCGGCGAGAAGACGCGGCTCGCGCTCGCCGGACTGGTATCCAGCGCTGCCAACGTTTTGCTGCTCGACGAGCCGACGAACAACCTGGATCCGGCCAGCCGTGCCCAGGTCCTGGACGCCTTGCGCAGCTTCGCCGGAGCCGTCGTCCTGGTGACACACGACCCGGGCGCGGTCGAGGCGCTGGAGCCGGAACGCGTGATCCTCCTGCCGGACGGAACCGAGGACCATTGGTCGGCGGATTATCTGGAACTTGTCCAGCTTGCGTGAGGCCTGCGTCCGTTCGGGTGCTTGATCGATGCCATCCGGCCACTGAAATGGCCCAATGTGATCGCGGTTTCAGCAGTTTTGCGCTCGTCGTCTGGCATTCCGGCGCTCAGTGTTCGATCATTGCGGCGACAGGGGCCGTTATGTGGCCCAGAACACTCTCGGCTGGAAGGCGATCGACGTGGCTGATCTCAAGAAAGGCGCGCGGATCACCGGCAACACGCGTGACAAGCTGGCCGCTGACCTGAAGAAGAAATACGAGAAGGGCTCGAGCATCCGCGCTCTCGCGGAGTCCACGGGTCGCTCGTACGGGTTCGTGCACCGGGTCCTCTCGGAGTCCGGCGTCCAGTTGCGCGGCCGTGGCGGTGCCACCAGGGTCAAGAAGAAGTAGTCACGAGGAAGTAGCGGACTGCTGCGCGGGGGGCGCAGTTCCCTTTCCAGGGACCGCTGTTTCACGGGTTTCCGCGGCCAGGAAGGCCAACCTGGCACCGAGCAGGACCAGCGGATACACCAGGTAGCCGTACCTCGTCGCCGGAGTGAGCATGATCAGCGCGACGAGCCCGACGGCCATGCGCAGCAACGCGTCCGAGCCGGTCGCGGGCGGGCGGCGCAGCAGCCAGACCAGGATCGCGACGGCAGCGATCCCGAGCAGCGCGAAGGAAACCGCCGTGCCCACCGGGCCGAGTGAGGCGATGAGGTGGCCGGGCAACGGGCTCGCCGCCGGTGACTTGATCACGCCGATTCCCAGCGGGAAGCGGAAGACGTGCTCGACGAACGCCTTGGGGTCGGCCAGATAGACGGGGACGTGCAGGACGAGGGTCGTCACCACGAGTGCCGCGGCGAATCCGCCCAGTGCGCGAGGGCCACGCCGCGTGATCAACAAGACACCCAGCACCACGATCGCGGGCGCGACGATGAGTTTCGCGCTGACCACCAATGCCAGCACCAGGCCCGACAGGACCGCGCGGCCGGTCGAGGCCAGCGCGAAGGACAGCACCAGCAGGCCGACGATGGCCAGATCCGGGCCGGCGACCGCCCAGGTCAGTGCTGTCAGCGGGCAGGCGAGCGCGAGTTGCGCGGCGCTGACCGGGATTTTCGGCCACTTCAGCAGCCGCAGCGTCAGCAGCACACACGCGACGGCCGCCAGCGCGAACATCCAGCGCGCGTCGGTGAGGGCGTTCGCGACCGGTCCACCGCCGAACAGGGCACGCGGCAGACCGAAGACGGTCATCACCGGACCGTATGGCGTGTAATCGTTTACTTCCACTGCGCGACCGAGCGTGGTGACGTCGACGTACGGGGTGCCGTTCTCCAGAAGGAGTTTCGCCGACCGTTCGATCACCCAGACCTCGGGCTGCGCGGCCCAGGAGTTCGGTGTGACGAGCCAGTCCACTCCGGTCAGACGGCGAATGACGAGCATTCCCAAGGGAAGGATCATGGCGAACAGGCCGATCGCCCCGATGCCGATCCACCGCGAACCGAGCGCGCCGGGCAGCTGCTTGCCGCGCCGGGCGGCGGCCAGCAGCCAGCCGGAGTGGACAACGGCGAGGCCGTAACCCGCTACAGCGAAGTTCGCCCACACGCGATAGCCGTAGAACTCCGCGACGGCCGTGTTCGCGACGGCGAAGATCAGGCAGCCCGTGTAGAAGACCAGGTCGATGGTCAGTCGTCGCCGGTCTGGGTCCTTGGTCACCGGCTCAGGCTACCGACGCGGCCACCTTCGCCGGAAAGAGGACGCGGAAACCGGGAAGCATCCGGTGTGCTCCGGTGTTGGTCATGCTTATATCCGGGAAAACTCTCGACTAATATCGAGGTTTTGGGGGCGAAGAGAGGGTTCTCATGGACAACACGTGGACGCTGATGAACTCGGCGATGAAGTCCGCCGACGTTCCGAAGGGGCTGCACAAGGGCACGCTCCGCCGCGTCGCACGGTTCGCCAGGCCGCATTGGCGAAGGTTGCTGATATTCCTGGTGCTCACCGTCGTCTCGGCGGTACTGGCGGTGAGCACGCCGGTGCTGGCCGGGAAGGTGGTCGACGCGATCGTCGGCGGGCACGACGTCGCGCTGGTGGTGTGGCTCGCCGTGGTGATCGCGGCGCTGGCGCTGATCGACGCCGGACTCGGGCTGGCCGAGCGGGCGCAGTCGTCGAGGATCGGGGAGGGGATCATCCTCGACCTGCGGCTCGCGGTGTACCGCCACGTGCAGCGGATGCCGGTCGCGTTCTTCACCCGCACCCGCACCGGCGCACTGGTGAGCAGGCTCAACAATGACGTCATCGGCGCGCAGCGCACGTTCACCGCGACACTGTCCGGTTTGGTCACCAACGTGATCCAGCTCGCGCTGTCGCTCGTGGTCATGGTGACGCTGTCCTGGCAGGTCACCCTGCTGGCGCTGGTGCTGCTGCCGGTGTTCGTCCTGCCGACGCGGCGGCTCGGGCGGCGGATGGCCGCCCTGCAGCGGGAAGCCGGTCAGCTCAACGCGTCGATGACCACGCAGATGACCGAACGGTTCTCCGCGCCGGGCGCGACGCTGGTGAAGCTGTTCGGCGACCCGGAGCGCGAGGCGGGCGAGTTCGGCGCGCGGGCCGGGCGGGTGCGCGACATCGGCGTGCGCACGGCGATGCTGACACGCTGGTTCCTCACCAGCCTGACCACGGTTTCCGCGCTCGCGCAGGCGCTGGTCTACGGTTTGGGTGGCTACCTCGCGCTGACCGGGGCGCTCGCGCCGGGCACCGTCGTGGCGCTGGCGTTGCTGCTGACCAGGCTGTACTCGCCGCTGACCGCGCTGGCGAACGTCCGGGTGGACGTGATGACCGCGCTGGTTTCGTTCGAGCGCGTCTTCGAGGTGCTCGACCTCAAGCCGATGATCGAAGAGAAGCCGGAACCGCGCCGCGTTCCCGAAGGCCCGGTCTCGGTGGAGTTCGCGGACGTCCGGTTCGGCTACCCCGCGGCGGACCGGTACTCGCTGGCGTCGCTGGAGGATGTGTCCACTTTGGATCACCGGGGTGGTGAGGAGGTACTGCACGGCATCAGCTTCCGCGCCGAACCCGGGCAGATGGTGGCGTTGGTCGGTTCGTCGGGCGCGGGCAAGTCGACGATCGCCTCACTGCTGCCGCGTCTCTACGACGTCGACGCCGGATCGGTCAAACTGTCTGATGTGGACGTTCGAGATCTGGGTTTCGCCTCGCTGCGGGAGACCGTCGGCGTGGTGACCCAGGACGGGCACCTCTTCCACGACACGATCCGCGCGAACCTCGAGTACGCGCGGCCCGGGGTCGCCGACGCCGAGATCTGGGCGGCGCTGGAGAAGGCGCGGCTGGCCGAGCTGATCCGGGAACTGCCGGACGGGCTGGAGACCGTGGTGGGGGAGCGGGGTTACCGGCTCTCCGGCGGGGAGCGGCAGCGGCTGACCATCGCCCGGCTGCTGCTCGCGCAGCCGAAGGTCGTCGTCCTCGACGAGGCGACCGCGCATCTGGACTCGCAGTCCGAGGCGGCCGTGGGCGAGGCGCTGACCGACGCGCTCGACGGGCGGACCGCGCTGGTCATCGCGCACCGGTTGTCGACGGTCCGGGCGGCCGACCAGATCCTGGTGATCGAGCACGGGGAGATCGTCGAGCGGGGAACGCACGACGACCTTCTCGCGCGGGAAGGGCGCTACGCGGCGCTGTACCTGACGCAGTTCTCGGAGGAGTCCGCGGCCGCGTGACCCTCGGGTGGGTCGTGAGTGGCGATTCGGGTTAGAACCCGAATCGCCACTCACGACCGCAGGGCGCGGAAGGTCGCGTTCACCAGCGCCATCTTCCGCGGATCGTCCCGCATCAGCGGGCCCATCCGGTTCATCGTGTAGCCGAAGGCGATCCCGCTTTCGGGATCCGCGCCACCGGACGAGCCGCCGAACCCGTCGTGCCCGAACGCGCGCGGGTTCGGCCCGAAGCCGCGTTCCTCGCTGCCGAGGTAGAACCCCAGCGCCCATTCGTTGCCCAGCCCGCCGACGACGTCGGCCTCGCGGCCCTGTCCTTCACGGGCGGTCGCGAGCGCTCCGGCCGAGAGCAGGCGCCCGGAGGCGAGCGCGCCGTAAATGGTCGCGATGGCCCGGGCGGTGCCGTGACCGTTCAAGGCGGGCAGGATCGCGCGCCGCCACGCGGGATCGTTGGCGTCACGGCCTTGTACGCGCGGGTTCGCCAGCGCCGCGAGGGCGACCGGGCCTGCGTTGGTGAACGCCTGGGTCAGCGCGGTCGTCATCTCGGCGCTGAGCACGGGCTCGACGAGGGTGGAGCAGCGCGCCAGATCGGCGTCGGAGTCCAGGCCGATCCGGAAGTCCGCGTCCAGCGGGCCGGCGATGTGCCCGGCGAAGTACGCGCGGACGTCCTGCCCGCTCACCCGGCGGATCACCTCGCCGACGAGGAACCCGAACGACAGCGCGTGGTAGCCGCTGGCGGTGCCCGGTTCGAAGAGCGGCGCCTGCGCGGCGAGCAGTCCGGTGATGTGGTCCCAGTCGTACAGTTCCTTCACCGTCACCGGCCGGTCGAAGCCGACCCCGGTCACCCCGGAGCGGTGCGAGAGCAGCCAGCGCACCGGGATCTCCCGCTTGCCCGCCGCCGCGAACTCCGGCCAGTACTTCGCGACCGGCGCGTCGAGCTCGAGCAGTCCGGCGTCGGCGAGGTGGTGAGCGCAGAGCGCGGTCATGCCCTTGGTGGTCGACCAGACGTTGGTGAGCGTGTCCGCCCGCCACGGGGTCGTCCGGTCCGGATCGGCCCAGCCGGCCCAGAGATCGACCACGGTCTCGCCGTGCCGCGTCACCGAGAACGCGGCGCCGATCTCGTCGCGTTCGGCGAAGTTCTCCTCGAAGGCGGCGCGGACGGGTTCGAAGCCCGCCGCGCACTCGCCGTGGATCTCGGGCATGGCACGGACCTCCTGCGGACACCGACCGGTCGGTATGTGACCGTAGAAGCGCCGCGCGGACGAGTCAAGGGACTCGTCCGCGCGGTAAAGAACTAGCGGAGAGCGGGAACCCGCGCGCCGTACTTGGCCAGCAGCGCGGCGTTGGCCTCGTCGCCACCGTCCACGTTGGAACTGCGCCACAGCGGGATGTCGACGCCCTGCGCCGCACCGAGGTCGACGACCTCGGCGAGCACGAGGTTCCACAGGAACGCGTTGATCACCGTGGACAGCGGCGCGGTCCGCGGCGCTTCCGGCGGGTAGCTCGCGTCCCCGGGACGGACGTGGGAGTCGAGCACGATGGTCGCCTCCTCGAGCAGCGTCGTGGCCGCGCGTTTGGGCGCCTTGGCCACCGACGCGGCCGAACTCACCGCGATGACCGCTGCCCCGCGCTTCCGGGCACCGGCGGCCAGTTCGACCGGGTACGGGTTGACCCCCGAGGTCGAGAACACCACGAGTACGTCGTCCGGGCCCGGCGCGCGCTCGGCCAGCACCTCTTCGGCCAGCCCGGAGCGGCGCTCGGTCTTGGTGCTGTGCTGCGCGCCGTGCAACGGCAGCAGTTCGGGGTGGTAGACCGGGTACACACAGGCGAGCCCACCCGCCCGGTAGAAGGTCTCGGCGACCGCGGCCAGTGAATGTCCGGCCCCGGCGGTGAACACCAGGGCGTCCGCCCGGATGACCCCCAGGATCAGCTCGGCCGACTTCCGGATCTGCTCCGCGTTACCCCGTTCGGCCTCAGCGAGCCGTTCGGTGACGCCTGCACAACGTTCGGTGGTGCTCACCACATCCGCCCTTCCGTCTGGAGATCAGCGACGAATGTATCGCGTGGACCAATGGCCGAAGTGGAATACATCGGGTCATGATCGAGGTTGACCCGATCACTGCGGCCGGGGTTTCGGAGACTGGAGGGTCCAGGGTGAGCGAGGCTGATCCCGCGGTGCGGACTTGGCGAGTACGCGGCCGGGTGAAAGGCGTGGTGCTGGTCCTGCACGGCGGCGCGGAGCACAGTCATGCCCGCGTCGCGCCGTGGCGGCTGGCGTACCAGCGGATGGTGCCGCTGGCGAGGGACGTCCATCGGGCGGGCCGGGCGCACGGGGTCGAGGTGAGGCTCCTGCGCAACCGGATCTACGGCTGGAACGACCACGGCACCGACGCGCTCGCCGACGCGCGCTGGGCACTGGAACGCGTCCGCGATGACCATCCGGGGGTTCCGGTGATCCTCGTCGGCCATTCGATGGGCGGGCGGGTCGCCCTGCGCGTCGCCGACGATCCGGCCGTCATCGGCGTCTGCGCGCTGGCACCGTGGACACCACCGGGTGAACCCATCGGTGCCGTCGGCGGCCGTGCCGTGCTCATCGCGCACGGGACCAAGGACCGGATGACCGATCCGGTGGCATCACACGCTTTCGCGGAACGCGCCGAAAAGGTGACGTCGCGATCCGCGCGGTTTGAAATAGGCGGCGAAGGGCACGCGATGCTACGAAGGTCTCGCGTCTGGAACCGTCTCGTACGCGCTTTCACACTCGAGCTGATCGAAGCCGGGGGAACTGACGAAACGCTGAGCGGCGCCTGGGGGCGGCCGAGCTCGGAACGGCTGCGGATCCCGGTCTAGACCGGGCGGGAGGGAGTACTCATGTCCACGTCGAGCGTCGATCGGACGGCCGGTTCGTCCGGCCTGCCCACCCCTGACGAAAACCGGTGGCCCGGACTGGCCACCCCGCCGCATTCCCCGTTCCGGGCGCGGATCGCCGAGCAGTTGTTCCGGCAGGCGGTGCGCCCGCTGAACGTCCGCGTGCGCATGCCCGACGGCTCGCAGCTCGGCGCCGGCGGGCCGGACGCGCCCGAGATGCGGCTCAACCGCCCCGCCGCCTTCTTCCACCGCCTCGGCGTGGACGCGAAGATCGGCTTCGGTGAGGCCTACATGGTCGGCGACTGGACGAGCGACGCGCTCGCCGAGGTGCTGACCCCGTTCGCGGAGCGGATGGCGACGCTCATCCCGCCGCTGCTGCAACGGTTCCGCCGCTTCGTCGACCGCGGCCACCCGGCCGGAGAGGAGAACACCGTCGAGGGCGCGCGGGCGAACATCCATCGCCACTACGACCTGTCCAACGACCTGTTCGGCGCGTTCCTGGACCCGTCGATGATGTACTCGTCGGCGTTGTTCGGCCCGGACGACGACCTCACCGCCGCCCAGCACCGCAAGATCGACAGCGTCCTCGACTACGCCGGGGTCCGCGAAGGCAGCACCGTGCTCGAGATCGGCACCGGCTGGGGCGAACTCTCGATCCGGGCCGCCGCGCGCGGGGCCACGGTCACCTCGCTGACCATTTCCGAGGAGCAGGCGAAGCTGGCGACCGAGCGCATCGCGGCGGCGGGCTTCGCCGACCGCGTCGATGTCCGGCTGTGCGACTACCGCGACTCGACCGGCCAGTACGACGCCGTGGTCAGCGTCGAGATGATCGAAGCGGTCGGGGAAGCGTACTGGCCGACGTTCTTCGAGACCATCGGGAAGCGGCTGAAGCCGGGCGGAAGGCTGGGGCTCCAGGCCATCACCATGGACCACGAACGCATGCTCGCCGCGGCCCGGTCCTACACCTGGGTGCACAAGTACATCTTCCCCGGTGGGCTCATCCCGTCCACGACGTCGGTCGAGCAGGGCATGCTGGCGCACACCAGGCTGAAACTGGAGGGAGTACGCGAGTTCGGCCAGGACTACGCCCGCACGTTGCGGCTGTGGCGGGAGAATTTCAGCCAGCGGTGGGACGAAATCACCGAACTGGGCTTCGACGACGTCTTCAAGCGGACGTGGGAGTTCTATCTGGCGTACTCCGAAGCGGGGTTCCGTTCGGGGTATCTCAAGGTCCACCAGTTCGGATTCGCCGAAAACGGACGGTGATCTCCACCCAACCGATGCGGGGTGCCGGACGTCCTTCACCTAGGGTCTGCGGTTGACTGGGCCCTACACGCGAGACCGGGACGGGTGATTCGGCATGACGTATGGAGGCGACGACCGAGGGCGACGGATGCCGCCGCCGCAACGGCCGCCGTCCGGCCGCCCCCGGCGGCATCAGCCCGCGCAGATGATGCCGCTGCCGGGCCGGGGGAGCAGCCCGTACGACGAGCGGACGAGGCCCATGGGGCACGGCGGCCAGGAACGGCCCGCCGGTCCGCCACCACGCCGTCCAGGCCCGCCGCAGCCCCCTCCTGGCCGCCCGGCCGACGACGGTGCGCGGCCGCCGCGGCGACGTAAGCGCTGGGGCTTCGGCAAGGTGCTGCTCTCCCTGCTGACCGTGTTCGTGGTGTTCCTCGCCGGCGTGTGGGTGTACCTGGAGTTCTCCATCAACCGCGTCGACGCGCTGGCCGACTACTCCGGCCGCCCCGTCGCGGCCGAAGGCACCAACTGGCTGATCGTGGGCTCCGACAGCCGCGACGGGCTGACCCCCGAAGAGCAGGAGAAGCTGGTCACCGGGGACAGCAAGGCCGCAGGCGGTGGCAAGCGCACCGACACCATCATGATCGCGCACGTCCCTGACAACAGCACCAAACCGACGCTGCTGAGCCTTCCGCGCGACTCGCAGGTGACCATCCCGGGGCACGGCAAGAACAAGATCAACGCGGCGTTCTCGATCGGCGGCCCGACGCTGCTCGCGCAGACCGTCGAGGGCGCCACGGGCCTGCGCATCGACCACTACGCCGAGATCGGCTTCGGCGGCTTCGCGAAGATCGTCGACGCGATCGGCGGGGTCCACATGTGCGTCGAGAAGCCGATGGAGGACACCCTCACCAAGATCAAGATCCCCGCGGGCTGCCAGGACCTCCAGGGCCCGCAGGCGCTCGGGTTCGTCCGCATGCGGCACAGCGAGGCCACCCCGCGTTCGGACCTCGACCGCGTGGCCAACCAGCGGAAGTTCATCGGCGCGATGGTCAGCGAGATCGGCAGCCCCGGCACATTGCTGAACCCGTTCTCGCTTTTCCCGCTGCTGTCGACGGCGCCGGACGCGCTGACGATGGATTCGGGCGACCACGTGCACAATCTGGTGGGGCTGGCGCTGGCGATGCGCGGGATCTCCTCGGGCGGCGTCGTCACCACGACGGTGCCGGTGACCAGCGGTTCGGCGGAGAACTGGGACAAGACGAAGTCGAAGCTGCTGTTCGACGCGTTGAAGAACGACACGGAGATCCCGGACAGCGCGATTTTGACCTGATCTTCGGCCTCGTGAGTGGTAAGGACGGTTCTAACCGTCCTTGCCACTCACGAGGAGCCTGATGGAAGCGCCCGCCGAAACCCTCGCCGACGACGTCGTCACGCTGCGCCGCTGGAAGCCGGAGCAGCTCGAAACCCTCGCCGCCGTCGCGGGCGACTCCGCCGGGCATCTCGGCGCCTGGATGATCTGGGCCACCTACGGTTACGGCCGTCGTGAAGCCGCCGACTTCCTGGAGCGGACCGCGGAGAACTGGGCCGACGGCAAGACTTACGACTTCGCGATCCTCAGCGGGGAAGACCTCGTCGGCGGCGCGGGCATGATCACGCATCCGGGCCGGATCGAGATCGGTTACTGGCTCGGCAGGCACCACACCGGTCGCGGCTTCGCGACCAGGGCCGCGAAGCTCTTGGCCGACGAGGCTTTCCGGCTCGGCGCGCCGGAGATCGAGATCCGGCACGACGAGAAGAACCTCGCGAGCGGTGCCGTGCCCGCGCGGCTGGGCTTCACGATGACCGGCGACGAGGCCGCCGAACCGCCGCTCGCCCCCGCCTGCGCGGGCGTCAACCGGATCTGGCGGCTCAAGCGTCCTTAGTCTTGCGCTCGCGCAAGGCCGCGAGCGCCTTGTCGGCGTGCACGGTGAACTTCAGCTCACTCTTGATCACTTCGAGCACCTTGCGATCGGTGTCGATGACGAAGGTGTGCCGTTTGGCATGCAGCGGGCTGAATTTGCGCCATACGCCGAACTGTTTCGCCACCACACCGTCCACATCGGACAGCAGGGGGTAGTCGAAGCCGTGCTTGGCGGAGAACTCCTGCTGTTTGGCTACGGCGTCCGGGCTGATGCCGACGCGGTGCGCGCCCACTTCGGCGAATTCCGCGGCCAGGTCGCGGAAATGGCAGCTTTCCGCGGTGCAGCCGCTGGTCATCGCGGCGGGGTAGAAGAACAGCACGACCGGGCCGGACGAGAGGAAGTCCGACAGCGTGCGCTCCTCGCCCTTGTCGTCGGGCAGAGTGAAGTCCGGGGCGATGTCACCTTGGTCCATGGACCGATCCTGTCACGTCAGTGGGCGTGCCGTTCGATCAGCTCGTCGACCTCGTCCCCGGTCGCGGAATCCGCCACGAACGAACCACGCGCCGCGAGTACGCCGTACCGCCGCAGCCGTTCGGCCTGTTCGTGACTCCGGACGCCCTCCGCGCCGATGCGCAGGTTCAGCTCCTTGGCCCTGGCGACCAGCTGGCACAGGTGGCGGACGTCGGCCTCGTCCTCGCCGTCGGCCAGCGCGTCGACGACCGCGCCGGACAGGATCACGTGGCGGACCGGCAGCCCGTGGCGCGGGATCAGCTCCAGATCGTCCGAACCGGAGATGGCCAGCACCAGCTGGGAGCCCAGATCGGCCAGCACGGCGAAGGAGTCCAGCACCTCGCCGCTCGAGTCGAGCACGGACTCGCGGTCCGTGCACAGCCGCAGCGCCTGGGCGGGCAGGTTGTGCCGGTCGAGCTGTTCCTTGACCAACAGGACCAGATCGGGCTCGATGGCCAGCCGGTTCGGCAGCCGCACGCAGACGTCGGGAGCGGCCTCGCCGAACCTGTTCCGCCATCTCGCGGTGGCGGCGAGCGATTCGGCCAGCAGCCATCGGCCGAGCGGGATGGTCATCCCGGTGATCTGCGCGAGCGGATAGAAATCGTCCGAGTCCAGTTCACCCTTCTCCGGGTGGCTCCAGCGCAACCCGGCGTTGACCGCGGCCAGCTGGTCGGGATTCGCGAGCTTCACCGTCGGCTGGTAGATCAGCGAGAACTCACCGTTCTCCAGCGCGCCCGCGATGACCGCGCCGAGCTGGTAGCGGCCCCGGTCACGCGCGTCGAGTTCCGGATCGAACAGCATCCACTGCGCCTTGCCCGCCTCCTTGGCGCGGTGCAGGGCGATTTCCGCGGCGCGAAGCAGGTCTTCGGGTCCGCCGTCGGCGACCGGGCGGACGACGATGCCCGCGCTCGCGCTGACCCCGATACCGTGCCCGCCGAGGTAGATCGGCTCGACCAGCTCCTCCAAGGCCTGCTCGACCAGCGCGATCACCTCGGGCGGGGTGAAGTCGCCGCGCAGCAGGACGGCGAACCCGTCGCCGGACAGCCGGGCGACCGAGCCGTTGTGCCTGCCGGTGAAGACGGACGTGAGCTTCTTCGCGACCCCGCGCAGCACCTGATCGCCCACGCCGGCCCCGAGACCGTCGTTGATCACCTTGAAGCCGTCGACGTCGAGATAGACGAGCGCGACCTGCTCGCCGCCGGACCCGGCCAGCGCGGTTTCGAGGGCGTTGCCGAACGCGGTGGCGTTGGGCAGGCCGGTCAGCGCGTCGTGCACGTTCTGGTGCAGCAGCCGTTCCTGCAGCAGGTGGATCTCGTTGGCGTCGGAGACCATCAGCACCGGATAGGTCGAATCGGGCCGGTCACCCGGGAGGTCGGTGAGAGTCACGTCGACCCAGAGCGAGCCTTCCTCGCTGTGATCCAGCAGCAGGCGTTCCTGCTGTGTCGGCTGCCCGTGCGTCATGAGCTGCGCGAGCGCGTTCCGCAGGCGGGCGACGTCGTGTTCGGCGGAGCCGAGATCGGGGATCTCCCGCCCGCGCAGCGCGGAGGGGCGGCAGCCGAGGAGACGGCCGAGCGCGGCGTTCGCCTCCACGATGGTGCCGTTGGCGTCCGCGAGGGCGATCCCGATGGGAGAGGCGGAATAGAGCTTGGAGAAGCGCAGCACGGCGGGCTGATGGTCGGGCTCGGCCAAGACGGCGTCCTGGGCGACACCGAGCAGCAGCTGTTCGAGTTGCTCCTTGGGAAGCGATACTCCTTTAGTGTCAGCGAGCGTCTCGGCCCATCTCCGAGCGACGTCCACCAACCCTGGCGCGGAACCAGGTTCGGGCACACTTCACCTCTTCATGCTCGGTTGATGGCCAGCTCAGACCGGGTGTCCGAGCCCACGGACCCACACTAGGTATGGGCCGACCGGGTGTAGTGTCACGGCATCATGCGCGATCCGGGGTGTCTACCGGCTGAAAGGGTGATCGCTGCTACACGAGTGGTGACCGGAAGTTACCAAGAGTGCTCGATCGTGTTTGTCCGATTGGTCCGGCTTCAGCGGGGTGTCAGGCGGATCGGCAGTCCGTCCGCCGGCACGGGCAGCGAGACGTAGTCCCAGCGTGCGGTGTAGTTTTCCGGTACCGACCACCGATACGCCCGCAGCATCTCGTGCAGCAGCGCCTTCACCTCGAACGTCCCGAAATGCAGGCCGATGCACTTGTGCGCCCCGCCGCCGAACGGCATCCACGCGTAGCGATGCGACTTGTCCTCGCGGCGGTCCTCGCCGAAGCGGTCCGGGTCGAACCGCATGGGGTCGGTCCAGTGCTCCGGCGAGAAGTGGTTGACGGTGGGGGAAACCCCGACGAGTGTCCCTTCGGGAATGAAATGCCCGAGAACCTCGGTGTCCTTCACGGTCTTCCTGGTCAGGGAAGGAACCGGGGCCACCAGCCGCAGGGCTTCCTTGATCACCAGATCCAGCGTCGTCAGGGTCTCCAGCGCCTCGATGTCCGGCACGTCGTCGCCGAGCGCGAGCGATTCCCGGCGCGCGCGTTCCTGCCACTCGGGATTCTTGGCGAGGTGGTAGACGGCGGCGGCGCTGGTGATCGTCGAGGTGTCGTGCGCGGCCATCATCAGGAAGATCATGTGATTGACGACGTCGGAGTCGGTGAAGCGGTCACCGTCTTCGGTGGTGGCGTGGCACAACGCGGTGAAGAGGTCGTCGCCGTCGCCGGCCCGTTTCGCCGGCAGGTTCGCCGAAAAGTAGCGTTCGAGGACCTTGCGGCCGTGCAAACCCGCCGCCCAGCGGCCGCCGGGAACGGGGAACCGCACGATGGCCGTGCCCGCGCGCACGGAGTTCACGAACGCGCGGTTGATCGCGGCCGCGTCGTCGCCGGAACTCATGCCCATGAACACGCGCGTCGCGACGTCGAGCGTGAGCTGCTTGAGGGACCAGTAGATCCGCGGGTTCGGCCGGTCGGCCCACGCGGCGACGCCCTTACGCAGGGCCGGCCCCATCTGGTCGACGTAACCGGTGAGCCGTTGCCGGGTGAACGCCGCCTGCATGATCCGCCGGTGCAGATGGTGCTCGCCGAAGTCGAGCAGCATCAGACCGCGGTCGAAGAACTGCTCGATGAAGAACTTCCAGCCTTCCTGGGAGAAGGCCTTGTCCTTGTTCACCAACGCGATCTGGGTGGCCTCCGGACCGGTGAGCGCGACGATGCGGCGCCCGAACGCGCCCATCCACGACACCGGTCCGTAGGTCTCGTAGCGTTTGAGGCCGAACTCGATGCCGAAGCGCATGAAGTCCAGGGCGTGCCCGATGACCGGCGGGCCTTCGTCGCCGAGGACGGGTTTGAGGCCCGGCGGGGCGGGCGCGAGCTCGCGGACCGGCCAGGTCGCGCCGAGCCAGCGCTGGTCGACCGAACGCGGCAGGGGGATCGAGGTGAGCGGCGGGACCCGCTCGCGCAGTGCCCCGGTGACCTTTTCGACGGCGTTCGCCATGGCGACCATCTCCCCGCTGAGATCGGTTACCGTTCCACCATCGCACCCTTATTGACGTCCTGACAATACCCCGGTGGAAGTTCCGTGAAGGCCTCCTTCACTACCTTGAGGGTAGGGAAGGAGGCCTTCACGGACCGGTCAGGCCAGTTCGGCGCGGACCACGCGGGCGGCCGCGACCAGGTTCCGCAGCGCCGGTTCGACCTCGGCGTACCCGCGGGTCTTCAGACCGCAGTCCGGGTTGACCCAGATCCGCTCGGCGGGCACGGCGCCGACGGCGGTCCGCAGCAGCCCGCTGACCTCGTCGACCGCGGGGACGCGCGGCGAATGGATGTCGTAGACGCCAGGCCCGACGCCGCGGCCGAAGCCCGCCGCGCCGAGGTCGGTGACGACCTCCATCTTCGACCGCGCGGCCTCGATGCTGGTGACGTCGGCGTCGAGCGCGTCGATCGCCTTGACCACGTCGCCGAATTCCGAGTAGCACATATGGGTGTGGATCTGCGTCGCGTCGTCGATTCCGGAAGTCGCCAGCCGGAACGACGAAACCGCCCACGCGAAGTACGCCTCGTGCGCCGCCGCGCGCAGCGGGAGCAGCTCCCGCAGCGCCGGCTCATCCACCTGGATGACGCGGATGCCCGCCTCCTGCAGTTCGTGCACTTCGTCGCGGATGGCCAGCGCCACCTGACGGGCGGTCTCGCCCAGCGGCTGATCGTCGCGGACGAACGACCACGCCAGGATCGTCACCGGTCCGGTCAGCATGCCTTTGACGGGTTTGCCGGTCAGGCCCTGCGCGTAGCGCGCCCACTCGACGGTCATCGGCTCCGGCCGGGAGACGTCGCCGTACAGGATCGGCGGCCGGACGCAGCGCGAACCGTAGGACTGTACCCAGCCGAAGTCGGTGGCCGCGAACCCGGCCAGCCGCTCGGCGAAGTACTGCACCATGTCGTTGCGCTCGGGTTCGCCGTGCACCAGCACGTCCAGGCCGAGGTCCTCCTGCAGCCGGACGACGCGCTCGATCTCCGCCTTCATCGCGGCTTCGTAGCCCGCGTCGTCCAGCGAACCCGCCTTGTGCGCGGCCCGCGCCTTGCGGACGTCGGTGGTCTGCGGGAACGAGCCGATCGTCGTGCTCGGCAACGGCGGCAGCTTCAGCGCGGCCTGCTGAGCCGCCGCGCGCCGGGCGTAGGGGGAGCGGACGGTGTCCTCCGGCCGCAGTGCCTCCAGCCGGGCGCGGACCCCGCTGTCGGCCAGGTCGGCCGCCGTCGCGCGATCCGTGGCCGCGGCACGGGCGGCGGAGAGGTCGACGCCCTCTTCCTTCAGCGCGCGCCCGAGCAAGACGACCTCGTCGACCTTCTGCCTGGCGAAGGCGAGCCAGCCCTTCAGACGCGGGTGCAGTCCGTCCTCCCGCTCGACGTCGTAGGGCACGTGAAGCAATGAGCAGGACGTCGACACGCTGACCGATTTCGCGATACCCAGCAGCATCGCCGCTCGGCTGAGCGCGCGGGTCGGATCCGTGCGCCAGACGTTGCGCCCGTCCACGACACCGGCCAGCACCTCCTTGTCCCGCAGGGCGGGTTCGGCGGCGACGGCGTCCACAAAGGACTCATCGGTGACGAGGTCGACCGCGATGGCGTCGATCGGAGAGCGCGCGAGCACACCCAAGCCACGGCCGAGACCGCCGAAGTACCCGGCGACCAGGATCTTGGGCCGCGCGGTCTCCTTCGCGAGCCGGTGGTAGGCGCGGATGAGCGCGTTGAGCTCCCTCTCGGTGCGGTCCGCGGCGAAGGCGGGTTCGTCGAACTGAACCCACTCGACGCCTTCGTCGTGCAGTCGGCGCAGCAGCTCGACGTAGCCGTCGAGGAGGTTGTCGAGCAGGTCCAGCGGTCGGAAGTCCTCCGGAGCGGTCTCGGCCGGCTTCGCGAGCAGCAGGAACGTCACCGGGCCCACCAGCACCGGCCGGGTCTCGACACCGACCGCACGGGCTTCGCGGTATTCGTCGAGCGGTTTGGTGCCGGTGAGCGAGAACGTCGTGTCCGGGCCGAGTTCGGGGACGAGGTAGTGGTAGTTCGTGTTGAACCACTTCGTCATCTCCATCGCCGGCGCGTCCTGCACCCCGCGTGCGGCGGCGAAGTAGGTGTCGAGCGGCGAGAGACCGAGCGTCGTGAAGCGCTCCGGCAGCGCTCCGAACAGTTCGGTGGTGTCGAGCACCTGGTCATAGTGGGAGAAGGTGTTGGAGGGGACGGATTTCAGTCCCGCGTCCTTGAGTTCCCGCCAGGTCCTGGTGCGCAGCGCGCGGCCGGTGCCCAGTAGTTCGGCCTCGTCGATCTTGCCCGCCCAGTAGCGTTCGAGTGAACGCTTGAGTTCCCTGTCCGGTCCGATCCGGGGGTAGCCCAGCACAGTCGTGCCGATTTCGGTCACAGCTCTCTCCTCGCGAGCTTGTCGGGCGAGCCCGGAGCGCGCGGGGATGACCGCCGTTCGGTCGTGCCCATCCCACGAGGCCCGGACTCACGCACGCCGTCGGCGCGCGTACCACGGGCAGGTCTTCGGACTCGTGGGCGACTCGCTCGTTCCTACCGGCCGTCGCTTCCCGGGGCGCCATGTCCCAGTGCTTTACCGTGTCTCGCACGGTGACGGCTTTCGTTCCCACATACCGCTGCGGGGCAGTCCCGGATTCGCACCGGGTTCCCTGTTACCTCGACCGGCCTGGGAGGCCGGGCGAACCAGTAGCACCCAGGAGCGTACCGAATTCGGGTCTCGCGTGACTGGAGGCGTAACTCACGTGATCGGAGGCGGAACACGCGTGCCTGGAGACGGAACACGCCGGGCGGAAGTCCGCCCGGCGTGTTCCGTGTTCAAGCACGCGAGTCACGTGCCTGAGCACGCGAGTTCGGGGTTCAGTCCCAGTCGAGGGCACCACCGGACTGGTACTCGATGACGCGGGTCTCGAAGAAGTTCTTCTCCTTCTTGAGGTCCATCGCCTCCGACATCCACGGGAACGGGTTCTCCGTCTCGCCGAAGATCGGCGCGAGACCGATCTGCTGCGCCCGCCGGTCGGTGATGAAGTGCATGTACTGCTCGATCAGCTCGGCCGAGAGCCCGAGCATGCCGCGCGGCATGGTGTCGCGGGCGTAGGCGACCTCGAGTTCGCACGCCTCGGTCAGCATGGTGCGGACCTCGGCCTGGAACTCCTCGGTCCACAGGTGCGGGTTCTCGATCTTGATCTGGTTGATGCAGTCGATGCCGAAGTTCAGGTGGATCGACTCGTCGCGCAGGATGTACTGGTACTGCTCGGCGATGCCGACCATCTTGTTCCGGCGGCCGAGCGACAGGATCTGCGCGAAGCCGGTGTAGAACCACATGCCCTCGAAGATCACGTAGAACGCGACGAGGTCACGCAGGAAGGCCTGGTCGGCCTCCGGCGTCCCGGTCTCGAAGTCCGGGTTCTCCAGGTTCTGCGTGTACTTCAGCGCCCACGCGTCCTTGTCCGAGATGGACGGGACCTCGCGGTACATGTTGAACAGCTCGCCCTCGACCAGGCCGAGGCTCTCGCAGATGTACTGGAAGGTGTGCGTGTGCACGGCCTCCTCGAACGCCTGGCGCAGCAGGTACTGGCGGCATTCGGGGTTGGTGATCTGCCGGTATACCGCGAGCACGATGTTGTTGGCCACCAGCGATTCCGCGGTGGCGAAGAAACCGAGGTTGCGCTTGAGCATGGTGCGCTCGTCCTCGGTGAGGCCGTCGGGCGACTTCCACAGCGCGATGTCGGCCTGCATGGCGACCTCGGTCGGCATCCAGTGGTTGTTGCAGCCGGCGAGGTACTTCTCCCACGCCCAGGTGTACTTCATCGGCAGCAGCTGGTTGACGTCGGCGCGGGCGTTGATCATCCGCTTGTCGTCGACGTTGATGCGGGCGGCGCCGACTTCGATCTCACCGAGGCCGGTGGCGTCGGTGGAGGCGTCAAAGGTGGTCATGAAGGGCACACTCCAAGAGGCGTCGTGAGTGGTAAGGACGGTTCTAACCGCCCTTACCACTCACGAGGATGTCGTTACTGGCAGGCTTCGCAGTCGGGGTCGTCGATCCGGCAGGCGGCGCCGTCGGCGGCGACGAAGTCGACGTCCGAGACCTTCGGCATCTCCTTCGGCTCCGGCTTGGCGGCCGGTGCGGGCGCGGTGACCGGCACGGCCGGGACCGCGGCGGAAGCCGACGGGGCGGGCGAAGCGGCGGGAGCCGGGGCCGGCGCGGCGGGCTTCGGCGAAGCGGGTGCGGCGGGGGCCGGGGTGGCCGAGACCGCGTTCAGCTTGCCGTCGGTGCCGCGCAGGGTGCTCTTCTCCACGTGCGTCGCGGACCGCGCCCGCAGGTAGTACGTGGTCTTGAGGCCCTTGTGCCAGGCGTAGCGGTACAGCTCGTCGAGCTTGCGGCCGCTGGGCGCCGCGATGTACAGGTTCAGCGACTGAGCCTGGTCGATCCACTTCTGGCGCCGCGAACCGGCGTCCACCAGCCACTTGGACTCGATCTCGAACGCGGTCGCGTACAGCGCCTTCAGGTCGTCCGGCACGCGGTCGATCTGGCCGAGGCTGCCGTCGAAGTACTTGAGATCCGACACCATGACCTCGTCCCACAGCCCGCGCTCCTTGAGCGAGCGGACCAGGTGCGGGTTCACCACGGTGAAGTCACCGGACATGTTCGACTTGACGAACAGGTTCTGGAACAGCGGCTCGATCGACTGCCCGACCCCGCAGATGTTGGAGATCGTCGCGGTCGGCGCGATCGCCATCACATTGGAGTTGCGCATACCGACGGTCTTGACCCGCTCGCGCAGCGGCGCCCAGTCCAAAGTGGACGAGGTGTCGACGTCGAGCGCGTCGCCCTGCCGCGCGTCGATCAGCAGCTGCATCGAGTCGATCGGCAGGATTCCCTTGCTCCACAGGGAACCCTCGAACGTCTGGTACTGGCCGCGCTCCTCGGCGAGGTCGGTCGACGCCGAGATCGCGTAGTAGCTGATGTGCTCCATGCTGGTGTCCGCGAACTGCACGGCCTCGTCCGAGGACAGCGGGACACCGATCTCGAACAGCGCGTCCTGGAAACCCATCAGGCCCAGCCCGATCGGGCGGTGGCGCAGGTTGGAGCGGCGCGCCTCCGGGATCGTGTAGAAGTTGATGTCGATCACGTTGTCGAGCATGCGAACGGCCGTGCGCACGGTCTTCTCGAGGCGCTTCGTGTCGAGGCCCTCGGGGGTGACGTGCTTGAGCAGGTTCACCGAGCCGAGGTTGCAGACCGCGACCTCGTCGGTGGTGGTGTTCAGCGTGATCTCGGTGCACAGGTTGGACGAGTGCACGACACCCACGTGCTGCTGCGGCGAACGCAGGTTGCACGGGTCCTTGAAGGTGATCCACGGGTGGCCGGTCTCGAACAGCATGGTCAGCATGCGGCGCCACAGGTCGACCGCGCGGACCTTGCGGAACACCTTCAGCTCGCCACGCTCGGCGGCGGCCTCGTACTCGCGGTAGCGCTCGGCGAACGCGTTGCCGTAGAGGTCGTGCAGATCCGGGGTCTCGTTCGGCGAGAACAGCGTCCACTGCGCGTCGGCCTCGACGCGGCGCAGGAACTCGTCCGGCACCCAGTTCGCGGTGTTCATGTCGTGCGTGCGGCGACGGTCGTCACCGGTGTTCTTGCGCAGGTCGAGGAATTCCTCGATGTCCACGTGCCAGGTCTCGAGGTACGCGCAGGCCGCGCCCTTGCGCTTGCCGCCCTGGTTCACCGCGACCGCGGTGTCGTTGGCGATCTTGAGGAACGGCACGACACCCTGCGACTGGCCGTTGGTGCCCTTGATGTGCGCGCCGAGGCCGCGGACCGGGGTCCAGTCGTTGCCGAGACCGCCCGAGTACTTCGCCAGCAGCGCGTTGTTCTTGTACGCCTGGAAGATCGAGTCCAGGTCGTCGTCCACAGTGGTCAGGAAGCACGACGACAGCTGCGGGCGCGTGGTGCCCGAGTTGAACAGCGTCGGGGTGGACGCCATGAAGTGGAACGTCGAGAGCAGCTCGTAGAACTCGATGGCGCGGGCTTCCCGGTCGTCCTCGCGGATCGCCAGGCCCATCGCGACGCGCATGAAGAACGCCTGCGGCAGCTCGAAGCGGACGCCGTCGTGGTGCTGGAAGTACCGGTCGTACAGGGTCTGGAGGCCGAGGAAGCCGAAGTCGAGGTCACGCTCGGCGCGGATGGCCGCGGTGATCTTGTCCAGGTCGAAGGTCTGCAGCTCGGGGTTGACCAGCTCCAGCTCGATGGCGCGCTTGAGGTAGTCCCGGAAGTACTGCGGGTACCTCGCGGTCATCTCGTCTTGGCTGGCCTGCTGCGGCACTCCCGCGAGGTAGCTGAGCGCCTCGCCGCGGAGCTTGTCCGCGAGCAGCCGGGCACTGACGTAGGAGTAGTTGGGCTCCTGCTCGACGAGCACGCGCGCGGCCATGATCTGGGCGAGGGCGAGTTCGTCGGCGCTGATGCCGTCGTAGAGGTTGCGCTTGGCCTCGGCCAGGACAGGCTCGGCCGAAACGTCCTCGAGGCCGGCGACGGCCTCGCCGACCACGTGCGAGACGCGGGCCCAGTCGAGCGGGCGAAGCGAGCCGTCGGCCGCCTTGACGCTGATGGCGACGTCGGACGACGCGGGCTTCTCGGCCTCACGGGCCTTCGCGCGCTCCTCGCGGTACAGGACATACGCGCGGGCGACCTTGTGGTGCTCGCCGCGCATCAGCGCCAGTTCGACGATGTCCTGGATCTGCTCGATGTGCAGCGCGGTCTCGGGACCGGCGTGGCGGAGCAGGGTGGTCTCGATCTGCTCGGTCAATTCCTTGACCAGGTGGTGGATCCGCGACGAGGCGGCCGCGTCACCGCCCTCGACGGCGAGGAAGGCCTTGGTCACGGCGACCGAGATCTTGTTCGCGTCGAAGGGGGACACGCTGCCGTCCCGCCGGATGACTCGCACGGTCGCGGGCGTGGTGTCCGAGGACGAAGGTGGCCGCTGACCGATTTCCACTGACATGCGTAGTCTCCAAAGGGCGCGTTGAAGCACCGCAAGGCCGCACAAGGCCGTGCGCTGCACGTTCACAAAGCTGTCCGGCAACCGCTCCCGAGCGGTCTCCCCGTCGCTGGGCGGTACCGGTTCCCAGAGACTACATGTAGGGGTCGGAGGCCGCACGTGCCCCAATGGGTGGCGTGTCGTGGTCTCACCCTGGCGGGTTAGACGATCACGCTGAGCGGCTGGTCAGCCGCCGAAAACGATCTTGAAGTCGCGCAGGCAGGCGCTCAGCGCGGGCCGCTGACCGGCAAGGAAGCCGAACGGGCCGGACTCGTTGATCCGCCAATCCGCGGCCGCGGGACGCGGGTTCGCCGTCGCTCGGACGGGGCTTCTTTTGACACGGCCGTCCAGCATTTGGACGACGTCGAAGGCCGCGGGCATCCGCACCGGGAGGCTCGGGCGCGGGGTGAAGGCCGCCGTCGCGATCCAGTCCTCGTGGGTGGCCGCCGAGGCGGTGAAGGTCCGCCCGTGGGCGAAGTCGAGCGCGGCGAGATCCTTGGGGATGCCCCACAGTGCGCGTCCGCCGGCGAGGGAGACCTCGCTGTCGACCCAGATGTCGGTGATGGAGCTGGAGAGGCGTTCGCCGCGGACCGCGACGGTCGCCAGTAGTTCGTGGTACTGGAGCTGCCCGGGCTCCTGGTAGTCGATCCAGGCGGTGAACACCTGGGCGCGGCCGCCCAGCGTGATCGGCTCGGCGCGGCTGGGCAGTTCGGGCAGTTCGCTCACCGGGATACGCCAGATCGACAGGTACGCCTGACCCGCCAGGTTCCAGGGCTCCGGGGGATAGGCGGTCACGAGTTCCGCCACGGCAGATAGGCGGGCTGGTCGGTGTCGACGCGCATGGAGAACTCCGGTGGTCGTTTCTGCAGGAAGGACACGACTCCCTCGACCGCGTCCGGGCTGGCGCCCAGCCCGCCGATCAGCTTGGAGTCCAGTTCGTGCACCGGGAACGGCGACGCGGCGCTCGCCATCCGGTACAGCAGCTGCCGGGTCACCGCGACCGAAACGGGTGAGGTGGTCGTCGCGATCTCGAGGGCCAGTTCGCGCGCCTTGCCGAGCACTTCCTCGGGCTCGTGGACACTGTGGACCAGCCCGGCGGCCTTCGCCTCCTCGGCGCCGAAGACACGCCCGCTGACCATCCAATCGAGTGCCGTTCCCATCCCGACGAGCCGCGGGAGGAACCACGCGGACGCGCCTTCGGGGTAGATCCCGCGGCGGACGAAGACGAAGCCGAACCGGGAATCCGTGGACGCGAGACGGTAGTCGCAGGACAGCGTGATCGTGATGCCGCCGCCGACGGCCGCGCCCCGCAGGGCCGCGATCACCGGCTTGTTCATCGTGAAGATCCGTTTCGAGCAGCGTCCCGCCGGCTCCTGCCACGCCGCGTCCGGGCCGGTCTCCGGGTCGAAGTCGAAGCCGCCCTGCGTGAGATCGGCGCCCACCGAGAAATCCTTGCCGTTGCCGGTCAGGATCACCACCCGGACGTCCTCGTCGCGGTCGGCCCGGTCCATCGCGTCGCCGAGTTCGTCGGCCATGCGAATGGTGTAGCCGTTGCGGGCTTCGGGCCGGTTGAGCGTGACCGTCGCGATGCGGTCGGCGACCTCGTAGGTGATTTCGGCGTACGCGCTCATGACGTGAAAGTAAGACTACGTTGACAAGGTGTCAATAAGGCTCATTCGACGTCGTCCAGATGGTCCGCGTAGTACTCGACCGCTCGCCGGTACCGCTGGACGCCGTCGTCCGCGCTGGTCGCCGCGAGCACCTTCAGCAAGGTTCCCGCCGCCTCGCGCGCCTCGCCGACGTTGTAGAGCGCCATCGCGAGGAACGTCCTCAGCGCCGCGTCGTCCGGGAACTCGCCGAGGCCGCGCCGCAAGGTCGCGAGCGACTCGTCGTACCGGCCGAGGACGCGATAGGTGCTGCCGAGCCCGACGAACACGCCATGCCTGTCCTCTGTGGACAGACCGTCGCCCGCGAGCGCCTGTTCGTAGAACGGGGCCGCTTCGGCCTCCAGTCCGGCGGAATCGTGGGCCCAGGCCGTCTGGTAGGCGATCACGGCGTCCCGCGGGTGCCGCCCGGCCAGCTCGATCAGCCGCAGGCGCGCCTCGTCGGTGCCTTGCTCCCGCAGCCGGATCGCTTCGTGTGCCTCGTTCACGCGGCGGCGCCGTCGAAAGGCGGATAGGTCTCGCCGCCGACCCGCTCGGCCACGACGATGTACTCGGCCAGCGCGTCGCGCGATCGCGTCAGCTTGGCCAGCTGCTCGTCCAGGCGTCCGAGCCGCTCGCGCATCGCGGCCAGCAACTCGGGGCAGCCGATCAGCTCGGGTTCCTCGCCGATCGCGCAGGGGAGCAGGTACGCGATGTCTTCGGACGACAGGCCGGCGGCGAGCAGATGACGGATCTGCTTCACCCGCAGCAAAGCCGTCTCGTCGTACTCGCGGTAACCGTTCGCGCCGCGGCTCGCCTCCAGGAGGCCTTGTGCCTCGTAGTAGCGCAACTGGTGGGCGTTGACGCCCGTCCGGTGACTCAGTTCACCGATCTTCATCGCTTTCCCCACTTGACCTTCATACCGGTATCAACGTTGACGATCGTGCCATGACAGACAACGAGAACACCCCGGTATCGGTCGTCGGCCTCGGTCTCATGGGCACCGCGCTCGCCCGCGCGTTCCTGAAGGCGGGGCATCCCACGACCGTGTGGAACCGGACGGCCGCCAAGGCGGACGCGCTCGTGGCCGAAGGCGCGCGGCTCGCGCCCACGATCGGCGACGCGCTCGGCTCGGGCGGTGTGACGATCCTGTGCCTCACCGACTACTCCGCCGTGCGTGCACTGCTCGGCGACGCCGTGCTGGCGGGCACGACACTGGTCAACCTGACCTCGGGCGACTCCGCCCAGGCGCGGGAAACCGCCGCCTGGGCCGAAAAACGGGGCGCCCGGTACGTGGACGGCGCGATCATGGCCATCCCGTCGACGATCGGGACCGCCGACGCGGTGATCCTGCTGAGCGGGCCGCGGCCGGACTTCGAGATCGGCGCGCTCGGCACGATCAGCCACCTCGGCGAGGACCCCGGACTCGCGTCCCTGTACGACGTCGCCGGCCTGACGATGATGTGGAGCGTCCTGAACGCGTGGCTTCAGGGCACCGCGATGCTCAAGACGGCCGGTGTCGACGCCGCGACGTACGCGCCCTTCGCGCAGCAGATCGCCGTCGGGGTGGCGGGCTGGCTGCCCGGGTACGCCGAACAGGTCGACAAGGATTCCTTCCCCGCGGAGGTGTCGGCCTTGGAAACCGATGCACGGGCAATGGCGCATCTGGTCGAGGAATGCGAGGCACTGGGCGTGAACGCCGAACTGCCGAAGCTGTTCAAGGCGATGGCCGACCGTGCGATCGCCGCCGGGCACGGCGGGGAGCAGTACCCGGTGCTGATCCGGGAATTCGAGCGGCCGGGGAGCTGACCTGGCCCGATGTCCGTGAAGGCCTCCTTGAGGGACCCTTCTTCACCATCGGTGTGTCGGTAGTCGAGGCGATGTCGCGCGGAGGTCGTGGGCGACGGGGTTCAGTGTCCCCAATGTGGCATTGGGGACACTGAGCGTCTCCGATGCCACATTGGGGACATCTCGAAGCCAGTTGGAGTCGCGGCTGCACGCCGACTGAGGAAAACAATCAGGCGTGCTTGATTTTTCCGGCGGGCGGTGCCAGCCTGAGGGAGACGCGAGGAGGCGGGCATGGCTGACCTGGGCGTGATCCTTGGGGATCTCGCGGCGGAATCGCAGGCCATCGACGACGTGGTGGCGGATCTGCCCGCGTCGGACTGGGCGCGGCGGACCCCGGCCGAAGGCTGGACGATCGCCCATCAGATCGCTCATCTGGCCTGGACGGACAAGAAGGCGCTGATCGCGGCGCGCGGATCCGAGGCCGAGTGGCAGGCCGAGATCGAAGGGCTGCTCGCGACGGGCGAGTCCTACGTCGACGACGGCGCGGCGGAGGGCGCGAAGACGCCGCCGCGTGAGCTGCTGGCGGAGTGGCGCGCCGGCCGCGCGAAACTCGCCGACGCGCTCGCGGCGGTGCCCGACGGACAGAAGATCCCCTGGTACGGCCCGCCGATGAGCGCCGCGTCCATGGTGACGGCGCGCCTCATGGAGACCTGGGCGCACGGCCAGGACATCTACGACGCGCTCGGCGTCACGCGGGAGAACACCGCGCGGATCTGGCACATC
This sequence comes from Amycolatopsis sp. NPDC043887, assembly GCF_056435665.1. Taxonomy (NCBI): domain Bacteria; kingdom Bacillati; phylum Actinomycetota; class Actinomycetes; order Pseudonocardiales; family Pseudonocardiaceae; genus Amycolatopsis; species Amycolatopsis sp. NPDC043887. Next base: position 78,765 of record NZ_JBWKEB010000004.1, read on the forward strand.
GCCCGTTTCGGCACCCGCACTCGCGACTTCGCCTACAAGCTCAACTCGCTCTCCCCGCCCAGCGAGGAGTTCCGTGTCGAGCTGACCGCGCCCGACGGCACCACCTGGGACTTCGGGCCCGAGGGTGCCGGACAGCGGCTCACCGGCAGTGCCGTCGACTTCTGCCTCGTCATCACCCAGCGCCGTCACCCCGCCGACACCGACCTGGTCGCCACCGGCAAGGACGTCGAGGAATGGCTCGGGATCGCGCAGGCCTTCGCCGGACCTCCCGGTGCCGGGCGGAAACCGGGGCAGTTCGCATGACCCCGATCAGGATCGGCAACGCGTCCGGGTTCTACGGCGACCGGTTCTCCGCGGTCCACGAGATGCTCACCGGCGGCCCGCTCGACGTGCTGACCGGCGACTACCTCGCCGAGCTGACCATGCTCATCCTCGGCCGGGACCGGATGAAGGACCCGAACCGCGGGTACGCCAAGACCTTCCTGCGCCAGATGGAGCAGAATCTCGCGCTGGCGAAGGAAAAGGGCGTCAAGATCGTCGCCAACGCCGGCGGGCTCAACCCCGCCGGTCTCGCGGACGCGCTCCGCGAACTGGCCGCGAAACTCGGCGTCGACGTCGCGATCGCGCATGTCGAGGGCGACGACCTCATCCAGCGCGCGGAAGAACTCGGCTTCGGCAAGACCCTGACCGCCAACGCGTATCTCGGCGCGTGGGGTATCGCGGAATGCCTGAACGCGGGCGCCGACATCGTGGTGACCGGCCGCGTCACCGACGCGTCGGTGATCGTCGGCCCGGCCGCCGCGCACTTCGGCTGGGCTCGCGACGACTACGACGCGCTGGCGGGCGCGGTCGCCGCCGGGCACGTGATCGAATGCGGCACGCAGGCCACGGGCGGCAACTACGCCTTCTTCACCGAGCACGAGCTCGGCGTGCCGGGGTTCCCGATCGCCGAGATCTCCGCCGACGGCTCCAGCGTGATCACCAAACACCCCGGCACCGGCGGTGTCGTGAACGCCGGAACCGTGACCGCGCAACTGCTCTACGAGATCACCGGCGCCCGGTACGCCGGGCCGGACGTCACGACGCGGTTCGACACGCTGACGCTCTCCGAGGACGGCCCGGACCGCGTCCGGATCAGCGGCGTCACCGGAGAGCCGCCGCCTCCGACCCTGAAGGTCTGCCTGAACGGGCTCGGCGGTTTCCGTAACGAGACGACGTTCGTCCTCACCGGACTCGACATCGAGGCGAAAGCCGCGCTGGTGAAGGAACAACTCGAAGGCGCGCTCAAGGCCAAGCCGCCGGCGGGCGTCCAGTGGACCTTGGCTCGCACCGACCGGCCCGACGCCGAAACCGAGCAGCAGGCGAGCGCGCTGCTGCATGTCGCGGTGAAGGACGCCGACCCGGAGGTCGCCGGGCGCGCGTTCAGCGGCGCGGCGATCGAACTCGCGTTGGCGAGCTACCCGGGCTTCCACGTCACCGCGCCGCCCACGGCCGCCTCGCCCTACGGCGTGTACCGGCCCGCTTTCGTCGACGCGCACGAGGTGCCACACGTCGCCGTCCTGCCGGACGGAACACGCCGCGACATCGCGCCCGCCACCGAAACGCTGCCCTTGTCTGATGTGGACGGTGACCGGCTGCCGGCGCCGTTCACCCAGGGGCAGGTCCGTCGCGCACCGTTGGGCAGGGTGGTCGGCGCCCGCAGCGGCGACAAGGGCGGCAACGCGAACGTCGGTGTCTGGGCGCGCTCCGACGAAGCATGGCGCTGGCTCGCGCACCGGCTCACCGTCACCGAATTCAAACTGCTGCTCCCGGAGACCGCGGACCTCGAGGTCAGGCGGCATCTCCTGCCGAACCTGCGGGCGCTCAACTTCGTCGTCGAAGGCATCCTCGGCGAGGGCGTCGCGTCGCAGGCGCGGTTCGACCCGCAGGCGAAGGCGCTCGGGGAATGGCTGCGCTCCCGCGAGATCGACATCCCGGAGGCCCTCCTGTGACCGACCCCTTCTCCACGCCGGAACGCGCCGAACTGCGCAAGACCGTGCGGCGGTTCGCCGAAACCGAGATCCTGCCCCACCTCGAAGAGTGGGAGCGCGAGGGCGAACTGCCCCGCGATCTGCACCGCAACGCCGGGGAACTCGGACTGCTCGGCGTCGGCTTCCCCGAGGAGGTCGGCGGCGGAGGCGGCGACTACCTCGACGCGGTGGTCATCGCCGAGGAACTGCACTACGCGGGCGGTTCCGGCGGGCTCTTCGCCTCGCTGTTCACCTGTGGCATCGCCGTCCCGCATATCGCGGCGGCCGGAGATCCGGTGCAGATCGAACGCTGGGTCCGGCCGGCCCTGGAGGGCCACAAGATCGGCTCGCTCGCGGTCACCGAACCCGACGGCGGCTCCGACGTCGCCGGGATCCGCACCACGGCGGTACGCGAGGGCGACGAGTACGTCATCAACGGCGCCAAGACCTTCATCACCTCGGGCTGCCGCGCCGACTTCGTGACCACCGTGGTCCGTACCGGTGAAGCCGGCGCCCACGGGATCTCGCTCATCGTCGTCGAACGCGGCACACCGGGCTTCACCGTCTCCCGCAAGCTGGAGAAGATGGGCTGGCTCTGCTCGGACACCGCCGAATTGTCCTATGTGGACGTCCGGGTGCCCGCGGAGAACCTGATCGGCGCCGAGAACAGCGGGTTCGCGCAGGTCGCCACCCAGTTCGTCACCGAGCGGGTCTCGCTGGCGGTGCAGGGTTACGCGCACGCGCAGCGGGCTCTGGACCTGACGCTGGACTGGTGCCGCCTGCGCGAGACCTTCGGCCGTCCGCTGATCTCCCGCCAGCTGGTGCAGCACAAGCTGACCGAGATGGCCCGCAAGATCGACGTCGCCCGCACCTACACCCGGCAGGTCGCCCAGCGGCACGTCGCGGGCGAAGAGGTCATCGCCGAAGCCTGTTTCGCGAAGAACACCGCCGTCGAGACCGCCGAATGGGTGGTCAACGAGGCCGTGCAGCTGCACGGCGGACTCGGCTACATGCGGGAGTCCGAAGTGGAGCGTCACTACCGTGACGTGCGCATCCTCGGTATCGGCGGCGGGACCAACGAGATCCTCACCGGCTTGGCCGCGAAGCGATTGGGATACACCGCATGAGCACGATCAGGTCAGGAGTGGACACGCGGACCGAGGAGTTCGCCACCAACCGCGAGTCCATGCTCGGCAAACTCGCCGAGATCGACGGCGAGCACGCCAAGGCGATCGCGGGTGGCGGCGAGAAGTACGTAGCCCGCCACCGCAAGCGTGGCAAGCTGCTCGCCCGTGAGCGGATCGAACTCCTCCTCGACGAGGATTCCCCGTTCCTGGAACTGTCTCCGCTGGCGGCCTGGGGTTCGGACTACCAGGTCGGCGCCAGCGTGATCACCGGCATCGGCGTCGTCGAAGGCGTCGAATGCATGATCTCGGCGAGCGACCCCACGGTCAAAGGCGGGGCGAGCAACCCGTGGACGGCCAAGAAGAGCTACCGGGCCGCGGACATCGCCGCGCAGAACCGCCTGCCGGTGATCAACCTCGTCGAGTCCGGCGGGGCGGATCTGCCGACGCAGAAGGAGATCTTCATCCCCGGCGGCCGGATCTTCCGCGACCTCACGCGGTCTTCGGCGGCGAAGGTGCCCACGATCGCGCTGGTGTTCGGCAACTCGACAGCGGGCGGCGCGTACCTGCCGGGTATGTCGGACTACGTCGTGATGGTCAAGGAACGCGCGAAGGTATTCCTCGGCGGTCCGCCGCTGGTCAAGATGGCCACGGGCGAGGAGTCCGACGACGAGTCGCTCGGCGGCGCCGAAATGCACGCTCGCACGTCGGGCCTCGCCGACTACCTCGCGGCGGACGAAGAAGACGCGATCCGGCTCGGGCGCGGCATCGTCAAACGGCTCAACTGGACCAAGCAGGGGCCGACGCCGAAGCCGGACTACGCCGAGCCGCTGTACTCCGCCGAAGACCTGCTCGGCATCGTGCCCGCCGACCTCAAGGTGCCGTTCGATCCGCGTGAGGTGATCGCCAGGGTCGCCGACGGTTCGGACTTCGACGAGTTCAAACCCTTGTACGGCAGCAGTCTCGCCACCGGCTGGGCGAGCATCCACGGCTACCCGGTCGGTATCCTCGCCAACGCGCAGGGGGTGCTGTTCGGCGAAGAGTCGCAGAAGGCCGCACAGTTCATCCAGCTGGCCAACCAGATCGACACGCCGCTGGTCTTCCTGCACAACACCACCGGCTACATGGTCGGCAAAGAATACGAGCAGAGCGGCATCATCAAACACGGCGCGATGATGATCAACGCCGTGTCGAACTCGAAGGTGCCGCATCTGTCGGTGCTCATGGGTGCCTCGTACGGCGCCGGCCACTACGGCATGTGCGGCCGCGCCTACGATCCCCGGTTCCTCTTCGCCTGGCCCAGTGCGAAATCCGCGGTCATGGGACCGCAGCAGCTGGCGGGCGTGCTGTCCATCGTGGCCCGTGCCGCCGCCGCGTCGCGCGGGCAGGAGTACAACGAGGAGCACGACGCCGCCATGCGCGCCATGGTCGAAGGCCAGATCGAAGCCGAGTCGATGCCGATGTTCCTCTCCGGGATGCTCTACGACGACGGGATCATCGATCCCCGCGACACCCGCACGGTGCTCGGGCTCAGCCTGTCCGTGATCCACAATGGACCAGTGAAGGGCGCCGAGGGCTTCGGCGTCTTCCGTATGTGACGGGAGGCGGAGCAGACTGATGTCGCGGCAACCAGATGTACGTCAAGGCGCGCGCTCGGCCGAAGGCCCCGCTATCGGGGTGGCAGGGCGCTTGTCGACCAACAGTGCGGGTGCTACGCGAAGTTGCGCCCTGCCGGCCCGATCGCGGACGCGCGCAATCTCGCGTAAAGGAATGTGAGCGGCATGATCGAGAAATTGCTGGTCGCCAACCGCGGTGAGATCGCCCGCCGCGTGTTCCGCACCTGTCGCGACGCCGGGATCGGCACGGTCGCGGTGTTCTCCGACGCGGACGCCGACGCGCCGCACACCGCCGAGGCTGATGTCGCCGTCCGCCTGCCGGGCAACGCGCCCGCCGACACGTACCTGCGCGCTGAGCTGCTGATCAAGGCGGCCGTCGAGACCGGCGCCGACGCGATCCACCCCGGCTACGGTTTCCTGTCCGAGAACGCCGCGTTCGCCCGCGCCGTGATCGACGCCGGGCTCACCTGGGTCGGGCCGCCGCCGGAAGCCATCGAGAGCATGGGCTCCAAGGTCGAGTCCAAGCGGATGATGGCCGAAGCCGGGGTTCCGATCCTGTCCGAATTGGACCCGGCCGAGGTCACCGAAGCAGACCTTCCCTTGCTGGTCAAGGCATCCGCCGGAGGTGGCGGACGCGGAATGCGCGTCGTGCGCTCGCTCGGCGAACTCGCCGAGGCCGTCGAAGGCGCGAGCGCGGAGGCCGCGTCGGCGTTCGGCGACCCGACCGTGTTCTGCGAGCGGTACCTGGAGACCGGCCGTCACATCGAGGTCCAGGTGCTCGCCGACACCCACGGCACGGTATGGGCGGTGGGGGAGCGCGAATGCTCGATCCAGCGCCGTCACCAGAAGGTCGTCGAAGAGGCGCCGTCGCCGTTCGTCGACGAAGCCATGCGGGAGGCGTTGTTCGACGCCGCGCGCAAGGCCGCGCAGGCGATCGACTACGTCGGCGCCGGGACGGTCGAGTTCCTCGCCGGGCCGGACGGGCGGTTCTACTTCCTGGAGATGAACACCCGGCTCCAGGTGGAGCATCCGGTCACCGAGGTCACGACCGGGCTCGACCTCGTCTCGCTGCAGCTGCGGATCGCGGAAGGGGAGCACCTCCCGATCGACGAGCCGGAGACGCGGGGCCACGCGATCGAGGTCCGGCTCTACGCCGAGGATCCCGCCGCCGGCTGGCAGCCGCAGAGCGGCACCTTGCACCGGTTCGAGCTTCCCGCGGCACAGCGGGAATTCGAAGTCGGCCCGGGTGTCCGGCTCGACTCCGGGTTCGTCAGCGGGCAGACCATCGGCGTGCACTACGACCCGATGCTCGCCAAGGTCATCGCCTACGCCCCGGATCGCCGGAGCGCGGCGCGGGCACTGGCCGGCGCCTTGGCAGGCGCGGAGATCCACGGTGTGGTGACCAACCGCGATCTGCTGGTGAACGTGTTGCGCCACGCGGCTTTCCTCGCCGGAGAGACCGACACGGCGTTCTTCGACCGGCACGGTCTCGAAACCCTGGCCCGCCCACTGGCCACTGTGGACACCGTACGGATTTCGGCGCTGGCCGCAGCTTTGGCGGGGGCGGCGGCGAACCGCTCGGACGCGCGGGTGCAGCGGCGGCTGCCGAGCGGCTGGCGCAACGTCCGCTCCCAGGGACAGCGCAAACGTTTCCGTCACGGCGACGTCGAGATCGAAGTCGGCTACAGCCTCGGCCGGGACGGTCTGCGCGCCGACGGTTTCGAAGGTGTCGAACCGGTTTCCGCCGAGAGCGGCGCCGTCGTCCTGGAAGTGTCCGGGGTACGGCGGAAGTTCGCCGTCGCCCGGTACGGCGACACGGTGTACGTCGATTCGCCGGAAGGCGCCGTCGAACTGGGTGTGGTGCCGAGGTACACGGATCCCGACGCGGCGCTCGCCGCCGGATCGCTGGTGGCGCCGATGCCGGGCACGGTCGTCCGGCTCGCGGTCGAGGCGGGTGACACCGTCAAGACCGGCGATCCGTTGCTGTGGCTCGAAGCGATGAAGATGGAACACCGGATCGCGGCGCCCGCCGACGGCGTCGTGACGGAACTCCCGGTGGTGGTCGGACAACAGGTCGAAGTGGGCACGATCCTCGCGGTGGTAGGAGACGACGAATGAACGCGATGAACTTCACCGAGCCCGAGGAGCGCGTCGCGCTGCGGGCCGCGGTCGCCGAACTCGGCAAGAAGTACGGGCACGAGTACTACGCGAAACAGGCCCGTGCCGGGCTCAAGACCGACGAGCTGTGGGCCGAGGCCGGACGGCTCGGCTACCTCGGCGTGAACCTGCCCGAGGAGTACGGCGGCGGGGGAGCGGGGATCGCGGATCTCGCCGCGGTGCTCGAAGAACTCGCCGCGGCGGGCTGCCCGCTGCTGCTCATGGTCGTCTCGCCGGCGATCTGCGGCACGGTGATCTCGCGGTTCGGCACCGAGGAGCAGAAGAAGCGCTGGCTGCCCGGCATCGCCGACGGCAGCGGGCGGATGGTCTTCGCGATCACCGAACCGGACGCCGGGTCGAACTCGCACAAGATCACCACCACCGCGAAACGCGACGGCGACGGCTGGGTCCTCAGTGGACGGAAGGTCTACATCTCCGGTGTCGACGAGGCGGACGCCGTCCTGATCGTCGGCCGCACCGAAGACGCGAAGACCGGCAAGCTCAAGCCCGCGCTGTTCACCGTCCCGACCGACACACCCGGTTTCGAGTACAAGCAGATCGAGATGGACATCGTCTCGCCGGAGAAGCAGTTCGGCCTGTTCCTCGACGACGTCCACCTGCCCGCCGACGCGCTGGTCGGCGAGGAGGACGCGGCGATCGCGCAGCTGTTCGCCGGGCTCAACCCCGAACGCATCATGGGCGCGTCGTTCTCGCTGGGCATCGCCCGCTACGCGCTGGGCAAGGCCGTCTCCTACGCCAACGAGCGCAAGGTGTGGGGCGCGCCGATCGGCACCCACCAGGGCCTCGCGCATCCGCTGGCCGAGATCAAGATCGAGCTGGAACTGGCGAAGCTCATGACGCAGAAGGCCGCGTCGCTCTACGACTCCGGTGACGACTTCGGCGCGGGCGAGTCGGCGAACATGGCGAAGTACGCCGCCGCCGAGGTCGCCATCCGCGCGGTCGACCAGGCCGTGCAGACCCACGGCGGCAACGGTCTCGCCAGCGAATACGGGCTGGGCACGCTGGTCACGGCCGTCCGGCTGGGCCGGATCGCGCCGGTGAGCCGCGAGATGGTGCTCAACTTCGTCGGCCAGCACAGTCTCGGCCTGCCCCGGTCCTACTGACTCGTGAGTGGCAAGGACGGTTCTAACCGTCCTTGCCACTCACGAGCCCACTACGGAAGGCGAACTCATGAGCACGCTGCACGGCAAGACGATCATCATCTCCGGCGGCAGCCGCGGGATCGGCGAGGCCATCGCGGTCCGCGCGGCCCGCGACGGAGCGAACATCGCCCTGCTCGCCAAGACCGCCGAGCCGCATCCGAAGCTGCCGGGCACGCTCTACACCGCCGCCAAAGCGATCGAGGACGCCGGCGGGCAGGCGTTGCCGATCGTCGGCGACGTCCGGGATGACACGTCGGTCGAGGCCGCGATCGCGCGGACCGCGGAGCAGTTCGGCGGTATCGACATCGTGCTCAACAACGCCAGCGCGATCGACCTGACACCGACCGAAACAGTCAGCATGAAGCGCTACGACCTGATGCAGGACATCAACGCGCGCGGGTCTTTCCTGCTGTCGAAACTCGCCATCCCGTACCTGAAGCAGGCGGAGAACGCGCACATCCTGACGCTGTCGCCGCCGATCAGCCTCGACGAGAAGTGGTTCCGGGCCGGGCACCTCGCGTACAGCATCGCGAAGTACTCGATGAGCCTGGTGACGGTCGGGCTGGCCGCGGAACTGCGGCAGCACGGGATCGCGGCGAACTCGCTGTGGCCGCGGACGACGATCGACACCGCGGCGATCCGCAACGTCGTCGGCGCGGAACTGGCGGCCAAGTCGCGGACGCCGGAGATCATGGCGGACGCGGCGCACGCGATCCTGACCAAGCCGAGCACCGAGGCGACGGGGAACTTCTACCTCGACGACGAGGTGCTGACCGCCGAAGGGGTCACGGACTTCTCGAAGTACCGCGTCGGCGGACGCGAGGAAGACCTGCAGCTCGATTTCTGGGTCGAAAGCCGTACCCCAGAATCAGGGCCATGATCCGCGAACCGCAGCAAGAGCGCAGCCGGACGACCCGGCGGCGGCTGGTCGAGGCCGCCGTCGAGACGATCGGGGAGCTGGGCTGGCACGGGACCACCGTCGCGCTGATCGCCGAACGCGCCGGTGTCTCGCGCGGTGCCGCCCAGCACCACTTCCCGACCAGGGAGGACCTGGTCGCGGCCGCGGTCGAGCATGTCGGCGAGATCCAGATCGTGGAACTGCGCGCCCGCGCCGCGGAACTGCCGTCGGGGCGGTCGCGGATCGAGCGGGCCGTCGACATGGTGCTCAACCTCTACAGCGGGCCGCTGTTCCGCGCCGCGCTCCACCTCTGGGTCGCGGCGTCGACCGACGAGGCCCTGCGCGCGACCCTGGTGCCGCTGGAGGCGCGGGTCGGGCGGGAAGCGCACCGGGTGACCGTCGAGCTGCTCGGCGTCGACGAGTCCCACCAGGGCGTTCGCGAGCTGGTCCAGGCCACTCTCGATCTTGCCCGCGGCCTGGGGCTGGCGAACCTGCTGACCGACGACACGAAGCGGCGCAAGCAGATCGTCGCCCAGTGGGCGCGGGTTCTGGAGCCGCCCCTGGCGTCGGCGAAGATCTCACGGAACCAAGAAGTCACCGACAACGTCTGAGATCTTGTTAACACTGATGGAGCAGCGGCCGATAACACGGTGTAAGTGCTGCTGATTCAGGTAGCTGATCGAGAGAGGTCCGTCCGGTGTCCGGTTCAGAGATCGAACTGTCCCATCGCGCGATGGCGATGCTGCGAGCGGTCGCGGCGCGCCGTGCCCAGATGTCGTGCAGCTGCGAGCCGGATCTCTTCATCGACGGGTTCGCCTGCTGCGATCAGATGACCGCGCACGCGCTGGCTCGCGGCGGTTACATCCGCCCCGGCGCGTCCACCGGCCCCGCCGCGGTCACCGGCCGCGTGCCCGCCGAGCTGACCGAGGCCGGCGAAGCCGCCATCGCGGTCACCGCGGCAGCCTGACCCTTCACCGCATCGTCTGTCCGCAGTGGACGACGACCGTTTACAACCACCTCCCGCGTTCCTAGGATCCACCCCGGGATGAGGCCGTCGCCGTCGAGCGGCGGACCGGGTAGGGAGGTGCCGATGGCACGCACGGCTCGCCACGATTCCGGCGCGGACGCCCTCAGCGAGTTGATGCGGAAAGCCGGCGCCGCACCCCGTCGCCGGGAGCCGCGCAGGCCGAAGCACCGGGCTCCGGACGCCGCTCCCGGGAGCGGGAGGATCCGGCGGATCTCGGCGCTTTCGGCGGGCGGTCTCGTCGTCGGCGGGCTGCTGGCCGTGCTGCTCACCCCGAGCGACCAGGCCGAGGTCGTCCCCGGGACGCCGCTCCCGCCGCCGTCGCCGACCATCGCCCCGCAGGCCGTCGAGGTCCCGGACGACGCGGTGTCCTCACCCGTCCCGTCGGGGCCTTCGGGTGGCAGTGTCGCCCCTCCGCCGCCGATGACCGCGTCGATGCACGGCTCGGAGACGCCGTCCCCGGCGCCCACGCCGCGGCCCGAGGAACGGCCGGATCCGCGTGCCGGTCACCACGGGTGGTATTACGACTGGAATCACGGCGGATACCCCGGCGGCGGCCGCCGGCCGCAATGGGGTAGATAGCGCCGATCGGGTGATCGACGGCGTCGCGCGCTGTCGAACAAGAATTACGATTCATCCCCTGAATTCGTCCGTTCGTGTCCGGTGCCCTTTTTCCGGTGTCCCGGCTCCGGCCGGGTACCTACGATGGTTCGCGCTCTCCATTCCTCCCGGAGCATGACTAGGGGTTGAACAGGAAAAATGAGTGTGGACCGACATTCTCCCGCGGTGCAGCTCGCCCGGAGAATGCTGCTCAACCGCGAGACGGGGAATCCGTCCCGCCCGCAGCCGGTGACGCTGCTGCTCGGGCCGGTCGGTTCGGGGAAGACCACGGCACTGGAAGCGATCCGCCGTGACCTGGGCTGGGGTGTCGTGCACGCCGGATTCGATTTCGGGCAGGGCGGCAGGGCGGGCACGATCGACGTGCTCACGAAACTGGCCTATGGGTTGTCGAGTAAATGGCGAAATCGGCCGAAACCGCAGTTTGTTCGGTTCACGATCGCGTTGATCGCAGTTCAGGCGGAGCTTTCCGGCCGAAATCGCGACGAAGACCTCGTGCAACTGAAGTCGCTGCTCAACAGTTTTCACGGAATCATCTGGACACCGGCGCTGGACAGAGCGCTCGACACGCTGACCGAGACGGCGAAGGCGACCGGCCTCGTCGAGCCCCCGTATGCGGACTTGTTCCGCCAGACGTTCCCGCATCTGGTCCGGAACATCCGGCCGCGGCTCGGCAAAGCGCTGCGGTCGCTCGCGGACTTCCCCAACGCCGAGGGGAGATCGCCGTTCGACGCGCTGCTCGAACTCAACCGGCTCGCGCACGGCAGCGCCCGCGACGCCAAGGCGGTCAACGAGTGGCTGATGGCGGCGTTCCTCGGCGACGTCCGGGAGAACCATCCGCGGATGGCCAAGCCGGAGGAGAAGAGCCCCTGCACCTGCGACATCTCGCCGCAGCGCAGGCACTGGCACAACTGGGTGGTGGTGCTGGACGACGTCGACCACGCCGGCGGCACCGAGTTCCTCGCCGACCTCATCGCCGCGCGGGAGCGCTACGCCGTCCAGCATCCGAACGACCGCGAAGCCCACGACGCGCTGCTGGTGATCGCCACCAGCGGGCGGTGGCACGACGACTGGGGGACCGCCTGGCTGGCGCCGTGGAAACCCGCGTCCGGCGCCCCGCCCGCCGTCCGGACGATCGCGGACTGCGAGGAGGCCTCGTACGACGACTGGGCGAACCCGGCCAACGGGGCGCTCGACTCGCCCTACTACCCGGTCCGGATCTCGCCCCAGTCGATCGGGCGGATCGCGCGCATCCTCGATTCCGGCGCGCGCACGCCCAAGGTCACGCTCGCGCACCGGGCGACCGGTGGACTGCCGTCGGCGGTCGAACAGCTCGCGGGGCGGTTGCGGGCGAGCGACGCGCGCGAAGGCGACCGCGATCTGCTCACCACCGATCCTCGTGACGAACAGGATCCCTGCTACCGCAGGCTGACCGAGCTCGCTTTGACCGAGCACCTCGACGACGTCCACGTCGACGACTTCGTGACCGCGGCCCCGTTCGCGACCGCGCCCTGGCTGATCCCGGACGCCGCTCAGAGCCGGATCGACCAGCCGCACGTCGGGCGGATCCTGACCGAACTGCGCACCTCGTTGTGGGTGAGGGCGCGGAACTCGCCGGGTTCCACGGACGACCAGGCGGCCCTGCATCCCTGGATCGCCGCGAACCTGGTGTCCGCGCTGGCCCGGCGCGGCGACGGCGACGGGCCGACCTACACCGACCAGTTCAAGGCCCTGCGCGACGATCCGGACACCGCGCAGGATCCGGTGCGCCTGGCCTACTGCAACCTCGCGCTGGGCGACATCGGCGAGGTGGTCGCCTTCTTCGAACGCGAGTTCAACCGGATCCCGCACGCGGAGTGGATCGCGAAACTCGAGCTGGTCCTGAACGCGCCGGACGATCTGCCGCCCGAGCGGGATCACGCGGAGCTGTACGAAGAACTCGTCAATCTGGACAACGCGCGGTGCCCGAACGACCGATCCGAGATCCGGAACAACGTCGCCCGGCTCATCGCGGCGGGCTGGCTGACCGCCAACCCGTTCGCCGTGCGCGGGCAGAACCAGCACCAGGTGATCGCGAACGCCTTCGCCGCGCTGGCCACCACCTCGCATCAGCCCGACGTCGGCGCGCTCGTGTCGGCGAAGGAAGCCGCCCGCCGCGGCGAATTCCCCTGACCCGGAACGGAACTCTGTGATGTCCTGGCTCGATTCGTTGAGAACACGCATGTCCGAGGCCCGTGAACGTGCGGTGACGGGACCGCCGGTCCGGCCACGCGGCTGGGCGCGCCGCCATCGGCTGCTGCTGATCCTGGCCGTGGTCGTGCTGGCAGGGGCGTTGCTGGCGGGGTTCAGACCGTGGGAGTCCTGCGGTTCCGGGCTGCGGGCGGTGGACGCGGACGAGGAGTCGGTCGGGTCGTCTTACGTCTGCGTCGGGCTGAACCTCGACTCCGGCCCGATGCGGGACGACGATCCGCTCGACCCGCTGGAGAAGTTCATCAAGAGCCGCAACGAGATGGCGGGGGACAACTTCAAGACCATCGTGGTGCTGGAGAACCTCGCGCCCGATCCGAAGGTCGACAGCCAGCCGTTCCCGTTCGTGCGGCGGGAGGTCCAGGGTGCGATCACCGCGGCGTGGCCGGAGAACGGGCCGCCGGGGATCAAGCTCCTGCTGGCCAATTACGGGAGCAACGCCGATCACTGGCGCGTCGTCGCCGAGGAGATCGTCGCCGCGGCCGCCGCCCAGCGCATCGTGGCGGTCACCGACGTCGGTACCAGCTCGGAGAACAGCCGGGCGCTGGTGGCCGAACTGTCCAGGCACGGTATCGCCACGATCGGCGCGACCGTCACCGCGGACAACATGAACACCGACCCGAAGGGCGCGCGGATCGACAACTTCTTCCGCGTGGGCCCGACCAACACCGACGAGGCCCGCGCCGCGGCCGGATACATCGCCGCGCACGGATTCCGGCGCGTGATGCTGATCCAGGGAGTCAGCAAGGAGGACACCTACGCGACCACGCTCGCCGAGGCGTTCCAGAACTCGTCGAAGGTCCCGGTCGTGTTCACCAAGACCTATGACGTCAAACCGCTCGCCGACACTTCGCGCGAGGCGTACCTGCGGGGGCTGTTCAGCAGATGGCACAACGACATCTGCGGTGCGAAACCCGATCTGATCTACTTCGCCGGCCGCGGGCTCGATCTCGGTGCCCTCGTGGCGGCGCTGGCGGGCGACGGCGCCTGCGAGGGCCTCGACACGGTGACCGTGATGACCGGGGACGACGCGAGCACGCTCGCCGGAAAACCCTTGGAGCTGAACAAGGACATCAGTGTCCGGCTCCGCTACACGGCGCTCGCTTATCCCGACCAGTGGGATATGTTCGCCGCCGACCCGGCGCATCCCACGTACAAGAAGAACTACGACAACTTCGTCGCGGAATTCACCGGTACCCACGGTTTTCCCAAGGGGGAATTGTGGGACGGCGCCGCGATGATCGAACACGACGCGGTCGCCGCGGCCGTCGAAGCGGCCGTGCAGAACGTGTCGGCGGATCCGGTCTCGGTGGCGAACGTGTTGCGCAGCATCGACTGCAACTCCCCGGTGCCCGGCGCGACCGGCTTCATCGCGTTCGACCAGGCGACGGGGAACCAGCTCGACAAGGCGTTGCCGATCCTGTCGATCGATCCGGACGGTTCGGTGCATCCGGTCGACCTCGTGTGGTCGCGCGGGCGGCCGCTGAACACGGCGCCGGACTGCGGTCGCTGACTCGCTCCGGTTCCGAGTTCTCTTGAGGGGTAGGGCCTTCGCGACGCGTTCTGGCGTTACGCCACGCGTAGTGAAGGCCTCCTTCCCTACTCTCAAGGTAGGGAAGGAGGCCTTCACGGACTGACACCGGTGGGGAACGGAAGTCAGCCGGTGTAACCCGCCACGATCTTGGTGTAGTCGTACTTGCCCTGCGAGATTCCCGCGCAGTTGTCGCAGTCGCGGTTCACGGCCCAGAACGACAGCCGGGCGAGATGTTTGCTCGCCGCGTAGTCGCGGATCGCGCGGAAGTCGGCGACGCTGACGGTCTCGCCCGCCACATCGGTCTTCCCGTTCATCGACGAAAGCCCGCTGCGCCGGTAGGCCGCGTCGTCACTCAGGCCGAAAGTGGACTTCACGACATTCTTCAGCCCGTCCACGGCACTGCGGGTCTTGCCGGCCATGTCACCGCCGCTGGAGAAGTCGAACGGCATGACCGACCACGCGTCGACGCCCGCGCCTAGCACCTTCGACTGGTTGATCAGCCGCTTGCCGTGCGCGTTGGGGCCGCCGACCTCGGTCGGGATGGTGATGACCACGCGCAGGCCGGGGTTCTTCCGCTTCGTGATCTTGACGGCGTTCAGGATCCGGTCCTGGACGGTGTAGTTCTCGAACTCGTCGGTGTTCTCGACGTCGAGGTCGATCGCCTTGAGTTTGTAGGCGTCGATGACCTTCTGATACGCACCGGCGAGTGCCGCGGGAGTGCCGCACTTCGGGCCGAGCTTCGTGCCCGACCAGCCACCGAACGACGGGATGACGTCACCGCCCTTGGCCCGGATGTTGTTGATCATCGTGGCGTCGGAGCCGGTGAGGGAACGGCTGCCGTCCCATTTCGGGTTGCATCCGCCGTCGGAGAGGATGAACGCGAGGGTGAAGGCCTTGACGCCGGTGGCGTTCATGGCGGCGATCGGGTCCGTCTGTCCCGACCACTGGTACAGATAGGGTGAGGCGAGCACCGGATCCGGGGCCGCCGAGGCGACGGGGGCGAGGCCGGCGGCCGTGGCGAGAGCGGCGCCGACGGTGGTGGCCAGTGTTGCCCAGCGTCGTAAGGATTTCATCGGTCCTCCAACTGGTACGCGCGCGGCGAGGCGCGCAGGTGTGGAGCACCTCCGTCTTGACGCGGCGTATCAACTGGGAGGGTGCGCCTACTCACGGTGGACTAGACCATTGAGGACTGTCAAGAATTCACCGGAATACCCGCCGGAAACGACCTACCTTAGTAGGGGGCCATGACCCGGAAAGCGGATCGACACCATCGCGATTACCGGCTAGTTTGCCGAAATGGTGGGGGACTCCCTGATGGCGACCGGAAGCCGCGACCGGAGAGGCCGGTTCGCCACGCCGCGGCGGGCACTAGGCTCGTGGAGCCTGTGGGAATTACCCAGGCGAGGCCTGATCGGGTACCTGCTCCTCGTCGACTTCGCCGCCATCGCCGCCACCACCTACCTCTTCGTCCTGCGGCCGCCCGCGCCGTCGTCGTTTCTTCCGTTTTCCGCTCTGTTAACCGGAATGGTCCTCAGTGCGGAGCTTTCGCGCCCCGTCGAGCGGTCCCGCGCCGACACCCGGCTCGGCGCCGGACTGGACGCGGCGTGGATTTTCGCGGGTGCGCTCCTGCTGCCGCCCGCTCTGGCGGCGGTGCTCGTCGTCGCCTCGGCGGGATATCGCTGGTTCCGGATCCGGCGCGGGATCCCGCACCGGCAGGTGTTCGCGGCGTCCGCGACCATGCTTTCGGCGCTCGGCGCCTCGATCATCCCGGTACTGCTGGGTGCGCCGCCGTTCATCGGCGCGGCAAGGGATTTCGAAAGTTTCGCCCTGGTTTTCGCGACCGGTCTGGTTTTCCTGTCCGTCGACGCGGCCTTGGCCGCACCGGCGGCCGAATTCGGGGCGGAACCGTCGGGATTCGCCTTCGACGCGGCGATGGTCGCGTTCGGACTGTTGCTCGCGTGGTCGGCGGCGGACTGGCCGTTCGTCACCGTGGTACTCGCGGGCGCGCTCGTGGTACTTCACCGGGCGGGGACGATGCGTGCGCTGCGTGGTCACGCGGGCACGGACTCCGGCACGGGACTGCTCACCGCGTCGTCCTGGTTGGACGGTGCCCGCACCCAGTTCGAGCTGCTTCGCGGCCGTGGCGCCGATCTTTCGCTGCTGATGCTCGATCTCGACCATTTCGCCCGGCTCAACGACCGGCACGGCAGGCACGTCGGGGACGACGTCCTGCGGGCCGTGGCGGACACCTTGCGCGCCGAGGTCCGTGCCGCGGACCTGGTCGGCCGGTTCGGCGGCGAGGAATTCGTGGTCCTGCTGCCCGGCACGAGCCGGTTCGACGCGCACGCGATCGCCGAACGCATCCGGCTGCGGATCTCCTCGACGTTCGTCTCACTGGGTGGGACGTTCGCGGGGACGACCGTCTCGATCGGAGTGTCGTCGCATCCCACCTGCGGCGAGACACTCGACCGGCTCGTCGGCGCGGCGGACCAGGCGCTGCGCGCGGCGAAGGGAGCCGGGCGCAACCGGACCGTCGTCTTCGAGGCCGAAACCTAGTCCTCGGCCGGGACGCCGATGTCTTCGAACCACAGGTCCGGGTGATCCCGGATGAACTCGGTCATCAGCGCGGTGCACGCCGGATCGTCGAGCAGGGTGATCTCGACGCCGTGTTCCTCGAGCCAGCCGTGGCCGCCCTCGAACGTGGTGGCCTCGCCGATGACGACCCGGCCGATGCCGAACTGGCGCACCAGCCCGCTGCAGTACCAGCAGGGGGACAGCGTGGTGACCATGATCGTGTCCCGGTAGTGCGGCCGCCTGCCCGCGTTCCGGAAGGCCGAGGTCTCCGCGTGCATCGACGGGTCGCCGTCCTGGACCCGGCGGTTGTGGCCGCGGCCGAGCAGGACGCCGGCGGTGTCGAAGAGGGCGGCGCCGATCGGGACCCCGCCCTCGGCCTTGCCGAGTTCGGCCTCTTCACGGGCGACGGACAGCATTCGCGCGGGATCGATCACCTGAGTCACCTTACGGCTCGTGAGTGGCTAGGACGGTTCTAACCGTCATTACCACTCACGAGCCCAATGCGGACCGGAACTGTCCTGAATATCTGCGACACTCCTCCCATGAAGCGAGCGAACCGATGACCACGGGCACGTCGGCACGGCTGCTGAGGCTGCTCTCCCTGCTGCAGGCACGCCGCGACTGGCCGGGCGCCGATCTGGCCGACCGGCTGCAGGTGGACGTCCGAACGGTCCGGCGCGACGTCGAGCGGCTGCGCGAACTGGGCTACCCGGTGCACGCCACTCCCGGCGTCGCGGGCGGCTACCGGCTCGGCGCGGGGGCCGCGTTGCCGCCGCTGCTGCTGGACGACGACGAGGCCGTCGCGGTCGCCGTCGGGCTCCGCACGGCCGCGAACGGGACGGTCTCGGGGATCGAGGAGACCTCGGTGCGCGCGCTCACGAAACTGGAGCAGGTGCTCCCCGCGCGGCTGCGGCATCGGATCACCGCGCTGAACACGGCGATGATCCCGCTCGGCGGCGTCGTCCCGGTCATCGACGCGGCGGCGCTGACGGTCATCGCGTCCGCGTGCCGTGACCATCAGCGGCTGCGGTTCGGCTACCGCAGCCACAACGGTGACGTCAGCGAGCGTTACATCGAGCCGTTGCGCCTGGTGCACACCGGGCGCCGGTGGTACCTGGTCGCGTTCGACCTCGACCGGGACGACTGGCGGACCTTCCGTGTCGACCGCATCGACGGCGTCCCGGACACGAGTTTCCGGTTCACGCCGAGGGAACCGCCCGCCGAGGACCTCGCGGCGTACGTCTCCCGCGGGATCACGTCTTCGCCGTATCCGCACCAGATGGTGCTGCGGGTGAGCGCCTCGGCGGACGCGCTCGCCGAATACGTGTCCCCGACCGCCGGGACGATCGAGGCCATCGACGAGCACACCTGCCGGGTCCGGGTCGGTTCCAACGACCTTTCCGTGATGCCCTACTACCTAGCCCATTGGGACGTCGACTTCGTCGTGGAGGAGGCGCCGGACGAGGTCAAGGAGCGGCTACGGCTGGTCGCCGACCGCTTCGCGCGCGCGGTCGTCTGAGTCCGAAGTGGACCGTGCGCGTTTGGCGAGCAGGCCGATCGAGCCGAGCGAGATCAGGGCCAGCACGATGATGTAGAGCGAGACCGACATCGAGGTCCCGGTGGATTCCAGCAGCACCATGATGAACGGCGCCAGCCCGCCGCCGACGACCGCGCTGATCTGGTAGCCGAGCGAGGCGCCGGTGTAGCGCATCTCGGCCGTGAACAGCTCGGCGAACAGCGCCGCCTGCGGGCCGTACATGATGCCGAGGAACAGCGACCCGACGAACGAGGCGATGACGAACAGCGGAAGCGAGGCCGTGTCGATCAGCAGGAACATCGGGATCGCCCAGAGCGCGACCCCCACCGCGCCGAAGGTGTAGATCTTGAGCCTGCCGATCCGGTCGGACAGTTTCGCCGCCAGCGGGATGATCGCCAGCTGCAGCGTGCTGATCAGCAGGGTCGCGACGAGCACGGTGGTCCGCGACATCCCCAGGTAACGGGTGGCGTAGTCGAGGACACCGTTCAGCAGGATGTAGAAGGTGGCGGTGTTGACCATGAACGAGCCGCCCGCCAGCAGCACCGTGCCCTTGTGGTCGCGCAGGATGTCGCGCAGCGGCGACTTGGCGCGGCCGCGTTCCTCGGCGGCGAGTTTCGCTTCCGCACGACGGTATTCGGGGGTTTCGTCGATCTTGACGTGCATGTACCAGGCCAGCCCGAGCACGAGGACACCCACCAGGAACGGGATCCGCCACGCCCAGACGAGGAAATCCGACGGCGGCGCGACCTGGGCGGCGACCAGGAACACCGTGTTCGCCAGCACCACCCCGATCGGGACGCCGAGTTGCACGAGGCTGCCGTAGAGACCGCGTTTGCCGGGCGGCGCGTACTCGGTGGCGAGCAGCATCGCGCCACCCCACTGGGCGCCGACGGCGACCCCCTGTACGAGCCGGAGCAGGACCAGGAGGATCGGTGCGGCGATGCCGATCGTGTCGTAGGTCGGCAGCAGGCCGATCAGCGTGGTCGCCGCGCCCATCAGCGCGATCGCCAGCACCAGCACGGGTTTCCGGCCCCGTTTGTCGCCGAGGCTGCCCGCGATGATCCCGCCGAGCGGCCGGGCGAGGAAGCCGACCGCGAAGGTCGCGAACGAGGCGAGGACGCCGGCCGCCGCGTTGCTGGTGGGGAAGAAGGTCTTCCCGAAGACCAGGGCGGCCGCGATCCCGAAGACGAAGTAGTCGTACCACTCGACCGAGGAGGCGAGTGCCGCCGCGGTCGCGGCCCTCCTGCGCTGGGACACGGTGATCGTCGGTTCGGCGGCGGTTTCAGGGGCGTTCGGTGCGGTGTCGGCCATCTGGATGCCCTTCGCTCGGCGCTGCTGCGGCGATGCAGTCCGGGCAAGTTAACAACCGCTTAGTATGTGGTCAACGTCTCAACGGGTAATTCTAGATACCGACCAGTTGGTATGTCACTCTGGTGGCGGTATCGCCGGGAAAGGTCGATCAGTACTGGTCAGGAGAGTTTCGTGCCGAGCATGCGCAGCACCAGCTCGCTGTACTCCTGGCCCAGCTTCTTCGGGGTCTGGCGCGTTCGCTCGCTGTACCAGCGGGAGACGTCGACGCCGAGCGAGAGCACGGCGCGGGCGGCGGTGTGCGGGTCGCCGACGGTGAACACGCCCGCCGCGGCGCCTTCGGTGATGACCTCGCGCACGACCTGCTCGATGCGGCGGCGCAGTTTCGCGACGATCTCGAACTCCTCGTCGGGCAGCGCGTGCAGTTCGTACTGCACGACGCGGGCCACGGTGTGCCTCCGCGCGTGCCATGCCACGAAGTCCTCGACCAGCAGCCGGATCCGCACGACCGGGTCGGTCTCCCGTGCCACGACACTCTCGACCAGTGAGAGCGTCTGCTCGTGGCCGTACTTCGAGATCGCGAACAGCAGGGCGGCCTTGGACGGGAAGTGCACGTACAGCGCCGCGGGGCTCATGCCCGCCGCCGAGGCGATGTCCCGGGTGGTGGTCGCGTGATAGCCACGGCGCGCGAAGGATTCGACCCCCGCCAGCATCAGCCGCCGTGCCGTCTCCGGCTGGACGTCGGGCCACAGCTCGGCCGACAGCGACATGGTCATCCGCAGATCCTCCCAGACGCTCGTTCCGGATGGCGGGCTTGACACCGTCTCCGGACCTTCCCATTGTAAGTGAGCGCTCGCTTAGTGATTGCGTCGCCAGTGAACACAGAGGAGATCGAAGAGTGAACTCGTTCAAGGATCGCGTCGCGATCGTCACCGGCGCCAGCCGGGGTATCGGCCTCGGGATCGCCAAGGAACTGGTCGAGCGCGGCGCGAAGGTGTGCATCACCGCGCGCAAGCCGGAGCCGCTGGCCGAGGCCGTGGCCGAACTGGGTGGCGAGGCCGTCGCCATCGCCGTTCCGGGGAAGGCCGACGACGAGGCGCACCAGGACGAGGCCGTCGCCAAGACCATCGAAACCTTCGGCAGGCTCGACATGCTGGTCAACAACACCGGTATCAACCCGGTGTTCGGGCCGACCCTGGACATCGACCCCGGGGCCGCCGCGAAGATCTTCGCCGTCAACGTGCTCGCGCCGCTTTCGTGGACCCGCCGGGCGCGGGACGCGTGGATGGGGGAGCACGGCGGCGCGGTGGTGAACGTCGCGTCCATCGCCGGGCTCGGCGCTTCGCCAGGGATCGGCATGTACGGCGTCAGCAAGGCCGCGCTGATCCGGCTCACCAAGGAGCTCGGCTTCGAACTGGGCCCGAAGATCCGCGTGAACGCCGTCGCGCCGGCCGTGGTCAAGACCAAGTTCGCGACCGCGCTGTACGAAGGCCGCGAAGAAGAGGTCTCCGAGTCGTACCCGATGAAGCGCCTCGGCGTTCCGGCGGACATCGCGAGCGCCGTGTCGTTCCTGCTGTCGGAAGAGGCAGGCTGGATCACCGGGCAGACGGTGGTCCTCGACGGCGGCGTCACGCTGGCGGGTGGCCTGTGACCGCGTCGTTCACCGGTTCCGGGGTCGTCGTCACCGGCGGGGGCGGCGGCATCGGGGCCGTCCTCGCCCGCCGGTTCGCCGCCGAGGGCGCCCGGGTCGTCGTCGGTGACCTGAACGGGGAGGCCGCGGCCGAGGTCGCGAAGGAGATCGGCGGGACCGCCGTCGCCGGTGACGCCGCGAGCGAAGCGGGTGTCGCGTCCCTGATCGAAGCGGCGCGCGAAACCCTCGGCGAGATCGACGTCTTCTGCGCCAACGCCGGGATCGCGCCGATGGGCGGCGTGGACGCGCCCGAGGAGGACTGGGCGCGGATCTGGGACGTCAACGTCATGGCACACGTGCGCGCGGCGCGGCTGCTCCTGCCGCCGTGGCTCGAACGTGGCCGCGGCCACTTCATCTCGACGGTGTCGGCGGCGGGATTGCT
The DNA here is from genome assembly GCF_056435665.1 of Amycolatopsis sp. NPDC043887. Classification (NCBI taxonomy): domain Bacteria; kingdom Bacillati; phylum Actinomycetota; class Actinomycetes; order Pseudonocardiales; family Pseudonocardiaceae; genus Amycolatopsis; species Amycolatopsis sp. NPDC043887. Next base: position 100,646 of record NZ_JBWKEB010000004.1, read on the forward strand.
GACCAGTCTCGGTTCGGCGTCCTACTCGGTGACCAAACACGGCGCGCTCGCCTTCGCCGAATGGCTGTCGGCGACCTATCGGCACCGCGGGCTCACCGTGCAGGCCATTTGCCCGCAGGGCGTGCGGACGGCGATGCTGGAAAACACCGGCCCCGCGGGCGAGCTGCTGATGGGCGCGTCGGCGATCCAGCCTGAGCAGGTCGCGGACGCGCTGTTCGAAGCCGTCGCCGCCGACCGGTTCCTGGTGCTGCCGCACCCCGAGGTCGCGGACTACTACGCCGCGCGGGCCACGCAGACCGACCGCTGGCTCGGCGGGATGAACAAGCTGCAGCGCAAGGTGGAGCAGGTCATCGGTGAATGACCTCGCCCGGCTGCGGAGGCTGCGCAGGTCCGGGTGGTCGTGAGTGGCGATTCGGCTTAGAACCCGAATCGCCACTCACGACCACGGTGACTCGCCCGGCACAAGGCGGTTGATCTTCGTCGGCGGATCGGCCACTGTGGGCAGGGGTCTTGCTCGCGGTAAGGAAAACTCGATGAACAAACGCTTCGTGATCCGTGGTGCCGTTCTCGCCGCCACCCTCGCCGGGTCGGTGCTGACCGCGGGATCGGCGATGGCGAGCACCGCGGAACCGTGCGCGGCCGGGGTGCCGGGCGACGTCGCAGCGGCTTCCTGCACGCCGTATCGCAAGGTGAGTGAGGGCTGGAGCAGCAAAACCGCCTGCAACCGCGCCGGCAACGAGGGCGCGCAGGCGGGCCGCTGGACCGGCTGGAACTGCAACCAGGCGCTGCGCGGCTGGGAACTCTGGGTGCGCACCTGCACCGCGCTGGCCGCCGAGAAGGACGCGGTGACCACGCGCGAAACCGTCTGATTCTCCAGCGGAGCCGCCCCGGGTGTCACCACGCCCGTGGCGGCTCTGTGTCTACAATGGATAGAAGGTTCCGGTCGGCCGATCGTTTTCTTCGCTGAAGGCCATTCGGTCGATCGACAGGCGGTCACCGGCCGTGTACCGATCATCGGGCCACCCGCTTCGCGAATCGCGATCCGGGCCCACCTTAAATCAATGTTAAGGATCGGCGGATTCGGTGCTATCGTGACGGAGCGAAAACGCGAGAGTTTCTTCACGTGGAATTCGCTTCGCCTCCCTCTCGGTGCGAGGTTCGGTCGCCGAACCGGCCGCTGAGCTGAGGATTCTCCAGCCGAGGCCCCGATACCGAACCTTCGGTGCGGCCCGTCCGCACGGTGGGTTCGGTGGCCACGAACTGCTCCGGAATTCGTTGACCTCGTGGATCGCCGCTTCGTAGTGTTTGCCGAGTCTTGGGCAGGGACGGCTTTGGTGGACACATTTGGCTCAGGCAGAAGGGGGCTTTCCATGGCCGGCATCCGAACGATTTCCCCGATCGGCACGCGCGCTTTCGACGCGGGTCGCACCGTACGACCCGGAACCATCAGCGAATTCGTGGAAGTCGCCGACATGCCGCTCGCGGCGCTCAGTGCCGGCTTGCGGCTCGGCAGCGGCAACGCCGCGTTCTTCCGCCTGCTCGGCCGCCGTCCCGCCGACGTGCTCGGCGAATCGTTCCCCGAGCTGGTCACCACTGGTCCGGACCATTTACGCGACCGGCTGAACCGGGTCGCCGAAGGCTGGGAACAGCGGTTCCGCGGCAGTGTCACCGGGCTCGGTTCCGGCGGCTCCGACAGGCTGACCATCATGGCGGGCCGGATGCGGGCGCCGGGTACGGCGATCCTGCTGACCATGCTCCCGGAGGCGGCGCCCGCCGTCGCCCGCGCCGAACACCTCGGCTCGGTCACCGACATCGAGGCGAAGATCCTCCAGGGGATCGCCAGTGGCCTGTCCAGTCTGGAGATGGCCGACAAGTTCTACCTGAGCCGGCAGGGCATCGACTATCACGTCGCCCGCCTCCAGCGGAAGTTCAAGGCGCGCAACCGGGTCGAACTGGTTTCACGCGCCTTCGCCACCGGCCTGCTGGACTCGACGGCCTGGCCGCCGCGGGTGCCGGAGTCCCGGCGCGCGAGCTGATCGCCGGGATCTGACGCGCGGGTGGCCATCGCGTGACGTGCTCGTGCGATCACGGTGCGGTCCCAGTGAACGGCCACTTCGTTTGCATGTATTTCGGCAGAATTCGTAATGACCCGCGCGGTGATTTCGCTCGTTTGAGCGGATAGCGGCCTGTCGAGCGAGTCAGCTGGTAGCCGGGCGGTCACTTCGATGGTGTCGCTGGTTCATGCCTTGTTTCCTTCGGTTGTGACTTCTGTCGGTCTTGATCGACCCGGGTCCGCGCGCCGACCCGCGCCGCTTCGCGCTCGAAATCCCGCCGTTGATGGGTGCCGTGCTCATCTGAGCGCCCGCCGTCCCCGTAGTGAGGGATAACCCTTATCGAGGTTGCACGCTCTATTCGGTAAGACGATCACACGATGAGATGGAAGCACGTAAGCGATTGTTCGCTCTGTGTGACGGCAACGGCCCCGATGGGACGACAGGGAGGCGGGAGATGAGGGACGCCAACAGACCCGGACGCGCGCTGGCCGGACGTGACGACGAGCTCCGTTGGCTCGCCGCTCGGCTGCGCCCCGGTGCACCCGGTGAAGGCTCCGTCATCGTCGTGCGGGGGCAAGCGGGTATCGGGAAGTCCAGCCTGCTGGACACCGCGCTGGCGGCTCTCACGGACACCGTCGTCTGCCGGGGCACCGGTGTTCCGGGTGACGGGGCCGCGGTCGCGGGGGAACTACTCGCGGAGCTGCGCCGCGCGGGCGCCCGCGTCCCGGACCCGGAAGACTTCGCCGCCTGGTACGAGGCTTTCGCCGAATGGGCGACCGGACTGCCCGCGATCGTGTTCGCCGTCGACGACGTGCACTGGTGTGACGAAGCGGTCGTGCGGTGGCTGAGCCTGATCGCCCGGCATTCCACCAGGCTGCCGGTGCGGATGATCCTGGTCCGGTCGGCCGCCGACGGGCCGGACGGCGCGGCGGAACGCCTAGCGGATCTCGAATCCTGGTACGGCACCGAAGCGCTCGACCTCGGCCCGCTGCCCGCCGAGGCGGTCGCCTCGCTCGCGCGCGAGGCCGTCGGGTCGGACCCGGGCGAGCCGTTCGTGCGGCACTGCGTCGAGCAGTCCGGCGGGAATCCGTTGCTGCTGCGGGAGATGCTCGACGAACTGGGCAAGGTCGCGTCCGGGATCGCCCCGGTGGCCGGGTCCGCGGCGGGGGCGGCGCTGATCCGCTCCCTGTTCGCCGGCGTCCCCGACTACGCCAAGGCGGTCGCCACCGCCATCGCGGTGCTCGGCGGGCAGGACCTGTCACTGGTCGCCCGTCTGGCCAAGGTGCCTGCCCGCACCGCCGGAACCGCCGTCGAGCTGCTCCGGGGCAGGCACATCCTCGCCGCGGAAGGGCTTTCCTTCCGGCACGATCCGGTGCGGGAAGGGCTGCTGGACGCTCTCGAACCCGCCGAACTGGGCCGGTGGCGGCGGACCGCGGCGATCCTGCTGAGCGACGCGGCCGGATCACCGGAGGAAGTGGCGGAACACCTGCTCGAACTCGCCGAGCTCGACACCTGGATGGTCGACCTGCTGCGTGACGCCGCGACCTGCGCCTGCGACCGGGGCGCGCCCTGGGACGCGCTGCGCTATCTCCGGCCCGCCGCGGCCGCCCGGCCCTCCGACGCCGGGCTGGCCGTTCAACTCGCCGAGACGGTCGCGCTGCTGGAACCGGACAGCGGATTCGACCTCCTGCGCCGCGCGCTCGAACTGCAACAGGATCCGGTGGACCAGGCCAGGGCCGCGGTGAAACTGGGCCGCGCGGCGCTCGTCGCCCGCCGCTGCGGGACCGCCGTCACCGTGCTGGACCGGGTGCTGACCGTGCTCGGCGGCGAGATGGACCAGCAGCTGCGCGGGCAGCTCGAAGGACTGTTGTGCCTGGTGGGCATCGAAGACCGCGACAGCCTGGCGAAACTCGACACCCGGATCCAGCCGCGGTCGAACAACGCGGTCGTCGACGCCAGGCATCTGGCCGTCTGCGCCGTCGTCGCCGCACTCGACGGCACCCGGCCGCGTGAAGCCGCCGAATGGGCGATGCGCGCGATCCGCGGGTACACCCCGACCACCGACGATTCGGCCGTCAGCTCCGCCGTGCTGGCCCTGCTGCTCGCGGACGAGATCGACGTCGCGAGGGACGAACTGACCAGGGCCATCGAACTCGTGCCGGCCCAGCGCAGCGAATATCTCGCCTTCCGCGGCCTGCTCGGGCACTGGTGCGGTGATCTCGCCACCGCGTCGGCCGACGCCGGACAGGCCTACGCGCTCAGCCGTCGCGCCGAAGGCCGGACCGGCGGTGTCGTCCCGCGGATCGCGTACGCGACCGTCGCGGCGCAGCAGGGCGAGACCGCGAAGGCGATGAAGTTGTTGCGGGAAGCGGATTCCCCGCAATTGTGGGAGCACACGGTGATGCGCCCGTGGTTCCAGCTCGTCGACGCGCGGGTGCATTGGGCGGCGGGAGACCGCGAGGCCGCGCTGAACCTCTTCAACCGCTGCGGGGAGAGCCTCGCGGACGTCGGCATCGCCAACCCGCTGCTGGCGCCGTGGTGGTTCGAGGCCGCCTGCATGCTGGCCGACGAGGGACGTTTCGAGGCCGCCGCTGACCTCGCGGCCGAAGGAACCGGACCGGCACTGCGGTGGGGCACCCCGAGGGCGGTCGGGATGGCCCGGCTCGCGACCGCGGTCGCCACCCGCGGCCCCGACCGGATCGCGTTGATCGAAGAGGCGGCGGGCATCCTGGCCGGTTCACCCGCCCGGCTGGAGGAGGCGCTGGCGGAGTACCACCTCGGCCGCGCGCTCGTCGAAGCGGGGGACACCGTCGCCGCGCGCACCCGGTTGCGGCGCTGCGCCGAGCTGAGCCTGCGGACAGGGGACCGGTTCCTGCTCCGCCGCGCCCAGCGGACCGCCGCCGACGCGGGGATCCCGGGCGAGATGTCCCCGTTCGCCTCGCTGAGTCCCGCGGAACGGCATATCGCCCGGCTCGCCGGACGCGGGATCAGCAACCGGGTCATCGCGGAACGGCTCTTCGTCACCGTCCGGACCATCGAGACACATCTGACGAGCGTGTACCGGAAGCTGCGGATCAGCGGGCGGACCGAACTGGCCGTGGTGCTGGAGGAGACCGAAGAGCGTCCGGCCGTCCTCGAAGGTGCCCGGTGAGCGCCGTCCGGCGGCTCGAAGCCGACGGTGCGGACGAACTCGTCGAACGCGAGACCGAACTGCGTCTGCTCACTCGCCTGATCGGGGATCTCGAACACGGCCACGGCGGCTCCGCGGCCGTGCTCGGCCCGGCGGGCAGCGGGCGCACGGCGCTGCTGGACCAGGTCGCGTCCCTGGCCGCCGAGCGGGGACTGCAGGTGTTCACCGCGTGCGGCTCGGCCACCGAGGCGCAGCTGCCGTACGGGCTTCTTTCCCAGTTGCTGGCACCGATCCCGGAGCTCGCGGACGTCCCGTGGCTGCATGCCGCGCTCTCGGACGGCACCGACGTGCAGGTCCTGCACGAACTGCTCTGCCAGCGGCTGCTGGAGTCGGCCCGGCGCTGCCCGGTCCTGCTGGTCGTCGACGACCTCATCCTGGCCGACGAGCAGTCCGAAGCCTGGCTGGCCGCCTTGCAGCGACGCCGGGGCAACGCCCCCGTGCTGCTCATCGCCGCGCACTCCGGCCCGCAGGACGCCGACGAAGCGGATCCCTTGTCGCTCGGCGGTCTTCCCTGGGAGAACCGGCATGTCGTCCGGTTACGGCCCTTGAGCGAGGCGGCGGTCCGGCGGCTGGTGCACGCGGTCCCCGCGCCGCGGCCGCCGGTGGCCGAGGTCTACGCGGCCACGCGGGGGAATCCCGCCCTGCTCGCGGAGGTGCTCGCCCGGTCGTCCGCCGGTCCGGAGATCACCGCCGTCACCGCGGACGTGCGCCGCGACACCGTGCTCGACCTGCTCGCCCGGCTGCCGTCCGATCTCGCCGCGCTGGTCCGGACGATCGCCGCGATCGGCACCCTCGACGAGGCCTACCTGCGGCCGCTCGCCGGGCCGCTCGGGATGCCGCTGGGCCGGGCGCTGCGGGTGCTGGCGGACTCCGGCCTGATCGGGACCGATCCCGCCGAGCCGATGAACCCGCAGGTGGCCACCTGGGTGCTCGCCGAGACCGGAGCGGACGAGCGGGCGGGGACGCGTCGCCGGGCCGCCGAACTCGGGCATCGCCGGGCCGCCCCGGAGGAGGTCGTCGCCGGGCTGCTGCTCGGCTCGCAACCGGTCGGCGAGGCCTGGGCCTTGGAGACGCTGCACGCCGCGGCGTTGCGCCGCCGCGAAGCCGGGGATCACGCCGAAGCGGCGCGCTACTACCGGAGAGCGCTGGCCGAACCGGCGCCGCCGGGGATGTCGGCGCGGCTGCGGCTGGAACTCGAGACCGTCGAGGCGTCGTCGTGCCCGTTCACCGGAGGGCTGCGGCTGGCGAGGGCGACCAGGGTTTCCGGTGACGACACCGTCCGAACGCGACTGTCCGCTGTGGACCTGATGATGCAGCGAGGCGCCAGGGAAGACGCCTTGCGCGAGCTGGCCCTCCTGAGCGAGGCCGCGGTCGACGACCGGGACCGCGCGGATCTGGCGGCGTTGTACTGGCTGGCCGACGGGAGCGGCGCGGGCGCCGTCCATCTCGGCATCCCCGCACTGCCGGATCTCGACCCGGCGGCACTGACCTCCGCGCAGGCGGCCGCCGCGTCCTGGCTGGCCACGATCGCCTGCCGCGACGGCAAAGCCGCCCGGCGGCTGGCCCGGCGCGCGGCGGATCCGTCCCGCGAACCCATCACCCTCTACTCGCCGCGGCTGGCGCTGGCCATCACCTTCACCCAGACCGACGACGTCCTGGAAGCGCTTTCGGTGTACGAGGAGATGATCGCGGACGCGAGCGCGGCCGGGGCGGGCGTGCCGGTGGCCCTCGGGCTCACCGGCAAGGCCTGGATCCATCTGCAGCGCGGTCGCGTGCAGGCCGCCGAGGACGCGCTCGCCGAAGCCGCCGCCTCCGGCCCACCGGAGGGCTGGCCGTCGACGGTCGCCACGTCGCTGAGCACGATCCAGATCGCGGCGGCCCTCACCCGCGGGGATCTCGAGGCCGCCCAGCGCGCCGTCGACGCCGCGGGCGACGGCGGGCCGCTGTACTCCGCGCCCTACCTGCTTTTCATGCGCGGGCTCCTGGAACTGGACCTGAAACGCCACCGCCGGGCGCTGGGCCTGTTCCAGGAATGCGGCAGGCGGATGAACGCGGCGGGCTGGCTGAACCCGGGCCTGGTGCCGTGGCGTTCGCATGTCGCCATCGCGGCGCAGGCGCTCGGCGACGAGCACACCGCGGCCGCGATGATCAGCGAGGAATGGCGGCTGGCGCAGAACTGGGGCACGCGCACCGCGATCGGGCGGACCCATCTGGGGGCAGGTGTCGCGGTCCGCGCCGAGGACGCGGTGTTCCGGCTGACACAGGCGGTCAACGCGCTCCAGCAGTCGCCGGCCAGGGTGCTCTACGTCGAGGCGGTCCTGCTGCTCGCGGCCGCCCAGCTCAACCGCGGCCAGACCAGCGGCGTGCCGCGGTTGCTGCGCGAAGCCGAACGGCTGGCCACCGCGTATCAGCTCGCGTGGGCCACGTCCCGGATCGCGGACCTCGGGAAACGGCTGTCCGACCGGCCGCGGCGGTCCTACCGCACGGCGTCCCGGCGCTGGCGGGCGCTCTCGCCCGGTGCGACCGACCTCGTCCGCCGCGTGCTCGCGAACGCCTCCAACGCCGAACTGGCTGAAGAACTGGGCGTGAGCAAACGCGCCGTCGAGCTGCGGCTCACCGCGATCTACCGGCAGCTCGAGGTGACCGGGCGGGCCGAGTTGCGCGAGCTGTTCGACGCGCTGGACAAGGAGCTCTGAGCCGCCGTCATGATGATCGAGCGAGCGGATCAGCTGGCCGCGATCGCCGGGGCGGTCGCCGAGGCCCGTGCCGGGGCGGGCGAGTTCGTCGTCGTCCGCGGCGGCCTGGGGGCGGGGCGGTCCGCCCTGCTGCACGCGGCGGGGGAGGAGGCCGCCGCGCGGGGAGTGCGCGTGGTCCGGGCGGCGGCGACACCGCTGGAGCGCGGAGTCGCCCACGGCGTCGTCTGGCTGCTGCTGGAACCCTTGCTGGAGGCGGGCCGTCGCGGGGAACTGCTCACCGCGGTCCGGGCCGACAGCGAATTCCCCGCCGGCCCGCCCGACGCGCGCCGCGCCCATCTCGTGCTGCACGAACTGCTGGAACTGTTCACCGAAATGGTGCGCGACACCGGCCCGGTGGCCCTGCTCGTGGACGATCTCCAATGGGCGGACGCGGCGTCGGCGCGCTGGCTCGCTTACCTGGCCAAACGGATGAGCAGGCTGCGGGTCCTCGTCGTCGCGACCCTGCTGGAGGGCGACGACTCCGCCGACGACATCGTGGTCAAGGACATCGCCCGCACCGCGGCGCGTACGGTGCACGCCACCCCGCTCTCGGCCGCCGGCGTCCGGGCCTACCTGACCGCCCGCTGCGGAGCCGAACCCGCCCCCGAGTTCGCGGACGCCTGCTTCGCCCGCACGGGTGGTTCGCCGATGTTGCTGGACGCGCTGGTCAACACGATACTCGGGCACGGGCTGCGCCCGGTCGCCTCGGCCGCGGCCGAACTCGCCGCGTTGCGCCCCTCGCCCGCGGCGGCCCGGCTGACCCGTTGCCTGCGCGCCCAGCCGGACGACGTCCGCGCGGTGGCCAAGGCGATGGCCGCGCTCGGCGAGGAGACCGAGGCCGGCGTCCTCGCCGAACTCGCGGGACTCGATTCCCCGGACTTCGACGCGGCGCTGCGGGCGCTGCGGAGGCTGGGCATCGTCGAGACCCCCGCCGACGGGCTGCTGCGGTTCGCCGGCGGGATGGCCGGTGATCTCGTCGCCGACCAGCTGAGCGCCGATGAACAGGACCGGTTGCACCTGCGTGCCGCGAACGTCCTGTACCGCAACGGAAGGCCGGTCGAGCAGATCGGCCGCCAGCTGCTCGCGACGGTCGCCGAACCCGAGCCGTGGGCCGCGGACGTCCTGCGGACCGCGGCCAGTGCCGCGCTGGCGAACTCGTCGCCCCGGACGGCCGCCCAGTACCTGCGGCACGCGCTGGCGCATCCGGGCGCCGATCGCGCGGAACTGCTCGTCGATCTCGCCGCCGTCGAACGCGGCTACGACCTGCCCGCCGCCCACCGGCATCTGCACCAGGCACTGGGCCTGATGCGGGATCCGGTCGATCGCGCCTTCGCGCTCGGCCTGCTCCCGGTGGTGGCCGGGCTCCGTTTCGCCGCGGATGTCCGCCGCCTCCGGCAGGTGCTCGTGGAACTGCGGGAGGTCCCGGGCCCGGCCGCGGCCGAAGCGGCGTTGCGCATGGAAGCCCGGCTTCGCTACCTCGAACGAGGAGTGCCCGGTGCCGGGGACGCGGCGGCGGACCGGCTGGCCGAACTCGGTCCCGCGCCCGCGCAGGAGTCTTCGGCCCAGCGGGAACTGGTCGCGGTCCTGCTGTACCTGATGACCGTCGCGGGTGTCGCACCCCGGGAGTCCATTGTGGACCTAGCCAGGCAGGTGCTGGCGCGGGAACCCGGTTCACCGGACCAGATGTACACCACGTTCCCGCTCACCGTGCTGGTGCTGGCGGCGGCGGATTCGCTGGAGGGAGTGGACTCCTGGCTCGCGGCGGCGTGCGGCCCCGCCGCCGACCCCGACCTCCCGACGCTGGTCGCGTGGGCGGGGCAGGCGCTGGTGGCCTCCGCCACGGGGCTGCTCGGCGTCGCCCGCGACCGCGCGCAGGCGGTGCTCGCCTCGGCGGGCCCCAGCCGGGTCGGGATCACCATGACGGCGATGCGGGTGCTGGCCGAAATCGCGATGGAGCAACGAGATCCGGCGCTCGCGCGGCTGCTCGTCGACAACCTGGAGGCCGACCACGATCCGTGGCTGCGGTCATTGGCCTACGGCACCCTGGCGCTGACCGAGGCCAATCACACCGCGGCCGCCGAGTACTTCCTCGACTGCGTGCACCAGCTGGAACGGTTCGGGAACCGGGTGCTGCTGCCGCTGCGCGGCCAGATCGCGCTGCTGCTCGCGGCGACCGACGACCCGAAGCGGGCCGAAGCCGTCGCGCAGGGCGAGGTCGAGCGGGCGTTGTCGTGGGGCGCGCCGTCTTCGGTCGGCCGGGCGTTGCGGATCCGCGCGACGCTGCTCGATCGGGACGAGGACGCCGTCCCGGTGCTGCGCGAAGCCGCGGAAACCCTGTCCCGCTCGGGAGATCGTCTCGAACTCGCCCGCACCCTGGTCCTGCTCGGCGAACGGGCCACCGGGCCCGACGCCCGCGAATGGCTGCGGGAGGGCCGGAGCCTGGCGGCCGGATGCGGCGCGAGCTGGCTGACCGGATCCGGGGAGCCGCCGGATCAGGCGGACGGCCTGCTGACCGCGACCGAGCAGCGCGTCGTGGAACTGGCGGTGTCCGGGCGCCGCAACCGCGACATCGCGGAACTGCTGGAGGTCACGGTGCGCGCGGTGGAGAAGCACCTCACCAGTTCGTACCGCAAGCTGGGCATCACCGGCCGCGCCCAGCTGGCCGCGGCGATGCGGGGCCACCGGGCGGGGTGAATGCCGATCAGGATCCGGTGGGCGCCGCCGTGTCGAGGCGGCCCTGCAGCCACGCCGCGGCCAGCTCCACACGGGAATGACTGCCGGTGCGCTCGAACAGCGACGTCAGCCGCGCTTCGACGCGTTTCTCGCTGACCTGCAGCGCGGCCGCGATCTGCCGGTTCGTGTGGCCGCTCGCGATCAGGCCGACGATGTGGCGCTCCAAGGGATCCAGCGCCGCCCGGTCGGTCCGGTCCGCCTGCTCCGGCGAGACGGCGATGCGGTGCCGGTCGAGCAGCGCCGAAACGGACGCCAGCTCGGCGACCGCGCCGAGCCGCTCCAGCGTCCGGCGCGCTTCCAGCAGCGACGGCGCGGGAACCGGGCTCACCTCGCCGAACGCCGTGCACGCCTCGGCGATCCGGAACACGTCGCCGGACTGCCGGGCCAGTTTGACCCCCGCGTGCACCGATTCCCTGTCCCCGCGCACGAGACCGCCGCACACCAGGGCCGCCTCCTGGACCGACGGGGTCGGGCATCGGGTCGCGAGGTTCTCCAATTCGGCCAGCAGACGGGTCACGGTCTCGGTGTCACCTTGACGCCGCGCGCCGTACAGGAGCCGCGCGAGAAGCCGTTCCATACCCGCGCGCACGCCGCGTTCGCGGCAGTCGAGGTAATCCCGCCAGCCGCGCTCCACCGCCTCGTCGTGCCGTCCTTCGGTTTGGCGCAGCCGGCAGCGGACCCAGGCGGCACAGGCGTCGACGGACGTCCGGAAAGGCAAGCGGCGCAACCAATCCGCTGCTCGTTCCGGCTGATCGCGCTGGGCGCAGATCTCCGCGGCGAACACACTCGCGAACCGGTGGCGACGGGGTGGATCCCACCACAGGCGGTCGCCTTCGAGTCGCCGCGCCAGCGACAGCGCCGTGTCCCACTCGCCTTCGCGGTAGGCCTGCCGGACGGCGTGCCAGTCGCACGAGAACCCGGTCGAGGGCGGCTGGTACCGGCCGCACAGCAGGACCTTCAGCACGCTGACCGTGTCGAGGACCTCGGCGGCCTCGGCGACGTCCTCGTGCGGCGGCATCTCCGTCGATACCAGCCATTCTTCGGCAGGCCTGCCACCGTCGCCGGGCAACGAGCCGAGCAGGATCCCGGCGCCGAGGGCGAACAGACGGTCGTCTTCGGCGCCGCAGGCACGCGCGAGCGCCCGGACCGCCTCGGCGGCCACCGGCCGGTCGGCCCGGTTGACCGCGTCCAGCAGGCGGTGGCATTCGTGAGCCGAGTCGAGGGCGCGGGCGACCTCGACGGCCAGCGATCGTACGACGTCGAGTTCGGCGAGCCGCTGATCGTGGGCGAGGGCACCCAGCCAGCACAGCAGCGCGGTGACGGACAGCCGTGCGGACGGCTCGGCGTCGGCGAGTCGCGGTGCGACGACGATGGCGAGGTCGTCGGCCAGCGTGCCGTACTCACCGGCCGCGAGGCTGTCCGCGAGCAGCGCACGGAGCGTTTCGGGGAAGCGGGCGTCGGCCGGCGCGAGCAGCCGCAGCGCCGCCCTCCGGTAGCGGCGGGCCGTGGGCAGGTCGGCGTTCGCCGCGGCTTCCAGCAGCGGGCTCGCTGCCTCGGGATCCGGCGGCGACGGCGGAAGCTCCGCGAGATGCGGGGCGATCTCGGCGGATCGCCGCTCCCGGACGATCCGCCGATGCAGCACGGCGCGCCAGCGCGCGCCGTGCTCCAGCCGGAGCCTGTCGGCCAGGGCGGGGACGGCGAACTCGATCGCGCCGTCGGTACCGCTGCCGGTGCGAAGGATCCCGGCCCGGACCAGATCGTCGAGGGCCTGTCCCACGATGGACGGCGTCATTCCCGCCGCGGAGGCCAGCCAAGGCAGTCTTTCGAGGGTGACGGCGCTTTGTTCGCCCAGCACCGCGATGATGGCGGCCAGCCGCCGGGCGCGCGGCCCGAGCCGTCGCAGGCGGAGCGTCTCAGGATGCCCGCCGGGCAGCACGATCGGCGTTCCCGCGCCGATCAGGCACACGTGCTCGTCGATGACCGCCAGCCTGCCGGTGGCGCGCAGGCCCGCGACCGTCGCGCCGACCGTGCCGGGATTGCCGAACAGCGGCCCGAGCGCGGCGCGCACCGCCGTGACGAACGCGGGATCACTCGCGATCCGCCCGGCGCGGGTCGTCCAGGCGGGGAGCAGCGCGGTCGCCTCGTCGGCGGTCAGCGGCAGGAGACCGATCGCGCCGTCGGCGACGGCGAACACCTTGCCGACCGGGCCGTCCCGCCTGCTCCGGCCGGTCACGGTCGCGACGGTGACCGTCCCGGTGGCGCGGGCGCCTTCGGCGACCAGGGTGAGCACGGTGGCGAGCTCCGGCGGCAGCAGGTCGAAGTCGTCGAACAGCAGCACGATGCGGCCGCGCGGGGCGAGCGTGGCGAGGACGGTGACCAGATCGTGGGCCGTCGTCTGCGGTCCGGCGCCGGAACCCGATTCGAGCCGGGTTCGCAGCCAGGCGACCGCGCTGAGCATGCTGACCAGCTCGGGGCGGTCGAGGACGGTGATCAGCTCGGCCAGCTGGGTCGTCAGCCGGAGGAGGACGGTCCTGGGCTCGAGGCCGGCGGGCACGGCCAGCACGGCGGCACCGGAGCGGCGGCCGCGCTGGGCGAGACCGGAGAGAACGGTGCTGCGGCCACTGCCCGAAGGCCCGTGCACCACCCAGATCGCGCCGGGCCCCGTGAGCACCCGGTCCAACGCGGCCTGCGCGTCCTCCGGTCCGGCGCTCGTGACGGCCGTCGCTCCCATTTCCCTCCTCGGCCGTCGCGGGTCCACGGCGCGGCCGGGCGACGGTCGCTCCGAGCATGGCGCAAGGAGGACCGTTCGGTCGGGAGGTCAGGCGGCCGGGGCACCTTCGGCCAGCATAGTTGCCCCGGCGGACCACGGTCGGCCGCTCTTCGGGATGGTCCGTGGCAGTGCGGAAGGGAACGTCACTTCGTCATGAGGGGGCCGGCGAGACACGCCCGGCCAAGTCCGTGAAGGCCTCCTTCCCTACCTTGAGAGTAGGGAAGGAGGCCTTCACGTCGTTCCTGGCCGTACGTCCGTGAAGGACCGCTTCGTGTACTTCGGACCCTGCGCGACGCCCACCAAGTCACGGCAGCGGGCTCGGAGCGGGCCGCGGAGGCGGCACGTCGGTCTCGATCACCTTCGGCACGCCCCGCAGGCTCCGCAGCGCCACCAGCGCGAGGATCGTCATCACCGCCGCGCTGCCCAGCATGCTCGTCCGGATGCCGCCGACGAACGACTCCTCGGCAGCGGTGCGGACCGCCGTCGCCACCGGTTCGGGCAGGCCGGTCGCGACCGCCGCGGTGGCGCTGAACGATTCCCGCACCTGGGCGGCCAGATCGGGCGGCACTCCGGCGGGCAGCGTCAGTTCGGCGTGGTAGACGGCGGACAGCACGCTGCCGACCACCGCGATCCCGAGTGAGCCGCCGAGTTCGTAGGCGGTGGCGGAGATCGCCGACGCGGCACCGGCGCGGTCGCGAGGCACCGTGCCGAGGATGGTGTCGCCGGTGACGGTCAGCGTGAGCCCGGCGCCCGCGCCGAAAGCCACCTGCGCGGCCAGCACCAGCAGGTACGGCGAGTCCGTGCTCACCGCGCCGAACAGCCCGAAGCCGATCGACGCCAGCGCCAGCCCGCCCGAGACCGTCGGTGCCCGGCCGAACCGGCGCACCGCCTTGGCCGCCACGACACCGCCCGCGACGAGTGCGGCGACGGCGCCGGGCACGAAGGCCAGCCCGGAGCGCAGCGGACTCCAGCCCAGCACGAGCTGGAAGTACTGGCTCGAGATCAGCGCGAACGCCGACATCGTGAACACCGACACCAGATTCGAGCCGACCGACGCCGAGAAACCGCGGCGCCGGAACAGATCGAGATCGATCAGCGGCTGCTCCAGCCGACGCTGGCGCCTGCCGAACCACAGCAGCGACGCACCTCCGAGAGCGAACGCGCCGAGCACCTCCGGATACCAAAGCCCGGCGTAGAACGCGCCTTTCAGCGCGTACACCACGGCGACCAGCCCGACGATGGACAGCAGCACACTGGGCAGGTCGAGCCGCAACCGGCCGCTGGACCGAGACTCCGGTACGACGCGCGCGGCGCCGAGGATCAGCAGCGCCACCGGGATGTTGACGAGGAACACCGAGCCCCACCAGAAGTGTTCCAGCAGGACCCCGCCGACGATCGGGCCGATGGCGAATCCCGCGGCCGAAACCCCGGCGGTCACCCCGACCGCGGCCGTCCGCGCTCGCTGCGTGGTGAAAACCGCGCGTAGCAAGGAAGTCGTCGAAGGCAGCACGGCGGCACCCGCGATTCCCAGCAGCGCGCGGGCCACGATGAGCAGCTCGGCAGTCGGGGCGTAGGCCGCCACCAATGAGCCCAGCGCGAACGCGGTGACGCCGATGAGCAGCACCCGGCGCCTGCCGAACCGGTCGCCGAAATTGCCCATGGTCACCAGCAGGCCGCCCATGGCGAACCCGTAGACGTCCGCGATCCACAGCAGTTCCTCGGCCGAAGCGCCGAGCTGCGTGGTCAGCGCGGGCACCGCCAGATGCAGCACGGTCATGTCGATCGCGACCATCAGCTGCGCCAGGCAGGACACCATGATCGTCGCGACGTCGCGGAACTTGGTGCTCATGCGGCCACCGCCTCTCGCGCGCGGGGCCGTCGTCTCGGTTTCAGAGTGTCCCGGAGGTCGGCGCGCAGCAGGGTGAACGCCGACGTCAGCCCGGGCAGCCGGTGCAGCAGGTGGTCCGGACCGGCGACGAGGACCCGGCCGACGCCGAGCGTGGCGAACCGGTGGACCAGCCCCGGCAGCCGGACCGCGTTGACCGTCGACTCCAGCAGGAGCGACGCCACCTCGTCGCCGGTCCGGACCGGCTCACCGTCCTGATCGGACACGATCGGCAGCTCCGGGTCGGCGAAACCGAACCCGCCGAAGACCTCTTCCGCCAGCCTGTCGCGCAATCCTCCGAGCATCCGCGCGTGCGCCGCGGGACGCATGGTGGTGAGCGCGTAACCGCCCGCGGCCCGGACGCGCCGGACGAATTCGTCCAAATCGGACTCGCGCAAGGTCACCAGGTGGACCTCGTCGTCGAACCGGCCGGAGAGTTCGTGGCCGATCCCGTCGAGGATCCCGCCGAGCGCCGCCTCCGGCGTGCGCACGATGAACTGGCTGACGAGATCCTGGTGCGCCGTCTCGAAGTACTCCCGTTCCCGCCGTGCGACGGCGTCGACGAGCCGGACGAGATCCGCCACGGTAAGGGCGCCGGCGCGGACCACGGCGGCGCGTTCACCGAAGCTGGCGCCGCCGACCGCGACCGGCACCAGCCCGTGCTCCCGCTCGGCGCGTTCGGCCAGCGCCAGCGACGCGAGCACGAACGCGATCTGGGTGTGCTCGTTGTACTCCTCGTCCGTTCTGGCGAGCGGATCCAGCAGGGAGCGGCCGAGCGCGTGCTCCGCCACGCCGAGCAGGCGCCGGGCCAGGGGATCGATGACGAGAAAGCGGCCCAGTTCGCGAGCACGGGCGGGGCCCATGCCGGGGAAGAGGACGGCATCGGTGGGACTTTCCACTGCGCACACCCGGTTTCGTGGTGGGGATCAGAGTTGTTCGGCGGCGGCGAATTGTTCGAGCCGCTTCCGGTCCGGTTTCCCGTTGCGGTTCAACGGGAACTGATCGGTGACGAGGACACGGTTCGGCTGCTCGGCAGGCGGCAGCACGCCGCAGATCCGGTCGCGCCAGTAGCGCGAGTCCCGCCGCGCGTCGTCCTCGACGACGAAGACCAGGCTCGACCCGCGGCGCTGGTCGGGCAGCGCGACGATCTTCGCGGAGCAGCCGTCGGCGGCCAGCCGGTGCTCGATCACCTCGGGATGCAGGGTGTGCCCGTTGCGGTGCACCGCCCGTTTGCGACCGACGACGAACAGGTTCCCGTCCGCGTCGAGACGGCCGAGGTCTCCGGTCGCGTACCAGCCGCGGTCGACGGGGATCACCTGCCCGGTGGCGTCGAGGTAGCCCTCCATGAGGTCGGGGTCGAGGACGAACAGTTCGCCGATCTCGCCGTGGGGCAGCACGGTGCCGTCGTCGGCGCGGACTTCCAAGTCCAGTCCTTCGACGATTTGCCCGCAGCCACGCGGGTTCCCGATGTTGGCGAAGGCCACGTTGCCCATCTCGGTGCTGCCGTAGCTGTCGAGCAGCGGCATGCCGAACAGCTCTTCGGACTGCTCCACGACGCCGGGTTCGAGTGGCGCGGCGCCGCTGCACAGCATGCGCACCCGGGAGAATTCCTCTTTGAGCGCCGGACGTTTGCCGATGATGTTGAACAGGCTGCGATAGGTGGACGGCGTCGCGTCGACGACCGTCGCCCCGGCACGTCCGGCCAGGCGCAGCGCCCGGTCGGGGCGGCGGTACGGCGCGATCACCAGCGAGCAGTCCCGCAGCCACGCGATCATCACCATCGAAAGGCCGTACTGGTGGTTGAACGGCAGCAGCGGCAGGAGGACGTCGTCGGCGACGTGGCCGACGAGATCGGCGTTGCGCTCGAGGTTCTTCAGGAACCGCGCGCCGTTCTTCGCGACGCCCTTGGGGACGCCGGTCGAACCGGACGACCACATCACGAGACTGTCGGGCAGCTTTTCCCAGACGTCGAATCGCAACTGGACGTCCGTCGGGGCCCGGTCGGCGGCGGCCACCATGATCTCGTAGGTGTAGGCCGACGGCGCGTCCGGCGGCATCGGCGCGTCGTCGTCGATGACGGCCAGCACGACACCGGAGCCGGCGATCGTTTCGGCCGTGCGGTCGGCGTGCTCCATATGGTCGACGAGCACCACCGACGCGCCGACGTGCATCAGCGCGACGAGGATCGTCAGATAGGCCAGCGTGTTGTCGGCCTTGAGCAGGACACGGTCGCCGGAGCCGACGCCGCGGTCCCGCAGCACCTCGGCGACGCGGAGGGCCTGCTGTTCGAAGGCCGCGCCGCCGGTGACCGCGTCGGGGGAATAGATCTTCGCGAACATGGGGAAGTCCTTTCCGCTGTCAATCCAGGCTCACCGGGGCGATTTCGTCGAACACGTCGCCGGGACCGGGGTTGTCCCGGTGGGTGCCGCCGCCCAGGTGCTCGACGACGCCCCACACGGCGTTCAGCGCGGTGGTGACCGCGCTCTCGGAGAAACCGGCGATCCACGCGACGTCGTCGCCGGCGAGGAAGAAGCCGCGGTGGTGCTCGGCGGCGTCACGCTGCATGAACTGGGTGAACAGGCGCCGCTGGTAGCGGTAGCTGCCGGGAAGGCAGGATTTGAAGGCGCCCTTGAAATGCGGCTGCGTCTCCCAGGTGATCGCGATCGGCGGGCCGATCATGTGCGACCGGATGTCGACGCCCGGATAGATCTTGGCCAGTGCGGAGAGCATCACGTCGAGCCGCTCGTCCGGGCTCAGCGACGCGACCTTCAGCGAGTCGTCGTTCCAGGTGTAGGAGAGCAGCATCGTGCCGGGTTCGTCGGGGCCGTTGTCGATCAGGTAGACCCCGCGCGGGATGCGGTCGGTGAGCGTCGTGCTCATCACGTCGCGGCCGGTCGACGGGTCCTGGTCGAGCCAGAACGGCCGGTCGGTGATGACGAACAGTTTGGACGCGCCCATGTAGTGGGTGCGCTCCAGCGCGGTCCAGACCGGCTGCGGCAGCAGGGCGTCGTCGCTCTTCATCCCCGAGAGCAGGTTCCAGTTCTGCGCGGCGAAGATCGCCGCCGGGTAGGTGCGCACGTCGCGGTTCGCGTCCTCGATGGTGAACCCGCGGCCGGTGCGGTCGATCCGCACCACCGCCGGACGAGGCTCGCCGCCGTGCAGGCTTTTCAGCGACGTGCCGGACGGCCAGTACTCGAGGCCGCCGGGCTCGTCGGCCCACAGCCCGAGCGGCAGCTGCTGGCAGCCGCCGAGGATCCGGTGGTGCTCGTCGCTGGTGTCGGTGCAGATCACCCGCAGGATTTCGAGCGCGGAGTTGGGGAAGTCGGTGTCCCAGCCGCCGCAGCCGAAGCCGACCTGGCCGAAAATCTCGCGATGCTCGAAGGACGAGAACAGCGGCGAGGAGGTCAGGAAGCCGTAGAACGACACGTTGTCGAACTTGGTGACCAGATGGTTCCACAGTGCCTTGATGGTCGGGATGTCACGGCGCCGGATGGCGTCCTCCATCAGCGACATGTCGGCCTGCTCCTGGAGCGTCTTCGTCCAGGCGTCGTTGACCTCGCCGTACACCGGCGGCAGGTCGGCGGACGTGCGCGCCCAGTGGTTCTCACCGTGCAGGTTGATCACCGTGCTCGGTGACGCGGGGGAGAGCGGGTTGGGGAACGGCGTCGTCTCCAAACCCACCTTGTCGATGTAGTGGAACAGCGCCCCGGCGGACGGCGGGAACCGCATCGCGCCCAGTTCGGCGACGGCGTCCGGGTACCCGGGCAGGCTCACCGAGCGCATCCGGCCGCCGAGTTGTTCGGCCTCGTAGATCACCGGTTTGAGGCCGAGTTTCATCAGTTCGTAGGCGGCCACCATCCCGGACAGGCCGCCGCCGATCACCGCGACCTCGGTGCCGTGCGCCTGGCGCGGCACGCGGCCGAGCCCGGCGGGATGGCGGAGCCAGTCGTCGTAGGCGAACGGGAAGTCGGGGCACAGCATGCTCGTCGGCGGCGCCGCCTCGGCGCGGGGGCCGGGCAGGATGCGTTCTTCGACGGGAGACAGGGTCATCGGCGTTACCTCCGGCACTGGTGTCTGGCGTCGCGCGGACGACCGCGGGCCGGCACGGCGGACGCCGGCGTTCTCGTGCGGCTACGGGTCTCGGCGCTGAAATCCGGTTCGCCGAAAGCCACGTTAACGATTCCGTCCCGGCGCGCCGGATACCTTTTCCACCGCTTGCCCACGGCACGGAAACCGGGCAGGGGAGCGGCCGGTTACCCGGCGGTGGAACAGTTCCGCCCCGCCCGCGAGGGCCGCTGTGGCTAGCTGGACCGCGACTTCCCTGTGCCGGGCGACCCGAGGTGGCGAGTGCGCGCATGACCGAGCTGGATTCCCTGCGAAGGCTGGAAAGCAGGCCGCGCGCCGAGCGGCGCCGCATACTGCTGGGCCTGGTGCGCCGGGCGACGTCGGCGGTGCTGGACGGGCCGCTCCCGCCCGGCCGTACCTTCGTCGATCTCGGGTTCGATTCCCTGCTGGCGGTGAAGCTGCACGCGTGGCTGACCGCCGAGACCGGCCTCGAACTCCCGGTGACTCTCGCCTATGACCATCCCGGACCCGAATCGCTGGCGGCCTTCCTCGACGAGTGCCTCTTCGGAGCCGAGGCCGCGGACACCGCGGAAGGGGGTGCGGTCACCGGCGAACCGATCGTGATCGTCGGCATCGGCTGCCGCTTCCCCGGCGGCGCGGACTCACCCGAGGACCTCTGGTCCATTGTGGACGAAGGCAGGGACGTGGTCACGGAATTCCCCCGTGACCGCGGCTGGGACGTCGACGGTCTCTACGACCCGCGACCGGGTACCCCGGGCAAGACGTACGTGCGCCACGGCGGTTTCCTGCCCGGCGCGGCCGAATTCGACGCCGGGTTCTTCGGTATCTCGCCGCGTGAGGCGCTGGCGATGGACCCGCAGCAACGGCTGGTCCTGGAGACGGCGTGGGAGGCGCTGGAACGCGCCGGGATCGATGCCGGAACCCTGACGGGCAGCCGGACCGGAGTGTTCGTCGGCGCCGAGCCGCAGGAATACGGTACCCGCCTGGCCGACGCGCCCGAAGGGCTCGACGGGCTCCTGCTCACCGGCAGCGCGCCGAGCGTCGTTTCCGGAAGGATCGCGTACACCCTCGGCCTGCAGGGACCGGCGTTGACCGTCGACACCGCCTGCTCCGGCTCGCTGGTCGCGCTGCATCTCGCGGTCCGCGCGCTGCGGAACGGTGAATGCGGCCTCGCGCTCGCCGGTGGTGTCGCCGTACTCGGCACCCCCGGCCCGTTCGTGGCTTTCTCGAACCAGCGTGGTCTGGCGCCGGACGGGCGGTGCAAGCCGTTCTCGGCCGCGGCGGACGGTACCGCGTGGGCCGAAGGGGCCGGGATGTTCGTCCTTGAAAGGCTTTCCGACGCCGAACGGCACGGACATCCGGTGCTCGCGGTGATCCGCGGCAGCGCGGTCAACTCCGACGGCGCGTCGAACGGGCTCACCGCGCCGAACGGCCCGTCCCAGCAGCGGGTGATCCGCGCCGCGCTGGCCGACGCCGGACTGTCGGCGTCCACTGTGGACGCCGTCGAGGCGCATGGCACAGGGACCACGCTCGGCGACCCGATCGAGGCGCAGGCGCTGCTCGCGACGTACGGCCGGGACCGGGAAACACCGCTGTGGCTGGGTTCGGTGAAGGCCAACATCGGGCACGCGCAGGCGGCCGCGGGGGCGGCCGGGGTGATCAAGATGATCATGGCGCTGCGTCACGGCCGTTTGCCGCGATCTCTGCACGGTGCCGATCCGACCCCGGCGGTCGACTGGTCCGCCGGCGCGGTCTCCCTGCTGACCGAGCCGGTCGACTGGCCCCGTGGCGGGGAACCGCGCCGGGCCGCCGTCTCGTCGTTCGGCATCTCCGGCACGAACGCCCACCTGATCCTGGAGGAACCGGCACCCGTCGCGACCGCCGAGCCCTCGCCCTCAGCGCCCTCGCCGGTCGCCGTCGCGTTCTCGGCCGCCGATCCGGACGCGTTGCGGGCCCACGCGGCACAGCTCGCCGCCGTCGACGCGAATCCGGTGGACCTCGCCTTCTCGCTCGCCAAGACCCGGGCGACGCTGACGGAACGCGCCTTCGTCCTGGCGCCGGACGCCGCGAGCCTGACGGAAGCGCTGACCGCGTTCGACGAACGGGTGCTCCGCGGCGGCCCGCTCCAGGAACCCGCCGAACTCGCGTACCTGTTCACCGGGCAGGGTGCCCAGCGCATCGCGATGGGCCGCGAGCTCTATGCCGCTTACGACGGCTATGCCGAGGCTTTCGACGAGGTCTGCGCGCATGTCGACCTGCAGCTCGATCCGCCGCTGCGGGACGTGGTGTTCGGCGAGGCCGACCCGGCGTTGCTCGACCGCACCGACTACGCGCAGCCCGCGTTGTTCGCCGTCGAGGTCGCCCTGTTCCGGCTGCTGGAGTCCTGGGGTGTCGCCCCGGCTTATCTGTGCGGGCATTCGGTCGGTGAGTTCGCGGCCGCGCACGTCGCCGGTGTGCTGTCACTGTCCGACGCGGCGATGCTGGTGACCGCGCGCGGAAGGCTGATGCGTGAGCTGCCCGAAGGCGGCGCGATGGTGTCCCTGCGTGCCTCCGAGGAAGCCGCTCGCGCGCTGCTGGCCGGGCACGAGCGGCGCGCCGGGATCGCGGCGGTCAACGGTACGGACGCGGTCGTGCTGTCCGGTGCCCGTGACGCGCTGGAGACGGCGATCGGCGGCTTCGACGGCAAGGTCAAATGGCTCAATGTCAGCCACGCGTTCCACTCCCCGTTGATGCGGGACATGCTCGACGACTTCGCCCGGATCGCGCGGCTCGCCGACTACCACCCCGCGAACCTGCCGATCGTCTCGACGGTCACCGGCGAGATCGGCGGGCACGACTCCGCCGACTACTGGATCCGCCACGTCGAAGCGACCGTCCGCTTCGCCGACGCGTCGCGTGTCCTGCGGGACAACGGCTGCGGCACCTACCTGGAGCTGGGCCCGGACGGCGTCCTCTCGGCGCTGGTCGAAGACGGTGTCGCGCGCCCGTTGCTCCGCCGCGACCGGCCCGAAGTCCCCGAACTCCTGACCGCGCTGGGCACCGCCCACGTCCGCGGGGTGGACGTCGACTTCGCCGCGCTCGTCCCGGGCGGGCGCCGGATCGACTTGCCGACCTACCCGTTCCAGCGGTCGAAGTACTGGCTTACGCCCGGCCCGGGCCGTGACGCGCGCGGCCTCGGCCTGCGCCGCGCCGAACACCCGCTCCTCGGGGCGGTGGTCGCGGTGCCCGGCGGCGACACCGTGTTCACCGCGCGGCTCTCGACGACCGATCAGCCCTGGCTGGACGGCCACCGCGTCGGCGACGACATTCTTTTCCCCGGCACCGGATTCCTCGAACTCGCGCTGCACGCCGGAGCCGAAACGGGCTGCGGACGGGTGGAGGAACTGACCCTGGGCGCCCCGCTCGTGCTGTCGGCCGCGGCCGAGATCCAGGTGGTGGTGGCCGCCGCGGACGACGACGGCCGCCGAGCGGTCACCGTCCATTCGCGACCGGAGCACGGCGAGGAGTGGACGCGGCACGCGAACGGAGTCCTCGCGCCGGACAGCGACGCCGACGTCCCGGGGATCGCATGGCCGCCGCCGGGTGAAGCCCAGTCCCTGGAAGGCTTCTATGACGACCTGCCAGGCTTCGGCTACGAAGGCGTGTTCCGTGGACTGAGGGCGGTGTGGATCGACGGCGACGACGTCCACGCCGAGGTCGCGCTTCCCGCGGACGAGGACGGCGGCTTCGGCATCCATCCGGCCCTGCTGGACGCCGGGCTGCACGCGATGTTCTTCCGTGAGTCGGCGGAATCCGCCGGTGGGCTGCCCTTCTCCTGGTCGGACGTCCGCCTGCGGGCGAGCGGCGCGACCGCGTTGCGGCTGCGGATCACGTTCCACGCGGCGGACACCGTGTCGCTGGTCGCCGTCGACCCCTCGGGCGCCGAGGTGCTGAGCGTCGGCTCGCTGGCCGTCCGCCGCCCGGTCGCCCGCGGCCGGGAACTCCCCGGTGGACTGTTCACTGTGGACTGGACGCCGATCGCGGTCGCCGAACCGGTGGCGTGCACGGCGTATCCGGAGGTCGTCCCCGGCAAGCCCGCGGTGCTGTCGGTGCTGCCCGAAGGCGACCCGGTCACCTCCGCGCACGAGCTCGGCGCCCGTGTCCTGGAAGTGCTGCAGGACTGGGTGACGCGGGAAGAGTCCACTTTGGTCGTCCACACGCGACACGCGGCGGGACCGGACGCCACGGATCCGGCGGCCGCGTCGATCTGGGGTCTGGTGCGCAGCGCCCAAGCCGAGCACCAGGGCCGGTTCGTCCTCGTCGACGGCGAGGCCGAAGACGTGCCGATGGCGGTGGCGACCGGGGAACCGCAGGTCGCCGTGCGCGACGGCGTCCCGCTCGTGCCGAGGATCGCCGAGGCGGGCGCGGGAGTCCTGTTGCCGCCCGCCGGGCCTTGGCGGCTGGGCAAGTCCGGTGAGGGCACGGTCGACGACCTCGTCCTGGAGACCGCCGACGAGCCGGACCTCGGACCGGAGGACGTGCGCATCGCCGTCCGCGCGGCGGGGCTGAACTTCCGTGACGTGCTGAACGTCCTGGGGATGTACCCCGGCGAGGCCGGGCCGCTGGGCTGCGAGATCGCCGGGACCGTGCTGGCCACCGGCGCCGCGGTGACCGACCTGGCGCCGGGTGACCGGGTGATGGGCATGGTGCACGGCGGGATCGGCCCGGTCGCCGTCGGCGAACGCCCGTTCCTGACGCGGGTCCCGGACGCCTGGACCGACGAGCAGGCCGCGACCGTGCCGCTCGTCTTCCTGACCGCCTACTACGCGCTGGTCGACCTGGCCGGTCTGAAAGCGGGCGAGTCGATCCTGATCCATTCGGCCGCGGGCGGGGTCGGGATGGCGGCGACCCAGCTCGCCCGCCGGCTGGGCGCCGAGGTGTTCGGCACCGCCAGTGAGGGCAAGCAGCACGTCCTGCGCGCGGCCGGGCTGCCCTCGGACCACATCGCGTCCTCGCGGACCCTCGACTTCGCCGAAGCCTTCCGGACCGCGACCGGCGGACGCGGGGTCGACGTCGTGCTCAACTCCCTCGCGGGCGATTTCGTCGACGCCTCGCTCGGTGTGACCGCGTCCGGCGGCCGGTTCCTCGAAATGGGCAAGACCGACGTCCGCGCGCCGGAGAACGTCGCCTACCGCGCCTTCGACCTGATCGAAGCGGGCCGGACGCGCACCGCCGAGATCTGGGCCGAGCTGATCGCGCTGTTCGACCAGGGCGCGCTCACCCCGTTGCCGGTGCGGACCTGGGACGTCCGGCACGCGCCCGACGCGTTCCGGTTCGTCAGCCAGGCCAGGCATGTCGGCAAGGTCGCGCTCACCGTCCCGCGAGCGCTCGATCCGGACCGGACGGTGCTCGTCACCGGCGGCACGGGCGGGCTCGGGGCACTCGTCGCGAGGCATCTCGTGACCACGCACGGCGTCCGCAGGCTGCTGCTCACCAGCCGCCGCGGCCCGGACGCGCCGGGCGCGGGAGAGCTGGCGGCGGAGCTCACCGATCTGGGTGCCGAAGTCCGGGTCGTGGCCTGTGACGTCGCCGACCGGGACGCGCTCGCCGTACTGCTGGACGGTGTCGAGCTGACCGGCGTCGTGCACACCGCGGGTGTCCTCGACGACGGCGTGCTGACCGGCCTGACCCCCGAGAGGCTCGCGAAAGTGTTGCGCCCCAAGGTGGACGCCGCCTGGCATCTGCACGAACTCACCCTCGGCCACGACCTCGCGCTCTTCGCGCTCTACTCGTCGGTGTCCGGGATCGTCGGCTCTGCGGGCCAGGCCGCCTACGCCGCCGCGAACACGTTCCTGGACGCCTTGGCCGCCCACCGCAGGACACAGGGCTTGCCCGCGGTCTCGCTCGCATGGGGGCTCTGGCGGGAAGGCATGGGCAGCGGGCTGGCCGAGAACGACGTCGACCGCATGGCGCGCGAAGGCCTGCCGCCGCTGACCGCGGAGTCCGGGCTGGCCCGGTTCGACGCCGCCCTCGACGGCGGGTTCACCGCCGTCCTGCCGATCGAACTGGACCGCGCCGCGTTGCGCGCCCACGCCAGGACCACCGAAGTGGCGCCCGTGCTGCGCGGTCTCGCCAAGGTCACCACCCGGCGCGCGGCGGCGCCCGCGACCACGGGCGGCGCCGGTCTCGGCGAGCGGCTCACCGCACTGCCCGACGAGGAGCGCACGGCTTTGCTGATCGACCTGGTGCGGCACAACGCCGCCGCCGTCCTCGGCCACGAGGCGGGCGGCATGATCGATCCGGCCCGCGCGTTCAAGGACCTCGGCTTCGACTCGCTGACGTCGGTGGAACTGCGCAACCGGATCAACACCGTCACCGGGCTGCGCCTCTCGGCCACCGCGGTCTTCGACCATCCGACCGTCGCGACACTCGCCGGGCATCTCCTGTCCGAACTGGCCCCTCCGTCGCTCAGCGCGGCCGACGCGGTGCTCGCCGGACTCGACCGGCTCGCGGAACGCCTGACCGCCGTCGACGACGACGGCCGGACCGCGGTCGCCGTCCGTCTGCGGACGCTGCTCGACGGCATCACCACGACGGGGACCGGCGTCGGCGGACGGCTGGAGGACGCGACCGCGGACGAGGTCGTCGACTTCCTGGCCACCGAACTGGGCATTTCGTGATGGCGGACAAGAAAGCCGTCGCCAAGGTGCTGGCCGACATCGAGCGGCTGGGCGAACGCCTCGGCGAGCTGGATCCCGAAGACCGCAAGAAGGTCGCCAAGCCGCTGAAGAAGCTGCTGCTGGCCTACGCGGCGGGCGACAAGGACGACGAATTCGACGACCTGCTCTTCGACGCCGCTGTCGACAAGGTCTTCGACTTCCTCACCGACGAGATCTTCTGACCACCGAGCGAGGGTGTGATGGCGGACCAAGAGAAGCTTCTCGACCTGCTGAAGCGGGTGACCGGGGACCTGCACCGGACCCGGGAACGGCTGCGTGACGCCGAGGACGGACGGCACGAGCCGATCGCGATCGTCGGCATGGCCTGCCGGTTCCCCGGCGGGGCCGACACGCCCGCCGCGCTGTGGGACCTGGTCGAGGGCGGCCGCGAGGGCATCGGCGAGTTCCCGGCCGACCGCGGCTGGGACACCTCCGGCCTGTTCGACGACGACCCCGACCGGCGCGGCACCACCTACGTGCGCACCGGTGGTTTCCTGCCCGGTGCCGCCGGATTCGACGCCGAGTTCTTCGGGATCTCGCCGCGTGAGGCGCTGGCCATGGAACCGCAGCAGCGGCTGCTGCTGGAGGTCGGCTGGGAGGCCGTCGAACGCGCCGGCCTCGACCCGGCAGCGCTGCGCGGCAGCCCCACCGGTGTCTATGTCGGCGTTTCCGCGCAGGAGTACGGGCCGCGTCTGCACAATCCGGGCGACACGGTGGACGGCTACCTGCTCACCGGCACCACCTGCAGTGTCCACTCCGGACGGATCGCCTACCAGCTCGGTCTGGAGGGCCCGGCGGTCTCGATCGACACGGCGTGTTCGTCGTCGCTGGTCGCGGTGCACGCGGCGGTGCGCGGGCTGCGCGCGGGAGAGTGCACGCTCGCCCTCGCCGGTGGCGTCAACCTGATGGCCTCGCCGGGGATCTTCGTCGATTTCGCGCGGCAGCGCGGCCTGGCGCCGGACGGGCGCTGCAAGTCGTTCTCCGACGCCGCCGACGGCACCGCCTGGGCCGAGGGTGTCGGGATGCTCGTGCTGGAGAAGCTGTCCGACGCCCAGCGCAACGGGCACCGGATCCTCGCCGTGGTGCGGGGTTCCGCGGTGAACTCCGACGGCGCTTCCAACGGCCTCACCGCCCCGAACGGTCCGTCACAGCAGCGCGTGATCCGCGCCGCGCTCGCCGACGCGCGACTGTCCACTTCAGACGTAGATGCCATCGAGGCGCACGGCACGGGCACCAGGCTGGGTGACCCGATCGAGGCCGAAGCGCTGATGGCCACCTACGGCCGTGATCGTGATCGCCCGCTGTTCCTCGGCTCGGTCAAGTCGAACTTCGGGCACGCGCAGGCCGCGGCCGGGGTCGCCGGGATCATCAAGATGGTCGAGGCGATGCGTCACGGGGTCCTGCCGCCCACCCTCAACGTCGGCACGCCCAGCCGCGAGGTCGACTGGTCCGCCGGGCCGGTCTCGCTGCTGACCGAACGCACACCATGGCCCGAGACCGGGCGGCCCCGTTCGGCGGCGGTGTCGTCGTTCGGGATCAGCGGGACGAACGCGCACGTCGTGCTGGAGCAGGCCCCGCCCGAGGCGCCCGCCGCCGCACAGGACGCGCCCGCCGTCGTACCGCTGCTGCTCTCCGCGGCCACGGAACCGGCGCTGGCCGCACAAGCGGCCCGTCTGCTTTCCGTGGCCGGTACCGCCGAGCCGATCGACGTCGCGCACACGCTGACCACCCGGGCGGCGCTGCCGTACCGGGCCGTCGTCACGGGCACGGACTGGGAAACCCTCTCGGCGGGTCTGTCCGAAGTGGCCGAGGGTGCGGGGTCCCGGGTGATGGAGGGTGGGCTGGCCTTCCTGTTCACCGGTCAGGGTTCTCAGCGGCCGGGGATGGGTGCTTCGTTGTACGAGGCGTTCCCGGTGTTCGCGGCGGCGTATGACGAGGTGTGCGCGCTGCTGCCGGAGTTCGGGGATCTGTCGCGGACGGAGTTCGCGCAGCCGGCGATTTTCGCCCTGGAAGTGGCGTTGTTCCGGTTGGTGGAGTCGTGGGGTGTCCGGCCGGACTACCTGGCGGGGCATTCGATCGGTGAGATCGCGGCCGCGCATGTCGCTGGTGTGCTTTCGTTGACGGACGCGGCGAAACTCGTCGTGGCGCGGGGCCGGTTGATGCAGGCTTTGCCGCCGGGCGGCGTGATGGTCGCAGTTCAGGCGTCGGAGGACGAGATCGGGGACTTGCCCGACGGTGTCTCGCTGGCCGCGGTGAACGGTTCGTCGTCGGTGGTGCTTTCGGGTGCCGAGGAAGCCACGCTCGCGCTCGCGGCTCGGTTCAGCGACCGGAAGACCAAGCGGCTGGACGTGTCGCACGCGTTCCACTCGGTGCTGATGGAGCCGATGCTGGACGACTTCGCCGACGTGGTGCGGGGCCTGGAGTTCGCGGCGCCGCGGATTCCGATCGTGTCCACCGTGGCGGAGACCGCGGACCTGACGGACCCGGCGTATTGGGTCACGCATGTCCGGGAGACCGTGCGCTTCGCCGGCGCGGTCGAGCGCCTGACCGCCGCCGGGGTCACGAAGTTCTTCGAGCTCGGCCCGGACGCCGTGCTCAGCGCGCTCGTCGACGCCTGCGTGCCCGCGCTGCGCCGCGGTCACGACGAACCCCGGCAGCTGGTCTCCGCGCTCGGCACGCTGCACACGCGCGGTGTCCCCGTCGACTGGGCCGCCTACCTCGGCGGCGGCCGGTTCACCGAACTGCCGACGTACGCCTTCCAGCACGAGTACTTCTGGCTCGGCCAGGAAAGCGACGCCGACGTCACCGCGGCCGGGCTCGCCGCAGCCGACCACCCACTGCTCGGCGCAGCCGTGTCCGTCGCCGCCGACGACGGTGTGCTGCTCACGGGACGCCTCTCGCTCGACCGGCATCCGTGGCTGGCCGACCACGTCGTCGCGGGCCACGTGCTCGTCCCCGGTACCGCGTTCGCCGAACTCGCCGTCCGCGCGGGCGACGAAGCGGGCTGCGCGGGCGTGGAAGAGCTGGTCCTGCGGGAACCGCTGGTCCTCGAACCCGGCACCGCGCCGGAGGTCCAGGTCGTCGCGGGCGCGGCCGACGAGCACGGACGCCGTCCGGTGTCGATCCATTCGCGGCTTCCGGAGCGGCCGTGGGTCACCCACGCGACCGGCTTCCTCGGCGCTCCGCCGGTGTCCACTATGGACACCGTTTGGCCGCCGGAGAACGCCGAATCGCTGGGGCTCGAAGACGCCTACGACCAGCTGGCCGCCGCCGGACTCGCGTACGGGCCGATGTTCCGCGGCCTGCGCAAGGTCTGGCGTCGCGACACGGAGATCTTCGCCGAAGTCGCTCTGCCGGAGCCGGGGCAGGCGGCGAAGTTCGGTCTGCACCCGGCACTGCTGGACGCCGCGCTCCAGGCCACCGCCGTCACCGGCGAGGACCAGGGTTCGGTGCCGTTCGCCTGGCGTGACGTCGTGCTGCACGCGCGGGGCGCGACCGAACTGCGCGTGCACGCTCGGCCGGTCGCCGACGGCTTCGCGCTGGACCTCGCCGACGGCACGGGGACGCCCGTCGCCTCCGTGGGCGGGCTCAGCGTCCGCGCCGTCACGGCCACCACCTCGGTGCGGGACGGTCTCTATCGTGTCGAAGACGTGCCGCTTCCCACCGGTTCTGAGGACATCACGCCCGCGGCGGTGGTGGAAGCCGATTCGCTCGACACCACTCTCCTCGCGTTGCAAGACTTCCTGGCCACGGACGAGCCAGCTCCGCTGGTGGTGCTGACCGATCGCGAAGGCGCGGTCGAAGGGCTGGTCCGGGCCGCGCAGACCGAGCATCCGGGCCGGATCGTCCTGGTCCGCGGCACGCATGCCGACGTCGAAGCCGCCCTCGGCACCGGTGAACCCGAAGTGCACGCCGACGGCGGAAGCCTGTTCGCGCCGCGCCTGGCCAGAGCAGGCACCGGTGAGTCCACACTGGACACTTCCGGGACCGTGCTGATCACCGGTGGCACCGGTGGGCTCGGCGCCCGCCTCGCCCGGCATCTGGTCACCGCGCACGGCGTCCGGCATCTGCTGCTGGTCAGCCGCCGTGGCGAGGCCGCGCCCGGTGCCCGGGAACTCGCCGACGAACTCGGGGCCCGGATCGAGGCCTGCGACGTCTCCGATCGCGATCAGGTTCGCGACCTCCTGGCGCGGGCCGAGCCTCCGGTCACCGGCGTCGTCCATGCGGCGGGTGTCCTCGACGACGGTGTGGTCACGTCGCTCACCCCCGAGCGGGTCGCCGCCGTGTACCGGGCGAAGGCCACGGCCGCCCATGTACTCGACGAACTCACCGGTGACCTCGACTTCTTCGTGCTGTTCTCCTCGATCGCCGGGGTGTTCGGCTCACCGGGGCAGGGGGCGTACTCGGCGGCGAACGCCGAGCTGGACGCTCTCGCCCTGCGACGCCGCGCCGCCGGGAAGCCCGCGCAGTCACTCGCGTGGGGTCTGTGGCGAGACGGGATGGGTGCTTCGCTGAGCGGCACCGACCGGGACCGGATCGGCAGGGACGGCTTCGGCGCTCTCGAACCGGAAGAGGGGCTCGCGCTGTTCGACGCCGCCGTGGCCGACGGCGGTGCCGTCCTCGTCCCCATGCGGCTCGACCTCGCCGCCGTGCGGAACGCCGGTGTCCCGCCGTTGTTGCGCGGCCTGGTCCGCGTCCGGACTCGTCGCGAAGCCGCCCGCCGCACCGATACCGGGCTGGCGGGACGGCTCGCCGGGCTGTCCGAAACCGACCGGGAAGCCCTGCTGATCGACCTGGTCCGGGCACGCGTCGCGGCTGTCCTCGGCCGGGCGGGCGCGGGCACCGTTGAGCCGTCGCGGCCGTTCACGGAACTGGGCTTCGACTCGCTGACCGCCGTCGAACTGCGCAACGAACTCACCACGGAGACCGGGTTGCGGCTGCCCGCGACGCTCGTCTTCGATCATCCGAGCCCGGCGGCGGTGGCCGCGTACCTCGGCGCCGAACTGCTCGGCGCCCCGGAACCGGCGCGTCCGGTGGTGACCCGGCGCGCCGCCGACGAGCCGATCGCGATCGTCGCGATGAGCTGCCGGTATCCCGGCGATGTCCGGTCACCCGAGGAGCTGTGGGAACTCGTGGCCGCGGGCACCGACGCGATCTCGCCGTTCCCCGGCGGACGTGGCTGGGACGTCGACGGGATCTACGACCCCGAACCCGGCCTGCCCGGCAAGACCTACACCCGGCACGGTGGCTTCCTGCACGACGCGGGCGAGTTCGATCCCGAGTTCTTTGGCATCTCGCCACGGGAAGCCCTGGCGATGGACCCGCAGCAACGCCTGCTGCTGGAGATCAGCTGGGAGGCGCTCGAACGCGCCCGGCTCGATCCGGCGTCGCTGAAGGGCAGCGCCACCGGTGTGTTCGCCGGGATCATGTACTACGACTACGCCGCGAAACTGGCCAGGGTGCCCGACAGTGTCGCCGGATTCCTGGGCACCGGGACCTCGGCCAGCGTCCTGTCCGGGCGGATCGCGTACACCCTCGGGCTGGAAGGTCCGGCGGTGTCGGTCGACACGGCGTGTTCGTCGTCGCTGGTCGCCCTGCATCTGGCCGCCCGGTCGCTGCGGGCGGGCGAGTGCGACATGGCGCTCGCCGGCGGGGTCACCGTGATGGCGACGCCGGAGACCTTCCTCGACTTCTCCCGTCAGCGCGGGCTTTCCCCGGACGGGCGCTGCAAGTCGTTCTCCGCCGGCGCCGACGGCACCGGCTGGTCGGAAGGCGCCGGGGTGCTCGTGCTGGAGCGGCTTTCGGACGCTCGCCGCAACGGGCATCCGGTGCTGGCCGTGGTGCGCGGTTCCGCGGTCAACCAGGACGGCGCGTCCAACGGCCTCACCGCGCCCAACGGGCCCTCGCAGCAGCGCGTGATCCGCGCCGCGCTCGCCGACGCCGGTCTGTCCACTTCGGACATCGACGCGGTCGAGGCGCACGGGACGGGCACGCGGCTGGGCGACCCGATCGAGGCGCAGGCGCTCATCGCGACCTACGGCGCCGAGCGGGACGAACCGTTGTGGTTCGGTTCGGTCAAGTCGAACCTCGGTCACACGCAGGCCGCCGCCGGGGTCGCCGGGATCATCAAGATGGTCGAGGCGATGCGCCGGGGTGTGCTGCCGCGGACCCTGCACGCGGCGGAACCGTCGGCGGAGATCGACTGGGACGCCGGCGCCGTGGAACTGCTCCGTGACTCGAGGCCGTGGCCGGAGGTGAGCCGTCCTCGCCGGGCCGGGGTGTCGTCGTTCGGGATCAGCGGGACGAACGCGCACGTCGTCCTGGAGCAGGTCCCGGCCGAAGCGCCCGCTGAGCCCGCTTCGCACGGCGTCGTTCCGTGGGTGCTGTCGGCGAAAACCGATCAGGCCGTCGCCGACCAGGCCCGTGCCCTCCTGTCCCTTGTGGACGATGCCGATCCCCGCGACGTGGCGTACTCCCTGGCCACAACGCGGACCGCGCACGAGCGCCGGGCCGCGGTCGTCGGCGCGGACGCGGAGAGTCTGCGAGCCGGGCTCGAAGCCATCGCCGCCGGCGGCGGGATCACCGGTCGTGCGACCCGGGGCAAGCTGGCCTTCCTGTTCACCGGTCAGGGTTCGCAACGGCCGGGAATGGGTGCTTCGCTGTACCGGGCGTTCCCGGTGTTCGCGGCGGCGTATGACGAGGTGTGCGCGCTGCTGCCGGAATTCGGGGAGTTGAGCCGGACGGAGTTCGCGCAGCCGGCGATTTTCGCGTTGGAAGTGGCCCTGTTCCGGTTGGTGGAGTCGTGGGGTGTGCGGCCGGATTACTTGGCGGGCCATTCGATCGGTGAGATCGCGGCGGCGCATGTCGCCGGAGTGCTGTCGTTGGCCGACGCGGCGAAGCTCGTGACGGCACGTGGCCGGTTGATGCAGGCCTTGCCGCCGGGCGGGGTGATGGTCGCCGTCCAGGCGTCGGAGGACGAGATCGGGGAGTTGCCCGAGGGTGTCTCGCTGGGGGCGGTCAACGGACCGTCTTCGGTGGTGCTTTCGGGTGCCGAGGAGCCGACACTCGCCGTCGTGGCCCGGTTCGCCGATCGCAAGACGAAGCGGCTGGACGTGTCGCACGCGTTCCATTCGGTGCTGATGGAACCGATGCTGGACGAGTTCGCCGCGGTGGTCCGGGAACTGACGTTCTCGGAGCCGCGTATCCCGATGCCGTCGAACGTGGCCGACCCGGAGTACTGGGTCGCGCACGTCCGGGAGACCGTCCGGTTCGCCGCGGCGGTCGAGGAGCTTCGCGCGGAGGGGGTCACGAAGTTCCTCGAAATCGGCCCCGACGCGGTGCTGTCGCCACTCACCGACGGCATTCCCCTGCTGCGCAAGGGGCGCGACGAAGCCGTGACGGCGATGACCGCGCTCGCCACCCTCCACGTCCAAGGTGTCCACGTCGACTGGGACGCCGTGCTGCCCGGTGCCCGCGCGGTCGACCTTCCGACGTATCCTTTCCAGCGCAAGCACTTCTGGCTCGAACCGGCCCCGGTCGGAGACCTCACCTCGGCGGGGCTGGACTCGCCGGGGCATCCGCTGCTCGCCGCCGGGCTCTCGCTCGCCGAGAGCGACGGCACCGTCCTCACCGGACGGATCTCGCTCGCGACCCACCCCTGGCTCGCCGGGCACACGGTGCACGACACCGTCCTGCTGCCGGGCGCGGCGCTCGCCGAACTCGCCGTCCGGGCGGGTGACGAGGCCGGGCGGCCGCGGCTGGTCGAACTGACCTTGCACGCTCCCGTCGTGCTCCCCGAGAGCGGGCCTCTCGAACTGCAGGTCGCGGTCAGCGCCGCGGCGGCGGTGACCATCCACTCGCGGATCCCCGGCGAGGATTGGGAACTCAACGCGCTCGGCCTGCTGGCCGAGGCCGAGCCGCCCGCGAAGGGCTTCGCGTGGCCGGACGGTCTCGAACCCATCGACCTCGGCTCGTTCTACGACGACCTCGCCGACCGCGGGTTCGTCTACGGCCCGCTCTTCCAGGGCCTGCGTGCGGCGTGGCGGCACGGTGAGGACCGCTACGCCGAGATCTCGCTGCCCGAGGACGCCCGGGAGGACGCGGCCCGGTTCGGGATCCACCCGGCGTTGTTCGACGCCGCCCTGCACGGCATGTTCCTCGGCGAGGGTGGGGAATCGGGGGCGCTGCCGTTCAGCTGGAGCGACGTCAGTCTGCACGCGACCGGCGCCACGACGGTCCGCGCGCGGCTGCGGTTCCTCGCGCCCGGGGAGGTCGCGGTCGACCTGACCGACCTCGCCGGGGCACCGGTGCTGTCGGTCGGCTCACTGGTCGTCCGCGCGGTCACCGGCGAACAGGTGCGGGCCGGGGAAGACCGGTCGCTGTTCCGCGTCGAGCACATCGCGGCCGAGGCGGCGTCCGCCACGCCGGTGCCGTGGGTGCGGTGGGACGAGGTGACCGAGCCGGTCCCGCCGGTGGTCGTCCTGCCGGTGCCGTCGGCGGGGATCCACGCTGTCCTCGAAGTCCTGCAACGGTTCCTGTCCGAGCCCCGGTTCTCCGGCTCGCGGCTGGTGGTGGTCACCGGCGATGGGCTCGACGACGCGGCCGCGGCCGGCCTGGTGCGGTCCGCGCAAGCCGAGAACCCCGGCCGGTTCGTCATCCTCGACGGCGAGGTGTCCGATGTGGACATCGCACTGGCCACCGGTGAGCCCCGGGTCCGGGTGCGGGACGGCCGCGCCGAGGTGCCGCGACTGGTCCGGGCCGAGCCCGGCCCGAAACCGGACTGGGAGTCCGCGGGCACGGTGCTGATCACCGGCGGTACCGGTGGTGTCGGCGCGAAACTGGCCGAACGGCTCGTGACCGAACATGGAGTCGGGCGGCTGGTCCTCACCAGTCGTCGCGGCCTCGCCGCTCCCGGCGCCCAAGAACTGGCCGCCCGGCTGGGCGAGCTGGGCGCCGAGGTGCGCGTCGAAGCGTGCGACGTCGCCGATCGCGACGCGGTCGCCGCTCTGCTGGACGGCATCCCCGAGCTGTCGGGCATCGTGCACGCGGCGGGTGTGCTCGACGATGGCGTCGTCACCGCGCTGACCCCGGAACGCCTGGACCGGGTGCTCGGTCCAAAGGCCGATGGCGCCCGTCACCTGCACGAACTGACCCTCGACCGGCCGCTGACCGAGTTCGTGCTGGTCTCGTCGGTGTCCGGCGTGCTCGGCGGGCCGGGGCAGGGCAACTACGCCGCGGCCAACGCCTACCTCGACGCGCTGGCCGAGCGACGGCACGCCGACGGCCTGCCCGCGCGGTCGCTCGCGTACGGGATGTGGGCCGCCGAGGGGATGGGCGGGGTGCTCGACCAGGCGCTGATCGACAGGATGCGGCGTGACGGCTTCGGGGCGCTCACACCGGAAGAGGGCGCGGCGTTGTTCGACCTGGCACCCGGGCCGGTGGCCGTACCGGTCAAACTCGACCTGGCGGGGCTGCGGGACCAGGCCAGGGCGGGTGTGCTGCCCGCGCTGCTCACCGGGCTCGTCCGGCTTCCCGTGCGGCGGACGGCTTCCCCGGTCGCGGAATCCGCCGCCCTCACTCCCGAGGCGGTGGAAGACCTGGTCCGGACGCAGACCGCGCAGGTGCTCGGCTTCGCCACGGCGGACGAGGTGGATCCGGACCACGCGTTCACCGACCTCGGCTTCGACTCACTGACGTCGGTCGAACTGCGCAACCGGCTCGCGGCCGCGGCGGGACGGCAACTCGGGGCGACGGTGGTGTTCGACCACCCGACCCCCTCGGCGCTCGCGGCACACCTCCGGACACTGCTGTTCCCGGAGGTCGCGGTGCCCGACGAGGCGCGGCTGCGGCGGGCGCTGGCGGGCGCGCCGGTCGAGCGGCTCCGGGAACTGGGGGTGCTGGAGGCTCTGGTGAAGCTGGCCGAGGAACTGCCCGAGTCCGAGGCCACGGTGTCCGCCGAGTCGATCGACGATCTGGACGTGGGGGACCTGATCAGCCGGGCGATGTCGACCGCCGAGCAGGGCTGAAGGGGTTCCCCGGTCCAGGTGGTCGTGGGGGGGGGGTTGGGGTGGGGAACCAACCCCCCCCCCCCCCCCACCCCACCCCCCCCCCCCCCCCCCCCCCTTCCCTTTTTTTTTCTCCCTCCACCCCAATCCCCCCCACTCTCTCCCCCACCACA
>NZ_JBWKEB010000004.1:136983-340402 GCF_056435665.1 Amycolatopsis sp. NPDC043887
TCTGGGGGTGGCCGTGTGGGGTTGCTTAGCTCACGGAAAGAATGGGGGGGACCACCCGGCTTGGGGGGGGGGGGGGGGGGGGTGGGGGGGGGGGGGGGTTGGGGGGAAACCCCAACCCCCCCCCCACGACCACCGCAGCTATCCGACTTTGCCGGGACCCTGACTTCGAGGTGGGAAGGAGGCCCTCACGGACCGCTGTCATGGTCGCAACGGGGAGGCGAAGGGCGAGTTTCCTTTGCTGAGCCGAGGGAAGGGCGCCTTCACGCGCTCATTGTGACAGCTAAGGCTGCTGTGGCGATTGTGGTGATCGCAAGTCCGTGAAGGCCTCATTGAGGGACCCAGAGTCCCTCAATGAGGCCTTCACGGACTTTTGCGGTCAGGTACCAGGTACCAGGGACCACAGCGGTGATCGCTGAGGCTGACGCGGACGGGGTCACTGTGGCTTTCGCGAACCCGCCCCGCCCGTCAGGCCACCCGAGTACGAGCGCCGGCAGTGGGCCTCCGGTTACCGGGCAATGGGGCCGGGGTGGCGAACAGCGCCCGGGACAAGCGGTGCCCCCGCCCAGGATGAGGCCATGCCCGAGCTGCGTCCGTCTCGTCCGGTCCGGAGAATCTGATGGCGACACCCGAAGAACTGGTGACCGCGCTGCGGGAGTCGGTCAAGGAGAACAGCAGGCTGGCCGCGCGCAACCGTGAACTCGCCGACGCGGCGAGGGAACCGGTCGCGATCATCGGCATGGGATGCCGCTACCCGGGCGGGGTCGATTCGCCCGAGGCGTTGTGGGATCTGGTGGCCGCCGGTCGCGACGCGGTTTCGGGGTTCCCCGCCGACCGCGGCTGGAATCTCGCCGAGCTGTTCCACCCCGACCCCGACCACCCTGGCACGTCGTACGCGCGTGAAGGCGGATTCCTCCACGAGGCCGCCGAATTCGACCCCGAGTTCTTCGGCATCTCGCCGCGCGAAGCGCTCGCGATGGATCCGCAGCAGCGGCTCCTGCTGCAGATCAGCTGGGAGGCGATCGAACGCGCCGGGCTCGACGCGTCGGCGTTGAAGGGCAGCGCGACCGGCGTGTTCGCCGGGATCATGTACCACGACTACGGAGTCGGCGTTTCCGAGCTGCCCGAAGGAGTCGAAGGCTTCCTCGGCACCGGCACCGCCGGCAGTGTGCTTTCCGGCCGCGTCGCCTACACGTTCGGCTTCGAGGGGCCGGCCGTGTCGGTCGACACGGCTTGCTCGTCGTCGCTCGTGGCCGTGCACCTGGCCGCGCAGGCGCTGCGGGCGGGGGAGTGTTCGCTCGCGCTGGCGGGCGGCGCGACGGTGATGGCGGTCCCGGACACGTTCGTCGAGTTCTCCCGCCAGCGCGGGCTGGCCCCGGACGGGCGCTGCAAGTCGTTCGGTGCGGGCGCCGACGGCACCGGGTGGGGCGAGGGCGCCGGAGTCCTGCTGCTGGAGAAGCTGTCGGACGCCGTCCGCAACGGGCACCGGGTGCTGGCCGTCGTGCAGGGTTCCGCGGTCAACTCCGACGGGGCGTCGAACGGGCTCACCGCGCCCAACGGACCGTCCCAGCAACGCGTGATCCGCGCCGCGCTGGCGAGCGCCCGACTGTCCACTTCGGACATCGACGTCGTCGAGGCGCACGGCACGGGCACGAGGCTCGGCGATCCGATCGAGGCGGACACCCTGCTCGCCACGTACGGCCAGGACCGGGAAAACCCGCTGTGGCTCGGGTCGGTCAAGTCGAACATCGGGCACACGCAGGCCGCCGCCGGGGTCGCCGGGATCATCAAGATGGTCGAGGCGCTCCGCCGCGGCGAGCTGCCGCGCACCCTGCACGCCGACGAGCCGTCCCCGCACGTGGCCTGGGATTCCGGCGCGGTCGAGCTGCTCACCGAGCACCGGCCCTGGCCCGAGACCGGCCGCCCGCGCGCGGCGGCGGTGTCGTCGTTCGGGATCAGCGGCACCAACTCGCACGTCATCCTCCGCCAGGCGCCGGAGCCTGCCCCCGCCGAAACCGCGGCGGGGCGAGCCCGGGTCCCGTGGGTGCTGTCCGCGCGTACCGAAGCCGCGCTGCCCGAACTGGCGGACCGGTTGCTCCAGACCGGCGGAGACCCCGCGGACATCGCCTGGTCACTGGCCACCGGCCGGACGCCGCTGCCGTATCGCGCGGTCGTCACCGGCGCCGACGAAGACGAACTCCGTGCCGGCCTCGGCGCCTTGGCGCGCGGTGAGTCCGCGCCCCGCGTCGTCACCGGCCGTGCGGGCAGCGGCAAGCTGGCCTTCCTCTGCACCGGGCAGGGCTCGCAGCGGCTCGCGATGGGCGCCGGGCTCGCCGCGGCCTTCCCCGTGTTCGCCGAGACCTTCGAACGCGTCGCGGACCGGCTCGACGCGCACACCGGCTTCAAGCTCGCCGAAGTCCTCGCCAGCGAAGACCAGACCAGGATCGACCGGACCGACGTCGCGCAGCCCGCGTTGTTCGCTTTCGAGGTCGCGATGGCCGAGCTCGTGCGGTCCTGGGGGGTGGAACCGGACTTCCTGCTCGGGCACTCGATCGGCGAGCTCGCCGCGGCGTACCTCGCCGGGGTGTGGTCGCTCGAGGACGCCGCCCGGCTGGTCGCCGCTCGCGGCAGGCTGATGCAGGCGCAGCCCGAGGGCGGCGCGATGGTCGCGTTGCAGGCCACCGAAGCGGAACTCGACCTGCCCGACGGCGTGAGCATCGCCGCGATCAACGGTCCTTCGTCCCTGGTTCTCTCCGGTGAGGAGGCGGCGGTCACCGCGGTGGTCGAAACCTTCCCCGGCCGCCGCTCCAAGCGGCTTTCGGTCAGCCACGCCTTCCACTCCGCGATGATGGACGGGATGCTCGACGACTTCCGCGAGGTCGCCGAGAGCGTGACGTACGCCGAGCCGCGGATCCCGATCGTCTCCGGTGACGTCCGCGACCCGGAGTACTGGGTGCGGCAGGTGCGCGAATCCGTCCGGTTCGCCGACGGCGTCGCGAGCCTGCACGCACGCGGTGTCCGGCGCTTCGTCGAGATCGGGCCGGACGCCTCCCTGACCGCGCTCGGCGCCGACTGCGTCAGCGACGGTGTCTTCATCGCCACGCAACGGAAAGATCGTGACGAAGCCGCCGCCGCGGACCTGGCGCGAGGAAAGCTCTTCACCGCCGGGGTGCGGCTCGACTGGGCCCGGATCTTCGACGGTACCGGTGCCACCCGTGTCGACTTGCCGACGTATCCCTTCCGGCGGGACCACTTCTGGCTCGCCGCCGAGCGGACCGCACCTCCGGCCCGGCGGTACGAAGTCGTCTGGCGCCCGATGGAGCCGGTGACGACGCGGGAAGCCTGGACCGTTTACGCCCCCGAACGCACCGCATGGGCGGAAGCCGCGGCGCAGGCGCTCGATGCGCCGCTGGTGACTGAAGTCCCGGAGACCGGCCCGGTCCTCGCGTTCCCGGCGGACGGTGCCGCACTCGCCGCTCTCCTGCGGGAAACCCCGGCGAAGGTGTGGTGTGCCACCAGCGATCCCGGCGTCGCCGCGGTCGCGCGGGTCGCGGCGATCGAGCAGCCCCGCCGCTGGGGTGGTTGCGTGACCTTGCCCGAGCAGACGGACGAGGCCGCCCGGCTGCGCGACGTGCTCGGTGGCCCCGAGGACGAGGTCGCGATCCGCGCCGACGGGATCTTCGCCCGCCGGTTCGTCCCCGCCGCCCCCGCGTCCGGTGCGCCGTGGACCACCTCCGGAACCGCGCTGATCACCGGTGGCACCGGAGCCTTGGGAGCGCTCGTGGCCGAACGGCTGGCCCGCGCCGGGACGGAACACGTCGTACTGCTCTCACGTCGTGGCGAAGACGCGCCGGGTGCGGCGGAGCTGCGCGAACGGCTCGAAGGTCTCGGTGCCCGCGTCGGCATCCACGCCTGCGACGCCGCCGACCGGGACGCACTGTCCACAGTGGTCACAAGCCTGAACGATCTCCGCGTGGTCGTGCACACGGCCGGAGTCCTCGACGACGCCCTGCTGGACGACGCCACCGCGGAGCGGTTCGAGGCCGTCGCCCGGCCGAAGGTGACCGCCGCGCGGCATCTGCGGGAGCTGACGAAGGACCTCGACGCGCTGGTCCTGTTCTCGTCCGTCGCCGGGGTGCTCGGCAACGGCGGTCAGGCCGCCTACGCCGCCGCGAACGCGGAACTCGACGCGCTCGCGACGCGATGGCGGGCCGAGGGCGTCAAGGCGGTGTCGATCGCCTGGGGCCCGTGGGCCGAGGGTGGTATGGCCGAGGCGGTCGACGACGCCGTCCGCCGCAAGGGGTTGCGCCCGATGACCCCCGAGTCCGCGGCGGAGGAGTTCGTCCGGGCGATCGCCGCCGGCGACACCTGTGTCACCGTCGCCGACTTCGACTGGCCGTCGTTCTTCGAGGACTTCCGCGCCGCGCCGATGCTCGCCGAGCTGCCGCGACCGGAAACCGCGGCCGCGGAAGCGCCGGTGGCGGATCTGCGGTCGCGGCTGAGCGGACTGATCGAACCCGAACAGCGACGGCTGTTGCTGAAGGTCGCCCGCGAGACCGTGGCCAAGGTGCTCGGCCATCCGGACACGTCGGCGATCGGCCCGGACCGCGCGTTCACCGAACTCGGTTTCGACTCGCTCACCGCGGTCGAACTGCGCAACCGGCTCGACGCCGCGACCGGCCTCGCCGTGCCCGCGACGCTCGTCTTCGACCATCCGACCCCGCAGGCCCTCGCCGCCTACCTCTGGCAGGAGCTCGCCGGGACGGACGACGACGTGGAGGGCCTGCTCGACGGACTGGAAGCCGCGTTGAGCCGCCTCGACCCGGGCGGCGACGAGCACGCGACAGCAGGCGCCCGCCTGCGGAAACTCGCCGAGAGCCTCGACGGCCCCGGCTTCACGCCGTCTTCGGACGACGAACTCTTCGCCTTCATTGACCGGCAACTCGGCGCTTGAGCCGGGTGCACGCGACCTCGACCGATGAGTGGGGACACCGTGGGTGAGAACGACAAGCTTCGCGACTACCTGACGCGAGTCACCGGCGAACTGCAGCGCACGCGCGGCAGGCTGGCCGCGCTGGAGGACCGCGCCGCCGAACCGATCGCGATCGTCGGCATGGGCTGCCGGTTCCCCGGCGGCGTCCGCACGCCGGAGCGGTTCTGGGAACTGCTGACCGCCGGGGAGCACGGGATCACCGGGTTCCCCGAAGATCGCGGCTGGGACGTCGGCGCGCTCGTCGACCCGGACCCGGACCACCTGGGCACCAGCTACGTCGACCGAGGCGGATTCGTCGAGGGCGCCGGGGAATTCGATCCCGAGTTCTTCGGGATCTCGCCGCGTGAGGCCGTCTCGATGGATCCGCAGCAGCGGCTCCTGCTGGAGACGTCGTGGGAGGCGCTGGAACGCGGCGGGATCGACCCCACCTCGTTGTCCGGCAGCCGCGCGGGCGTCTTCGTCGGCACCAACGGCCAGGACTACGGCCGTGATCTGCCCAAGGGCGTCGAAGGCGTCGAGGGCTACCTCGGCACCGGTATCTCGGGCAGCGTCCTTTCC
Organism: Amycolatopsis sp. NPDC043887; assembly: GCF_056435665.1. Taxonomy (NCBI): domain Bacteria; kingdom Bacillati; phylum Actinomycetota; class Actinomycetes; order Pseudonocardiales; family Pseudonocardiaceae; genus Amycolatopsis; species Amycolatopsis sp. NPDC043887. The sequence goes on from NZ_JBWKEB010000004.1 coordinate 142,532, forward strand.
GGACGGATCTCCTACGTGCTCGGGCTCGAAGGCCCGTCGGTCACCGTCGACACGGCGTGCTCGGCGTCGCTGGTCACGCTGCACCTCGCCGTCCGGGCGCTGCGCGCGGGGGAGTGCGACCTCGCGCTGTCCGGCGGTGCCACCGTGATGGCGAGCCCGGACGCGTTCATCGAGTTCTCCCGTCAGCGCGGTCTCGCCCGCGATGGCCTGGTCAAGGCGTTCGCCGCCGGGGCCGACGGCACCGCGTGGGGTGAGGGTGCCGGCATGATCGTGTTGGAGAGACTTTCCGACGCCCGGCGCAACGGCCACCCGGTCCTGGCCGTCGTGCGCGGTTCGGCGGTCAACCAGGACGGGGCGTCCAACGGTCTCACCGCGCCGAACGGGCCGTCACAGCAGCGTGTCATCCGTCAGGCACTGGCCGACGCTCGACTGTCCACAAAGGACGTGGACGTCGTCGAGGCGCATGGCACCGGTACGACGCTGGGCGACCCGATCGAGGTCCAGGCCCTGCAAGCCACCTACGGCCGCGACCGCGGTGAACGTGGTCCGCTGCTGCTCGGTTCGGTGAAGACGAACATCGGGCACACCCAGGCCGCGGCGGGGGTCGCCGGGATCATCAAGATGGTCCTGGCCCTGCGCAACGGAATCCTCCCCGCGAGCCTTCACGTCGACGCGCCGAGCCCGCAGGTCGACTGGTCGCCGGGAACGATCGAGCTGCTGACCTCCGCCCGGCCCTGGCCGGCGGGGGAGCCCCGCCGGGCGGGTGTCTCGTCGTTCGGGATCAGCGGCACCAACTCCCACGTCCTGCTGGAGCAGGCACCCGAGGCCGAAGAGTCCACAGTGGACTATGTCGTCCCGCCGGTGGTGCCGTGGGTGCTGTCCGGCCGGACTCCGGCGGCGCTGCGCGCCCAGGCCCGCGCGCTGCTGGACGTCGAGGGCGACCCGGCGGACATCGGCTGGTCGCTGGCCGCGACCCGGTCGACCTTCGAACACCGCGCCGTCGTCACCGGCCGGGACGAGGAGACGTTGCGCGCCGGTCTGACGGCGATCGCCGAAGGAGAGCCGGGCGCCGGTGAAGCGACCGACGGCGGTCTCGCGGTCTGCTTCACCGGGCAGGGTTCGCAGCGGCTCGGCATGGGCCGCGAGCTGTACGAGGCGTACCCGGTGTTCGCCGCCGCGTTCGACCAGGTCTGCGAGCTGCTGCCGGGCGTGCGCGAGATCGTCTTCGGTGACGACGCCGACGCCCTGAACGACACCGCGAACGCCCAGCCCGCGCTGTTCGCGCTGGAGGTCGCGCTCTACCGGCTGGTCGAATCCTGGGGAGTGGTCCCGGACTTCCTGATCGGGCATTCCGTCGGCGACTTCGCCGCCGCGCACGTCGCGGGTGTCTGGTCGCTGGAGGACGCGGCCGCGCTGATCGCCGCGCGTGGCCGCTTGATGGGCGCCTTGCCGCGTGGCGGCGCGATGTGCGCGATCGAGGCGACCGAGGACGAGGTCCGTGCCGCACTGGTCGCGGGAGCGGATGTCGCGGCCGTCAACGGACCGCGCGCGATCGTCGTCTCCGGTACCGAGGACGCCGTGCGGACCGTCGCGGAGGTGTTCGCCGGGCAGGGCCGCAGGACCAAGCAGCTCGCGGTGTCCCACGCGTTCCACTCGGCGCAGATGGACGGCATGCTCGACGACTTCGCCGCCGTCGCCCGCCGAGTCACCTACAAGACACCGAAGATCGCGCTGATCGCGGGTGTCACCGGCCGCATCGCCGACACCGCGGAAATCCTCGACCCGGCCTACTGGGTGCGGCACGTGCGCGAAGCCGTCCGATTCGCGGACGGGATCGGCGCGCTGGCCGACGCGGGCGTCACCCGCTTCCTCGAACTGGGTCCGGACGGCATCCTTTCGGCCGCGGGTCAGGAAAGCGCCGAGGGCCTGTTCGTGCCCGTGCTGCGCCGCGATCGGCCCGAACCCGAGACCTTCGTCGCCGCGCTGGCCGCCGTGCACGTCCATGGCGGAAAGGTCCGCTGGGCCGCCGCTTTCGACGGCGCGCGCCCGGTCGAACTCCCCACCTACCCGTTCCAGCGCGAGTTCTACTGGCTTCCCGCGACGCATACCGCCGGTGACGCGGCCGGTCTCGGCCTCGGCTCGCTCGACCACCCGCTGCTCGGCGCGGCCGTTTCCGTCGCCGACGCGGGCGGGTTCCTGTTCACCGGCAGCCTCTCGCTGCGGACGCATCCGTGGCTGGCCGACCACGTGGTGCACGGCCAGGTCGTCGTGCCGGGCACCGCGCTGGTCGAGCTCGCCGTACGCGCCGCCGACGAAACCGGCTTGGCGGTACTGGAAGAACTGACCCTGCAAACCCCGTTGGTGCTCCCGGAAAGCGGCGCGGTCCAGGTGCAGCTGTGGGCGGGGACGCCGGAGGAGTCCGGGCACCGCCCGCTCACCGTGCATTCGCGCCCGCACGGCGCGGGGGAGTGGACCCTGCACGCGACGGGCGCGCTCGCCCCGGCCGCTTCCACGCCGGACTGGGAGCTGACCGAGTGGCCGCCGCCCGGTGCCGAAGCCGTGTCCCTCGAAGGCCGTTACGCCGAGCTGGCCGCTGCCGGCCTGGAGTACGGCGAGATCTTCCGGGGATTGCGTTCCTTGTGGCGCGACGGCGAGCACACCTACGCCGAGGTCTCGCTTCCCGAGGCCGCCCGGGACCAGGCGGGCCGGTTCGGTCTGCACCCGGCGCTGCTGGACGCGGCGCTGCACGCCCTCGCCGAGGGTGACGGCCCCGCTCGCCTGCCGTTCGCGTGGAGCGACGTCGTCCTGCACGCTTCCGGCGCGGCCGAGCTGCGTGTCCGGCTCACCCCGTCCGGCGCCGACGCGGTCAGCCTGCGCGTGGCCGACGGGACCGGTGCACCGGTCGCCACCGTCGGCTCCCTGGTCGTCCGCCCGGTTTCGGCGGGACAGCTGCGTCCGGCGGCCACTCGCGACGGGCTGTACGAGCTGGCCTGGCGTCCGATCGCCACACCGGAAACCGAAGCCCCGAGCTGGGCGCACTTCGCCGACGTCGGTGGCGAGGCTCCTGAGGTCGTCGTGTATCGCGCCGAGGGTGACGACGTGCACGCCGTCACCGGTGCCACGCTGGACGTCCTCCGGACCTTCCTCGCCGAAGACCGCTTCGCCGCCTCGAAACTCCTTGTCCACACTGGACAGTCCGATGTGGACCCGGTGGCCGCCGCGGTATGGGGGCTGGTGCGCAGCGCGCAGTCCGAGCACCCGGACCGGTTCCTGCTCGCTGACGCCGGCGAGCTGACCGACGCCGTACTGTCCTCCGGTGAGCCGCAGATCGCCGTCCGCGACGGCGAACTCCGCGTGCCGCGTCTCGTCACGCCCGAGTCGACCGGCCGTCTGCTCCCACCGCCTGGAAACTGGCGGCTCGGCCTGTCCGGCAAGGGCACCTTCGACCATCTGACGCTGGAACCGCTGCCCGACGAGCAGCTCGGGCCGCAGGGCGTCCGGGTCTCCGTCCGCGCGGCCGGGCTCAACTTCCGTGACGTGCTCAACGCGCTCGGCATGTACCCCGGCGAGGCCGGACTGCTCGGCAGCGAGTTCGCAGGGACCGTCATCGAGGTCGGCGCCGACGTCACCGACCTGCGGCCCGGCGACGAGGTGATGGGCCTCGTCTCCGGCGGCGCCGGTCCGGTCGCGGTCGCCGAGCGGCCGATGATCACCCGCAAACCCGCGGACTGGACCTATGAGCAGGCTGCCTCGACGCCGCTGGTGTTCCTGACCGCTTATTACGCGTTGGTCGACCTGGCCGATCTGCGGCCGGGCGAGTCGATCCTGATCCACGCCGCCGCCGGCGGTGTCGGAATGGCGGCGACCCAGCTCGCGCGCCACCTGGGCGCGGAGGTCTACGGCACCGCCAGCGAGAGCAAGCAGTACGTGCTGCGCGACGCCGGTCTCGACGACGCGCACATCGCCTCCAGCCGCACGCTCGACTTCGAGCAGAGGTTCAGCGGCATCGACGTGGTGCTGAACGCGCTCGCGGGGGACTTCGTCGACGCCTCGATCCGCACGATGGCGCCGGGCGGCCGGTTCCTGGAGATGGGCAAGACCGACATCCGCGAGCCGGAAGGTGTTCACTACCAGGCTTTCGACCTGATCGACGCCGGACCGGAGCGGACCGCGCGGATGTGGGACGCGCTGACCGCCCTGTTCGACTCGGGCGCGCTCGTCCCGCTGCCGACCCGGACGTGGGACGTCCGCGAGGCCAGGGAAGCGTTCCGGTTCCTCAGCCAGGCCAAGCACATCGGCAAGGTCGCGCTCACCATGCCGCGGGCGCTCGACCCGGGCCGGACGGTGCTGATCACCGGCGGCACGGGCGGTCTCGGCGCCCTGATCGCCCGCCATCTCGTGACCGCGCACGGCGTCCGGAAGCTTCTGCTCACCAGCCGGCGCGGCCTGGACGCGCCGGGCGCGCGGGAACTGGTCGGCGAACTCCGCGAACTCGACGCCGAAGTCGACGTCGTCGCTTGTGACGTCGCCGATCGTGATGCCGTGGTGGCGCTGCTGGACGGCGTCGACCTGACCGGTGTCGTCCACGCCGCCGGTGTCCTGGACGACGGCACCATCGACGCGCTCACCCAGGAGCGGCTCGACTTCGTGCTCGGCCCGAAGGCCGGCGCCGCACGGCATCTGCACGAACTCTCCGGTGACCCGGACCTGTTCGTCACGTTCTCCTCCGCCGCCGGTGTGCTCGGCGCGCCGGGGCAGGGCAACTACGCGGCGGCCAACGGCTACCTCGACGGTCTCGCCGCGCATCGCCGTTCGCTCGGTCTCGCCGGGCAGTCGCTGGCCTGGGGACCGTGGGCCGCGGGCATGGCGGAGACCCTCGGCGAAGCCCACCTCGCGCGACTGCGCGCCGGAGGGACTCCCGCGCTCGCCGTCGAGGACGGCCTCGCGCTTTTCGACGCCGCCATCGCCGCCGGGGCGCCGCTCGCGATCCCTGTTCAGCTGGATCTGCCGGTGCTCGCCGCGTCCGGACCGCTCCCGCCGCTGCTCGGCGCGCTGGTCAAACCCGGCCGCCGGACCGCGAAATCGGGCGGTGGACAGGACTCCTCGCTGGCCAGGCGGCTCGCCGGGCTGACCGAGGCCGACCAGGACCGCGAACTGCTGGACCTCGTCCGCACTCAGGTCGCACTGGTGCTCGGGCACGTCACCGCCGCCACCGTCGAACCCGGCCGCGGCTTCATGGACCTCGGTTTCGACTCGCTGACCGCGGTCGAGCTGCGCAACCGGCTCGGCTCCGTGACCGGGCTGCGGCTGCCGTCGACGGTGATCTTCGACCACCCGACCCCGGTCGCGCTCGCCGGTTACGTGCGTTCCGAACTGCTCGGCGACCTCGCCGCCGGACCGCGCACCCGTGCCCGTGTCACCGACGACGGCGAACCGATCGCGATCGTCGCGACCAGTTGCCGGTTCCCCGGAGACGTGAACACGCCGGAAGACCTCTGGCGTCTCGTGGCCGAGGGCCGCGAAGGGCTCACGGAGTTCCCCGCCGACCGTGGCTGGGACCTGGCGGCGCTGTTCGACCCGACGCCGGGCAAGCAGGGTGTCTCGCACACCCGGACCGGTGGATTCCTGCCCGACGCGGGCGACTTCGACCCGGAGTTCTTCGGCATCTCGCCCCGCGAAGCCCTCGCCATGGACCCGCAGCAGCGGCTGCTGCTGGAGATCGCGTGGGAGGCGTTCGAACGCGCGGGTATCCCGCCGGGCACGCTGCGCGGCAGCGACACCGGCGTCTTCACCGGCGCGATCTACCACGAATACGCCTCCCGGCTGACGAAGATCCCGGAGGAGGTCGAAGGCTTCCTCGGCACCGGGACGTCCGGCGCGATGATGTCCGGCCGCGTCTCCTACACCTTCGGGTTCGAGGGGCCCGCCGTGTCGGTGGACACGGCGTGCTCGTCGTCGCTGGTCGCGATGCATCTGGCGAGCCAGGCGCTGCGGTCGGGGGAGTGCTCGCTCGCGCTGGCGGGCGGGGTCACGGTGATGGCCAACCCCGACCCGTTCGTCGACTTCAGCAAGCAGAACGCGATGGCGGTCGACGGCCGCTGCAAGGCCTTCGCCAACGGTGCCGACGGCGTCAGCTGGGGTGAGGGTGCCGGATTCGTCCTGCTGGAGAAGCTGTCCGACGCGCGCCGCAACGGCCACCCGGTTCTCGCGCTGCTCAAGGGCTCCGCGGTCAACCAGGACGGCGCGTCCAGCGGTCTCACCGCACCGAACGGGCCTTCGCAGCAACGCGTGATCCGCCAGGCGCTCGCCAACGCTGGACTGTCCACTTCGGACGTCGACGTCGTCGAGGCGCACGGCACCGGGACCAGGCTGGGTGACCCGATCGAAGCCCAGGCGCTGCTCGCCACCTACGGCCAGGATCGCGAAGAGCCGTTGCTGCTCGGCTCGGTGAAGTCGAACTTCGGGCACACGCAGGCCGCGGCAGGCGTGGCCGGGGTGATCAAGATGGTCGAGGCGATGCGGCACGGCGTCGTCCCCGCGACACTGCACGTCGACGCGCCCTCGGCCCAGGTCGACTGGGACACCGGCGCGATCCGCGTGGCGACCGAGTCCGCGGGCTGGCCGGAGACCGGCCGTCCGCGCCGGGCGGGGGTGTCCTCGTTCGGGTTCAGCGGGACCAACGCGCACGTCGTGCTCGAACACGTTCCCGCGCCGGAGACCGAGCCGGCCGTCCGGCCCGCGATGCTGCCCTGGGTCCTTTCCGGGCGTTCCGAGGAAGCCCTGCGGGCGCAGGCCGCGCGGCTCGCGGATCTGACCGCCGACCCGCTCGACGTCGCCTGGACGCTCGCCACCGCCCGCACCGCGCACGAACGTCGCGCGGTCGTCGTCGGGGCAGACCCGTCGGTGCTGCGCGCCGGGCTGGCCGCGTTCGCCGACACTGGCCGGGCCGCCAACGTCGTTTCCGGTCGTGCGGTCACCGGCAGGCTCGCCGTCCTGTTCACCGGCCAGGGTTCCCAGCGCATCGGTATGGGCCAAGGCCTTTACGAGACCTTCCCCGCATTCGCGGCGGCTTACGACGAGGTCGCCGCGCTGCTCCCGCTCGACGGCGACATCGACCGCACCGGAACCGCGCAGCCCGCGATCTTCGCGCTCGAAGTGGCGCTGTTCCGGCTCTTCGAGTCCTGGGGCGTCACCCCCGATCTGCTGGCCGGGCATTCGATCGGCGAGATCGCGGCGGCGCACGTCGCCGGGGTGTTCTCGCTGGAGGACGCGGCGAAGCTCGTCGAAGCGCGGGGCCGGTTGATGGAGGCGCTGCCCGAGGGGGGCGCGATGGTCGCGGTGCAGGCGTCCGAGGACGAGGTGCGCGAGTTCCTGTCCGACGAGGTCTGTCTGGCGGCGGTGAACGGGCCGCAGGCGATCGTTCTGTCCGGTGTGGACGGTCTGGTCCGCGAGGTCGCCGACAGGTTCGCGAAGGAAGGCCGCCGTACCAAGCATCTCGTGGTGTCGCACGCGTTCCACTCGGCGCTGATGGAGCCGATGCTGGCGGAGTTCGCCGAAGTCGCCGAGTCCCTGAAATACAGCGAACCGCGGATCCCGATCGTGTCCACGGTGACCGCATCGGCGGATCTGACCGACCCTGGCTACTGGGTGCGCCACGTCCGCGAAACCGTGCGGTTCGCCGACGGTCTCGCGGCGTTGACCGCCGAGGGCGCCACGACGTTCCTCGAACTCGGTCCCGACGCCGTGCTCAGCGCGCTGGTCGACGGCGGGGTGCCCGCCCTGCGCAAGGACTCCGACGAGGCCCGGACCGCGATGACCGCGCTGGGCGCCGTGCACGCCGCGGGTGCTCCCGTCGACTGGGACCGCTTCTTCGACGGCAGCGGCGCGCGGCCGGTGAACCTGCCCACGTATCCGTTCCAGCGCCGCCGCTTCTGGCTGCTGGCCCCGCCGGGCTCCGGCGACGCCACCGCGCTCGGCCTCGGCGCGCTCGACCATCCGCTGCTCGGCGCCGCCGTCGCGCTGCCCGAACGCGGCGGGCTCGTGCTCACCGGACGGCTGTCGCTCGACGAACAGCCGTGGCTGGCCGGGCACCGCGTCCGCGACGCCGTTCTGTTGCCCGGTACCGCGTTCGCCGAGTTGGCCGTGCGGGCGGGGGACGAGGTCGGCTGCGGCACCGTCGAAGAACTGACGCTGCAGGCACCGCTCGTGCTCACCTCGGCCCCGGTGCAGCTGCGAGTGTCCCTTTCGGATGGTGACGACCGCCGGACACTGGCGGTGCACTCCCGCATCGAGGACGGCGAATGGACGTTGCACGCCACCGGCTCGCTGACCACGGCCGCCGACGAACCCGCCGGGACGACGGAATGGCCACCGTCCGGCGCGGAACCCATTGACCTGGAAGGCTTCTATTCCACGCTCGCCGAGGCCGGGCTCACCTACGGGGACCCGTTCCGCGGGCTGCGCGCCGCCTGGCGCCAGGGCGACGAGGTCTTCGCCGAGGTCGCGCTGCCCGAGGGCACCGACGTCCGCGGGTTCGGGCTGCATCCGGCCCTGCTCGACGCCGTCCTGCACGCCGTCGGCCTGACCGGCGGCCCGGCACGGCTGCCGTTCTCCTGGGCCGGTCTGGCTTTGCACGCCACCGGCGCCGGCACCCTGCGGGCCCGGCTCGCCCCGGCCGGTCAGGACGCGGTCTCCTTGCGGGTCACCGATGGCACCGGTGCTCCGGTGCTCTCGGTCGCGTCACTGAGCCTGCGCCCGGTCGGCGACGGGCCGCTGCCCAGTGCCGCCTCCGACGCGCTGTTCGGTATCGACTGGATTCCCGTCGCACTGCCGTCGCAGGCAGAAGACGTCGCCGTGTTCGAAGCCGAATCGGTCGAGGCCGCTCTCGAGGCGTTGCAGACCGCTGAAGACCGGCTCGTCGTGCACCTCACCGGTGACAGCCCGGAGCACGCCGCCGTCGCCGGGCTGGTACGCAGCGCGCAGGCCGAGTACCCGGACCGGTTCGTCCTGGTCCACGGCACCGGCGATGCCCGGATCGCGGCCGCCACCGGTGAGCCCGAAGTCGCGTTCACCGACGACGGCCCGCGCGTGCCCCGCCTGACACGGGCCCGCGCCACCGCCGATCCTGACTGGACCCTCGATGGCACCGTGCTGGTCACCGGCGGTACCGGTGGGCTCGGCGCGCACGTCGCCCGGCGGCTCGTCGAGCGGCACGGCGTCCGGCATCTGCTGCTGGCCGGACGCCGGGGCGCGGACGCTCCCGGCGCCGAAACCCTGCGGGAAGACCTCACCGCGCTCGGCGCTGAGGTGACGATCGCCGCCTGCGATGTCGCCGACCGGTCTCAGCTGGAGTCCGTGCTCGCGCTCGCCGAGCCGCCGCTCAGTGGTGTGGTGCACGCGGCGGGCGTCCTCGACGACGGTGTCCTCTCCGCGATGACCCCCGAGCGGCTCGCCGCCGTGGCGGGACCGAAGGCCGTCGCCGCACGGCATCTGCACGAATTGACCACGGACCTGAAGCTGTTCGTCACGTTCTCCTCGATCGCCGGCGCCCTCGGCGCTCCCGGCCAGGCGAACTACGCGGCCGCCAACGGCTATCTCGACGGGCTCGCCACCCTCCGGCGCGCCCAGGGCCTTCCCGGCACGTCGATCGCCTACGGCCTCTGGGAAACCGGCATGGGCGAGGGTCGCGGTGGCGCGGCACTGCCCATCGAAGCCGGGCTGGAGCTGTTCGATCTGCTGGCCTTCGGCGACAACCCGCGCCCGGTCGCGACCAAGCTCGATCTGGCCGCGCTGCGGGCGGAGACCGAGGTACCGCATATGCTCCGGAGCCTGGTGCGGCCACGACGCCGCCGTGCGGCGGAGGAAGCGGAAGCCGCGGGACTGCGCCAGCGTTTGGCGGGCGTGCCCGCCGGTGAGCGCACGCGGCTGCTGACCGAGCTGGTCCGCACCGAAGCCGCGCACGTCCTCAGCCACACCGGCCCGGACGCCGTCGAAGCCGACCGCGCCTTCGGTGACCTCGGCTTCGACTCGCTCACCGCGGTCGAGTTCCGCAACCGGCTCGGCACGGTCACCGGACTGCGGCTCCCGGCGACGCTGACCTTCGACCACCCGACCCCGGTGGCGCTGGCCGAATTCCTGCTCGCCGAACTGCTCGACGAACCCGCCGAGGCGACCCCGGTCTTCACCGCCGTCCGCGCCGACGGCGACCCGATCGTCATCGTCGGCATGGCCTGCCGTTACCCGGGTGGGGTGACGTCGCCCGAAGAACTGTGGGACCTCGTCGCCGGCGGCCGTGACGGCGTGACCCGGTTCCCCGAGGACCGCGGCTGGGACGTCGACGGCATCTACGACCCCGACCCCGACCAGCCGGGCAAGACCTACACCCGCGAGGGCGGATTCCTGCACGACGCGGGCGACTTCGATCCGGAGTTCTTCGGGATCTCGCCCCGGGAAGCGCTCGCGATGGACCCGCAGCAGCGCCTGCTGCTCGAAGTCGCGTGGGAGGCGCTGGAACGCTCCGGCACCGATCCGACGTCGCTCAAGGGCAGCCCGACCGGCGTGTTCGCCGGCGTCATGTACCACGACTACGGCACCCGGCTCGGCAATGACGTTCCCGATGACGTCGAGGGCTTCCTCGGCACCGGTACCTCGGGCTCCGTGCTGTCCGGCCGCGTCGCCTACACCCTCGGCCTGGAAGGACCGGCGGTCTCGGTCGACACCGCGTGCTCCTCGTCGTTGGTCGCCCTGCACTGGGCGACCCAGGCGCTCAAGTCGGGGGAATGCTCGCTGGCGCTCGCCGGTGGTGTCACGGTGATGGCGACGCCCGAGACCTTCATCGGGTTCTCGCGTCAGCGCGGCCTCGCCGCCGACGGCCGCTGCAAGTCCTTCTCGGCCGACGCCGACGGCACCGGCTGGGCCGAAGGCGCCGGGATGCTCGTGCTGGAACGGCTTTCCGACGCGCGCCGCAACGGACACCGCGTGCTCGCGGTCGTCAAGGGCTCGGCGGTCAACTCCGATGGCGCGTCCAACGGTCTCACCGCCCCGAACGGTCCTTCGCAGCAGCGAGTGATTCGCCAGGCGTTGGCCGCCGCCGGTGTCCCGTCGTCCACTGTGGACGCCGTAGAGGCACACGGCACCGGCACGACGCTGGGCGACCCGATCGAGGCTCAGGCGCTCTTGGCCACCTACGGCCGCGAGCGTGACGGTGAACCGCTGTACCTCGGCTCGGTGAAGTCCAACTTCGGCCACACGCAGGCCGCGGCGGGCGTCGCCGGGATCATCAAGATGGTCCAGGCGATGCGCCACGGTGTCCTGCCGCCGACGCTGCACCTGGGCGAGGCGACGCCGCATGTCGACTGGGAAGCCGGTGACGTCGAGCTGCTCGCGGAAGGCCGGGAGTGGCCGGAGACCGGGCGGCCGCGGCGGTCCGCCGTGTCGTCCTTCGGGATCAGCGGGACCAACGCGCACGTCATCCTCGAACAGCCTCCGACCGAAACGCCTGCCCCGCGCGAGGTCGTGGCTCCCGCGCTCGTGCCGTGGGTGCTCTCCGGCCGCGCCGAGAACACCTTGCGCGAGCAGGCCGGGCGCCTGCTCGACCGTGACGGCGAGCCGGTCGACGTCGGCCTGGCGCTCGCCACGACCCGCACCGCGCACGAACGCCGCGCGGTCGTGCTCGGCGCCACGGACGCGGATCTCCGCACCGGCCTCGCAGCGCTGGCCGAAGGCGCGGCCACACCGTCCGTCGTCGCCGGGCGCGTACTGCCTGGGCGGACGGCGTTCCTGTTCACCGGTCAGGGATCGCAGCGTCTCGGTATGGGCGAAGGGCTTTACGCCGCCTTCCCGACGTTCGCCGCCGCTTACGACGAGGTCGCGGCGTTGCTCCCGGTCGGCGGTGACCTGAGCCGCACCGGTGCCGCGCAACCCGCGATCTTCGCGCTGGAGGTCGCGCTGTACCGGCTCGCCGAGTCCTGGGGCATCACGCCCGACTTCGTGGCCGGGCATTCGATCGGCGAGATCGCGGCCGCGCATGTGGCGGGCGTGCTTTCGCTGGAGGACGCGGCCAAGCTCGTCGAGGCGCGCGGACGGTTGATGGAGGCGCTGCCCGAGGGCGGCGCGATGGTCGCGGTCCAGGCGAGTGAGAACGAGGTGCGCGAGCACCTGACGCCGAAGGTGTCGCTGGCCGCCGTCAACGGCCCCGACGCGGTCGTGCTTTCGGGTGCCGCGTCGCCGACGCTCAAACTGGCCAAGAAGTTCGAGAAGCTCGGCCGCCGCACGAAGCGGCTGGACGTCTCGCACGCCTTCCACTCGGCACTGATGGAGCCGATGCTCGACGAGTTCGCCGCCGTGGTGCGGGAACTCGACTTCTCCGCCCCGGTGATCCCTTTCGTGTCCACAGTGGACGGCGAACCTGCGGCACGGGTCACCGAGCCGGAGTACTGGGTCGAACACGTCCGTGCCACTGTCCGGTTCTCGGACGGTCTCGCGTGGCTGCGGGAGGCCGGGGTGACCAGGTTCCTCGAAGTCGGCCCGGCCGCCGTGCTGACCGCGCTCGCGGACGACGGCCCGGACACCTTCGCGGCTTCGTTCCTGCGCGCCGACCGTGACGAGGCGGAGACCGCGCTCACCACGGTGTCCGCCGCGTACACCCGCGGTGTCCCCGTCGACTGGGCCGCGGTGTTCCGCCCGACCGGTGCCCGTGCCGTCGACCTGCCGACGTCGGTGTTCGACCGCCGCCGGTTCTGGCTCGCCGCCGGAAGCGGCACGGGTGACGTCACCACGGCCGGGCTCCAGGCCGCCGGGCATCCACTGCTGGGTGCCGCCGTGCCGTTCGCCGACGGCGACGGCTGGGTCCTCACCGGACGGCTTTCGGTCGCCACGCATCCGTGGCTGGCCGGGCACGCCGCGTTCGGCGAAGTGCTCGTCCCCGGTACCGGGCTGCTCGAACTCGCGGTCCGCGCCGGTGACGAAGCCGGCTGCGGAGGCGTGGAGGAACTGACCCTGGCCGCGCCGCTGGTGCTGCCGCCGCATGGCGCGCTGGACGTCCAGGTGCTCGTCGGTGCGGCGGGCACGGGCGGTCGCCGCCCGGTTTCGGTGCACTCCCGTGCCCCGCAAGGGGAGTGGACCGAGCACGCCACCGGCACCCTCGCTCCCGGGGCGGCCGCCGCGCCGTCCGGCCTCACCGAGTGGCCGCCCGCCGCCGAGCCGATCTCCCTCGACGGGCTTTACGCGGACATGGCGGCGGCGGGGCTCGACTACGGCCCGCCCTTCCGCGGGCTGACCGCCGCCTGGCGCGACGGTGACACCGTGTTCGCCGAGGTCGAACTGCCCGAGGGAACCGAAGTCGACGGCTTCGGCCTGCACCCGGCACTGCTCGACGCCGCGCTGCACACTCTGGGGCTCACGCCGGGGGAGGGCACCCGCCTGCCGTTCCTGTTCGGCGACGTCACCCTGCACGCCACCGGCGCCACCGCGTTGCGCGTCCGGGTCACGCCCGCCGGCTCCGGATTCTCCTTGCTGGCCACCGACACCACCGGTGCGCCCGTCGCCACGATCGGCACGGTCGCGGTCCGGGCCGCGGAGGCACCGAGGCAGCGCGGCACGGACTCGCTGTACGAGTTGACCTGGGTCGAGGTCCCCGCCGACGGCGAGACCAGCGAAGACGTCCAGGTCTTCACCGCGCCGGACGGTGATCCGCGTGCCGCGCTGGCCGCGACCCTGGCCGCGATCCAGGAATTCCTCGCCGACGGTGGAACGCGCATGGTGGTGTGCACCGGCGACACCCCGGCGGGAGCCGCCGTCCGCGGTCTCGTCCGCACCGCCGCGTCGGAGCACCCGGACCGGTTCGTCGTCCTCGAAGGTGACGACGTGGCGAAGGCGCTGGCCACCGGCGAACCGCAGGTCCGGATCCGCGACGGCGTCACGGAAGTCCCGAGGCTCGCCCGTGCCACGGCGGGAGAACCCGCGATCTGGGGCGAGGGCACGGTTCTCATCACCGGCGGGACCGGCGGTGTAGGCGCCGCGATCGCCCGGCACCTGGCGCCACAGGTCACCAGGCTGGTGCTCACCAGCCGCCGCGGCCTCGACGCTCCCGGCGCCGCGGAACTGGCGGAAGAACTCGGCGCCGACGTCGTCGCCTGCGACGTCACCGACCGCGACGCGCTCGCCGCGCTGCTCGACGGGATCGACGACCTCACCGGCATCGTGCACGCCGCCGGTGTACTCGACGACGGCGTCGTCACCGAGCTGACCCCGGAGCGCTTCGACACCGTGCTGCGGCCCAAGGCCGAGGCGGCGCTCGCGCTCCACGACCTCACCCTCGGCAGGCCGTTGACCCAGTTCGTCCTGGTGTCCTCGGTTTCCGGGATCCTCGGTGGTCCGGGGCAGGCCAGCTACGCCGCCGCCAACGCCCTGCTCGACGACCTCGCGCGCCGCCGTCACGCGGAAGGCCTGCCCGCTCGTTCGCTGGCGTACGGCCTGTGGGCAGGCGGCATGGGCGGTCAGTCCGATGTGGACCGTCTGGCCCGCGCCGGCTTCGGCGCGCTGACCGACGAAGAAGGCCTGGCGCTGTTCGATGCCGCGCTGGCCGCCTCGACGCCGGTCCCGGTTCCGGTCAAGCTCGACCTGGCGACGTTGCGCACGCTGGCCCGCACGAGTGAGCCCGCCCCCGCGCTGCGTGGTCTGGTCCGGGTGCCGAAGCGGAGGGGCGCGGCCAACGCCGCGGCCGCCGCCGGGCTGACCGCCACACTGAGCCGCCTCGCCCCCGCCGACCAGCTCTCGCAGCTGGTCGACCTCGTCCGTGGCCACGTCGCCGACGTGCTCGGACACGGCACCGCGACGTCGGTCGAGGCCGGTCGCGCGTTCACCGAACTCGGCTTCGATTCGCTCACCGCCGTCGAACTGCGCAACCGGCTCGGTGAGGCGACCGGTCTGCGGCTGCCCGCGACGCTGGTGTTCGACCACCCGAACCCGACAGCGCTGGCCACCCATATCCGTACCGAGCTGGCCGGTGAAGAGTCCACTGTGGACGCCGAGCCGGTCCGGGTCGCCGAGCCCGGCGAGCCCATCGCGATCGTCGCGATGAGCTGCCGGTTCCCGGGCGGCGTGAGCTCGCCGGAGGACCTGTGGCGCCTGGTCGCCGAGGGGACCGACGCGATCACGCCGTTCCCGTCCGACCGCGGCTGGGACCTCGACCGGCTCTACCACCCGGACCCCGACCACCCCGGCACCAGCTACGCCCGCGAGGGCGGCTTCCTGCACGACGCCGCCGACTTCGACGCCGAGTTCTTCGGCATCTCGCCACGGGAGGCGGTCACCGTCGACCCGCAGCAGCGGTTGCTGCTGGAGACCGCGCAGGAAGCGTTCGAGCGCGCCGGGATCGACCCCGTCTCGCTGCGCGGCAGCGCCACCGGTGTGTTCGCGGGCGTCATGTACGACGACTACGCCTCCCGGCTGGCCGCCACCCCGGACGGGATGGAAGGCCTGCTCGGGACCGGCAGCGCGAGCAGCGTGCTGACCGGCCGGGTCGCCTACACCTTCGGGCTCGAAGGCCCGGCGGTCTCGGTCGACACGGCGTGCTCGTCTTCGCTGGTCGCCCTGCACTGGGCGGCGCAGGCGCTGCGCTCGGGTGAATGCGGCCTGGCGCTGGTCGGCGGCGCGACCGTGATGGCCAGCCCTAACCCGTTCATCGAATTCTCGCGTCAGCGCGGCCTGGCCGCGGACGGCCGCTGTAAGCCTTTCGCGGCCGCGGCCGACGGCACCGCCTGGGCCGAGGGCGCGGGTTTCCTGCTCCTGGAAAGGCTTTCCGACGCGCGCCGCAACGGACGTCGCGTGCTGGCGGTCGTGCGCGGCAGCGCGGTCAACCAGGACGGCGCGTCCAACGGCATGACCGCTCCCAACGGACCCTCGCAGCAGCGGGTGATCCGCCGCGCGCTGGCCGCGGCGGGCGTCGAGTCGTCCACTGTGGACGCTGTCGAGGCGCACGGCACCGGGACGGCGCTGGGCGATCCGATCGAGGCGCAGGCGCTGCTGGCCACCTACGGCCAGGACCGCGAAGAACCGCTGTGGCTGGGTTCGGTGAAGTCCAACATCGGGCACACGCAGGCCGCCGCCGGTCTCGCCGGGATCATCAAGATGGTCGAGGCGATGCGGCACGGCGTCCTGCCCGCCACCCTGCACGTCGACGAGCCGTCCCCGCACGTCGACTGGGAAGCGGGCGACGTCCGGCTGCTCACCGAGGCACGACCGTGGCCGGAGGCGGGCCGTCCCCGGCGCGCGGCGGTCTCGGCGTTCGGGATCAGCGGCACCAACGCGCACGTGATCCTGGAGCAGGTCCCCGAACCTTCGGTGCCCGCGCGGACCCCGGCATCGCCGTCGCTGCTGCCGTGGGTGCTCAGCGCCCGCACCGAAGACGCGCTGCGAGCGCAGGCCGGACGGCTGCTCGGCACCGTCGGATTCGCCGACCCGGTCGACATCGGTTACGCGCTGGCGACCACCCGGACCGTGTTCGAGCGGCGCGCGGTGCTCACCGGCGACGCCGACGCGCTGCGCACCGGGCTGGCCGCGCTCGCCGGCGGCCGGACCACGCCGGAGGTCGTCACCGGCCGTGCCACCGAAGGCAAACTCGCGCTGCTGTTCACCGGTCAGGGTTCCCAGCGGCTCGGCATGGGCCAAGGACTCTACGAGGCATTCCCGGTGTTCGCGGCAGCGTACGACGAGGTCGCCGCGCTGCTCCCGCTCGATGGTGATCTCGACCGCACCGGTACCGCGCAGCCCGCGATCTTCGCCCTCGAAGTGGCGCTGTTCCGGCTCGTGGAGTCATGGGGCATCCGGCCCGATTTCCTGGCCGGGCATTCGATCGGCGAGATCGCCGCCGCCCACGTGGCGGGAGTGCTTTCGCTGGAGGACGCGGCGAAACTCGTCGAGGCTCGCGGCCGGTTGATGGAGGCGCTGCCGGAAGGCGGCGCGATGGTCGCGGTCCAGGCGTCGGAGGACGAGGTGCGCGAGTACCTGTCCGACGAGGTCTGCCTGGCCGCGGTCAACGGGCCGCAGGCGATCGTTCTGTCCGGTGTGGACGGTCCGGTGCGCGCGGTGGCCGAGGCGTTCGCGACGGAAGGCCGCCGCACCAAGGCACTGGTCGTCTCGCACGCGTTCCACTCCTCTCTGATGGAGCCGATGCTGGCGGAGTTCGCCGAAGTCGCCGCGTCCCTGGACTACCACGAACCGCGGATCCCGGTCGTCTCCACGGTCACCGAATCGGCGGAGTGGACCGACCCGGGTTACTGGGTCCGGCACGTCCGCGAACCTGTCCGCTTCGCCGACGGCGTCCGCGCGCTCGCCGAAGCGGGCGTCACCCGGTTCGCCGAACTGGGCCCGGACGGCGTGCTCTCCGCGATGGGTCTCGACAGCGCCCCCGACGCGATGTTCGTCCCGGTGCTGCGCAAGGATCGCGACGAACGGCAGACCGCCGCCCTCGCATTCAGCCGACTGATTGCGACGGGTGCCGAGGTCGACTGGACGGCGTTCTTCGACGGCACCGGCGCCCACGCCGTCCCGCTGCCCACGTACGCGTTCCAGCGCGAGCGGTTCTGGCTCGACCCGCCCGCCATCGCCGGTGACGCCGCCGGGCTGGGCTTGGCCGCGGCCGGGCATCCGCTGCTGGGGGCGACCGTGCCGACGGCGGGCGAGGACGGCCTGGTCGGGTACGGCAAGCTTTCCCGCGCGGCACAGCCGTGGCTGGCCGACCACGCGGTGCTCGGCACCGTGCTGGTCCCCGGCGCGGCACTGGTCGAACTCGCCGTCCGGGCGGGCGACGAACTCGGCTGCGCTCGCGTGGCCGAACTGACCATCGCCGCGCCGATGGTGCTGCCCGAGACCGGCGGGCTCGCCGTGCAGGTCGTGGTCGGGGCCGCGGACGACGACGGACGGCGTCCGGTGTCGATCCACTCCCGGCTCGACGGGGCTCCGTGGACGGAGCACGCGACCGGCCTGCTCGCCCCTGGCGACGCCTCTCCGGCGGCCAAGGACACCGCGTGGCCGCCTGCCGGGGCGCAAAGCCTCGACGTCACCGAGCTTTATCCGGGGCTCGCCGACGCGGGCCTGGAGTATGGGCCGGTGTTCCAGGGCCTCACCGCCGCCTGGCTCCTGGGTGAGGAGGTCTGCGCAGACCTCGAACTGCCCGCGGTGGCGCATGCCGACGCCGGGAAGTTCGGCCTGCACCCGGCCCTGCTCGACGCCGCGCTGCACGCCATCGGCCTGCTGCCGGGGAACGCCGAGACCACCCGGTTGCCGTTCCTCTGGCGTGACGTCGTCCTGCACGCGGCCGGCGCCACCGCCGCCCGGGTCCGGGTCGCCGCCTCCGGGACCGACTCGGTGCGGCTGGAGCTCATCGACGGCGCCGGAGCACCCGTGCTGACGGTGGGATCGTTGCTGCTGCGCGAGGTCACGGATCTCGGCCCGGCGGCTCCGTCCACTTCGGACGCCCTGTTCCGGCTCGGCTGGTCCCCGGTCACGTCCGGCTCACCGGTTTCGGCGACGGAACTGCTCTCGGCGGTGCCGGGAGCAGGCGAGACCCCGGCGGCCACCCACGCGCTTCTGCGGAGCACGTTGGCGAAGCTCCAGGAATGGCTGGCCGAGGAGAAGGACACCATCCTCGTGGTGCGCACCGAGAACGCGGTCGCCGTGTCCACTTCGGACACTGTCGAACCGGCTTCGGCCGCGGTATGGGGCCTGGTCCGCAGTGCCCAGTCCGAAAACCCCGGCAGGCTGGTGCTGCTCGACGCGGCCGAGGCCGACGTCGACACCGCGCTGGCCGTGCTGGGCGACGAAACCCAGCTGGCCGTACGGGACGGCGTCGTCCACGCCGCCCGGTTGCTGACCGCCGCGTCGTCGCCGGATCTCGCGCCGCCGTGGCACGAACCGGCCTGGCGCCTCGACAGCGTCGTCAAGGGCACCCTCGACAGGCTCTCCTTCGAGCCGTACCCGGACGTGCTCGAACCGTTGCTGCCGCGCGAGGTCCGGATCGCCACCCGGGCGGCCGGGACGAACTTCCGCGACGTGCTCAACGTGCTCGGCATGTACCCGGGCGACGCCGGCCGGATCGGTTACGAGGCCGCCGGTGTCGTCACCGACGTCGGGGCCGAGGTGACCGACCTCGTGCCGGGTGACCGCGTGATGGGCCTGGTGCACGGCGGGTTCGGCCCGCTCACCTTCGCCGACCGGGATCTGCTGGCCAGGATGCCCGAGGGCTGGACGTTCGAAGAGGCCGCGTCGGTACCGCTGGTGTTCCTCACCGCTTACTACGCGCTGACCGATCTCGGCGCGCTGAAGAAGGGCGAGTCGGTCCTCATCCACGCCGCCGCCGGTGGCGTGGGGATGGCCGCCACGCAGCTCGCGCGGCATCTCGGTGCCGAGGTGTTCGGCACCGCCAGCGAGGGCAAGTGGGACGTCTTGCGCGCCGCCGGGCTCGCCGACGACCACATCGCGTCTTCGCGGACGCTCGACTTCGAGGAGCGGTTCCGCGAGACCACCGATGGCAAGGGCGTGGACGTGGTCCTCAACGCGCTGACGGGCGACTTCATCGACGCGTCGATGCGCCTGTTACCGCGCGGTGGGCGGTTCGTGGAAATGGGGAAGACCGACGTCCGTCCGGACGGCGGCGCCGCGGGGCACCATCCCGGTGTGACTTACCAGGCGTTCGACGTGATCGACGCGGGCAACCGCCGGATCGCGCAGATGTGGGAGGAGCTGATCGCCTTGTTCGACCAGGGCGCGCTCACCCCGCTGCCGATCCGCACCTGGGATCTGCGCCGGGCCCCGGAGGCGCTGCGCTTCCTGTCGCAGGCCAAGCACGTCGGCAAGGTCGTGCTGACCGTGCCGCGCCGCCCGGTCGGCGGCACGGTGCTCGTCACCGGCGGCACCGGTGGTCTTGGCGCGGTGCTGGCCAGGCATCTGGTCACCCGGCACGACGTCAAGGACCTGGTGCTCACCAGCCGCCGCGGCCCGGACGCGCCCGGCGCGGCCGAACTGGCGGCGGAACTGACCGGGCTGGGCGCGACCGTGCGGATCGAGGCGTGCGACGCCGCCGACCGCGCCGCGCTCGCCGCGGTCCTGGACCGCACCCCGGAACTGACCGGCGTGGTGCACGCGGCCGGCGTCCTCGACGACGGCCTGCTCACCGCGCTCACCCCCGAGCGGCTGGGGAAGGTGCTGCGGCCCAAGGTGGACGCGGCGTGGAACCTGCACGAGCTGACCCGCGGGCACGACCTGACGATGTTCGTCCTGTTCTCCTCGGCCGCCGGGGTGCTCGGCGCGCCGGGGCAGGCCAACTACGCCGCGGCGAACACCTTCCTCGACGGGCTCGCGCACCACCGGCGCGGTCTCGGCCTGCCCGCGACCTCGCTGGCGTTCGGTCTCTGGGCCGACGGCATGGGTGACTCCGCCGACGCGGACCGCATGGGTCGCGACGGGGTCGGCAGTTTCGATCCCGCCGAGGGACTGGAGCTGTTCGACCTGGCCACCGGCCTGGCGGAACCGGTCTCGGTGCCGGTGAAGCTGGACGTCGCCGGGCTCCGCACGATGACCGGACCGGTGCCGCCGCTGCTGCGCGGTCTCGTGCGCGGCTCGGTGCGGCGTGCCGCACCGGTGGACGCCGCGGCGCAGGCCGACGGGCTCAAGCGACGGCTCGCCGGGCTTTCGCAGGCGGACGCCGAACTGGTGCTGCTCGGGGTGGTGCGCGGCCAGGCCGCGTCCGCGCTCGGGCACGACGGCGCGGATTCGATCGAGCCGGGCCGGGCGTTCACCGAACTGGGCTTCGACTCGCTGACCGCGGTCGAGCTGCGCAACGGGCTCGACGCGGCCACCGGGCTGCGCCTTCCCGCGACGCTGATCTTCGATTACCCGACCCCGGACGATCTCGCCAAGTTCCTGCAGTCGGAAGTCGTTCCGGCCGCGGAAACCGGGCTGGCATCGGGAATCGACCGGCTCGCCGCTGAACTGTCCACTGTGGACCTGACGAGCGCGGATGGTGCCGAGGTCGAGGCGAAGCTGCGGAACCTGGTGTCCCTGTGGCAGGACCGGACGCGGCCGTCGTCCGGCGGCGACGCGGATCTGGAAGTGGACACCATCGACGACATGTTCGCCCTGCTGGACAACGAACTCTGACCCCGGCCCGCCGCCGCGAGGAGGACCACCGTCATGACGACCGACGAGCGGACGCTCGACTACCTCAAGCGACTGACCGCCGAACTGCGCGAGACGCGGCGCCGTCTGCGAGAGGCCGAGGAAAGCGGCTCGGAACCGCTGGCCGTGATCGGCATGGCCTGCCGCTTCCCGGGCGGGGTCACCTCGCCGGAAGGACTGTGGGACCTCGTCGACGGCGGCGGGGACGGGATGACGGGCTTCCCGGCGAACCGGGGCTGGGACACCGACGGGCTCTACCACCCGGACCCGGAACACCGGGGCACCACCTACAGCGACCAGGGCGGATTCCTGCACGACGCCGGGGAATTCGACGCGGGCTTCTTCGGGATCTCGCCGCGGGAAGCGCTCGCGATGGACCCGCAGCAGCGGTTGCTGCTGGAGGTCACCTGGGAGACCTTCGAACGGGCCGGGCTGGACACGGCGGCGCTGAAGGGCAGCGCCACCGGGGTGTTCGCCGGGGCCATGCGCACCGAGTACGTCTCCGGATTCGACGGCGAATCCGAAGAGGTCGAAGGGTTTCTCGGCACCGGCTCGTCGAACAGCGTGCTGTCGGGCCGGCTGTCGTACACCCTCGGGCTGGAGGGCCCGGCGGTCACGATCGACACGGCGTGCTCGTCTTCGCTGGTGGCGGTCCACCTCGCGGCGCACGCGCTGAGGTCGGGGGAGTGCTCGCTCGCACTGGCCGGCGGCGTCACGGTGATGGCCACGCCGGAGACGTTCGTCGAGTTCTCACGCCAGCGCGGGATGGCGCCGGACGGGCGCTGCAAGGCGTTCGCCGCCGGCGCGGACGGCACCGGCTGGGGCGAGGGCGCGGGCATGCTCCTGCTGGAGCGGCTGTCCGACGCGCGCCGCAACGGGCATCGGATCCTCGCCGTCCTCAGGGGAACGGCGGTCAACCAGGACGGCGCGTCCAACGGCCTGACCGCGCCCAACGGGCCGGCCCAGCAACGCGTCATCCGTGCCGCGCTGAAGAACGCCAAGCTGACCGCCGCCGACGTCGACGCCGTGGAGGCGCACGGCACCGGCACGACCCTCGGCGACCCGATCGAGGCGCAGGCGTTGCTGGCCACCTACGGCCGCGAGCGGGAAACCCCGCTGTGGCTCGGTTCGGTCAAGTCGAACATCGGGCACACCCAGGCCGCCGCCGGGGTCGCCGGGATCATCAAGATGGTCGAGGCCATGCGGCACGGCGTGCTGCCCCGCACTCTCCACGTCGACGAGCCCTCACCGCACGTCGACTGGACGGCCGGAGCCGTCGAACTGCTCACCGAACCCCGGCCGTGGGAGACCGGCGAGCGCCCGAGGCGGGCCGGGGTGTCGTCCTTCGGCATGAGCGGCACCAACGCGCACGTCATCCTGGAGCAGGCCCCCCACAACGAGGACACCGAACCGGAACGGACCGCGCCCGCCGTCCAGACGTGGTCCCTTTCGGCTCGCGGTCCGGCCGCGCTGAAGGCCGCCGCCGCGCAGCTTCTGTCTACAGTGGACAGTGTGGATCCGCTCGACCTCGGCTGGTCGCTGGCCACCACCCGGACCGCGCTGGAGTCGCGCGCCGCGATCGTCGGCAGCACCCGGGAAGACCTCGCGTCCGGGCTGACCGCGCTCGCCGAGGGAGAGCCCGCTCCCGGCGTCGTCACCGGCGAGCCGCTGCTCGGGCGCACCGCGTTCCTGTTCTCCGGCATGGGTTCCCAGCGCTGCGGCATGGGTCGCGAGCTGTACGACACCTTCCCCGCCTACCGCGCCGCCTTCGACGAGACGTGCGCCGCCCTCGACCCGCACCTCGACCGCCCGCTGGCAGGCGTCGTCTTCGGCGACGACCAGAAGCTGCTCGACCGGATGACCTTCGCGCAGCCCGCGATGTTCGCCCTGCAGGTCGCGCTCTTCCGGCTGCTGGAGTCGTGGGGCGTCCACCCGGACTACGTCGTCGGCCACTCCGCCGGTGAGCTGGCCGCGGCCCATGTCGCCGGGGTCTGGGACCTGGCCGGTGCCGCGCGGATGATCACCGCGCGCGGACGCCTGATGGAGGCCCAGCCGCCGGGCGGCGCGATGATCGGCGTCCAGGCCACCGAGGAGGAGGTCGCCGCCGAACTGACCGACGGTCTCGCCATCGGCGCGCTCAACGCCCCCGACTCGGTCGTCGTCTCCGGGGAGGAAGCCGCCGCCGAGGCCCTCGCCGCGAAATTCGCCGAACGCGGCCGGAAGATCAAGCGGCTCAACATCTCTCACGCGTCGCACTCGGCGCGGATGGACGGCATGCTCGCCGAATTCGGCGCCATCGCCGCGGAGATCCCGCACGGGACGCCGTCGATCCCGGTGGTGTCCAACGTGACCGGCCGTCTCGCCGGTCCCGGCGAGGTCACCGTGCCCGGCTACTGGCCGCGCCACGTCCGGCAGCCGGTGCGGTTCGCCGACGGAGTCGGATTCCTGCGCGGCGAAGGGGTTTCCCGGTTCGTCGAGATCGGCCCGGACGCGGTGCTGGCGGGGATGGCCGCTCGGACGTTGCCGCCCGAAGGCACCCTCGTCGTCCCGGTGCTGCGCAAGGACCGCGCCGAAGCCCGGACGGCGATGACCGTGCTCGCCGAACTGCACGTCCGCGGCGCCCGCGTCGACTGGACCGCGTGCTACGAGGGCACCGGGGCCCGCACGGTCGATCTGCCCACGTACCCGTTCCAGCGCGAGAACTACTGGCTGCGCGGCGGCCGCGGCGCGGGCGACCCGGGCGGGCTCGGCCTGGCCGACGCCGCTCACCCGCTGCTCGGCGCGGCTGTTCCGCTCGCCGACGGCGCCGGGGTCGTGCTGACCGGCCGGATCTCGCCGTCCACCCATCCCTGGCTTTCCGATCACGCGGTCGCGGGCACCGTCATCGTGCCGGGTACGGCCCTGGTCGAGCTCGCGCTACGAGCCGGGGACGAAGCCGGCTGCGCGCACCTGGAAGAACTCACCCTGCGCGAGCCGATGGTCCTGGCGGGTCCGCTGGACGTCCAGGTCGTCCTGGCCGGGCCGGACGAAAGCGGCCGTCGCGCCGTCGCCGTGTACTCGCGCGCCGGGGAAGGCGCTTGGACGTTGCACGGTTCGGGAACCCTGGCGCCGCAGGCTCCGGCCGCCGGTTTCGACCTCGCCGAGTGGCCGCCCCGTGACGCCGTCTCGATCGACGTCGCCGACGTCTACCCGGTGTTCGCCGCCGCCGGACTGGAATACGGCCCGGCCTTCCAGGGACTCAAGGCCGCTTGGCGGCTGGACGAGGAGATCTTCGCCGAGACCGCGCTGCCGGAAGACACCGCGAAGGCCGACGTCGAGCGCTTCGGTCTCCACCCCGCGCTCCTGGACGCCGGTCTGCACACAATCGGTCTGCTGGCCGGGGAACCGGGCGGCGCCAAGCTGCCGTTCCACTGGCAGGACGTCACCCTGCACGCCACCGGCGCGTCCGCGCTGCGGCTGAAGCTCACGCCGGGACCGTCCGGCGCCGTCACCCTGCGCGCCGCCGACGGAACGGGAACACCGGTCGTCACCATCGGCTCCCTGACCCTGCGCGAACTCGCCCCCGTCACCTCGGCGGCCCCCGGTCTCGACTCGCTGTTCCGCCTCGACTGGACGCCACTGCCCACCCCCGCCGAACCGGCGCCGGTCGAGTGGGCCTATCACGGGCGGGTCGGCGGCGGCGCCGTTCCGCCGGTGGTCGTGCTCCCGGTGTTCACCGACCCGGCGGGTGCCCGCATCGCCACCCGTGAGGTCCTCGCCGTCCTGCAGCAGTTCTCCGCCGAAGATCGCTTCGCCGACGCGAAACTCGTCCTCGTCACCTGCGCCGCCATCGGCCCTGGCCGGGTCGATCCGGCCGCCGCCGCGGTCTGGGGCCTCGGCCGCTCGGCGCAGAGCGAACTCCCCGGCCGGGTCGTCCTCGTCGACACCGAGACCGGCGATCTGACCGAAACCGAACTCACCGCCGCGCTGGCGACCGGCGAACCCCAGCTGACCTTGCGCGACGGTGTGTTCGCCGCGCTTCGGCTCGGCTCGGTCCCCGGCGCCGACGAGCTCAGCCCGCCCGCCGAACCCGCCTGGCGCCTCGGCATGGCGGCTCGCGGAACGCTGGAGGAACTGCGGCTCGAATCCTGCCCTCAGGCCCTCGAACCCCTGAAACCCGGGCATATCCGGGTCGCCGTCGCCGCCGCGGGTCTCAACTTCCGCGACGCGCTCAACGTCCTCGGCATGTTCGAAGGCGAGCCCGGGCCGCTCGGCAACGAGATCGCCGGTGTGGTCACCGAGGTCGGGTCCGAAGTGGACGATCTGGTGCCCGGCGACCGCGTGATGGGTGTCGCGATCGGCGGCATCGGCTCCATCACCACCGCGCAGCGCTCGATGTGCGCTCGCATCCCCGAGAACTGGACGGACGAGGAAGCCGCGTCCGTGCCGCTGGTGTTCCTCACCGCCTACTTCGGTCTCAAGGAACTCGCCGGACTGAAGGCGGGGGAGTCCGTCCTGGTCCACGCGGGCGCCGGTGGCGTCGGTATGGCGGCGATCCAGATCGCCCGCCATCTCGGCGCCGAGGTCTACAGCACCGCCAGCCCGGCTAAGCAGCACGTGCTGCGCGAAGCCGGGCTGGACGACGGCCACATCGCGAACTCCCGCACCCTCGACTTCGAACAGCACTTCCTCGCCACCAGCGAAGGCCGCGGGGTCGACGTCGTCCTCGACGCGCTCACCGGTGACTTCGTCGACGCGTCCCTGCGGCTGCTGCCGCGTGGCGGCCGGTTCCTGGAGATGGGCAAGGCCGGACTGCGTGACCCCGACGAGGTCGCCTCACAGCATCCCGGTGTGCACTACCGGCCCTACGACCTCATCGAGGCCGGCCCGGAGCAGTTCTCCCGCATGTGGGCCGAAGTGCTGGAGCTGTTCGCGAGCGGTGTGCTGAAGCCGTTGCCGCGCCGGGTCTGGGACGTCCGCCGCGCGCCGGAGGCGTTCCGGCTGCTCAGTCAGGCCAAGCACATCGGCAAGGTCGTGCTGACCATCCCGCGCGGGCCGGAGCCCGGCGGCACTGTCCTGATCACCGGCGGCACCGGCGGTCTCGGCGCCCTGCTCGCCAAACATCTGATCGCCGAGTACGGCGTCCGGCATCTGCTCCTGACCAGCCGCCGCGGCCCGGACGCCCCAGGCGCGGCTGAGCTGTCCGAAGAGCTGACCGCGCTGGGCGCGACCGTCACCATCGCCGCGTGCGACAGCGCGGACCGCGAAGCCGTCGCCGCGCTGTTCGCTTCGATCCCGGCGGAGCACCCGCTGACCGCCGTCGTCCACGCGGCCGGTGTCCTCGACGACGCCCCGATCGACGCGCTGAATCCCGAACGCCTCGACCGCGTCCTCGCCCCGAAGGCCGACGCGGCCTGGCATCTGCACGAGCTGACCGCGGATCTGCCGCTGCGCTGGTTCGTCCAGTTCTCCTCCGCCGCCGGTGTGCTCGGCAACCCCGGCCAGGGCAACTACGCCGCCGCCAACGCCTTCCTCGACGGCCTCGCCACCCGCCGTCGCGCCGAAGGCCTGGCCGCGCAGTCCGTCGCGTGGGGCCTGTGGTCCGGCGGGATGAAAGGCGAACTCGGCGACGCGGGCGAAGAACGTATGCGCCGCAGCGGTTTCCCGCCAATCGATCCCGAAGAGGGCTTGGCGATGTTCGACCGCGCGGTCGGCCTCGACCACGCCGTCCTGCTCGGCCTCAAGTTCGACCGAGCGACCGTCCGCGGCAGCGACGCCCCGATCTCCCCGCTGATCCGCGCGCTCGTCGGCGGTTCCGGCCGTGCCAAGGCGAAGACCGCCACCGCCGAGCAGGCGGGCGAACTGCGGCGCAAGCTCGCCGGGCTGTCCGCGCCGGACCGGGACGAACTCCTGCTGGACCTGGTGCGCCGTGAGGTCGCGCTGGTCCTCGGGCACGCCGACGCGGCCGGGATCGCCGCGACCCGCGCGTTCAACGAAATCGGCTTCGACTCGCTCACCGCGGTCGAACTGCGCAACCGTCTCGGCGCCGCCACCGGTCTCCGGCTGCCCGCGACGCTCGTCTTCGACCACCCGACGCCCGACGCGCTGAAGATCTTCCTGCGTGGCGAACTCGTCGGGGACGAGACGCCGGCCCCGGTCGTGGTCACCCCCGCCACGACCGGGGCCGGTATCCACGACGATCCGGTCGTCATCGTCGGCATGGGCTGCCGGTACCCGGGCGAGGTCACCTCACCCGCCGAGCTCTGGCAGCTGGTCGCCGAGGGCCGCGACGGCGTCGGGGACTTCCCGGCCGACCGCGACTGGCCGCTGGACTCGCTGTTCCATCCGGACCCCGATCACCGCGGCACCACCTACGCGTCCGAGGGCGCCTTTCTGTACAACGCGGGCGATTTCGACGCCGAGTTCTTCGGGATCTCACCGCGGGAAGCGCTGGCGATGGATCCGCAGCAGCGCCAGGTACTCGAGACCGCGTGGGAGGCGCTGGAGGGGGCGGGCATCGATCCGGCTTCCCTGCGCGGCACCAGCACCGGTGTCTTCGCGGGTGCCCTGTCCAACGACTACATCTCGCGGCTGAGCGCGATTCCCGAGCAGGTCGAGGGTTTTCTGGGCACCGCTTCCTTCAGCAGCGTCGTCTCCGGACGCGTCGCCTACTCGCTGGGTCTGGAAGGCCCGGCCGTCTCCGTCGACACCGCTTGCTCGTCTTCGCTGGTCGCCGTGCACCTGGCCGCGCAGTCGCTGCGGTCGGGGGAGTGCACGCTGGCACTGGCGGGCGGCGTCAACGTGATGGCCTCGCCCGACATGTTCGTCGAGTTCTCGCGGCAGCGCGGGCTGGCGCCCGACGGCCGCTGCAAGCCGTTCGCCGGGGCCGCCGACGGCACCAACTGGGCCGAAGGCGTCGGGATCCTGGTACTGGAACGCCTTTCCGACGCCCGCCGCAACGGGCACCGCGTCCTCGCGGTCGTCAAGGGTTCCGCGGTCAACCAGGATGGCGCGTCCAACGGGCTCACCGCCCCCAACGGACCTTCGCAGCAGCGCGTGATCCGGTCGGCGCTGGCGAACGCCGGGGTCGAGGCGTCCACTGTGGACGTCGTCGAGGCGCACGGCACGGGCACTCCGCTTGGCGACCCGATCGAAGCGCAGGCGCTGCTCGCGACCTACGGCCAGGACCGCGAGCGGCCGCTGCTGCTCGGTTCGGTCAAGTCCAACATCGGCCACACGCAGGCCGCCGCCGGGGTCGCCGGGATCATCAAGATGGTCGAGGCGATGAACCACGGGATCGTCCCGGCGAGCCTGCACGTGGACGAGCCGACGCCGCACGTCGATTGGACGGCCGGGGACATCGCGCTGCTCACCGAGCGGACGCCGTGGCCGGAGACCGGCGGCCCGCGTCGCGCCGGGGTGTCGTCGTTCGGCATCAGCGGCACAAACGCCCACGTCGTCCTCGAACAGGCCCCGGCCGAACCCGAGCCCGAGTCTTCGGGAACGCTGCCCGTTCTGCCGTTGGTGCTTTCCGGACGTACTCCGGCGGCATTGGCGGCGCAGGCTTTCCGATTGTCCACAGTGGACGCCACTGTTGATGTCGGCTACTCGCTCGCCACCACTCGCACCCAGCACCAGTACCGCGCGGTCGTCGTCGGCGAGGCCGGCGCGGGGTTGAGGGCGCTGGCTTCGGGCGGATCCGCTCAGGGCGTCGTCACCGGTGAACCCGCGTCCGGCCGCCTGGCCTTCCTGTTCACCGGTCAAGGCTCGCAGCGACTGGGCATGGGGCAGGGACTCTACGAAGCCTTCCCCGCCTTCGCCGAGGCTTACGACGAGATCGCGGCGTTGCTCCCGCTCGACGGTGATCTGAGCCGGACCGGGACCGCCCAGCCCGCGATCTTCGCCCTGGAGGTCGCGCTCCACCGGCTCTTCGAGTCGTGGGGCGTGCGCCCGGCTTTCGTCGCCGGGCACTCGATCGGCGAGATCGCCGCCGCCCACGTCGCGGGCGTGTTCTCGCTGGAAGACGCGGCGAAGCTGATCGAAGCGCGAGGCAGGCTGATGGAAGCGCTGCCCGAAGGCGGCGCGATGGTCGCCGTGCAGGCCACCGAGGCCGAGGTCGCCGAGTTCGGCGTGGCCGTCGCGGCGGTCAACGGCCCGGACGCCGTCGTGCTCTCGGGCGCGGAGGGGCCGGTGCTGGCGGCCGCGTCGGCGCTGGAGGCCCGCGGCCGCAAGGTGAAGCGGCTCGACGTCTCCCACGCGTTCCACTCGCCGCTCATGGACCCGATGCTCGACGACTTCGCGGAAGTCGCGCGGAGCCTGACCTATGCCGAGCCGTCGATCCCGGTCGTCTCGGCCGTCACCGGCGCCGTCGCCACCGAGCTGACCGATCCCGCGTACTGGGTGCGGCACGTGCGGGAGCCGGTCCGGTTCGCCGACGCGCTGACCGCCCTCTCGGCCGAGAACGTGACCACCTTCCTCGAAATCGGCCCGGCGGCGGTGCTTTCGGCGCTGGCCGCGAGCACCGGCGAGGCGATCCCCGCCTTGCGCGACGACAAGGACGAGCCGGCGACGGCGGTCACCGCGCTGGCCCGCCTGCACGTCCGGGGGGTCGACGTCGACTGGGCCGCGTTCTTCGCCCCCGCGAAACCGCGTGTCGTCGACCTGCCGACCTACGCCTTCCAGCACGAGCGGTACTGGCTGCGCGAACCCGCCGTGGCGCGCGTCGCCGGCGGCCTGCGCCATCCGGTGCTGGCCAACGCCGTGGCGTCGGCGGACGACGGTTCGGTCCTGTGCACCGGCGTCCTCCCCGCCGACGCCTCGGACACGCTGCTGGTCGAACTGGCGATCCGCGCCGGTGACGAGGCAGGCGCGGGCACCCTGGCCGAGTTCGCGGTCGAGGCACCGCTGACCGGGGACCGCGAGGTCCAGGTCGCCGTCGGTGCGGACGACGGTGGCCGCCGCCCGGTCTCGATCCACACCCGCGCTGGGCAAGGCTGGCAACGGCACGGAACCGGATTCCTGGTCACCACCCTGGCCCCGGCGCCGTCGGCCCCGGACGGGCCGCTGACCGAGCTGACCCTGCCGGACGACTCCGCGCAGCTGTACGGCCTGCACCCGAGCCTGCTCGACCCGGTCCTGGCCGGCCACGGCTGGCCGGTCGCCTGGCGGAACGTGACCCTGCACGCCACCGGCGCCACCGCCGTCCGGGCGCACCTGAGCCCGGCGGGGGAGCTGGCGGTGTTCGACCTCGCGGGCGCCCCGGTGCTGTCCGCCGAGGTGACCTTCGGGGAGCGCCCGGCCGCGGTGACGACGCCCAGCGAGTCGCTGCACCGGATCGTCTGGTCGCCGGTCCCGGCGGGTGACGCCGAACTGTCCTGGGCCCGTCTCGAAGACGTCGGCGCCGAGCTGCCCGGCGCCGTGGTCCTGGAACTAGCCGAACCGGCCGGTGACGTGGCCGACGCGGCGCGTTCGGCCACGGCGATCGTGCTCACCGCGCTCCAGGACCCGGCGTACGCGGACACCCGGCTGGTCGTCCTGACCGCCGGCGCCGTCGCACTGTCCGAAGAGGACGGTGCGGATCCGGCCGCCGCCGCGGTCTGGGGACTGGTGCGCGCGGCGCAGTCGGAGCACCCCGGCCGGTTCGTCCTCGTCGACGGCGACGGTGACACCACGCTCCTCGGCAAGGCGCTGGCCACCGGCGAAGACCAATTGCTGGTGCGAGAAGGCAAGTTGTACGCGCCGAAGCTCTCGCTGGTGCATGCTCACACCACCGAGACTCCGGTGTTGGCCGGGGGAGCGGTGCTCGTCACCGGCGGCACCGGTGGGCTCGGCGCCCAGCTCGCGCGGCACCTGGTGCGGGCGCACGGCGTCACGGAACTGGTGCTCACCAGCCGCCGCGGTCCCGACGCCCCGGGCGCGACCGAGTTGTCCGGCGAGTTGACGGCTCTCGGCGCGCACGTCCGCGTCGAAGCGTGCGACGTCGCCGACCGCGCCGCCGTCGAAGGCCTCTTGGCCGGGATCCCCCGGCTGAGCGGGGTCGTGCACGCGGCGGGCGTCCTCGACGACGGTCTCGTCGGCGCGCTCACCCCGGAACGGCTCGCCACCGTGTTCGATCCCAAGGCCGCCGCGGCTTGGCACCTCCACGAGCTGACCAAGGGGCACGAACTCGCGGCGTTCGTCCTGTTCTCCTCGGCCGCCGGGGTCTTCGGCAACGCGGGTCAGGGCAACTACGCCGCCGCCAACGCCTTCCTCGACGGTCTCGCCGTGCACCGCCGTGCCCTCGGCCTGCCCGCCCGCTCGCTGGCCTGGGGCCGCTGGGCGGACGGCATGGGCGGCGCGCTGGGTACACAGGCCGGGCAACGCTTGAGCCGCAACGGTTTCCCCGCGTTGGGCACCGACGAAGGCCTGGCGTTGTTCGACGCCGCACTGGCCGCGGACGTGGCCGCCTCGGTCCCAGTGAAACTCGACAAGGCCGGTCTCGCCGACGCCGCCGCGGCCGGGCAGCTGCCGGCCGTTCTGCGCGACCTGGTGCCCGCGGTCCGGCGCACCGCCTCGGCGGCCGACGCTGGCGCGCTGCGGGCCAAGCTCGCCGGGCTCGCCGAAGCGGAGCAGGAACGCGCGCTGCTCGACCTGGTGCGCGGGCAGGCCGCGGCCGTGCTCGGGCACGCCGGGGCGGCCGCGATCGCCCCCGGGCGTGGCTTCCTCGACCTCGGGTTCGACTCGCTCACCGCGGTCGAGTTCCGGACCGCGCTGGCCGCCGCGACCGGCCTCACCCTGCCCACGACGGTCGTTTTCGACTACCCGGCGCCGGACGCGCTGGCGAAATACCTCCAGACCGAGCTCGCACCCGAGACCGGCGCGGCCGCCGCGGTGACCGAACAGATCACCCGGCTCGAAGCCCTGCTCGACGGCGCCGACCCCGGCGACACGGAGATCGACGGACGGCTGAAGCGGCTGCTGTCGGCCTGGGCGGCGAAGAAGCCCGCCCACGCAGACCTCGACGCAGCTTCACCGGACGACCTCCTCGCGCTGATCGACGACGAATTCGGCCCGCGCTGAGACCGCCCCCATCCATTCAGGAGCCAGCCGGCGGAGCTGACACATCTCTCGGAAAGGTGACCAGACGCGTGAACCCGCGACCTCGATCGACGTCGGCAGGGCGCTGTCCGGTCGTCCGTGTCACGAGCGAGGGAAAGGCGCCCTGCCGCCGCGATAGCGAGTTCACTACAGACATTGAGGAGCCGTGACATGCCTTCGGAAGAGCAGTACGTCGACTACCTCAAGCGGATGGCGGCCGACCTGCGGGAGAGCCGCCGCGAGCTGGCGGACGCGCGGGAGAAGGAGACCGAGCCCATCGCGATCGTCGCGATGAGCTGCCGGTTCCCCGGCGGTGTCCGCACCCCGGAACAGTTGTGGGAGCTGGTCGACGGCGGTGGTGACGCGATCTCGCCGTTCCCGGCCGACCGCGGCTGGGACACCGACGCGATCCACGATCCCGACCCGTCCGTGCCCGGCACCAGTTACGTCCGTGAGGGCGGGTTCCTGCACGACGCCGCGGAATTCGACAACGAGCTGTTCGGCATCTCGCCGCGGGAGGCCGAGGCGACCGACCCGCAGCAGCGCTTGCTGCTGGAGACGGCGTGGGAAGCCGTCGAGCGGGCCGGGATCGACCCGCTTTCGCTCAAGGGCAGCGCCACCGGGGTGTTCGCCGGGGTCGGGTTCACCGACTACGCGTCACGGCTGACCGCGTTACCCGAAGAGCACGAGGGCTACCTCGGCATCGGCACTTCCGGCAGCGTCGTGTCGGGCCGCGTCTCCTACGCGCTCGGCCTCGAAGGGCCGTCGGTGTCGATCGACACGGCATGCTCGTCGTCGCTGGTCGCGGTCCACCTCGCGGCCCGCGCGCTGCGGTCGGGGGAGTGCACGCTGGCGCTGGCCGGCGGTGTCACGGTGATGGCGACGCCGGGTGCGTTCGTCGAGTTCTCGCGGCAGCGGGGGCTCGCACCGGACGGCCGCTGCAAGCCGTTCGCGGCCGCCGCCGACGGCACCAACTGGGCCGAGGGCGCCGGGATGCTGGTGCTGGAGCGGCTGTCCGACGCGCGCCGCAACGGCCATCCGGTCCTCGCGCTCGTCCGCGGCAGCGCGGTCAACTCCGACGGCGCCTCCAGCGGCCTGACCGCTCCGAACGGGCCGTCGCAGCAACGCGTGATCCGCGCCGCGCTCGCGAACGCCGGAATCGAAGCGTCCACTGTGGACGTCGTGGAGGCACACGGCACCGGGACCGCGCTGGGTGACCCGATCGAGGCACAGGCGCTGCTGGCCACCTACGGCAAGGACCGGGAAGCGCCACTGTGGCTGGGCTCGGTGAAGTCCAACATCGGCCACACCCAGGCCGCCGCCGGTCTCGCCGGCATCGTCAAACTGGTCGAGGCGATGCGCCACGCCAAGCTGCCCGCCACCCTGCACGTCGACGCGCCGTCCCCGCACGTCGACTGGTCCGCCGGTGCCGTGGAACTGCTCGACACGGCCCGGCCGTGGACCGCGACGGACCGGCCGCGCCGCGCGGGCGTGTCGTCGTTCGGCATCAGCGGCACCAACGCGCACGTCATCCTCGAACAGCCGGCCGAAGACGCCGCCGAGGAGCGCGAGATCGTGGCGCCGCCGGTGGTTCCGTACGTGCTGTCCGGTGCCTCGCCCGCGGCCGTCCGCGCGCAGGCCGGCGCCCTGTTGTCCACTGTGGACGAATCGGGCGCCGAACCGGTCGACGTCGCGCTCTCGCTGGCCACCACCCGCGCCACCATGGAGCACCGCGCGGTCGTCACCGGTGCCGACCGCGCCGAGCTGGCTGCCGGTCTCCGCGCCCTCGCGGGCGGCGAAGCGGGCACGGTCACCGGCAGCGACACCGCGGGACGGCTGGCCGTGCTGTTCACCGGCCAGGGTTCACAGCGGCTCGGCATGGGCCGCCGTCTCCACGAGTGTTTCCCGGTGTTCGCCGAGGCCTTCGACGAGGCCTGCGCACACCTGCCCGGAGTCCGGGACGTCGTTTTCGGCACCGACGCGGCGCACCTGGACCGCACCGAATTCGCCCAGCCCGCCCTGTTCGCGTTCGAGGTCGCGCTCTTCCGGCTCGTCGCCTCCTGGGGTGTCACCCCCGACTTCCTCGCCGGGCACTCGGTCGGCGAGATCGCGGCCGCCCATGTCGCCGGCGTGTTCTCGCTGGAGGACGCGGCTCGCCTGGTCGCTGCTCGCGGCCGGTTGATGCAGGCATTGCCCGAGGGCGGCGCGATGATCGCGCTGGAGGCGACCGAGGACGACGTCCGCCCGTACCTGTCGGCCGACGTCGCCCTCGCGGCGGTCAACGGCCCGCGTGCGGTCGTCCTGTCCGGCGCCGAGGCGGCGACCACGGCCGTCGCGGAACGCTTCCCCGGCCGCCGCACGACCCGGCTTTCGGTGTCCCACGCCTTCCACTCGGCGCTGATGGAGCCGATGCTCGCCGATTTCGCCGCCGTCGCGCGGACCCTGACCTTCCGCGAGCCCACGATCCCGGTCGTCTCGACCCTGACCGGCGAGCTCGCCGACCGCCTCACGGATCCGGCGTACTGGGCCGAGCACGTCCGCGGCACCGTCCGATTCGCCGACGCGGTGGAAACCCTGCACGGCCAAGGCGTCACGACCTTCCTCGAACTCGGCCCGGACGCCGCGCTCACCCCGATGGGGCGTTCGGTCCGCCCTGAAGGCGTTGTGTTCGCCGCGTCCCAGCGCAAGGACCGCGACCAGGCCGCCACGCTCGTCACCGCGCTGGGCCTGATCCACGCCAACGGCGCCCGTGTCGACTGGGCCGCCTACCTCGGCGGTAGTGGCGCGCGAGTCGTCACTCTGCCGACCTATCCGTTCCAGCGCAAGCGTTTCTGGCTGGAGGACCCGGGCACGCTGCTCACCGCCGCTGAGGACGGCCGGTTCTGGTCGGTCGTCGAATCGGGCGACGTCGGCGAGTTCGCCGCCGAGCTGAAGCTGTCCGACATCGAAGCGCCGCTCGGCACGGTACTGCCCGCGTTGTCGCGTTACCGCCGCGCCCGGTCGCTGTCGGCCGAAGCGGCTTCGCTGGCCTACCACGTCCGCTGGCAGCCCTTCACCCCCGCGGCGACCACGGCCACCGGCCGCTGGCTGCTCGTCACCTCGGCCCAGGAACATCCGTGGATCGAGACCGCCGCCGAAGCCCTGTCCGATGCCGAGGTGCGGCGGCTCGTCGTCGAGCAGCCCGATCGCGTGGACCTGCCGGACGAGACCTTCGACGGCATCCTGTCCCTGCTGGCCCTCGACGAGACCGAGACAGACGGGCTCTCGTTCGGCGCCGAGGCCACGATGACCCTGGTGCGGGAGCTGACCGCCCGCGACCCGCAAGGTCCACTGTGGACGCTCACCCGGGGCGCGGTCTCGACCGGCGCCCACGACGCGCCGGATTCGCCCGCCCAGGCCCAGCTGTGGGGCTTCGGCCGCGCGGCCGCGCTGGAGAACCCGCAGGCGTGGGGCGGCCTCGTCGACGTCCCGGCCGAGGCGGGGGAGCGGACCGTCGCCTTGCTGCGCGGCGTCCTCACCGGCCCTCGCGGCGAGGACCAGGTCGCCGTCCGGGCCGCTGGCGCCTTCGGCAGGCGGCTCGCTCACGCCGAGCCCGCCGAGCCCCAGCGGTCCTGGCAGCCGCGCGGCACCGTGCTCGTCACGGGCGGAACCGGCGGACTCGGCGGCATCGTCGCCCGCTGGCTGGTCGACCACGGCGCCGACCGCGTCGTTCTCGTTTCCCGCCAGGGAGAAGACGCTCCCGGCGCGGCGGAACTGGCCGGGGATCGCGTCACCATCGCCGCGTGCGACGTCGCCGACCGCGACGCCCTCGCAGCCGTCGTCGAGCCGATCCGCGACGATCTCCGCGCGGTCTTCCACCTCGCCGGCGTGCTCGAACTCGGCCTCATCGAGTCGATGGACCGCACGCGCTACGCCGACGTCCTCCGCCCGAAGGTCGCCGGGACGCGCAACCTCGAAGAGCTCACCGACGGGCTCGATCTCGACGCCTTCGTGCTGTTCTCTTCGATCGCCGCTTCCATCGGCAACGCGGTCCAAAGTGCTTACGGTGCCGCGAACGCGTATCTCGAAGCGGTCGCGCAGCGCC
The DNA here is from genome assembly GCF_056435665.1 of Amycolatopsis sp. NPDC043887. Lineage (NCBI taxonomy): Bacteria > Bacillati > Actinomycetota > Actinomycetes > Pseudonocardiales > Pseudonocardiaceae > Amycolatopsis > Amycolatopsis sp. NPDC043887. Next base: position 178,845 of record NZ_JBWKEB010000004.1, read on the forward strand.
GCCGGGCGAACGGGCTCCCCGCGACGTCGATCGCGTGGGGTCGCTGGGGCGAGGTCGGCATGGGTGTCGGCGCGGACCTCGACGAACTGCTCAGTGGTCTCGGCGTCCCGGCCATGGCACCGGAGATCGGCCTGGTCGCGCTCGGGCAGGCATTGGACCGGGACGAGACCGCGCTGACCGTCGCCGAACTGACCTGGGAGAAGTTCGCCCCGCCGTTCGCCACGCTGCGGCCGAGCCCGCTGCTGGCCGACCTGCCCGAGGTCGTCGCCATCGCCGAGGCCGAAGCCGCCCGCGCCGAGGAAGGCGCCGAAGCCGCCGACGCGTGGCGAGCCCGGCTCGCCGGACTGCCCGAGGCCGAACGCGAACGCGCGCTCACCGAACTGGTCCTGACCCACACGGCCGCCGTCCTCGGGCACACCGACGGTGTCCCGGCCGGGCAGCAGTTCACGAAACTGGGCATCGATTCGCTCACCGCCATCGAGTTGCGCGGCCGGATCAACTCCGAGACCGGGCTGGCGCTCCCGCCGACGATGGTGTTCGACCACGCCACCCCGGCCGCGCTCGCCGCGCATCTGCTGGCCGCGCTCACCCCCGTGGCCCAGGAGTCGCGGACCGTCGTGACCGGACCGGCCGCCGCAGGCCAGGACGTCGCCGTCGTCGGTCTGTCCTGCCGCTTCGCCGGTGGCAGCGACACCCCGGAGAAGTTCTGGGAGAACCTCGTCCAGGGCAAGGATCTGGTCCGCGAGGTGCCGCCGGATCGCTGGAATGCCGCCGACTACTACGACCCCGACCGCACCGCGCCGGGCAAGGCGTACACGCAGCAGGGTGCGTTCGTCGACGACATCGCTGGCTGGGACGCGGCGTTCTTCGGCCTCTCACCGCAGGAAGCGCGGCGGCTCGACCCGACCTTCCGCCTGCTCATGGAACTGGTGTGGGAAGGCATCGAAGACGCCGGGCTCACCGCCGACGAACTGCGCGGCAGCCGCACCGGCGTGTTCGCCGGGCTGATCGACACCATGCAGTACAGCATGCGGCAGCTCGAAGCCGACGGCATGGACGCGGCCGACGACCCCTACTTCGGGCTCGGCAGCTCGCTTTCCGCCGCCGCCGGCCGCATCGCGCATCTGCTCGACCTTCGCGGGCCTTGTCTGACCGTCGACACCGCCTGCTCGTCGGCGCTGAGCGCGGCGCACCTGGCCGTGCAGAGCCTCCGCCGCGGCGAATGCGACATCGCGATCGTCGGCGCGGCCTCGGCGATGATCAACCCGGACGTGTTCATCCAGTCCTGCAAGATGAGCATGCTGGCCGCCGACGGCCGCACCAAGACCTTCGACGAGAGCGCCGACGGCTACGTCATCGGTGAGGGCGGCGGCGTCGTGGTGCTCCGCCGGGCGGGCGAGGTCGGCCCGGGCAGGCGGACCCGCGCGGTCATCCGCGGCACCGCGACCAACCAGGACGGCCGCAGCAACGGGCTCACCGCGCCCAGCCGCGCGGCGCAGAACGCGGTCATCCGCGCGGCGCTCGCCGACGCCGGGGTCACCCCCGACGAGGTCGGCTACGTCGAGGCACACGGCTCCGGCACACAACTCGGCGACGCGATCGAGTTCACCGCCCTCGGTGAGATCTTCGGCGAGCGGAACGCGCCCGAACCGCTCTACGTCGGCGCCGTCAAGACGAACGTCGGCCACACGCTCGCCGCGGCGGGGATGGCCGGGCTGATCAAGACCGTGCTGTCGCTGGAACACGGCACCCTGCCGGGCAACCTGCACCTGAACACGCCGAACTCGGTGGTCACCGTGGACGGCACGGTCCGCCCGGTTCCCGAGGCGCGTCCCTTCCCGGCCAACGCCGACGGGGTGCTGCGCGCGGGCGTCAGCTCGTTCGGCTGGTCCGGCTCCAATGTCCACTTCGTCCTCGATCAGGCGGCGCCCGCTCCGATGCCCGCGCCGGGCCCGGAATGGCAACTGCTCACGGTGTCCGGGCAGAGCGAAGCCGGGCTGTGCGCGAACGCCGAGGCTCTGGCCGACCACCTGACCGAAGACCTCGAACTCGCCGACGTCGCCTTCACGACTCAGGCCGGGCGTAGCGCACTGCCGGTCCGCAAGGCGGTGCTGGTGCGCGACCACGCCGACGCCGTCACGGCACTGCGCGCGGTCACCGGCGGCTCGGCCGTCACCGACAAGCGGCGCTTCGGTCTCCTGCTGCCCGGCACCCGCCGCGCCTGGCAGGGCGCCACCGACGAGCTGTACCGCACGGAACTCGCTTTCCGTGCCGCGATCGACGAATGCGCCGCTCTGCTGGACGGCCGGGCCGACCTCCTCGGCGCGCTCTACGGCACGGCCGAGGCCGACGAACGAGCCGTCGTGTTCGCCGTCGAGTACGCCTTCTGCCGGCTGCTGACCGCATGGGGCCTCGAACCGGCCGTGGTGCTCGGACGCGGGACCGGCGAATGCGCCGCCGCCGTCGCGGGCGGGTTGTTCGGGCTCGCCGAAGGCCTCGAACTCGCGCTCGGCGGGCCGGTCCCACGGGTGGGAACGCCCACGGCGCCGGTGATCTCGCCCCGCACCGGCACGGTGCTCACCGCCGCCGAGGCCGCGGACCCGGCCCACTGGCGGATCGCGGACGACCGCTTCGAAGACGGCCTGCTGGCACTGGCGAAATACGCCGGAGTCCTCGTCGAGGCGGGTCTCGGCGACGACGGCGCCGAGGCGGCCGGACGCTACCTGCCGCAGACGCCGGTGGTCTCGCTGCTGCCGGAGCCGGTGGCCGGTGCCGGACGGCGTGCCTGGCTGACCGCGCTCGGCGCGCTGTGGGAGCACGGCGTCGAGATCGGCTGGGCGGACGGCGCGGGACCGGACCGCCGGTTCGTTTCGCTGCCCGGCTACCGCTTCCAGCGCACCCGCTACTGGCCGGAGGTCGCCTCGCGCGGCTCGGGTTGGTCGCTCAACCAGATGTCCGCCGCCGAGCCGGAGACGCCCGTTCGCGCCGGTCTGGCCGCGCACACTCCGACGTGGCACCGGGACACCACTCGCCGAGTCCCCGCGACGCCGGGGGACCTGGTCCTGTTCGCCGAGCCGGGTGCCTTCACCGACGACTTCGCGGCCGCCGCGGAAGCCGCCGGGCACCGCGTCACGGTCGCCTCCGAGATGGACCGCCAGGTGCTCGCCGGGGACGGCCCGCTGCGGATCGTGCACGCCTACGGCCTCACCACGAGCGATCTCGAGTCCGGCTTCTACAGTCTCCTGGAGCTCGGCAAGGCGATCGGTGCCGAATGTGCGGGCCGCCGCGTCGACCTGCTCGCCCTGGGCCGCAACGGGTTCGACGTCCTCGGCGGCGACGCCACCGACGCCTTCGCCCCGACCATCGCCGCCACGGCCGACGCGATCGCCGCCGAGTACCCGCTGGTCCACGCGCAGTACGCGGACTTCGACCGCGCCGGGGGCAAGGTCGCCCAGGCCCTCCACGAGCTCGACCTCCTGGCTGCGTCCACTGTGGACACTGTCGACGGAGTCGCGGTCGCCGCCTGGCGCGGCGGGCGCCGCTGGCTGCGCGGCTTCGACGTCGTCGAGCTGCCCGAGGTCGACGACTCGCTGGCCTGGAAGCCCGGTGGGACCTACCTGATCACCGGCGGGCTCGGTGTCCTCGGCCTCGCGCTGGCGCGGCGGCTCGCGCCGCTGGGCGTGAACCTCGCGCTGGCCGGCCGGTCCGACCTGCCGCCGGAGGAGACCTGGGACGACTGGATCTCCGACCACGGCGTCGACGACCGCACGAGCGAAGTGCTGCTGGCGGTCCGGGATCTGCGCGCCCTCGGCGCCGACGTCCTGACCCTGCGCGCCGACGTCAGCGCCCCCGGCGAGGCCGCGGCGTTGCTGGCGGAGGTCCGCGGCTACTTCGGGTACCTCGACGGTGTGGTGCACGCGGCCGGGATCGCCGGTGGTGGCCTGCTGCAGAACAAGACGCGTGAGCAGGCGGCCGCGGTGCTGGCGCCGAAGGTCGACGGCACCCTCGCCCTGACCGAGGCGCTGCGCGTCGAACCGGTCGACCTGCTGGTCCTGTACTCCTCGACGGTGACGCTCACCGTCGGCGTCGGGGAGATCGACTACTCCGCCGCCAACGCCTTCCTCGACGGGGTCGCCTCGGCCTCGGCAGGAGGACGTGGTCCGGCCAAGCAGGTCGTGTCGGTCGCGTGGGGGCCCTGGCAGCTGGACGCCTGGACGGCGTCCGGGCTCTCGGGTTCCGCCGAAGCGCAGGAGGGCTCCCGCAAGTTCCGCGAGGAGTTCGGCATCGGCGCCGAAGAAGGCACCGAACTGCTCTCGCGGATCATCGTCTCCGGCGAGCCGCTGGTGACCGTGCTGCCGCTCCCGCTGGCCGACGTGCTGGCGGCGCTCGCCCGTATGGGTTCGGTCGACGCGCTGGTCGGCGCCGACGCCGCGATCCCCACCGGCGAGCGGTATCCGCGGCCCGATCTGCGCACCGCGTACGTCGCCCCGCGCACCCCGGCCGAAGAGCGGGTCGCCGCCGCCTGGTGCGACTGCCTCGGCCTGGAACAGGTCGGCGTGCACGACCCCTTCTTCGACCTCGGTGGTACTTCGCTGATCGGCCTGGTGCTGATCGGCCGCGTCGCCAAGGAGTTCGGCGTCGAACTGGCCCCGGCGAGCCTGTTCGAGAAACCGACCATCGCCGAGTTCGTCACGCTCCTCGGCGAACCCGGCGCGCCGCAGGTGGCCGCCGAGCCCGCCGAAGACGTCTCCGCCCGCGGTGAGCGCCGCCGCGCCCGCACCGCGAAGCTCCGCAAGCGCCCGAGCCGGACCGGAAGGTGAACCACCCCATGACCACGCGAGAACGGGACACCGGCGACGACATCGCGATCGTCGGCATGGCCGGGAACTTCCCCGGCGCGCCCGACATCGGCAAGTTCTGGGCCGATCTGTGCGCCGGCCGCGACGGCATCACCCGGATGACCCGCGCCGAGCTGCTGGCCGCGGGTGTTCCCGCCGAAGTGGCCGACGATCCCGCGTTCGTCCCCGCGGCCGGGTTGCTGCCCGGTATCGACCGCTTCGACGCCGACTTCTTCGACTACAGCCGCGCCGACGCCGAACTCCTCGACCCGCAGCACCGGCTGTTCCTCGAATGCGCGTGGCACGCGCTGGAGGACGCGGGTGTCGACCCGGACCGGATCGAAGGCCTCGCCGGGGTGTTCGCCGGCGGTGCCCCGAGTACGTACCTGCTGTCGAACCTGTTGTCCAACGACGTCACCGCGCTGACCGTCGGCCCGGATCAGCTGATCCTGCAGAACGAGAAGGATCTGCTCGCGTCCCGGCTGTCGTACGCGCTCGACCTGACCGGCCCGTCGGTCAGCGTGCAGAGCTGTAGTTCGACCGCTCTCGCCGCCGTCGCGCAGGGCTGTTCCAGCCTGCTCACCGGCGAATCCGACCTGGTCGTCTCCGGTTCGGTTTCCGTTGTGGTGCCTCAGGAACCGGGCTACCTCTACCGTGAGGGCAGCCGGTTCGCGCCCGACGGCATCAACCGGATCCTCGACGCGGGCGCCAACGGCAAGGTCCCCGGCAACGGTCTCGGCGTCGTCGTGCTGCGGCGGCTGGAGGACGCGCTGGCCGACGGCGACCGCGTCTACGCGGTGATCCGGGGCTGGGCCATCCACCACGAGGGCAACCGCGCGCGGCAGGGGTTCAATCTGCCGGGCGTTCCCGGCCAGGCCGCCGTCGTAGCGGAGGCGATGGCCGCCGCCGACGTCGAGCCCGACGAGATCGACCATATCGAAGTGTCCACTTTGGGCACCCCGTTCGGTGACGTCGCCGAGATCTCCGCACTGCAGAAGATCTTCGACGTCGATGGCGTCGAGCGGGTCACCCTCGGCTCGATCGACGCGAACCTCGGGCACATCAACCAGGCGGGCGGTGTCGCCCGGCTGATCAAGGCCGCGCTGGCGTTGCACCACGAGAAGCTGCCGCCCGCGGTCAACTTCGAGAAGCCCAACCCGCAGCTCGCCCGCAGCGGTGACAAACTCGTCGTGCAGAACGAACTGGGCGACTGGCCGCGCGGCGAGCGGCCCCGGCTGGCGGGCGTCAGTGCGTACGGCTTCGGCGGCACCGACGCCCACGTCGTCATCGAGGAAGCGCCGGAGGACTGCCCGGAGCGTCCGCCCGCGCGTCCGCACCAGCTGCTCGTGTGGTCCGCGCGGACCTCCGAAGCGGCGGACGCGATGACCGGCAGGCTCGCCGCCTCCAGTCCTGAGTGGACGGATTTGGCCGACGTCGCCTACACGTTGCACAACGGACGGAAGGCTTTCGAGCACCGGCGGATGACGGTCGTGTCCTCTGTGGACGAGGCGACCGGCGCACTCGTGTCCGAGACCCGCGTGGTCGCCGAAGCGGACTCGAAGCCGCGCAAGGCGGGCTTCCTGCTCGCCGGGGTCGGCGAGCAGTACCGCGGTATGGCGGGCGGGCTCTACGAGAGCGAGCCGGAGTTCAAAGCCGCTGTCGACGAATGCGCCGCGTTGTTCAAGGCGCATCTCGGCACTGACCCGACGACGAGCCTGCACGGCTCTCGCGGTTCCGACGGCGGCGACCTCGCCCGTCTGCTGGGCCGCGCGACCGACAGCGAGGACGCCGCTCCGTCGGTCACCCAGCCCGCAGTGTTCACCCTCGGCTACGCGCTCGGCCGCCTGCTGCGCGCCTGGGGAGTCCAGCCGTCCGTGCTCGCCGGGTACAGCGTCGGCGAGTTCGCCGCCGCCACCCTCGCGGGCGCGCTGACCCTGGAAGAGGCCACCGCGCTGGTCGCCACCCGCGCGAAGCTGATCGAGAAGCTGCCGGAAGGCGCGATGGCCGCGGTCCCGCTGGGGGCCGCCGAACTCACCGCGCTGGTGGGCGACGTGACGGCGTTCGGCGTCGACGTCGCCGCGGTGAACGGGCCGCGGATGATCGTCGTGTCCGGCGCGGGCGACGGCGTCGAAAGGCTGGCCGCCGAACTCGCCGGACACGGCGTCCCGGCGCGGCCACTGCGCACCACGCACGCCTTCCACTCGCGGGCCTTGCGCCCGGCCGCCGCCGAACTGACGGCGTGGGCGCGGAAGAACCTCACGCCGCGCGAACCGGAAGTGCCCTACCTGTCGAACGTCACCGGCGCGCCGATCACGCTCAAACAGCTGAAGGATCCCGGCTACTGGGCCGAGCACATGTGCCGTCCCGTGCGGTTCGCGGCGATGATCGAGCATCTTGCCAGTCTTTCCCCGGATACCGTGTTGCTGGAACTGGGAGCCGGGCAGTCGCTCGGCTCGATGTTCCGCGGTCACCCCGATTTCCCGCAGACCTCGTGGCCGCTGCTGGTTCCGACCCTGCCCGGCGAAGCCGACCCCCGCCAGGACACGGCCGTGCTCACCGAAGCGCTCGGCCGCGCCTGGCTTTCCGGGGCGGACATCGACTGGCGGGCCTATCACGACGGCCGCGACCCGCGGAAGACCACGTTGCCGGGTTATCCGTTCCAGCGCGACCGCTACTGGATCGAGCCGACCCGGGCCGCCACCGACGTCGCGCTCGGCGCCCGGTCCGCCGAGACCCCGGTCTACCTGATCGAAGGCGAACTGGACGTCACCGCCCGCGACCTGGCCACCCGGCTGGGCGCCGAACTGGGCGCGACCGTCGTGTTCGCCGACCAGCACCCCGGCGGCGCCGACGCCGTCCGGGCAGCCCACGGCCGGCTCGACGGCGTGCTGGACCTGACCACGAGCAACGCAGCCAAGGAGGAACGATGACCCTCGTCGGAGTCGTCGGCGCCGGTGTGATGGGCACCGGGGTCGCGCAGAACCTCGCCACCAGCGAGCACGAGGTCGTGCTCATCGACGTCGACCCGGGCAAACTGGCCGACGCCCGCGACCGGATCGAACTCGAATGCCGGATGAGCCGCATGCTCGGCGGCCCCGAGATCGACGCGGCCGCCGTACTCGGCCGGATCACCTTCGGCACCGAGCTCGCCCTGCTCGCCGAGGCCGAAGTGGTGATCGAGAACATCACCGAGAACTGGGACCTCAAGTCCCGCCTGTACCCGAAACTCGACGAGGCCTGCAAGGCCGACACCGTGTTCGTCGTCAACACCTCCGCCATCCCGATCACCAAGGTCGCGGCGCTCACCCGGCGCCAGGACAAGGTGATGGGGGTGCACTTCATGAACCCGGTGCCGATGAAGCCTTCGTGCGAGTTCATCCCCGGCTACCACACCAGTGAGTCCACAAAGGACATCGTGCGCGAGCTGCTGCTGTCGATGGGGAAGAAGCCGATCCCGGTCAACGACGCCTCCGGGTTCGTCTCCAACCGCGTGCTGATGCTCACCGTCAACGAGGCCGCTTTCCTGGTGCACGAAGGGGTCGCGGACGCGGAGACGGTCGACGAGGTGTTCCGCGGCTGCTTCGGGCACCCGATGGGCCCGCTGGAGACCGCCGACCTGATCGGCGTCGACACGATCCTCTACAGCGTCGAGGTCCTCTACGACGAGTTCAACGACAGCAAGTACCGCCCCTGCCCGCTGCTCAAGCAGATGACCGCGGCCGGGCTGCACGGGCGCAAGAGCGGCAAGGGTTTCTACAACTACAGCGGCTGAGCGGCGGCTGACGTGGGCCCGGCTGGTCGTGAGTGGCGATTCGGGTTAGAACCCGAATCGCCACTCACGACCACCTTGAGTCATCACGCCACCCACGCCTTACCCACCTACGCGAGAAAGGCATCCACCATGTCGCAGGACGTCCGCGGCGAGATCCGCGGCTTCATCGGCGCGAAGTTCCCCAGCCTGTCGTTCACCGACGAGCAGGACATCTTCGCGCTGGGTTTCGTGAACTCCCTGTTCGCGATGGAGCTGGTCATGTTCATCGAAAAGGCGTTCGCCACCCGGATCCCCAACGAGGAACTGAAGCTGGACAACTTCCGCACCGTCACGCGGATGACCGAGCTGGTCGAGCGGCGTACCGCCGCGGCCGCGCACTGAACGGGAGAACGACGTGAGGGCGAGGACACGGCCCGAAACGCCCGCGGTCGAGGTGATCGGGCGTTTCGTCGACGAGGAGGTCGGCCCGCACGCGGACGCGTGGGACCGGGCCGAGCACATCCCCCCGGAGGTGCTGAGGCGGGTGGGGGAGCTGGGACTGTGGGCCCCGTTCCTCCCCGTCGAAGCCGGCGGCGCCGGGCTGGACATGGTCACCCTCGGGCGGCTGCACGAGGAGGCGGGCCGCGGCTGTTCTTCGCTGCGGAGCCTGCTCACCGTGCACACGATGGTGACCGCGACAGTACAACGCTGGGGCGACGACGAGCAGCGCGAGCGCTGGCTGCCCGCCCTGTCCGACGGCGCGACGCTGGGCGCGTTCTGCCTGACCGAGCCGGATTTCAGCGGTAGCGACTCGACGGCCGCGGGCACCGTGGCCGTCGCCGAGAACGGCGTCTGGACTTTGCGGGGGCGCAAGACCTGGATCACCGGCGGCCAGGTCGCCGGGCTGTTGCTGGTGTTCGCCGGCACGGCCACCGGGATGAGCGCGTTCCTGGTGCCCTCGGATCATCCGGGGGTCCGGGTGACCCCGGTCCGGCACATGCTCGGCACCACGGCGAGCATGCTGGCGACCATCGAGTTCGACGACGTCCGGCTCGACCCGTCCGCGCTGGTCGGTCCGCCGGGCTGGGCCGCGGGCACGGTGATGACCGGCGCGCTCGACCTCGGGCGCTACAGCGTGGCGTGCGGTTCGGTCGGGATCGTGCGGGCGGCGCTCGCCGCGTCGGCCGCCTACACGTCGGCGCGTTCGGCGGGCGGCGGGCTGCTGCGGGATCTGCCGCAGATCCGCGCCAAGATCAGCGAGATGGTCACCGCGCGCGACGCCGCGCGCCTGCTGTGCGAGAAGGCCGGGCGGCTCAAGGACGCGGGCGATCCGGCGACCATCATGGCGACCTGGGTGGCCAAGTACTTCGCGTCCACGGCCGCGGCCAAGGCGGCTTCGGACGCGGTCCAGATCCACGGCGCGAACGGCTGCGGCCCCGACTACCCGGTGGCGCGCCTGTACCGCGACGCGAAGGTCATGGAAATCATCGAGGGCAGCACCCAGATCCAGGAGCTGACCATCGCGGACGAGGCGTATCGGGAGGTGCCGGGATGATCAGAGACAGCACAGTGCTGGAGAAACCCAAGCGGGGCCGGATCAAATGCGTGGTGTGGGATCTCGACAACACGCTGTGGGACGGCACGCTGCTGGAAGACGGCGAGGTCACCGTACGGCCGGAGGTCGTGGCGGAGATCAAGCGGCTCGACGAACTGGGCATCCTGCATTCGGTGGCCAGCCGCAACGACCACGAAGCGGCGATGACGCGGCTGAAGGCGGCCGGGCTCGACGAGTACTTCCTGTACCCGCAGATCAGCTGGAACCCCAAATCCGGTTCCGTGGAAAGGATCGCGAAGTCGCTGAACATCGGTCTCGACGCGATCGCGTTCGTCGACGACCAGCCGTTCGAATTGGCCGAGGTCGCGCACGCGCTGCCTTCGGTCAAGACCGTCGACGTGGCGAAGCTGGGGGAGGCACTGGCGTCGGAGGAGTTCCGGCCGAAGTTCGTCACCGACGAGTCGCGGGTGCGCCGCGAACTCTACCGCGCTGCCGCCGTGCGGGAGCAGGTCGAACAGGATCACGAGGGCACCAGCGAGGAGTTCTTGTCCACTTTGGACATGAAGTTCACGATCGCGCGTGCCCAGCGGGAGGACCTGCAGCGGGCCGAGGAACTGACCGTCCGCACCAACCAGCTCAACTCCACCGGCCGGACCTACTCCTACGACGAGCTGGACGAGCTGCGCACCTCGCCCGACCACGTCCTGCTCGTAGCCTCCCTTTCCGACAAGTACGGCGGCTACGGCAAGATCGGCCTGGCGCTGGCCGAACGCGGCGCGCCGGCCTGGCATCTGCGGATGATGCTGATGTCGTGCCGCGTGATGTCGCGCGGGGTCGGCACCGTGCTGCTCAACCACATCATGGGACTGGCGAAGGAGGACGGCGCGAAACTGCGCGCGGACTTCGTCGAGACCGGCCGTAACCGGGTCATGTACGTGACCTACGCGTTCGCGGGCTTCACCGAGATCTCGCGGGACGGCGACCGGCTCGTCCTGGAGTCCGATCTGAGCACGATCCAGCCACCGCCGCCCTATCTGACGATGGAGCTGCGATGACCGCTCCGAGCACGGCATGTCCCTGGCTGCCCGGCGGGATCCCGCCTGCCGAGGCGACGAAGCTGTTCTGTTTCCCGCACGCCGGAGCGAGCGCGGCGGTCTACCGGGAATGGGTCCTCGCGGCGGGCGAAAGGCTGGTCGTCCTGCCGGTCCAGCTGCCCGGCCGTGCCGAACGCGGTCGCGAGACACCGCACGAAGACGTCGAAAGCCTTGTCGAGGCGGCGATCGAGGGGCTCGGGGATGTGCTCACCGGTGACTTCGCGTTCTTCGGGCACAGTGTCGGCGCCCTGACCGCGTACCTGCTCACCCGCAGGCTCGCGGAGCGCGGGGCCACGCTGCCGAAGCATCTGTTCGTGTCAGGGCGGGCGGCCCCGCAGCTGCCCGACACCCGGCTCCAGCTGCGGGCTTTGCCCGACGAGCGGCTCGCCGCCGAACTGCACGCCCTCGGCGGCCTGCCGGACGTCCTGCGCCGCGAGCGCGAACTGCTGGCGATGTTCCTGCCGCTGATGCGGGCCGATCTGGCGGTCAACGAGACCTACCGCCATGTCCCGGGGGAGCCGTTGCCGGTGCCGCTGACCGTGTTCGGCGGCGACCGCGATCCGCGGGCCGATCTGGACGAACTGGCGGCGTGGCTCGAACTCGCCACCGACTCGACGATGGTGACCTACCCGGGCGGGCACTTCTACCTCGAGCAGCACGTGCCGGAACTGCTGGACGTGATCCACCGGAAGCTGGGCCGATGACCACGCAGTGGTTCTCGGCGTGGAAGCAGCCCTCGGGCGCGCTGGGCGAACGGCTCCGCCCCGGCCGGGACGTGCACGTCTGGCGGATCGCCCTCGCGCGGGTGCTCGCCCCGGGCTCGTCCGAGGCCTACGGCCTGCTCGGCGCGCTCTCCGAAGACGAGTTGCGCCGGGCCGCCGCGATCACGGTGGACGCGGAACGGGCCCGTTTCCTGGCCGCGCATGTCGCGCTGCGCGACATCCTCGCGTCGTACACGGGCACCCCGCCGTCCGAGCTGCGGTTCACCCGCGACGGCGACCGCCCGGCACTGGCGGGCGTGACGGGGATCGAGTTCAGCCTGTCCCGGTCCGGCGCGCTGGCGCTGGTCGCGGTCGCGGCCGGGGTCCGGGTCGGCGTGGACGTCGAGGAGGTCCGGGAGGTCGACCACGACGGCCTGGCCGCGCGGACACTGCGCCCGGAAGAGGCCGCCGCCGTCCGCGAGCCGCTGACCTTCTTCCGGTACTGGACCTGCAAGGAGGCCTACCTCAAGGTCGACGGCACCGGACTGGCCGGACTGCCGGGACCTTCCTTCACCCTCACCGGCGGCGACGTCGCCCTCGAAGACCGTCCTGAATGGACGATCACGGAACTGGACGCCGGCGCCGGCAACGCGGCCGCGCTGGCCGTCCCGGCGCGCCCGGTCACCGTGCGCGCCTTCGACTGGCTTCCCGGCAGGCGGCGAACGGCCGGGGGGCACCGGAAAGGCGGAGTGAAATGAGCGACCCGAAAGCGGAGCTCGAAGCGTTCATCCAGACCACGGAGTTCAGCTGTCTCGGCGCTCGCGCGGCGTTGAAGAAGGGCTCGATCGTCCACGGCCACTACCCGGCGCTGGGCGATCCGGAGTCGGCGCGTGCCCACTACCGCGACATGCTCGGCTATGCCCGCGACATCCGGCCCACGTTGTCGGACAAGAGCTTCCGCACATTCGTGTCCACTTTCGAGGAGCCCGGCGGCGTCCTCGACGAGGAGGAGTACGAACGCCTGCTGTGGCGCCACCTCCAGCTCATCCACGACATCGACAGCCGCACCTACGGCCTCGACGAAGGCGCCACCTCGGACCCCGACGAACCGAACTTCGGGTTCCACGTCGCCGGGCACTCGTTCTTCGTCGTCGGCATGCACCCGGGTTCGTCACGGGCGAGCCGCCGGTTCTCCCGGCCCGCGATCGCGTTCAACTCGCTGATGCAGTTCATGTTGCTGGGCGACAAGTTCTTCTCGATGCAGGACGCGATCCGCAAACGAGAGACGACCAACAACGGCTCGGTCAACCCGAGCTTCACCACCTACGAGTACCAGATGCCGTCCCGGCACTTCTCCGGACGGATGACCGAAGAGGACTGGAAGTGCCCGTTCACTTCGCGGCACGAGCCTTCTTCGGTCAAGTACACCTCGGACGTCATGCAGCGCCCCACCGGCTGATTCCCCGGTCCGTGAAGGCCTCCTTGCCTACCTTCAGGGTAGGCAAGGAGGCCTTCACTACGTTCAGGCCAGCCGTCAGGCGAGGGCTTCGACGCGGCGCGGGACCGGGCGCCGGAGCAGCGCGGTACGGGTCGCGCGCGGGATCCGCTGGTAGACCAGCTCCCGCAGGGTCGCACGGCGGAACGTGTAGCCGGCGTCGTCCTCCCGGCGCAACACCGCGAGGCTCGCGAGCCGGGACAGCGTCCCCTCGATCTCGGCGGTGTCGCGGCCGCAGACCGCGGCGACGTCTTCGGCGGTGAAGGCGTCCCCGGCGAGGCTGGCCGCCTTCAGCAGCGACTTCTCGGCGGCGGGCAGGTTGTCGAGCTGCGCGGCGAGCGTCCGGCGGACCAACGGCGGCGTCATCGCCTGGCCGAGTCCCGGAAACGGGGTGGTGCGGCCGTGTACCTCCTCGGCGTACGCGTGCGCGAACCGGGGGTTGCCGCCGATCCTGGCGATCAGCTCCTGCCTGCCGCGGATGAGCCGGGCGGTACCGGGCAGGAGCTTGTCGAGCAGCTTGCCGACGGCGTCGTCGGCCAGCGGGGCCAGCGTCACCGTCGTGCCGCATCGCTCGCCGTGTTCGGCTTCCAGCAGCCCGGGCCGTGCGGAGGCGACGATCAGGACCGGCAGTCCCGCACACGCTTCACCGAGCCGGTCGACGGAGTCGCGGGTCTCGGCGTCGGCGCGGTGCAGGTCATCGGCCAGCACCACCAGCGGCCCGTAGCAGGTCAGTTCGGTGGCAGCGGCCCGAAGCGCGGCATCGCCGCCCTCAGTGCGCAGCCGGGACGCGGTCTGGGGGAGCAGCCCGGGAACGACGGCGAACGCCTCGGCGACGTCGGCCCCGGCGTCCAGCACGCGGATGCGGGGCCGCTCGGCGAGGGTTTCGGCGAACTCGGCGAGGAGCCGTGTCTTGCCGATCCCGGGCTCGCCGAACACGGTCACCCGATGCGGGCGCCCGCCGCGCTCGACGAAACCGAGAAGGTGGTTCAGCAGATCGCGGTCGTGGTCACGGCCGACGAAGCCGCGGGGATCGGCGGGCTCGGCGATCGGATGTTGACGGGCCGAGACGGCGTGCCACCAGCCAGGCGAGTCTTCGGATGCTTCGTGCACCACGGCGGGCTCGGAGGCTTCGCGGACCGCGTCCGAGACGCGGATCCGGCCTTCGGGCGCGCGTAGCGCCGAGCGGACACAGCGGTCCAGGACGGGGCCAGCCACCTGTCCGGGGCCGGCGGCGGTGAACTCGACGAGAACGTCCCCGCTGTCGACACCGATCTGGGTCGCGATCCCGGCGGTGGCCAGGCGGTCGAGGATCCGCAACGCCGTCCGGGTCGCGTGGACGGCGTCGTCGTCACCGGTCCGGGGGAGACCGAACAGAGCCAGCACCACCGGCCCTGACTCGCCGGGCAGATGCGCGCCCGCGGCGATGGCCTCCTCCTCGACGACGGTCCGCAACCGCGCCTGCGCCTCCACGGCCTCTTCGGGATCGTCGTCCGGCGTGGCGAGCGCGACCCCGACCGCGACGACCGGCTTCCGCTCGCTCTCGACGGGCTCCGTGCGGGGCAAGGCGATCACCGGTGCGGGCGTGAACGGCAGTGGCTCGGCCACCGGGGCGGGCTCGGGTTCGGGACGCGGCGCCGGATCCGGCCGCCGGGTGAGCAGGGTTTCGTCGTGCTGGAGGATCGCGCGTTCCAGCTCGCGCAACTCCTTGCCCGGTTCCAGGCCGAGCCCTTCGGCGAGGCTGGCGCGCGTCGCGCGGTAGACCTCGAGCGCGTCCACGTGACGGCCGCAGCGGTAGAGCGCGGTCATCAGCTGGGCGTTGAGCCGCTCGCGGTTCGGGTTGGCCTCCGCCAGCCCGCGCAGATCGGTGAGCACCTCGTGGTGGTGTCCGCGGTCCAGCTCCAAGCCGAAAAGGTCCTCGTGGACGGCGATCCGCTGGTCCTCCAGCGCGACCAGCTCGGGCCACACCACACCGGTCTCGGTGAGGTCGGCGAGCACCGGGCCACGCCACAGCGAGAGCGCGTCACGATAAGCCGACACGGCCCGCTCGACATTCCCGGCCGCCTGCGCCGTCCGCCCTTCGGCGGCGAGCCGCCGGAACCGGGCGGCGTCGACCTGCTCGCTGTCGACGCGCAGCAGGTAACCGGGCGCGTGCGTGAGCAGCATCGCCTGCTCGGTGGCGCCGGTGCGCTGGGCCAGCGTCGAGCGCAGCCCCGAAACGGCGTTCTGCACCATCTTGCGCGCGGTGGCGGGGATCTCGTCCGCCCAGATCGCCTGCAGCAACGTGCTGGTGGCGATGACCTCGTTGTGCCGCAACAGCAGATAGGCGAGCACGGCTCGCTGGGTCGCCCCGCGCAACACGACCGGACGTCCGTCGTGCACGACGTTGAAGGGGCCGAGGAGGTCGAAACGCACAGGGTCACCACCTTGTTCGGGACTTGCGAAGACGATCTCCACCGTGGCCCCGCACCCCGCCCACGGACAACGCCGCGGCGCGGATACTGGCTCGGTGCCAGTGGCACCCGAGAACGATGCCAGTTACCGCCCGATGTGTTGACTGTGGACGTTCGCACCTGCTAGACGCGCGCACCACTCTCGCAATCAGTCCTCTGAATGCGTCGGGTCAGGTCAGGTAGTCGCCGGTCAGGATCGCCGCCGCGAGTTCCACCCGGGACGTGTACCCGGTCCGTGAGAAAAGCCTGCTGAGCCTGCCTTCCACGCTTTTCTCACTGGTTTCGAGGACGACCGCCAGTTGCCGGTTGGTGAGGCCCTCGGCGACGAGGATCGCCAGCAGGCGTTCGTTCTCGGCGGTCGTCTCCGTCCGGCCGGGTCCGGCGAAGCCATTGTCGCGCAACAACTTCCGAACGCGGCCGCGCCAGTACCAGGCACCGACCTCGCCGAACAGTTCGTACGCCTCGGTCCATGACCGCTCCGGCCGGTGCCCGGCGAGCCCTGCCCGCAGGAGGGTCATCGCCGACTCGTAGGGAACCTCCCGGCGTTCGCGCGCGATGGCCGCGGCGCGCCGGGCCGAGGCGGGTTCGCGATGGACCGCCGCGCGGGCGAGGTAGTGGTTCTGGTGCGCGCGGGCGGTGTCGAGCTGGGTCGCCGTGCGCGCGGAGCGCCGTACCCAATGTTCACCTTCGCGTTGCTTGTTCCGCGCCAGCGCGGAGCGCGCCAGGTCGGCCCAGAGGTCTTCGGTGCCCAGGAGGTAGCCGCCCGCGTCGGCGCTGCGTGCGGCGGAGTACAGCAACGCGTCGGCGCCCTCGGTGTCACCGAGTTCGCCGAGCACGGTGGATTCGGCGTGGTCGATCGTGTGCTGTATCCCGGCCGGGCGGCTGTCGGCGGCCAGCGCCCTGGCCCTGGCGAGCCGGCCCTGCGCGCCGAGGAGCCGGATCGCGCAGTGCGTCAGCAGGCAATGCAGCGGCCGAGCCGGATCGGTGCCGCCCAGCATCGTCCGCCGGGCCAGTTCCATCGCCTCGGCCCAGTCACCGCCGAGGTAGTTCAGCGCGAACAGGTTGGGTCCCGGCAACTGGTCCAAGGGCATCCCGGCGTCGGTGATCAGCCGCCGCGCCTGCCGGAGTTCTCCCAACTGCAGCAGCATCTCCACTTCGAACCGGCGCTGTTCGATGTTGTACTGCGGAAGATGCCCGGAACGCCACAGTTCCGGATGCGCGATGAGCGTGTGCAGCTGGGACGTGTCGCCGAGCACGACGCCGCAGGCCGCGAGGAACATCGTGCCGAAGTCGGCGGTGATGTGGTTGCTGCCGGTCCACACCGCGCGCGCCCGCTCCAGGAGGTCGCGCGCCTCGATCCAGCGATGGCTCAGTACCAGGGCATACGCGCGGTTGATCACCATCAGTGCCGGGTCGTCCGGCAGCACCGGCGACGCGCCCGCGGCGATTTCGGCGAGTTCACCGAGGTCACCGCGGGCGGCGAGCCCGGAGATGAACAGGACCGAAAGTTCCTGTGCCTCCGCGGGTTCGAGGTGGCCGAGATGCTTGCAGAGCACCTGCCGCGCACAGTCCCCGGCCTCGGCCGCCCGGTAGTGCAACGCCTTCGCCGCGCTCAACAGCATCAGCACGACCGTCCGCGCCGGCGGCTCGGTCACCCAGGACAGCGTCGCGTGGAGCCAGCGTTCCGCCTTCGCGCCGTCGGTGAACAGGACCCGCTTGCCGTTTTCGAGGAGTTCGTCCGCCGCGCGGCGCGTGTCGACGAGCGACCCGGCCTGGGTGATCCAGTCGAGCACCAGATCCGGATCCGAGACGGACGCGGAGCCGGACCACACCGCCTGGACCGCTTGAGCGGCCAGGCTGCGCGAGGCGTACGGCCCGATCTTGGTCAGCAAGGCGTCACGCACGGCGGGGACCCGGAACCGATGCCCGCCGTCGTGCCGCCGCACCAGGACACGTTCGGCGACAAGCCTGTCGAGCACCGCCCGCAGATCGTCTTCACGCCATCCGAGCGCGGTCGCGGCCAGGCCGGGTGCGGCGGCGCCGAGCGGGCAGAGCATCGCCATCGTCTCGGCCACCTCCCTGACGCCGCCACCGGCCTCGGCCACCGCCAGCAGGAGCGGATGGTCCTCGGTGGCCACCGGCCGGTCGACCCGCTCGACGCGGTACGCGGTGCGGTCGATGATCCGCAGCGCTCCGGCCTTCCGGTAGCCGTGCACGAGCGCGGTCAGGGCGGCGGGATTGCCCCGGGCGGCGGTGTGCAGCTCGCTCACCAGGCCATCGTCCGGCAGGGCCGAGACCAGTCCCGTCAGCAGTGACCGCGATTGCGCACGCGAAAGCGGCCGGAGGAACCGCGACTTCGCGCGCCCGCTCGCCCGGAGCCGCGCGAAGGCTCCTCTCAGCGCGGGGCTCTCGGACAGGTCGTCTCCCGCGCCTGTCCGCACTGTCGCGACCACGCTGATCGGTGTCTCCGCCGTGCAACGGTGCAGCAGCGCGCTCACCAGCCGGGCGGTGTGCTCGTCGAGCCACTGCGCGTCGTCGACCAGGACCACCAATGGGGTCTGGACGCGGAGAAGCGCGAACACGGCGGTCGCGATCTTCGCGACGGTCTCCGGGGTCGGCGTGGTCTCGCCCGCCCTGGCGAGCATGGCCAGCACCGAGCGCCGCGCGGGTTCCTCCTCGGCCCGGTCCCCGCCGAGAAGGACGAGAAGCCGGAACATCGCCCCGTACGGGAGTGTCCGGTCGAGCTTGGCCAGCCGCAGCACCAGCACTTTGGCCGACGGGGTGAGCTCCTCGGCGAGCCTGTCCAGTACCGTGCCGCGGCCGCAACCCGGCTCCCCGGCGAGCACCGTCAGCGGGGTCGTGCCCAGAGCGACTCCGTCTCGCAGGGCTCCGACCTCCTCGACGCGGACGTCCGCCCGCGATCCCGTCCCGGTGCCCGGGTGCCTGGTGCTCATATGCCCAGTTCACCAGGACGGGGCCCGGCTGGCCGTCACCCAACCGTATGAACCGGGCGGTCGAGGCCCTCCCAGGCGCCCAGTGGCCGGTAATCCTTCCCGGGAACCGGCGCTTCTCCGGCCGTCGACAAACCGGCCGGTATGCTGAGTGTCCGCACGAGAAGGGGCCGGCCATGACACGAGCGACCACCAGGAAGGCCGAGGCCGGCGGTGAGGACCAGGCCGCCGTCCCGCGCCGTCTGCTGTCGCACGCCACGAAGCTCTTCGCCAAGAAGGGTTTCGACCGCACCTCCGTGCAGGAGATCGTCGAGGCGGCCGGGGTCACCAAGGGCGCGATGTACCACTACTTCGGCTCCAAGGACGACCTCCTTTACGAGATCTACGCCCGGGTGCTGCGCGCGCAGACCGAGCAACTGGAAAAAGTGGTCTCGAGCGAGGCTCCGCTGCGGGAACGGCTGCGTTCCGCCGCCTCCGACGTCGTCGTCAGCACGATCGACAACCTCGACGACAACACGATCTTCATGCAGTCCATGCACCAGCTCAGCGTGGAGAAGCAGAAGGCCGTCCGCGCGGAACGCCGCAAGTACCACGAGCGGTTCCGCACGCTGATCGAGGAAGGCCAGGAGTCCGGCGAGTTCCGCGCGGACAAACCGGCCGACGTGATCGTCGACTTCTTCTTCGGGTCGGTGCACCACCTCGGATCGTGGTACCGGCGCGGCGGCGCGCTCTCGGCCCGCCAGATCGGCGACCACTTCGCCGATCTCCTGCTGGCCGCGCTGCGACCCGAGTAGTGCTCAGCCCGCGGGCACGAGCCGCTCGGCGAAACAGTCGTTGCGGCGTTCGAGCACCGTTCCCACCTCCCATCCGGAGGCGAAGGCGAGCAAGCCCGCCGCCAGCTCTTCGGCGGCTTCGGGTGGCCAGCCTTGGGCGGCCAGACTCGACCGCAACGCTTCGGCGTAGTCGGAATAGGTGAAGCCGGGCAGTTCCGCGACGAGCGCCGTCGTCGTCCCGCGGTGCGAACTCAGGCCGCCGAACGCCCTTCCACAGCCGCAATCGGAATCGGGCGAGCGCTCGCCGTCGTCACAGCACGGGGCGATCCAGAGCAGCTCGCCCTCGACGCAGTGGTCGAAGTCGGTTTTCCGGGTGCCCTGGGTCTTCGAGGTGGCCACGAGCAGTTTCATGATGACTCCCTGTTCGATCTGATGTTCGAACAGGTCTACCGGCAGGGTCCGACACTTTCCGGGACGGACCCCGCCGGGGAGATCAGGCCGGCAGGTCGATCAGCGGCGCGAGGGCGGCGCGATGCCGCCCAGGAGTGCCGAACGCAATCTCGTCGCTCTTCGCGCGCTTCAGGTACAGGTGCGCGGGGTGCTCCCAGGTCATGCCGATCCCGCCGTGCAGCTGGATCGCTTCTTCGGCGGCGTGGACGGCGATGGGGGAGTTGCGGGCCTGCGCGACCGCGACGGCGATCGCGATGTCGTCGCCGGAGGCCAGGCAGTCGGCGGCGTAGCGCGCGGTCGCCCTGGCGTTGACCAGATCCGTGTACAGGTTCGCCAACCGGTGCTTCAGCGACTGGAACGAACCGACCTGACGGCCGAACTGGTAGCGCTCCTTGAGATAGCGCACCGTTTCGGTCAGCGCCCATTCGGCGATCCCGAGTTGTTCCGAGGCGAGCAGCCCCGCCGCGGTCACGAGTGCCGTGTCCAGCGCGGACGCCGCCACCGAGGGGCCGGCGACACGCTTCGCGGCAACCTTCTCCAAGGTGACGTCGGCGATGCGCCGGGTGAGGTCGAGGGAAATCGCCTCGGCGACCGTCACTCCCGCCGCCGAAGCGTCGACCGTGTACAGGCCGGGGCCGTCGGGTCCCACCGCCGGAACGACGATCAGTTCGGCCACCGAAGCGTCGGCGACGCTGCGGACCCGGCCGCTGACCGTGCCGTCGGCGGCCGCGGTGACCGTCGAGGGGAACTCGGCGCCGGGCGCGGCCGACAGCGGGACGGCCAGGGCGCCGATGAGCGTGCCCGCGGCCAGTTTCCCGAGCGTTTCGGCCACTTCCGCCTGTGACGTGTCGGCCGCCAGCAGGGCCGACGTCGCCAGGACGGCGCTGCCGAGGTACGGGACCGGGGCGACGCTGCGCCCGAGTTCCTCCATCACGACGGCGACTTCCCGCGCCGAAGCGCCGTGCCCGCCCAGCGCCTCCGGGACGGCGAGGCCCGCCGCGCCGAGGTCGGCGGCGAGCGTGCGCCACAACTTCAGGTCGTACGGTTCCGCCGTCTCGGTCCTGGCGATCAGGGCCGCCGGTTCCGCGCGGTCGGAGAACAGAGCCCGGACGCTGGCGCGAAGGTCCTCTTCGACCTCGGAATACAGCAGGTCGGTCATCGGGGCAGGTCCTTCCAGGCGACGTCCTTGTCGATCCGCGGCTCGGACGGCAGCCCCAGCACGCGCTCGGCGATGATGTTGCGCAGGATCTCCGAGGTGCCGCCCTCGATGGAGTTGCCCTTCGCGCGCAGATAGCGGTAACCGGCCTCGCGGCCGAGGAAGTTCACGCCGTCGGGACGACGCATCGTCCAGTCGTCGTAACGCAGGCCCTCGTCGCCGAGCAGCTCGATCTCCAGCCCGGACGCGGCCTGGTTCAGTTCGGAGAACGCGACCTTGACCGCGGAACCTTCCGGTCCCGGCGCGCCCGCGGCGAGCTGCTGCCGCAGCCGCGAACTCACCAGGCGCAGGCTTTCCCCCTCCACCCACAGTTTCAGCAGCCTGTCGTGCAGTTCGGACGTGCGCAGCTCCGGGCGCTCCCGCCAGGTTTCCGCGACGACGCCGACCATGCCGCCGTCGCGCGGGAACTCGGTGCCGCCGATCGCGACCCGTTCGTTCATCAGCGTGGTCTGCGCGACCTTCCAGCCCTCGCCGACCGCGCCGAGGCGGTGCGCGTCGGGGATGCGGACCTCGCTGAGGAAAACCTCGTTGAACTCGGCCTCCCCGGTGATCTGGCGCAGCGGCCGGACTTCGACGCCCGGAGCGGTCATGTCGCACAGGAAGTACGTCATGCCACGGTGTTTCGGCACGTCGGGATCGGTGCGGGTGACCAGGATGGCCCACTGGGACTTGTGCGCGCCCGACGTCCAGACCTTCTGCCCGGTGACCACCCAGTCGTCGCCGTCGCGTACCGCGCGGGTGCCCAGCGCGGCCAGGTCGGATCCGGCGCCGGGCTCGCTGAACAGCTGGCACCACACCTCGCGCTCGGTCCACAGTGGACGTAGGAAGCGCTGGTGCTGTTCGGGTGTGCCGAAGGCGAGAATGGTCGGCGCGGCCATGCCGAGACCGATTCCGATCCGCCGCTTGTCGTTGTCCGGTGCGCCCGCCGCGGCGAGCTCCTTGTCCACGACGGACTGGAGCGAACGCGGTGCGTTCAGGCCGCCGAGACCTTCGGGGAAGTGGATCCACGCCAGTCCGGCGTCGAACCGCGCGTCGAGGAAGTCTTGACGCGGCGTGCTTTCCGGCGGATACGCGGCCAGCAGATCGGCCACGCGCCGCTTGAGATCGTCCACAGTGGTCATGTTCTTGAATGTCACCGTGAGGCCTCCCCGCGATATTTCTTCAGTTCACGGTGCGCCAGCGAGCGCTTGTGCACCTCGTCCGGGCCGTCGGCGAGCCGCAGCGTCCGCACCTGCGCCCACATCTCGGCGATCGGGAAGTCCTGGCTGACGCCGCCCGCGCCGAACAGCTGCACGGCCTTGTCGAGGATCCACTCGACGGTGATCGGCGTGGAGATCTTGATCGCCTGGATCTCGGTGTGCGCGCCCTGGTTGCCGACGGTGTCCATCAGCCACGCGGTCTTGAGCACCAGCAAGCGCTGCTGCTCGATCTTGACCCTGGCCTCGGCGATCCAGTCCTGCACCACGCCCTGTTCGGCGATCGGCTTGCCGAAGGTCTCGCGCGAAAGCGCCCGGCGGCACATCAGTTCCAGCGCGCGTTCGGCCATGCCGATGGCACGCATGCAGTGGTGGATCCGGCCGGGACCGAGGCGGGCCTGCGCGATGGCGAACCCGTCACCCTCGCCGGCGATGAGGTTCTCCGCGGGCACGCGGACGTCCTCGAAGACCACTTCGGCGTGGCCGCCGTGATCGCCGTCGGTGTAGCCGAACACGTGCATACCGCGTTTCACGGTCATGCCTGGAGTGTCGCGGGGGACCAGGATCATGCTCTGCTGCTTGTGCGGCGGGCCGTCCGGATCGGTCTTGCCCATCACGATGAAGATCCTGCAGTTCGGGTTCATCGCGCCGGAGATGTACCACTTCCGGCCGTTGATGACGTACTCGTCGCCGTCGCGGCGGATGCTGGTGGCGATGTTGCGCGCGTCGGAGGAGGCGACGTCGGGCTCGGTCATCGCGAACGCGGACCTGATCTCGCCGTCCAGCAGCGGCTGGAGCCACTGCTTCTTCTGCTGGTCGGTGCCGAACATGGTGAGGACTTCCATGTTCCCGGTGTCCGGCGCCGCGCAGTTCAGCGCGGTCGGCGCGAGCCGGAGGCTGCGGCCGGTGATCTCGGCCAGCGGCGCGTACTGCAGGTTCGTCAGCCCCGCGCCGTGGTCACCGGGGAGGAAGAAGTTCCACAGCCCGCGCTCGCGGGCCTCGGCCTTCAGCTCTTCGACGATCGGCGGCTGCGACCATTCGCTGTCGCGCCCGGCCAGCTGCCGCTCGAAGACGGCCTCGGCCGGGTAGATGTGCGAGTCCATGAACTCGAGGAGCTTTCTCCGCAGTTCCTCGGTTTTCGCGTCGAAGGCGAAGTCCATCTCTATCCCTCTTCCTTGTTTTCAGGGGCGCGTCGACGAATGCGTAGCCGGGCTGCGGCTTCCGATGACTTCTCTCGTTCGCGACGAGAGCGGCGCGCCGCTTGGCCACCTTTCGAGCAAGTCATCGCACGTCCCGTCATTCGGCCTTGAGAGTCTCGTTGCCGTGCGCGATCAACGGGACGACGCCCGAGCCGATGCCGTCGAAGCCGGCGCCGACGGTCTGTCCCTTGCTGTAGCGGAGGTGGATGCCTTCCAGGATCACCGCGAGTTTGAAGAACGCGAAGCTCACATACCAGTTGAGCCGGGAGACGTCGCGGCCGGAACGTTCGGCGTACCGCGCGATGACCTCGTCGTTGCGTGGGTAGCCCGGCGCCGAGCTGGCGTTGGACACGAACTGCAGCGAGACCTTGTCGCGTTCGGCGTAGGCCACCAGCAGCGCGAGGTCGGTCAGCGGGTCGCCGAGGGTGGACATCTCCCAGTCCAGCACCGCGGTGATCCGGTCGTCCGCGTTCACCAGCACGTTGTCCAGGCGGTAGTCGCCGTGCACGATCGACGGCCTGCCCGATTCGGGGACCGACGAGGCGAGCCGGTCGTGGAGTTCGTCGACGCCGGGGAGGTCGCGGCTGCGGTTGCCGTCGAGTTGCTTCTTCCAGCGCCGCAGCTGGCGTTCGAGGAAGCCCTCCGGGCGGCCGAAGTCGCCCAGCCCCACCGATTCCGGATCGACGGCGTGCAATTCGACCAGGGTGTCGACCAGTTCCTCCGCGATCGCCCTGGTCCGGGCCGGGCCGAGCGCGGCGAGTTCGGTGTCCGAGCGGAAGGGGGTGCCCTCCACGAACTCCATCACGTAGAACCGCGAGCCGATGACGTCGGTGTATTCACACAGCAGCACGGTTTCCGGCACCGGGACCGCCGTGCCGCGCAGTCCGGAGATCACCCGGAATTCGCGGCCCATGTCGTGCGCGGTCGGCAGGACGTGGCCCAGCGGCGGGCGGCGGACCACCCAGCGGGACCGGCCGTCGCCCACGATGTAGGTGAGGTTGGACCGGCCCCCTTCCACGACCTGGCCGCTCAGGTCGCCCTGGACGAGACCCGGCCGGTGCTCGTCCAGATGGGCCTTGAGCCTGGCCAGGTCGAGGCCCGGCAGGTCGGACTGGTTCATGGTGCCTCCAGCGGCTCGCTTTCCGGTTACAGTACCGACCAGTCGGTATGTCGGGTAGGGGTGGTCCGGCGAGGTGCCGGACCTCACCCTCTCAGGCGATCAGCCGGACGACCATCTCCGCGACGCACGCCGGTTTGGGCTCGCCGTCGATCTCGATCGTCCACCGGACGACGGCCTGCTTGCCGCCTGCCACGTCGGTGACCTCGACCAGCTCGGCGCCCGCCCGGATCTTCGCGCCGACCTTGACCGGCTGGGGGAACCGGACCTTGTTCAGCCCGTAGTTGATGCCCATTTTGAGCCCGTTGACGCGGTAGAGCTTCCCGACGAAGCCCGAAATGAGCGACAGCGTCAGGAAACCGTGGGCGATCGGGGCGCCGAACGGCCCTTCGGCCGCCTTCTCGACGTCGACGTGGATCCACTGGTGGTCGTCGGTGGCGTCGGCGAACAGGTTCACCCGGTCCTGGGTGAGCGTCAGCCAGTCGCTGTGGCCGAAGTGCTCGCCGACGGCGTTCTCGAACTCCTGCAGGGAGGCGAATTCGCGCATGGCTCAGTCCTTCGGTCCGCCGGCGACGTAGATGACCTGGCCGGAGATGAAGCCGGCGCCGTCGCTCACCAGGAACGACGCGAGGTTGGCGATGTCCTCGGGCGTGCCGACGCGCTGCACCGGGATCTGCGACGCGGCCGCCGCCTTGAAGTCCTCGAACGACATGCCGATCCGCTCGGCGGTCGCCGCGGTCATGTCGGTGGCGATGAACCCGGGGGCGATGGCGTTCGCGGTGACGTTGAACTTGCCCAGTTCGATCGCGAGGGTCTTGGTGAAGCCCTGCATGCCCGCCTTGGCCGCGGAGTAGTTGGCCTGGCCGCGGTTGCCCAGCGCCGAGGTGCTGGAGAGGTTGACGATGCGGCCCCACTTCTCCTGCGTCTGGTACTTCTGCACCTCGCGGGTCATCAGGAACGACCCCTTCAGGTGCACGCCCAGCACCGAGTCCCAGTCCTGTTCGGTCATCTTGAACAGCAGGTTGTCGCGGGTGATGCCGGCGTTGTTGATCAGCACGGTCGGCGCGCCGAGCTCCTCGGCCACCCGCGTCACCGCGGCTTCGACCTGTGCGGCGTCATTGACGTCCAGCGCGACACCGACGGCCTTGCCGCCCTCGGCGACGATCGCTTCGGCCCCCTGCTTGACGCCTGCCTCGTCGAGATCCAGCAGTCCGACGGCGAACCCGTCGGAAGCGAGGCGTTCGGCCACGGCCGCGCCGATGCCGCGGCCGGCGCCGGTGACGATCGCTACACGGGAGGGGTGTTCGGTCACGGGTGACTCCTCGTCGTCGAGTTGAAGTGACGTCGAGTCTGCCGTACTGAGCGGTCGGTTTGTAGGGATGCCGGGCATGGAGTCTCGCTGTGATCGTCATCACTGTGGATGCCGCCGGTGTCCGAACGGATACTCCGGACAACCTGATCGTCCCGACGTCCAGCGCTTCGACCTGCACTTCCGAAAGCCTCGGCGCGCCGATATGAGCGCAAACGGAGGTGCCACACGCGCCGAAGAGGCCATGCCCTGACCGGTCTGCTCCTGGTGACCGTGCTCGGAGTGACGAGCGCGCAGGTCGCTTCGGCCGTGCCCGAGCGGCCGCCGGGGGAGGGAGCGTCCGGCAGGTCACCGCCGAAGCGTCGTTCGGCGGCGGCGGTTTCGCGTGACTGACCGGACGACACTCGTGATCCGGCGGACGACACGCGTGACTGGATGGACGACACGACCGCGGCCGGGTTTCTGTCGCGAGTCGTTCGCGACATGAGAACCAGGGCCCAGGCGGAAGAACGCGCACCGCTGAGGTGCCGGCCCCTTTGCCGCATCCCTCGATAACGTCACTCACGAAGACTCGATCGGCGCTGCCGGTAGTCGGCCAGCGCCCGGTCCACCAGCCGGGCGGCCGCGCCGGTGTACCGCTCCGGAGCCAAGAGCCCGGCCAGATCCTCGCCGTCGAAGCGGGCGGCGAGGGGCGGGCCGGCCAGCAGTGTCTCGCGGAGCGAACGGCCCGTGCGCGTGGCTTCGGCCGCCACTTCGGTCATCAAGGCTTTCGCCGCGACCCGTCCCAACGACGGTGTCAGCACCGCGGCCAGCCGCTCGGTCACCAGCAGGCCGCCGGTGCGGTCCAGGTTCTCCCGCATCCGGTCCGGATGCACCACCAGGCCTTCCACGAGTTCGGCGGCGGTGGTGGCCGCACCTCCGGCCAGCCGGAGGCAGTCTCGCAACGGCAGCCACTCGGCGTGCCACGCGCCGCCTGGCCGCTCGTCTTCGGCGAGCATGGACTGGGCCAGGATCAGGGCGAGCGGCGGCACCTGGAGCGCGGCCGCTCGGATCAGGGTGGACAGTACCGGATTTCGTTTGTGCGGCATCGCCGAAGACACGCCCCGCGCGGCGCCCGCGGGTTCCGATACCTCGCCGATTTCCGTGCGGGACAGCGTCTGGACGTCGATGGCCAGTTTGCCGAGCGCCCCGGAGACCACCGCCAGCGACGAACCCAGTTCCGCCAGCGGGGCGCGGGCGGTATGCCATGGCAGCACCGGTGTGGCGAGGCCCAGCGCGTCGGCGAACCCGGTGAGGAGGTCTTCGGGATAGCGTTCGACGCGCGCGGCGCCGGTGTCCTCGCCGAACCGCAGACGGGCGAACTCGACGTAGCCGGCGAGTGTGCCCGCGGCGCCGCCGAGCTGAGCGGGAAGCGTGTCCCTCACCCGGCGGAGTCCGTCCGCGGCGGCCGCTACCGACTGAAGCCAGCCTGCCGCTTTCAGGCCGAAGGTCACCGGTACCGCCTGCAACGCCAGTGTGCGCCCCGGCATGACGAGGTTCCGGTGTTCCTCCGCGAGCCTGGCCAGTCCCTCGGTCACTCGCTCCAGTTCGGCCAGCAGCAGGCCGGTGGCCCGGTGTGCGAACAGCATCGCGGCACTGTCGGCGATGTCCTGGCTGGTCGACCCACGGTGGACGTACTCGGCGGCCTCCGGATCGCTCTCGGCGACCAGCGCGCTCAGGTCGGCGACCAGCGCCACCACGGGGTTCGCGGATTCACGGCTCCGCCTCGCAAGACTCACCAGGTCGACGGCCTCCGCCCGGGCGATCTCGCCGATCCGTTCGGCGGCTTCCTCGGGGACGACGCCGAGTCCGGCCTGGACACGGGCCAGACAGACCTCCGCGTCCAAGAGCGCCTGGAGCCAGGCTTCGTCGGACGTCGCCGCTTCCACCGGTGTCCCGGCCCGCGCCGGGGCGAGCAGCCCGGAGTCGAGGGCGTTCATCGTCCGCCCGTCACGGTGGTGAGGAGCCGGTCGGGGCGGTCGAGACCGTTGCCTCGCCACGCCACATGCTGGTCGGGACGGATCAGCACCAGATCCCTTTCGTAGAGGTCGCGGGCCAGCGGATCGGGCAGGTCGAGCACCTTGAGGGGGATGTTCCGCCGTGCCGCCTCGGCGCGCAGACCGTTGGCGGGCGGCGCCTTCGGCCCCAGCCGGAGCAGGGTGAAGCCGACGCCGAAGTGGTCGAAGAGCGAGCTGCCGCTGACGCGTGTGTCGTCCAGCCACAGATGCGGTGCCCGCCCGCCCGGCACACTGCTCGGGGTGTAGGTGTCGGGAGAGTCCGCGGGTGGGGTGTCCTGGCCGTCGACGATCGGGGAACCGTCATACCGCGCGCCGAGCTGGACACCGAGGGTGTCGAGCGTCCGGTCGCCGTAGTCCGCCAGCATCCGGCCGAGCCGACGGCGTTCCGCCCTGCCTTCGGCGGTGTCCTGCTCCACGCAGTGGGGCCGTGCGACGTTCGCCAGACCCAGATTGAGTTCACGCGCGGCGCCGGTGTTGCGGATCGCGACCGGCCGTCGTTCGTGGTGGTAGGACGCGAGCAGCCCTGGTCCGCCCCAGCCCTGTACCGCGGCGGCCAGCTTCCAGGCCAGGTTCGCCGCGTCGTCCAGTCCGGTGTTCATCCCGAACCCGCCGTTCGGCGTGAACAGGTGTGCCGCGTCTCCGGCGAGGAACACCCGGTCGGTGCCGAAGTTGTCGGCGACGAGCGCCATCCCCGACGTCCACGGCCGTCTGGCGAGCACGGTGACCGGGATCGGCGCGCCCGCCGCCCGCCGTACCGCCGAGACCAGCGCGTCGTCGGGTGCCGAGTCCGGGTCGACCGAGCTGGTGAGCAGAAAGAACTCGTCCTTGCCGTTGAGCGCGATGAGGTTCAGCACCAGATCGGTGTTCACCGCCCAGTGACTCCACGCCCCGCCGTCGACGAGGAAGTCCCGGTACAGCGTGGGGATCCGCAGATGCGCAGCGACCGTGCGGCCGCCGAGGACCTCCTGCTCGACGCGGTCCGCTCCGGCGTACCGAGCGCCGAGGTGGCCCCGTACGACGCCGCGGGCACCGTCACACCCCGCGACATAGCCCGCCCGCCAGGCCTGGACCCGGCCGCCGGCGTCCTCGGCGAGGATGTCGGCACCGCCGGGGTCGGCGGCGATCCCGGTCACCCGCCAGCCGAACCGCAGCTCGATGTTCGCCGCGGCGCGAGCCCGGCGGTAGAGCAGCCGTTCGACGTACATCTGGTTGGCGCGGTGCATGGGCTCGGGCACCTGCGCCGTGCGGGGCCCCGAGGCGACCTGGCGCAGCAGGTCCCGCACGGCCGGGCGGCGATTGCGGGCGAGCCGGAACCCGTTGTAGCGGGTGTAGAACGCGATGTCCGTCGAGTGGTCCCAAGGCAGGCCGAGTTCGCGGACCTCACCCGCCAGGCCGAGCCGCCGGTAGTGCTCCATGCTGCGGGCGCTGTGCGTGCTGCCGCGGGGCTGGTCCGAAGTGGACTCGGCGAGTTCGAACACCACCGACCGGACGCCGTGCCGGTCGAGGAACAAGGCGAGCAACAGGCCCACCGGTCCGCCGCCCACGATGGCGACCGGGGTCCTCACCGGAGAGTTCATGGCCGTTCCGCCTCAGATGGTCTTGACGAATCCGGAATCCACCGCGAACTCCGCCCCGGTGGTGTTGGCGGAAAGGGGCGAGGCCAGCAGCGCGACCAGGGCGGCGACCTCGCCCGGGTCGGCGATCCGGCCGGTCGCCAGCCGCATCATCTCCGGGACGACCTCGGTCATCACGGTTTCGGGGTCCGTCCCGGTCTTGGCCGCGAAGAGGTCCGCGACGCCGCCCTCGTCGGTCCACCACGCCGTGCGGACCGGACCGGGGGAGACCACGTTCACCCGGATGCCCTGCGGACCGAACTCCTCGGAGAGCACCTTGCTCACGTTGTTCATGCCCGCCTTGGCGGCGCCGTAGTCGACGTTGATGGGGGAGGGCTGCCGCGCGTTGCACGAGGAGATGTTGACGATCGATCCGCCACCACGCTCGATCATCAGCGGCAACGCGGCCCGGATGGCGCGGACGGCGGAGAACAGGTTGAACTCGAACATCTTCCGCCATTCCTCGTCCGTCGCGTCCAGGAACGAGGAGCGCGGCAGGATCACCCCCGGTGGTGGCCCGCCCGCGTTGTTCACCAGGATGTCGAGGCCGCCGTAGAGGTCCGCCGCCCGCGCCACGACGTCCGCGGGCGCGTCGGGATCCATCAGGTCGGCCGCGACGTGGGTCAGCCCGGCCCCGGCGAGCAGGTCGAGTTCGGGGCTGCTCTTCCGTGACACCGCGACGACACGGGCGCCTTCCTCGCGCAGTGTCCGGGCGATCGCGAGTCCGATCCCCTTGGAAGCACCGGTGACCACCGCGACACGGCCGGTCAGCTGTAGATCCATGATTCTCCTGATTCCTTCGGTCGGGATGACGGTGAGTTCGGCAGCGCGATCTGCAGAGCGGCTCTGGCCACTGCGTCGGCGTCGGTCAGGATGACCGAGTTGACGCCGGGCCGGATTCCCGCCGCCGTCACCCAGTGGACGGTCTCGGTGGGTACCCCGAAGGCGAACCGGCGGGCGTGCGGCCTCCCGCTGAGGTCCACCAGGCGATACGGGCGGCGGGTGACGGCGAGGCCGCCGGTCGGATAGGAACCGCCGTGGGTGATCGGGATCCGGTGAAGGCGGCATTCGCCTCGTGCCAGCAGGTTCCGCAGCAGCAGGTCCTGGGTCCGCCGCAGGTCGGCCTCGGGCAGGCGGGCCTCGATCAAGGTGGTGGCGATCTCGGTGACATCGGGTACCCGCGCCGAATTCGCGATGAACCGGCGGGCGTCCGGCGAGGCCCGCACGCGCAGTTGCGGACCGAGGACGCTCAGCACGCCGCTGTCGATCAACGCCGCCATCTCCTCGACGCGTCGCACCGGCGGACCGATCGAGAGGAACGCGTTCAGCGGCGTGTACCAGCGCTGGAGGTCGTCACGGTAGGAGTCGCCGGAGAGGCCGCCGTGATCGACCACGAGCCGGATCTCGTTGCGCAGGTCCCGGAGCACGTCGAGTGCGGCCTTGAGCGGGCTGGACACATTGCCGCGCTTCGCTTCCGCGATGTCTTCGTCCAGATAGGACCGTAGCCATCGCCGGAACCGGCAGGTGCCGGTGAGCCCGGCCTCCGGGATCGGATACGCCACGCGGCGCCAGTCCCACCGTTCCTCGAGCCCGAATTCGGCGAGCACTCGTTCTTCCCGAGCCGATGGTGCCGGCGCCAGCGGATCCGTGAGCACGGGCGGCGATGGCCGATCGCCTGCCGCCGTGACGAAAGCGCGAGTGAACTCCCGCGCCCTCTCCGGTGATCCGCGGTCGCGCACCAGCGCGCCGTAGAAGACGGTGCGGACCTCGCGGTCGATGAGCGGCCAGATTTCCACGCGGAAGTCGGCGGGCTCCGCGCGCCCGCGAAACCGTTCGAGCACCGCCGGGGTAAGGAACAACGGCTCGTGCCTGCCGTACGCGCCCTTCTGGTTCTCGCCGCGTGCGTGATACGGAACGCCGCGCCGGGATCCCGTGACCAGCCGTGGCTCCCGGCCGGACGGGCGGTAGACCAGCCCGTCGGCGGTGCGGAGGAAACGTCCGCCCCTTCCTTCGGTGAACAGAGCGAGATAGTCGAAGAAGGCCAGTCCCATTCCTCTGAGGACGGTGGTTTCACCCGGCCCGATGTCTTCGAGCGCGGCGCCCGCCGGGTTGCCCGGCGGGAGGTAGCGCAGACCGTGCCGCTTGGCGAACCGCGCCATCGCCGACTCTTCACGGTCCGGGAGCGTGTCGAGATGGCCCTGGGTGAGCACCACGGCGTCCTGACCGTCGAGCACGGTTCCGCCGGACAGCCAGACGCGCTGCGAACCGTCTTCGGCGTCCCGCAGGTCGACGGCCTTCTCCGCGCACAGCACGATCCGCACCGAGGCCGGAGCGGTCCTGACGATCCGCCGCAGGGTCCAGTACAGATACGAGCCGTAGAAGGCCCTCGACGGATAGCTGTCCGGCCCGAGCAGCGCGGCCTCCCGGTGGACGCCGTCCGGGATGTCGGCGGACGACGGCGCGGCCGCGATCGACCTCGCCCAGTCGTGAAGGCTCGGGCCGTGCAGTACCGGGCCCGCCGCCTCGACGGTGTCGTCGAGGAACATGGTGATCTGGGCTGCCACGGTGTTCATCAGCAGTTTCGGATCCTGGCGCCGGTGCCACACCTGCCCGCCGTCGTGCACATGCGAGTCGAGGACGGTCACCACGAGTTCTCGGTCGGCGGGCGCCAGGACGGACGCGTTGGCGCACAACCGTTCCAGCACGGAGAGTCCACGGGGGCCGAGGCCGATGATGCAGATCCGCATGACGTCGTCACCGGGACCGGCCCGGCGCCACCGGCGCCGCGACCAGCAACCTGGTCTCCAGTGCCAGTGGATGGACGGCCTCGAGCCGGAGACCCGCACCGTCCAGAATGGACTCGTAGCTCGCCAGGGTCCGCTCCCGCCCGCCCGCCATCATCAGCAGGTGCAGATCCCACAGCAGCGGCAGGACCTCGGTCCCGGAATCGGGGATGACCCGCTCCAGGATCAGCACCCGCGCGGACTCGTCCGCCATGGCGCGGCGGCAGTGCGTGAGCAGCGTGATGCACTCGCCGTCGTCCCAGTCCTGCAGGATCCGGGACAGCAGATAGAAATCGACGCCCTTGGGAACGGCACGGAAGATGTCTCCCGCCACCACTTCGCAGCGGTCCGCGCAGCCGCGCGCGACGAGCTGGTTCCTGGCCACCGGCAGCATGTGCTCCTTGTCCACCAGCAGCCCGCGGAGATGGGGATGGGTCTCCAGCACGGTGGACAGCAGGTTGCCGCTGCCGCCACCGAGATCCGCGACCGTCTTCCCGCGCGAGAAGTCGAACGCCTTGGGGACGTCCGCGAAGAAGGCGCTCCCGGCGTTCATGGCGTCGAGGAAGCGTTGCCCCGCCCCCGGTACCTCGGCGAGGTACTCGTGGAGCGTGCGGTCGAAAGCGTGCTCGAAGCCGGAACGCCCCGTTCGCACCGCGGTGACGACCGAACCCCAGGCCTGATGGAACTCCTCACCGTAGAGACGGCACATCTCGCGCATCGACGTCGAGGTGCCGGTGCGCAGCAGCCGGGAAATCGGGGTAAGCCGGTAGCCGGTGCGGTCGTCGCCGTCGAACACGCCGATCGCGACGAGCAACCGCATCAGCCTGAGCACGCCGTCGGGGTCGGCTTGCGCGCGTGCGGCCAGGGAAGCGCTCGTGACGTGCCCCTCGGCGAGGTGATCGGGCAGACCGAGCGCGACCGCCGCGTAGAGTGCCTGTGAACGCCAGGTCCCGGTGACGATGTCGACCACGGCGCGCGCGGCCGTCTCGTCCGTCCCGTTCCCGGCGGCCACGTCGGCGTCGACCACGGTCATCCGTTCCGTCCCTTCTGTTCGGCACTGCTCGACGTGCGGGTGAGGAGTTCCCGATGCCTTTCCCGAAGCTCGCGTTTGAGCACCTTCCCGGTGACCCCCACCGGCAAATCGCTCCGTGAGCCGGCCACGACCACGGCGGCGAGTTCCGCGAGTCCCGCTCGCGCGAGCGCGCGGTTGCACGAGGCTCGGATCTCCTCGGCGCCCGGCGGATCGCCGTGTCCGAAGAGCACCACGGCGGCGGGCAGCGACCGGTCCGGGACGGCGGGATCGGCCACCGCGATCACGGCGGCGTCCAAGGCCTTCGTCTCGTTGAGCACGACCTCTTCCACCGGCAGGCTGTACACCGGGCCATCGACGGTCTCGATGACATCCGGCGTCCGGTCGAGGTGGTACCAGGTCCCGTTCTCGTCGTGGCGCACGACGTCGCCGGTGAGGAAGAAGCCGCCGCGGCGGGCCAGGTGGTTCAGCGTCTCGTCGTTCACATATCCCGGGGTGACGCTCGGCGTGCGCACCCCCAGCAGGCCGGCCCGGCCCGGCGGCAGGACCCGGCCCGCGTCGTCGAGGGCTGCGGCCTCGCGGACCACCCGTACCGGCTTGCCGATCGCCCGCGCGTAAGTGGTGGAGTCGGCGGTGTAGGCGTGTTTGAACAGCACCATGCCCATTTCGGACGAACCGAGACCGTCCACATAGGTCGAACCGGCGGTCACGGCGCCGTTCGTCCGGGTATGACCGAGTGCCACCAACGGGCGGATGTGGCGTTCGTGCGACGCGTCCCCCATGCCCATCCAGGTGTGGACGGCGTCGGCGGCTTCCGTTGTCAGCGCGCCGATCGGCAACTCCGCGAGGGTACCGGGGAAGCCGAGCACGAGTGTGGGCTCGAACGCGTTCATCGCCGCCGCGACCGCCGCGCCCGACGTCCCGTCGGCCAGCATGGTCGGCAGTCCGAGCATCAGGGCGAGGCTCAGGTAGCTGATCCCGGACGAGTGGCTGTGCGGCAGCGCGGTGAGCATCCGATCCGTTCGCAGGGAAGGGAACTTCCAGAGCCGTTCCCGTTTGCCGACGGAGAACGTGCGGTGCGCGAAGGCCGTCGGCTTGGGTACACCGGTGGTGCCGGAGGAATGGGAGATCAGCACCAGGTCGTCGTCTCGGTGCCGGTGCCGATCCGGCAGCGGCGGAGCCGGGCCGTCCCCGGGAACGCCGACCGCTTCCTCGCCGACGAACCGCGTGCCGTCCGTGGCCGGTCGTTCGAGGTCGGTGACCACGAGCGTGGTGTCCGTGCGGGCGAAATAGTGGGCCGCGGTCTCCGGCGGCATCCGCGGGTTGGTGAGCGTGGTGACCCCGCCGAGCGCGGTGATCGCGATGTGGTGCACGAAACCGGCGATCCCGTCAGTCAGGTGGACGCCGACCCGTGTTCCGGGTTTCACCCCTTCTTCGGCGTACCACCGCGCGCACCGCAGCACCCGGTCACGCAGTCCGCCTAGGGAATGGCCCGATGTCTTCCCGCCGCCCTCGTGCCGGAAGAGCAGCGGCCGGTCGAGGTCGCGGGCGATTTCGCAGACGTGCCAGAAGAAGTTCCCCGCACCCAGATCACGACGGGTCGAAAGTTTCAGCCGGTCGGTGACGGACCGGTGCGTTCCCAGCAGATACACGATGTCCCTCCCGGCTCAAGACCTACGGCCCAGGCCGCGCATGACGTGTTTCAGCTCGTCGAAGGAGTCGAGGTCCGGCACCGTCCAGCCGTCGAGGTCGTATTCACGCAGGCACTGCTCGGCGAAGCCCTTGTAGCCGTCGACCTGTCCGCTTTCGGTCTGCGCCGCGAGGATCTCGGTCCGGATCGACTCGTGGTTCCCCGAGGAGTTGCGCTCGTACAGTTCGTGCCTGCTGCCGAACTCCGTGCCGATCGCGTCCCACAGCAGTTTCATCAGCTTCACCCGGCTGACCGCGTCGTGCCCGTTCGAACCGCGGACGTACTTGTCGAGATAGGGGCGGATCGCGGGGTTCTTGAAGTCGTCCGCGCTCGAGTTCACGTAGATGAGGCCGCTGGCGACGTCCTGCTCGATGATCTCCTTGATCCGCGGGTAGCCGAGGGTCATGAACCAGCGGTACGCGAGCCCGTAGTCCTTCCGTGGCAGCAGTGACCCGTCCCGCCACTCCCGAGGATTCCGGGCCATCGCCTCGCTGAGGGCCCAGAACAGGTTCCGCCAGGCGAGGACCTCGCCCGCCCGGGCCTGCACGCCGCGGAAATCCTTGGTCCCGGTCATCTCGATCGCCTTGAGCAGGAGACCGGCGATGAAATCGATCTTCACCGCCAGCCGGATGCAACTCTGGAAGGTCAGCCGCTCCAGTGAACCGGATTCGGCGACGAATTCGTTAACCTTGCCGGCGTCGCCGTAGATGAACACGTTCTCCCACGGGATGAGCACCTTGTCCATCACGAAGATCGTGTCGTTTTCGTCGAACCGGCTGGACAAGGGATGGTCGTAGGGACTGCCCATCACCGCGGCGGTGGCCGCGTAGGACGGGCGGCAGATGAGTTTGAGCCCCGGCGCCGTCATCGGCAGGGTCGCGATCAGCGCGAATTCGCGTTCCTTGATGGGCATGCCGTAATGCGAGATGAAGTTCAGGTTGGTGATCGCGGATCCCGTCGCGACGACCTTCGCGCCGCTGACGATCAGGCCGCTGTCGGTCTCCTTCTCCACGTGGACGAAGACGTCCTTCACCGCTTCGGACGGCAGATGCCGGTCCACCGGCGGATGCACGATCGCGTGGTCCCAGAACAGCACCTTCTCCTGGGACTCCCGGTACCAGCGGCGGGCGTTGTCCTGGAACGGAGAATAGAAGTCGGCGTTGGCGCCGAGGGTGCCGAGGAAACTCGCCTTGTAGTCGGGACTCCGCCCCATCCAGCCGTAGGTGAGCCTCGCCCATTCGGCGATGGCTTCGCGATCGTCGAGGAGATCCTGCTGGCTCCGCGGGGTGCGGAAGAAGCTGTGCGTGTACCCGCCGCTTCCCGTGTCGGTCGCCGTGGTCAGCACGTCCTGTTTGGCCGGATCGTGCAACGCGTCGTAGAGCCGCGCGGTCATCAGGGCGGAATTGCGGAACGCCGGATGCTTCGTGACGTCGGCGACGCGATCGCCGTAGAGGTAGATTTCCCGGTCGTCGCGCAGGCTTTCCAGGTATTCCTTCCCGTTCATCGGCCGGGGGACCGGGCGGCTGCCGTTCGCCGTACCGGCGGTTTCCTGCTGCAGTGTCATCGAAGAATTCCTGTCCCGTCGGTGGTGGGGGCGAGCGTGGCGGTCTGGCGCAGTTCGTGGAAGTCACCGCGGTGGAAGATGAGCGGGGGTCCGCCGCGGATCTCGAAGTTCCGTACTTCGCCGAGGTAGAGCACGTGATCGCCACCGTCGTAGGAGGCCCACGGCGCGCAGGTCAGATACGCGGCGCAGCCGGCGAGGCGGAGGGAATGCGGAAGCGTGTCCCAGCGGATCTCGGCTGCCGGATCCGTGCCGTTACCCGCGAAATGCCGGGCGATTCCTTGTTGCCACGACGAAAGAATGTTGATTTCGAATGAAGCTCCCGCCAGTCGCCCGCACAATCTGCTGCGGCGGTCCAGCGAGACCATCACGAGCGGTGGTTCGAGGGAAATCGAGGCGAAAGCGTTGACCGTCGCACCGTGGACGGCGCCTTCGTGGCGAACGGTCACCACGGTGACGCCGGTGGCGAACTGGCCCAAACAGTCCCTGAGCCCGTGGATCGCCCGGTTCACCGCCCACTTCCGGTTCGCCGGGGAAAAGGCGGGTGAGGTTCTTGGCCGGACACCGGTATCTCCCTCCTTGGCCGGACTGGTACGTGACCCATGCTCACGACGCCCGATGAAAAATCGAGCAAGGTCCGCTATAGCCCCGTCGGCGATTCCTGGTATTTCGTTGACTAGCCCGCCGATTACTAGGAAAGACAGAGCACTATCTGCGGGGCGCGTGGCCTGCGAGGCTGGCCGAATCCCCGAATCGATCGGCATCGGTCCGGGCTGTCGCGTCAGTCACCATTCGAGGAGCGTTCTAGTGACCAAGCAAGTGCCGCGCGTCGAGGAACTGGGCGCCGGTTTCACGCCACGCCTGTGGTGGACCCTGATCCTGCTCGCGGCGGCGGTGGCGCTCGACGTCGGCAGCGTGGCGGTGGTCAACCCGGCGCTGCCCGACATCGGGCGGGATCTGCGGATGGACGAAGCCCTGCTCCAGTGGACGATGACCGGCTACGGGATCACGTTCGCGGGCTGTCTGCTGTTCGGCGGCAGGCTGGCCGACGTCTTCAGCAGACGGCTGGTGCTGGCGGCGGGTATCGGTGTCTTCGCGGTGGGCGCGCTCGCTCCGGTCGTCGTGCCCACGGCGGAGGTGCTGATCGCGGCCAGGGCGGCGCAGGGGATGGGCGCGGCCTTGTCCGTACCCGCGGCGATGGCGTTGCTGTTCCAGGTCTTTCCACCGGGCCGCCTGCGCAACCGCGCACTGGGCGTCTACACCGCCGTGGGCGCGGCGAGCTTCGGCGTGGGCCTGGTGCTCGGCGGAGTGCTCACCAGCGCGTTCGGCTGGCACGCGGTGTTCGCGTTCAGCGCGGTGATGAGCGCGCTGGTCCTGCTCGGCATCCGGCCGTTGCTGCCCAGTTCGACCGGAGACCGGCGTCCGGTCGACCTGCCTGGCGCGGCGATGGTCACCGCCGGCTTGCTGGCGGGCATCTTCGCGGTGACCAGGGCGGGCGAAGTCGGCGTCGCGGACACTGGCACGGTCGTGTCGGCACTGCTGGCGATCCTTCTCATCGTCGGTTTCGTGCTCTGGGAGCGCCGGGCGCCGGAGCCATTGTTCTCGGTCGGCATCCTGCGTTCCCGGCCGGTCCGGGCGGCGACCCTCGCCGGTGGCCTGTTCTTCTTCGCGCTCAACGGGGTCCTGTTCTTCGCGCCGCTCTACATGCAGGGCATGCTCGGCTACACCCCCCTGCAGTCGGGGCTGGCGGTGCTCCCGATGAGCCTGCTCGTGGCCGTGTCGTCGAACGTCGCGGGCCGCCTGCTGTCGCGGTTCGGTCAGCGGCGGGTCCTCGTCGTCGGGCTTCTCCTGCTCGCCGCGGGCGTCGCTCTCTGGCTCCGCACTCCGCTGGACGGCGACTACCTGACACATATCCTGCCGGGAGTCGCGGTGATGGCCATCGGGCAGGGACTGGCCTACACCGCGCTCACCGCGGCGTCGCTCACCGGCGTCCCCGGTGCGCGGCACGGCGTCGCCGGCGCGTTCAACATCACCGCGCAGCAGATCGGCTCGAGCGTCGGCATCGCCGCACTGGTGGCGTTCGCCTCGGCGCTCTCCGGGTCGGGGGAGCAGTCCGAACGCCTGTCCACATATCACGCGGTCTACCTGGTCATCAGTTGCACCGTGGTCGTGGGCGCGCTCTTCACCGCCGCCTTGTTCGGCCGCCGCACCGACGATCGGGCGCCGGAGGTGAGCACCCCGGTCACCGGATGAGCGGCGTGGACCGCCGGATCACCGCCAGTACAGAGATCGAAGGGAGTCGAGTCACCGTGAGGATCGCTTTGCTGGGCCCGCTCGAGGTGGTTCACGACGGAAGGCCGATCGTGCCTTCGGCGCCGAAGCAGCGGACGCTGCTGGCGCTGCTGTTGCTGAACGCCAACCACGAGGTGAGCGTCGCCCAGTGCGCCAGAGAGCTCGGGGACGGGGCATCGAAGACCTGTTCGGTGTCGACCGTGCACACGCACATCCTGCAGCTGCGCAAGGCTCTCGGCCCCGCGGCGGGACGTCTGCGTACCACCGGAGCCGGTCCCGACGCGGGCTATCTGTTCACCACCGAGCCGATGGAACTCGATCTCGACCGGTTCGACAAGCTCGTGGCGCTCGCGCGGATCCGGCGCGCGGACGGGAAACTCGGCGAAGCGGCCAGGGTGATCACCGAGGCACTGGATCTGTGGCGCACCGAGGCACTCGTCGACGTCAAGACCGGGCCAGGGACCCAGCGGACGCTGGTCGGGTTGCGATCGAAGCGCATGGAGGCCGTCGTGATCTGCGTCGACCTGGCGCTCCGGCTGGGCCGTCATCGCCAGGTGCTCGGCAAGCTCGCCGCACTGGTACACCGGCATCCGGCGGAGGAACAGCTCACCGCGTATCTGATGACGGCGCTCTACCGCAGCGGCAGGCAGGCCGACGCCTTGGCGGTGTATCAACGATTCCTGGCCACCGCCGAGAGAGGCTCCCGCGCGCTGAGCGAACTCCAGACGGCCATCCTGCTCGCCGATCCGGTGCTGGAAGGGCCCGCGGCGACACCGGCCGGTCTCGCCGCGGACCTCATCTCCGCCGGATAGTCACCGAGACCGTCCGGCGGTCCGGAGCGCGTTCCGGTCCCGCAGATACTTTCCGTTGGTGGTGCGGGGGAGCGCGGGAAGGACGTGGTAACGCGATGGTGTCTTCTCCGCTCCCAGAAGCCGGCGACACCACGACCCGAGGTGATCCGGGTCCAGCGCCGTCGTTCCGGCCACGTGGGCCTCTATGACGTCGGAACCGAGAACGATCACGTCGGTGACCTCGCGGTGCGCCGCCAGTACCCGTTCGATCTCGAGCAGGTCCAGATCCCGGTGGTCCCCGCCGGCGCGTTCGGTCCGGCCGAGGAGCTGCAGCGAGCCGGTGACCGGGTCCCGCCGGACCCGGTCACCGGTGGAGAGCCAGCCACCGAACCAGGGATCGGCCTCGATGACGTACGGCGAACGGGCCAGATGCACGTCCAGCACGCCGTCCGCGACGCGGGCCCGGATCCCGGGGACCGGTTTCCCGACACCGGAGACCGCGAACCGGCCCGCGACGTCCATCGCGATCACGCCGGTCTCGGTGGTGCCGTAGGCCTGGCCGATGCGCACACCGTGCCGGTCCAGGAAACGGTCGAAGACATCGTGATGCAGGACGTCTCCGCTGGAGACCGCCGCGCGCAGCGAGGTGAAAGGGGCGACGGTTTCTTCGCTGAGCCGCGCGAAGTCCCGCGGTTCACCGAGGACGACGTCCGCTGTCCGCACCGCCGACGAGCGGGCGGGGAACAGCAGGGAAGCCCCGGTGTCGAGCCCGTGCAGGACACCACCGACCATGCCGAAGGAATGCGCGAGGGAGTTCAGCAGCAGCACCCGTTCCCCCGGTCCGGGAACGCCTTCCACCGCCGCGATCCGCCCGAGCTCGGCGAGGATCGACTCCGGCGTCCGGCCGATGAGCTTCCCCGTTCCGGTGGTACCCGAGGAGAGCTGGAGCAGACAGTGGCCGGTCGAGGCGGGTTCGCCGTCGGGCAGCCGCCTCACCAGCACTTCGCATTCATCGGTGAACGGGCGGCTCCTGCGCCCGCTGCCGCCGAAGGTGACGAAATACCGCGGACGCCACCGGCCGAGCAGACAGGTCATCTCGGCGAGGCAGGTCTTCTGCTCGATCAGGGCGACTTGCGCACCCAGCTCCCACAACGCGAACACGGACCACAACTGGGTGAAACTGGGGGTCCCGTGCAGGGCGACCGTGGTACCCGCCCCGATGCCGTGATGGCGGTACACGCCCGCGAGCCAGGCCACCTCCGCGCGGAGGCGGCCGCGGGTGACGGCATGTTCCCCGTACGCCCAGAGTTCGTCGTCGGCACCGCGGCCGAGAAGGTCCTCTCCCCACCAGGATCGCGTTTTCATGCCCACCACCGTCCGAAGGCCGGTCCCGCCCGGTTCGCCGTCCGGGCGGGACCGGCGGAGGTCACTTTTCCAGACAGAATTCGCCGACGGGCCAGCCGACGTGGCGCTGGTCGGTGGCCAGGTGGCCCAGTACCTGCGTGCCCGGCGTGAGCTCGGTGACGTTGAGCACCGTGCCACCGGGACCGAGGACCCGCACGTGCCAGTCGTCCTGGACGATCAGGTTGACGACGACGCCCTCTTCGGAAACGGCCTTGATGCTCAGCAGCGGCCGGGACTCGAGTTTGATCCGCCCGACCACGATGCGGCGGGTCCGGCCGTCGGCGCCGACACCGAGTACCGTGCTTCCGGCCTTGAGCTCGCTCAGGTAGTTCGTCCGGTTGTCCAGCCCGAACACGTAGGAGTGCAACGCCCCGGCGTTGATCCGGAACGGCCGCGTCGGCATGTAGGGCAACGGATGGGTTTCGCTGCAGCACAGGATGAAACCCTGAGAGTACGAGCCGACCAGCATGCCCTCGTCCTCGCCGAAATGGGTGCAGGTGTCGATGCAGACCCGGTCGCCGAGCCCGCAGTGCTCGATCGACTCGACGGTCAGCTTGGTCAGGCTCAGCTGTGGTGTCTTGTCCCGCAAGATCTCCATCAGGCCGAAGACGTCGTTGGCGTCGCGAGGCGCCAGCAACACACCTTCGGAGCCCTTTTCGAGGACGTCCACGATGATCTGCGCCTCTTCGAGATCGGCGGCCTGGCAGATCAGCCGCCCTGGCGAGCCGTCCGCGGCCGCGATGACGATTTCGAGCGGGATCTTCGTCGGGTCGCGGAATTCCACCACCGTGTAGGGCAGTGAGCGCGCGGATTCGCAGGCGAGTGTCAGCGTCGCGTCGTCACGCACGTGCACCAGTCCGGCGATGTCGGTCTTTTCGTCGTACCAGGCGCTTTTGAGGGCGTTCAGGTCGGCTTCCCCGCCCACGGCGCGGAGGTGCACCAAACCCTCGCCTGCGCCGTTCTGGTCCGGCCGGACCAGAACGCGTTTGACTGTCGCGGGAAGGGTGTCGAGGAGGCGCACGTCGTCGTGCACCAAGGCGTCCACCCTCGCGTGCACGGCCGCGTCGACGACCGCCTCTCGCTGGGCGTCGGGCACGGTACGGAGATCGATCCAGGCGAATTTCACGGGGCACCAACCAGTTCCTTGCGCAGGGAGTCGGTCATCTGAGGGCCGTGGATCGCCGCGGCCAGTTCACGCACGGCGTGGCGCGGGTCGGGGCTTTCGAAGACCCGCCTGCCCACGGCCACGCCCCGGCAACCCGCCGCCAGCGCCGAGGTGGCGAACTCGGCGAGGCCTCCTTCGGCGGCGGCACCGCCCGCGACCACGACCGGGATCGGTGAGCTCAGCACTACCTGGGCCATCCGCTCGGCGGGGGAGGCGAGCACCGTTTTGACGATGTCCGCGCCGAGGTCGGCCGCGATGCCGACCACGTGCGCGAGCAGTTCCGGATCGCCCGGATCGCCGATCCGCGGGCCACGGGGGTAGATCATGGCCAGCAACGGCATGCCCCAGTTCGTGCAGGCCGAAGCGACGGCGCCCAGATCCGCCAGTTGCGCTGCTTCGGTCTCGGATCCGATGTTGACGTGCACGCTGACCGCGTCCGCGCCCAGCCGCACCGCTTCGTCGACGCCACCGACGAGCACTTTGGCGTCGCGGTCGCTGGCGTGCGTGGTGCTGGCGGAAAGGTGTACCACGAGGGAACAATCGCCCAGCGAGGCCGGATCGACCATTCGCGCGCGGCCCTTGTGCACGACGATCGCGTCGCCGCCGCCGTCCGAGATGTCTTCAATCAAGCGATTGAAAGCCGCCGCGGTGCCGATGGGCCCATCGGATATCGAGTGGTCGAGCGGCACGAAGAGGTATCTGTTGTCGGCGCGCCGGGAAAGGCGCGCCATGCGTAGTGATTTCCCGGTGAGAAGAGTGACTGACATCTGCCCGCCTAGCGTGTCGTGTCCGAAGTACCTGCCTTTGGCTACGGGCTCCGCATCCGGCATTCGAGCGGTGCGGGAGTCTCCCTGCAGCCAGGCTGGCAGCGCACGCTGAAGAATCGGGCGAAAATCGACGGAAGTCAGCCGCTCGGCGCGGGATCGCGCTCCCCGTGCGCACGCTTCGTCTCGGCAGCCGCCGCTGCGAGCGTGTCGAGAGCGGCCTGGGAGGGGCTGCCCTTGTCCGCGGTGTAGGTCACGAGTTTCTGGTCGAGTACGCCGGGGACGGCGAGGGATTCATAGTGCAATTCGAGCCTGCCCACCAACGGGTGATCGAACTCCCGCAGGCCGTGGCTCCGGTCCTGGACGTCGTGGTTCTCCCACCACTGCCGGAAATCCTCGCTCTTCAGGAACAGTTCCCCGACCAGCGCGACGATGCCGGGATCGTCCGGGTAGCGGCCGACCGCCACCCGCAGGTGCGCCAGCTCCTGCCGGGCCATCTGTTCCCAGTCCACGTACAACTGCCGGGCCGCGGGATCGCAGAAACCGTGCCACACCATATTGCGCAACGGGGGACGGCAGGCCTCGAAATCGGTGAGCAGTGCGACCGCGAGATCGTTCCAGGCGAGGACTTCCATACGCCGCCCCACGACGAACGCGGGTGTGCTCGGGTTGAGCAGCTCGAGCAGCCTGCGCACGCTCGGCCGGACCTCCTCGTCGGAGTTCTCGCGCCGTGGCGCCGGTTCCGAGCGGGCGAGGGTGTACAGGTGACCGCGTTCGTCTTCGTCGAGACCCAGCACCCGCGACAGCGCCTCCAGGACCGTGGGCGACGGGCGCCCGTCACGGCCTTGCTCCATCCGCACGTAGTAATCGACGCTGATCCCGGCGAGGTGGGCGATTTCGGTACGGCGCAGGCCCGGGGTGCGCCGACGGCCGACGGACGTCAGTCCCACGTCCTCCGGCCGCAGCCGATCGCGCCGGGACCGCAGGAAATCGCTGAGTTCCTTCCTTGCCTGCACCTACCCATTATGGCGGAACCGTCGCGGCCGACAACCTCGGTAAGCTGGTAATGCCAGTACTAGGCTGACGATTACCACTACCGGGATCCGCGGTCAGGTGAGCCGAAGGCCCCTTCAAGGTGGGGAGGAGGCCTTGTGGCGTGGTTCTGACCGGCCGGCGGATTCCTACCGTGCTCCGAGTGTCCACAAAGGACCATTTCGGCCGGCTGGATGTTTGCTTCATGCCTATGTGCGGGTTCGCGTGAGGTCGTGAGTGGCAAGGGGGGCTCTAATCCAAT
The DNA here is from genome assembly GCF_056435665.1 of Amycolatopsis sp. NPDC043887. NCBI lineage: Bacteria > Bacillati > Actinomycetota > Actinomycetes > Pseudonocardiales > Pseudonocardiaceae > Amycolatopsis > Amycolatopsis sp. NPDC043887. The sequence goes on from NZ_JBWKEB010000004.1 coordinate 223,384, forward strand.
GTCACTTAGCTTAAGTTGATCTTGGATGGGGGCCTGGATCGTAAGCGGTGAGGGTTGCCGCAGGTCACGCGCTCGGTTGCCCCGACTGACAGGCGGTGACACTTTTCGCTGACTCAATGTCCGATTGATGCCCGGAGGGGCAATTGCGCGAGGGGGTCGTGGGTGGCGTTTCGGGTTAGAACCCGAAACGCCACTCACGACCAACCCGACCCGCGACCAGGGCCGAAGGCACCCCCTTCGTCGCATCAGATGCGGCGAGGGGAGCCTTCACCCACCTGTCAACCTCGCCCAAGATCAACTTAAGCTACGTGACATTGGGCTCTCACTTTCTTTGTCACTCGCTAACCCGTCGCGAAATCATGCAAATCGGGCTAATCGGGCGCCGTCCCCCTCGGGAAAGGTCCCTTATGGACAGCTGGAAGGTGTCGGTCTCGTTGGCGAGTCCGCTGCCTCCTCATCGGGTCGACGATTATCAGGCGAGCCGCAGGCCGGACAGGCTGTCTGGCACTTCGCCGGTGGGCAGTTTGTCGGTTTTGAGAATGGCCTCGAACAGCCTTTTCGTCTGTGGGCTGGGTTCCAGTCCCAGGTCTTCGGCGAGAGTGCGGCGGAGCCGATGGAAGACCATCACCGATTCCGCGCGCTGGCCGGAACGATAATGTGCCACCATCAGCTGGGCGTGGATGTTCTCGTCCATCGGATGGGCGCACATGAGCTGCCGCAGTTCGGCGATCACCGCGCGGTGCCTTCCCAGCCTGAGATCGGCGTCGATGCGCTCGCCGAGGACGCTGAACCTGGTCTCCTTGATTTCCAGCCGGTAGGCGGCGATCGAGGGGCCCTGGCGTACGTCGGCGAGAACGGGCTCCTCGCACAATCGCAGCGCGGAGTGGAAGAGCGTGGCGGCCCGGCGCACGTTGTCCCGTCCTAGTTCTTCCCTCGCCGTTTCGACCAGTCTGTCGAAGAGTTCCTTGTCGAGGCTCTCCCGGGGTGCCACCAGTTGATACCCCTGGTGCCGGGTGCGCAGTTCCAGTGTCGCGTCCGGCGAGGTGGTGCTCGCCGGAATGGACCGGAGGATCTTGCGCAACTGCAGCGTATAGGTCTGCAGCGTCGACAACGCACTCTTGGGCGGGTCCGTCGGCCACAATTCGTCGATGCAGCAGTCCACCGAAACGACTTCGTTGGAGTTAATCATGAACAATGCGAGAAGGTGTCGTAACTTGGGTGCCGTCGGCGTGTAGTCGACGCCATTCACGGTCACTGAGAGACGGCCAAGTATACGCAACTTCATGGTACCCCCGTATGCGCAATGGATATGATGCTCGCATGGCGAAAAACCGGCCAAACATCCTACGTTTTATCCTAGCAGGAACGCTCTGGGCTGAACGGGTGTTCCCAAGGGCGGAGAAGCGGCATCCCGCTGACCCACGGCGACATACGCGTGGTGGGATTTACCGATGGCTGGTCCATTCGTTCCTTCATGGCGGCGACCGTGGCCTTGCGTGACACCCGCGCCGCCCGTGTTTTCGGGCGACCGTGAACCCCGGTGATCTTCCGTATTCACGGAACGGCATCGACGCCGGTACTGTCAATGTCTTTTGAGGCGCCCTTTGGTGAATGCGGGCGCGGAACAATCGTTTCCGCGCCCGCAGGGGCTCAGCCCGCGCGCCTGCCGAGAACCTCGGTGATCAGCTTCGGCACCTCGCCGCCGTGCCAGGAACTGGGCGAGAACCGCTCCTGCGCGATCCCTTCCCAGCGTTCGCCGTCGTCCAGCGAAATGCCTTCCTCGCGGGGCACGAGGGAGCCGATTTCCTGTGCCGCGACGCCTTCACCGGCGAGGATCTTCTTGGCGAGTGCGACATCCTGCGCCCGCACCGCGACCACGAGCGTCCAGTCGCCCCAGGCCTGCGCGAGCTCGAACCGGTCGAGTCCCGACTGCGCGCAGACGTCGGCGGGCGCGTCGTCCAGCCGGAAGTCCGTGGTGATCCGCGCGCCGAGACCGTTGGCGCCACACAGGGTTCGCACGGTCGGGAAGAGACCGTCGGAGACGTCCATGGCGGCGCGTGCCAGCCCGGCCGTGGCGAGGATCCTGCCAGCGGCCACCTGGGCCATCGGACGGCAGGCGCGCTCACGGATGTCCGCGAAGAGAGGTCCGGGAAGCTGTGCCTGCTTTTCGACCAGCAGCGCGTACGCCCAGAGATAGCCGGGCGAACCGACCAGCAGCAGACGGTCGCCGGCTTCGGCGCCCGCGCGCCCGAGCCGCCCGCCGGGGACGCACCGGCCGATCGCGGTCGCGGTGAGCTGCCGGACCGGGCCGTCCCGGAGATCGCCGCCGACGACCTTGGTGCCGTGCACCTTCGTGCAGTCGTCCACGCCGTCGAGAAGCCGCCGGAACTCGCCCGCGGTGGTCGTCTTCGGCAGGGTGTAGTTGACGACCAGGCCGAGCGGGGTGGCCCCGGCCGCGGCCAGATCGGAGAGGTTGATCGTCGCCAGTAGCCATCCGGCGTGGTAGGGGTCCGTTTCACCCAGGATGGTGACCAGCGGCGTCGGGCAGCTGTCGGTGGTGGCGACCAGCTCGCCGCGAAGCCCTTCCGTGGCGTCGAGGACCGCGCAGTCGTCCCCGAACCCGCGGACACCGCCGTAGCGCGGCCGCAGGATGTGCTCCAGGATCGCGTGCTCGCCGAGGTCGCCGAGCCGGACGCCGTCGCCGATCGGCGAGAGTTCAGTTACGCCCGACATGATCCGCCAATCGGGACGGCGCGACGTTGTGGTCGCTGGAGTAGTTGTTCGGCATCGTGCCGTAGGGCTGTTCGCTTCCGGTGGAAGCGAACAGCATCAGGTTGCAGATCCGCGTTCCGGGGTGCAGGAGTACGGGATGCCGCAGGTGGTTCACGATTTCCAGGGTCAGCACGGCGCCGGTCTCGTTGCCGAAGCCAGGGCTGACCTGACCGCACAGGACGACGCTGATGCCGAGCCGCGCGTAGTCGCTCGTGCCGTCGACGAGCCCGGCGAGCTTCTCGGAAAGCCCGATCTTCTCCAGCGTCGGGGCGAGAACGACTTCGCCGGGTTCGACGCGCAGCCTGCCTTCGGCGTCGAGTTCCTTCGGCCGGAGCTCCGGATACGTGCTCCGGTCGGCGATGTCGACGGTCCCGGTCGATTCCAGCGCGAACGCCTGACGTCCGAGCCGCAGGCTGATCGCGGCGGGACGGACGAGGCCGGGCTCGAACGGGGTGATCGCGAGTTCCCCGGTGCGGTGCGCGCGTTTGATGGCCCGGTCGGTCAGGATCCCGCGGCGCGGGGCGGGCCAGGTCAACGGCATGACGCCACCGCTTTCGCGACGGCGCCGACCAGGACGCGGAAATCGGTCTCGGTCAGTTCGCCGTTGGGCTGGTCGTCGGACTCGCCGGGCTCGCAGTACACGACCGTGGTGCTGGTGCGGTGCGGTCCCTGGACCACCACGGTCGCGGTCAATCCCGCTTCGATGGGCCGGACGGTGTGCACGACGGCGGTGTCGCACGAGTAGACGTCGCCGAGCCGGACGTGCGGGGTCTTCTCCGCGGTGAGCCGGGCATCGCCGTCCGCGAGCAACGCGGCCGGATTCGCCGGATCGGCGCCGTAGCGGTACCGGGCGTACGGCTTCCCGCCTTCGGTCGTTTCGTGGAACTCGACCATGTGCAGGCCTTCGCCCGCGACGATGGTCGAAGCGAATTCCCACCGATGGCTGTGCGGATTGGACTCGCCGCGGGACGGCTCCGCGGATTCCGGCCAGACATGGAGCCGGATGCGGAAATCGGCAGAGGCGTGGAGCACCATTTTGGCGAATCCGTTCGGATGCCAGTAGGAACGCTTCGCCGCGACTCGGACGGCTTCCTCGTCGCCGAGGATTTCTTCGAGCCACGAAAGGAAGGTGCCGGGGGAGTCCTGTACCCGGTGCGCGACCGTGCGCAGCCAGGGAAGGTCCGCGTCGCCGTGGCCGGGGCGGCTGCCGGTGATCTTACGGAGGAACGCGGGCGCGGCCGTGAGGGTCGAGGGCGGGGTGTCGATCATGGAGTTCCTGGAGTTCCTGGAGGGCTGAGCGGGGGCCCGGCGGCGGCCAAGGCGGCCGCGCGGAGCGCGGTGACGGCGTCCAACGTCTGCCAGATGGGTAGGTCGCCGCTTCCCCAGGCCCACAGTCCCTGATCGGCGTCGTAGCGCTCCCAAAGGGTTCCGAGCGCCCGGTTCAGCCGGGGGAGTGGCAGGAAGGGTGCGGTGGCGAGCGCTTGGACGACCCAGGCTGCGGTGAAGTGCCGGATGATGATCCGGGTCGTTCCTTCTCCGTCGGGACGAGGCCTTTCGAGATCCTCGGCCACGCCATCGTCCGAATGCGACCGGTCGATGAGCCATTGTGTGGCTTCGTCGGCCGCCTCTCGGACGTCATTGCGATCTTCGCGGCTGCGCAGGACTTCCCGCAAGGCGACGACCGATCGTGCGGTGTGCACCACCGAAGCCTCCGGGGCGACGAGCCCGGCCTCGTTCTTCTCCGGCCACAGCTGTGAGCCGTCGAAGTCGAGCCGGGCCGCCAGGAGGGCGTCGATCAGCCGGTCGGTCAGCGGGGCGTCCGGCCGGAGCCGGACCGCCGTGTGCAACACGGCGGACAACAGGTAGGGGCGGGTCCTGCTGTACGGGTCGAGTGACCCTTCGAGCTGTTCCAGCCCTTCGTCGGCGGACATGGTGCTGGTGCGGAAGAGCGCATCCACCACGGAAGCGGTCGTCTCCGGCCGCTTGCCGCCCGCGCGGCCCCGCCAGCCCTGGGCGGATTGCAGCCGGTACAGGTCTTCGGCAAGCGTATGTAGGTCGATGTAGGGATCGCCTACCACCAGCATGGTGTTGATCCCGTACGCGGTGCTGAGCGCCTTCGGCCCGGTGCTCTTCTGCAGGTTGTGCCGCCAGCCCAGCGGTTTCCCGTGCTCGTCCCGGATCAGGCGCTCGGCGAGTTTGGCGCCGACGGTGTGGAAGACCTCCAGCAGTGACCGCGAGGTGTCGACGACGGCGGCGTCACCGAGGGCGGGCGGAGTGTGGTGCTGGGGTGAACGGGCCGTCTCCACCAGGGTGAACAGCGCGTTCGCGGCGCGGAAGTGATCGTCGAGCTGACGCGCGTTGTGCGCCGACGGCAGGTATTTCCCGGTCTCCCACTGGGTCAGGTTCGCCCTGGTGACGCCGATGATCCGGGCGGTCTCCGCCTGCGTTTCGCCCGCGGCCTTGCGCAGCCGCCGCAGCTCACGTCCGACACCCGACGCGGTAACGGTTTCCGCATCAGGGCTTACCGGCCCCTGCCCGGCCGATGTAGGCTTCATGTAGGCACTAGACACAGGCTTACCTACCTTTGGTAGGCAATGTAGGGCGGTGACTGAACGTGCACACAACGGCGAGAGTACAGCAAGGGAATCGGACCGTGCTGGCGCGTGGGTCAACGTCGTGTCACGAGGTGTCGAGTGTCGCGGCAGACCCAGTTCTACCTGGTCCTGGTGTGCGTGACCCACCCGGCCACGAGGACCGGTCCGACCCGGGCACGACCGGAGAACGGATGCTGTCAGCCATCTGAATGTGACGCTGCGCATCTGACCTGTTCGCGTCGCCTGCGGGCCACACGAATGCCCGAGTAGGCGTCGTGTGTGCCGACCCGAGTCCGCGCTTCGCAGTATCGGGGGTGAACCTCATGTCCCACCACGAGAACCACACGGCAGCGCCCCGATCTTGGTTCGATCGACTTCTCGAACGCTTCCACGAATGGCTCTTCGCGACCGGCGAGGACACGCGCGCGGCCGCTCGCGGCTGGCAGGTGACGCGGGTGCCGGACAGCAGGCGCCGCGTCTACCGAGATCCCCGCTGGGACACCGTCCACGCCTGCGCGCCGTGCGGAGGCACGGGGTGGTGGCCCTATGAGGACGCCGTTTGCCCGGACTGCGCCGGTGCCGGTGTCGTCCGCTCCATTCCCGCGGCGGCCGTGGCCGCCGAGCAAACCGCCGGACGGACAGGAGGAAGGCCATGAGCCGTTGGCAGGAACCCCAGGCGATCGCCGAGCTGGCCAGGGAGATCACGGTGGTCAGGAGGCCGAACCCGGTCACCGCCCTTTATCACTGGCGATACGAGATCGGCGCGCTACTCGTCCTCCCGTACGCGCTGATCTCGCTTTTCCAGGCGGTCGGCCCGATCTGGGGCGCGGTCGTGCTGTTCGGTGCCGCGAACTGGCTGTTCTACTGGCGCTCGGCGCGGCGATTCCTCCGCGACCGGCTCCGCTCGATCGTCGTGCAGCACCGGCTGCGGACCGGGTTCGCCCGTGCCCGGGTGTGCACGCTCGACGGCAAGCTGCCGGTGATCCTGTGGACCAAACCGCGCGGCGACGAGGTCGAGGTCACCGTGTTCTGCCCGGCAGGCGTCGGCTACGAGCGCATCGAGCAGCGGCGGGCCTTGCTGGCCGCGGCGTGCTTCGCCTCCGACGTCCACGTGTACCGCCATCACAAGCGCGCCAACGTCGTGCACCTTTCGGTCTGTACTGCACGCTTGCGCAAGGACGCCGAAGACACTGCAGAGGACGAGGTCAGGCCCGGTCTGCCGCCCGCGCGACGATATGCCGGGCAGTCGGACGGTGCCGCCATTCCCCTGCCGGGGACCTTCGCAGGAATTCCGCGCGCAGCTCGGCGATGAACTCTTCGCCGCGCGCGTCCGCCAGCGGCCGCATCGGCCCTGACCGGGTGTGCGCGGTGAAGAACGTGTCCGCGTCGGGGTGGACCATCGGGAACGACAAAGGCTCGTCCCGTTCGAGCACGGCGCCCTCCAGCGCGGGTACGAGCCGTTCCTCCCAGGACCGGTCGACGGCGGGGACACGTTCCCGGAGCACGTCGGACAGCACCGTGAACGGCCCGCCCGGTTCGGTGCTGTGCGGCCAGTAGACGACCGAAAGCACGCCGTCCGGGCGCAGCGCGGCCGCCCAGGACCGGAGTGCGGCGTCGGGCTCGGGGAGTTGCTGGAGGCCGAAGACCGAAACGACCGCGGCGGCCGAGGCCGGTTCGAGTTCCGAGGCGTCACCCTCGACGACGTGTACGAGTGGATCGCCCGCGGCCCGTCGCCTTGCCCTCGCGACCATGCCGGCGGACAGATCGATGCCGGCGATCTCGCGGCCGGGCAGGTGCCAGCTGAGCACGTCGAGTTCCGGGAAGGTCCCGCAGCACGGGACGAAGACGGGGCCGTCGGGCAGTTCGGTGGGCAGGGCGCGCACCGCCGCGGAGACCCAAGGCGCGAACCGGGGGACGTAGTACGCCTCGTATCCGTCGGCGGCTTCGTCCCAGGCGCGGGCTAGGCGTTCGGCGTTCAGGACGCTGTCTCCAGTGCTTCGGCCTGCTCGGTCACCGGTGCGGTGACCACACGCGCGGGGATGAGCAGCGACGCCAGCGCGAGCAGCCCGGTCAGCGCCATCGCGCGCTCCACCAGCCCGAGCGGGATCGCCCGCCACCAGGGCTCGCCACCGTTCATCGAGATCACGATCGCTCCGAGGATCACACCGAACCAGGCCAAGGCCGCCACCGCGAGCACCCGTGTCACGGCGCGCCGCGCGCGGGAGGAGGGGAAGACGGCCTTCGCCGCGAACCACACGGCCAGCGGCAGGCAGACGAAGGCCACGACGCTCGCGATCCGGTGCACCGTCCCGCCGATGCTCGGCCCGATCGCCCAGTTGTTCTTGGGGAACGCCACGATCACCACCAGGCTCACCGTCCAGAGAGCGCAGAAGACCGAGGCCGCGGACAGCACGGGAAGGTGCTTGCGGCGGATCAGCGCGCCGAAGCCGATCGCCGAGCCCAGCGCGACCAGCAGGACCGCGACGTCGAAGATCCACTTGTTCTCGCTGAGCGCGTATTCGCTGATGGTGCGGCGGACCGGGCTGATGTCGCTGGTGGCGGGGAGGATCTGCAGGAGCAGGATCAGCAGCGCTCCGCCGGCGACCGAGGCCACGGCGGCCAGCAGGGCCAGCGGGGACCTGGTGGTGACCTGGGGCGTCGTCATGGTTGAAAGGTAACCACCCAACCTGAAGGTTTTCTTAGGCTTTCCTGTCGGAATCGACAGGATGACCCCCACCCGCGGCGCATACGCCGGTGATCGTTCCGGCACGGTCGGTGAGATCGTTGGGCCGAAAGGGGTGCAGGCGACTTGTGGCGGGTCCCTCCGGCGGTGTCCCGGGTCTAGGGTCTCGCTACCGGTGACCTCACCCGGTCACCGGACTGTCCAAGGAGGTCAGTCTGTGGGGTATTCACCAAACCGGCGAAGAGCGGGATGGACGGCGGCGACCCTGGTGCTCGCCGGCACCTTCGTGGCACTTCCGTCGGCCACGACGGCGGTGGCCGCGGACAACGTGGTCCGGGCCAATCAGGCCGTGGCGCGTTCCTGTTTCGCCGCGCTCCAGAAGCCGGGCACGGCAGGTACCGACCGGCGCGAGTTCACGTCCACAGTGGACGGTCTGCTGCAGGCGCGGATCGCGCCTCGTGGCGGCGCCGAGGGCGACTGGGACCTCGCGGTCTTCGACAAGGACACCGGCGCCGTGGTCGCCGCGTCCGCCGCGTTGCGCAGCCACGAACTCGCCGAAGGCTTCGTGAAGAAGGACCAGAAGCTGGTCGTGCAGACCTGCCGGTACGACGGCAAGACGCGCGACGCGCTGCTCGGGGTCGACTTCCTGGCCCTCACGCCGCAGGGGACACCGACCAGTGCCGCGCACGCGCCGCAGCGCGCCGAGCTGGTCCGCGTCGAAACCCCGGCCAAGCAGGACAAGGACAAGTTGCTCCGGCTCGGCCTCGACGTCACCGAGAAGGCCGACGCCAGCGGCGTGGAGGTCGTCCTCGCCAACGACGCCGACCGCAAGACGCTGGCGGACAACGGCTTCAAGTCGAAGGTGGTCGAGGCCGACCTTTCGGCCAAGTCGATCCAGAACGCCAAGACCGACCGTGAGTACGCCGCGAAGACGCCGGGCTCCACCCTGCCGTCCGGGCGTACGAGCTACCGGCACCTCTACGACTACCAGTTCGAGGTCAAGGAACTGGCCCGCAAGAACCCCAAGCTCGTCACGGCGTTCACGCTGCCGCAGCCGACCTGGGAAGGCCGTGACGTCATCGGCCTCGAGGTCGCGAGCGACGTCAAGAACATCGCGGACGGCAAACCCGTCAACTTCACCATGGGCGTGCACCACGCCCGGGAGTGGCCGGCGGGCGAGCACGCCATGGAATGGGCCCACGAGCTGGTCAAGGGCTACACCGGCGGCAACGCCGAGATCCGCGGCCTGGTCGGCCGGACGCGCAACATCATCGTGCCGATCGTCAACCCCGACGGCTTCGAAATCTCCCGTGAGGCCGAGCCCAAGGGTGACTTCTCGCGGTTCGACTATGAAATGAAGCGCAAGAACTGCAACGTCAACGACTCGCCCAAGGAATTCGCGACCGGTGTCTGCAAGGCCAACCCCGCGGGCCGCGAACGCGGAACCGACCCGAACCGCAACTACGCGGGTTTCTGGGGCGGCGCCGGCGCGTCGACCCTGTGGCGCAGTGACACGTTCCGTGGTTCCGGCCCGTTCTCCGAGCCCGAGACGCAGAACATCCGCTCGATCGTGTCCAACCGCCAGGTGACCAACCTGATCACGCTGCACACCTACTCCAACCTGGTGCTGCGTGTCCCGGGTGTCGCCGCCGTCCGCCCGCCGCTCGACGAGCCGGCGTACAAGGCGCTCGGCGACAAGATGGCCTCGCGCAACGGGTACACCAGCCAGCCGTCGTGGGCGCTCTACGACACGACCGGCTCGACCGAGGACTGGTCGTACTGGGCCACCGGTGGCTGGGGCTTCACCTTCGAGGTCGGCCCGAACGAGTTCCACCCGCCGTTCGCCGACGGTGTCGTGGCCGAGTACACCGGTGTCGCCCCCGCGGCGGGCGCGGGCAAGGGCGGCAACCGGGCCGCGTTCATCGACATGCTGGCCAACACCGCCGACCCGGCGGCCCATTCGACGCTGATCGGTACGGCGCCGAAGGGTTACCAGTTGAAGCTGCACAAGACGTTCCAGACGCCGACCTCGCCGGTGGTGCAGCCGGACGGCTCGACGAAGCCGCCGATCTACGTCACCGACGACCTGAACTCGTCGCTGTCCTCCACCGGCGGCCGGTTCGCGTGGTCGATCAACCCGTCGACCCGGCCCTACGTCGCGGGCCGCTACGGCCGCGAGCCACAGGGTCCGGCGCAGCCCGCGATCCAGGCCGTCAACCCGGCCGGGGTCCCGGCGATCAACACGAACTACCCGGCCGACCCGGCTTCGGAGAGCTTCACGTTCCACGTCGACGGGCTCCCCAAGGTCGACAACGGGAAGTTCAGCGTCGACGTCAAGTGGGCCAGCCAGGACACGGACTGGGACCTGTACGTCTTCGACTCCGCGGGCAACATGGTGTCGTCGTCGGCGAACGGTTCGACCACGGAAGAGCACGCGATCCTGTACGACCCGCCCGCCGGGGACTACACGGCCGTGCTGGTCAACTACTCGCAGGCGAATCCGTCCGCTGTGGACGACTGGACCGGCGGAGTGTCGTTCCAGTCGCCGATCCCGCCGACCTACGGCCCCAAGGAGGCGTACCAGCTGACCTGTACGTCGCCGAAGGGCAAGCTCGTCGGGCTGGCGGACGTCTACATCGACCGAGGCCAGACGGTCGACGTCGGTGAGGTCTGCACCCGTTCCGCGCGCGCCAAGAAGGAGCGCTCGGTCCGGTAGTTCTTCTTTTGCGCGTGAAGGCCCCCTTCCCTCGGCTCAGCCGAGGGAAGGGGGCCTTCACGCGCTGGACCCCGAATGCGTTTCGTCCTCTGAATGCGGTAGTTCACGTTGCCAACTACCGCATTCAGAGGACGAAATGCGGGCTGCCGCTGTCTCAGACGGTGCCGACCACCCGGTCCCGCACCACCCGCATCGTCGCCGAGTCCACAGTGGACGGCTCCGCCGCCAGCCACCCGCCGATCTCGTGCAGGAACTGTTCCGGCGTCATGGGTGGCGCGGGGGAGGGATCCTCGAGGTCCGTGGTGATCTCACCGGTCCGGCTCGGGTACACGATCATCGCCCCGCGCAACGCGACCCCCGGCAGGATCCGCCGGTATTCGGCGAGGCTTTCGGTCAGCCTGCTCCCACCGCCGCGGAAGGCACGGCCGTTGCGCAGCAGACGGTCGTCGTCATCGGTTTCGTAGTGCCCCGGCAGCCACAGCTTCGATTCGATGAGCACCAGCCGCTTTCCGCACAACACGGCGTGGTCGACGTCGGCGAACACCGAATCCGGCCACGAGAGGCCGTGGAAGATCCGGGCGCCGGGCAGCCGGGTCAGGTAGCGCTCGAGCAGGTCGGCGGTGAGCCGTTCGGCGAGTTCGTCGGTCTCGACGCCGGGGGTGCCGAACACGCGTTTCCCGCCGAATTCGGCGGCGAACCGGGTCTTGGCGCGGGAAGCCGCCAGGTAGCCGCGTGCGAGCCGTTGTACGAGCAGCGCGGTCCCGGCGGTCAGGATCAGCCAGACGATCAGCGTGGGGGCCGAGAATCCGACGCCGGTCAGCACCGGCAGCAGCACCAGCACCATCCCGCCGACCGCCGCCACCACCGGGGTGTGCCCGGGCCCGCGCCGCCGCCCGTGCCGCACGCGCGCGTCCTGCGCGGCGAATTCCCACCATTCGAGGTCGTCCGGATCGATCACGACCGGTTCGGGCTCGTAGCCCGGTTCTTCGCCGAAGCGACGCCGCGGGCGCGGCCGGATCGGGGCGCGCACCGAGCGGCCGCCCGCGTCGTAGCCGGCGCGCCGCATCGGATCGCTGAGCGTGTCGTAGGCCTCGCGGACCAGCTGGAAGGTGAGCGCGGATCCGCCGGTGTCCGGGTGGTGCGATTTCGCCAGCCGCCGGTACGCGGTCTTGATCTCGTTGACCGAGGCGGCCTTTCCCACGCCGAGCACCTCGTAGTAGTCGACATCGGGCACGGGCGGTTCACCTCCAAAGGGCCGGGCCGCAACACTATTCGGCCGCCGCCGGTCATCCGCAACCACCTCCGCGGCGCGTCGGGGTGACCCCGCGGGCATACTGTTTCGCTTGTGGCGGAACGAGGTCCGCCTCCGCTGCGTCCTGGATATCGTGGAGATCGACAGCACGCGAGGGGGGACAGCGGTGGGAGAACCGGTCACGGGCACGGCGGCGGGGGTACCGTTCACCGTCCTGCCGCCATCGGCCGAGGTCAGCGGCTCCGCGCCGGTGGTCGTCGCCTGGCACATGATCGACGCGCCCCGCACCGACGCCGCGTTCGCGGCCGCGCTGCCGCTGGCCGGGGTGCCCGCGTGGCGGGTGTATCTCGGAATGCCGTTGTGCGGCGCGAGAATGGTCGACGGCAGCATGGACGCGGTGGTCGAACGGGCCGTCCGTGACGCGGTGCTCGCCTACGCGGACCCGTTCGTCCGGCAGGCGGCGCTGGAATTCCCCGCCGCACTGGCTGAACTGCGGGAACGCTTCGGTTTCGACACCTCGCGGATGGCCGTCGTCGGCGGTTCCCTCGGTGGTGCCGTGGCGCTCACGATCCTGGCCACCAGGGAGATCCCGGTGCGGGCCGCCGCGCTGGTCAACCCCGCCGTCCGGGCGCGGTCGCTGGTCGGCGTGGTGGAAACCATGCTGGAACAGCCCTATACGTGGACGGACGAAGCGAACCAGGCGGCGGATCAGCTCGACTTCGTCGCACGATCGGGTGAAATTTCGGCCAGGGAACCGCAGGTTCCGCTGCTGGTCGTCAGCGGCGAAGAGGATTTCCCCGCGTTCCGCGCGGACGCCGACGAACTCGTCGACGCGGTGCGTGCCCGGTACGCGGTGTCGGAAGACGTCCGGTTACGTCGCCTCCCCGGTCTCGCCCACCCGCTCGCCGAAGACCCGGGCATCGATCCCGCGCCGCAGCTGCCGATCGCGAAGGTCGCCGACGAAGCGGTCACCGAGTGGCTGGAGCGCCACCTGCGCTGACCCGCGTCAGCAGCCTGGCGGCGGGGCCCATCGGGACGCCCGAATTCCAGGCGCAGCTCGTCGGTCTGGGGATCACGAACGCGACGCCGAAGACGTACTGGCCTGGACCGTGATCGTCGCGCCCGGGTTCACCGGATTCGGGCGGATGCAGTTCCCTTCGCCCACGATCACGACCGAAACGCCGCACCGCCGGAACTCTTGCGGAGACGCTCGAGGTTCTGCTCGATCGCGCTCTTGGCGGTGCCGAGCAGGTCGCTGTTTTACCTGATCGGGCTCCCGGCGACGGCGCCAGGCGGACGGGTGTCTTCAGTGCGGCCGGTGTCCGGCCCGCCCGTCGGTCCCGCCGCAGGCCGCCGCGAACCCGAGTGCGGCGATCGCCATCGCCGCGCTGAACAGCCGTTTCACGGACCTCACCGTTCCTGGGGAAGACGTCCTTCCGGACAAGGACGCGGACCGACGGCTCCCTGATACGTCCCGGCTTGGTGGACCGGAGCACGACAACTTTGCGGACCGGCCTTCCGACACGCCCGAAATTATGTTAAGAAACTTTACTAACTAACAGGGAGGCGCGTTTTGAGTTCATCCCCGCGGCCGGGGCTCGAGCGGAAGATCGGGCCGCTCCAGGCGACCGCCATCAACATGACCCAGATGTGCGGCATCGGCCCGTTCGTCACCATCCCCGCGATGGTGGTGACGCTCGGCGGCCCGCAGGCCATGTTCGGCTGGCTCATCGGCGCGGTCATCGCGTTGGCCGACGGCCTGATCTGGGCCGAACTCGGCGCCGCCCTCCCCGGCGCCGGCGGCACCTACGTCTATCTGCGCGAGGCGTTCGGCTCCCGTACCGGCAGGCTCATGCCGTTCCTGTTCGCCTGGAGCGCGGTGCTGTTCATCCCGCTGATCATGTCCACCGGCATCATCGGGCTCGTCCAGTACCTCGGGTACCTGGTCCCCGGGGTCGCCGACGACGGCGGGACGACGCCGCTCGGCAAGATCATCGGCCTCGGCGTCATCGTCCTGATCGTGCTGGCGTTGTTCCGCAAGATCGGCGAGATCGGGAAGCTGACCACCGTCCTGTTCGGGATCATGCTGTTCGCCGCCCTTTCGGTGATCGTCGCGGCCTTCACCCATTTCGACGGCGCGCAAGCGTTCGCCTTCACACCTGGCGCGTTCTCGTTCGACGGCGGCGCGTTCTGGGCCGGGCTCGGCGCCGGCCTGATCATCGCCATCTACGACTACCTCGGCTACAACACCAGCGCCTACCTCGGCGGCGAGGTTCGTGACCCAGGCCGGACGCTGCCACGGTCGATCATCCTCTCGATCCTCGGCATCATGAGCCTCTACTTCCTGCTGCAGCTCGGGGTGCTCGGCTCGATCCCGCTGGAGGAACTGAAGAACGCCACTTCGGTCGCCTCCACCGTGCTGGAACAGGCGTGGGGCACGGGCGCGGCCAAGGTCATCACCGTGTTCATCGTGATCGCCGCGATCGGTTCGGTGTTCGCCGGCCTGCTCGGGGGTTCGCGGGTCCCGTTCGAAGCGGCGCGCGACAAGGTGTTCCTGCCGGTGTTCGCCAGGCTGCACCCGAAGCTGAACCTGCCGACCGCCGGCGTGCTGACGATGGGCGTCATCGCCGCGATCGGCTCGCTCTTCACGCTGACCGCGGTGATCAACGCGGCGGTGACGGTGCTGGTGCTCATCCAGTCGCTCGCGCAGGTCGCGGCGATCGTCGTGCTGCGGCGACGGCGGCCGGAGCTGGAGCGGCCGTACCGGCAAGGGCTCTACCCGATCCCGACGGTCATCGCGCTGCTCGGCTGGATCTACATCTACTTCTCCGCCACCTGGCTTTCGATCGGGCTTTCGGTGGGGTGGATCGCGCTCGGCGTGGCGGCGTTCCTGGCCTATGCCAAGGCGGAGCGCGTGTGGCCGTTCGGGCCCAAGGGAATTCAGGAAGCGTTCGCGGGGGCGGCAGAGGGGAACGGAAAGTGACGGGGGAAGACCTGATCCTGGGGATCGACTTCGGCGGCACGAAGGTCGCGATCGGGCTGGCCGACCGGTCCGGGAGCCTCCTGGTCACCCGGAGGCTGGACACCGACGCGCAGGCGGGCGCCGAACAGGTGGTGAGCCGCGCGCTCGCCGCCGCGCGGAAACTGCTCGCCGACGAAGGCGCCGCGGACCGGCTCGTCGCGATCGGTGTGGTCAGCCCTGGCATCGTGCTGGAGGACCGCATCCTGCTCGCGCCCAACGTGCCGGGCTGGGAGGAACTGCGGCTGCGCGACCTCGTCGCCGCCGAGTTCGAGGGCGTGCCGATCGAGGTGGGCACCGACGCCAAGGCGGCGGCGCTCGCGGAATGGCGATGGGGGGCGCTGGCGGACACCGATCCGGCGGTGTTCCTCTCGCTGGGGACCGGGATCGCCGCGGCGGTCCTGGTCGGTGGCCGGCTGCTGGCCGGCGCCAACGGCGCTGCGGGAGAGATCGGGTACAACCTCCTCTCGCCGCAGGACACCGACGGGTTCGCCAGTGGAGCGGCGCCACTGGAGGAAGCCGTCGGTGGGCGTGGGCTGGGCGGCCGGGCGAGTGTGCTGCTCGGCCGCCCGGTGACCGCGGGTGAACTGTTCGGCCTCGCCAGGGAGAACGCACAGGCCAAGGAACTGGTCGGCGCTGCGCTCGACGAACTGTCGATGCACGTCGCGAACCTCGCCATCGCGCTCGACCCACAGCGCGTCGCCGTCGGTGGGGGACTGGTGCGCTCGGCCGACATCCTGCTGCCCGCGCTGCGCGAGCGGCTCGCGCAAGCCGTGCCGTTCCCGCCGGAACTGGTCTCGGCGAAATTCGACCAGGACGCGTCCCTGCTGGGCGCGATCGCGATCGCGCTGGACGCCTAGCGAGATCACCGACCGAAGCCGCCGGGCGCCCGCTAGATCCGATCTAGCGAAAGTCCGGCGGCTTTCTCGCGCCCAAGGGGTGAAGCGAGAGGAGGTCGGTCATGGACACCAGTCCACTGCGGGTCGCGGTGATCATCGGAAGCACCCGCGAGGGGCGGGTGGGGGACGCCGTCGGCAAGTGGTTCACCGGCCGGGCGGAGAACCGGGAAGACCTCGTCGCCGAAGTGCTCGACCTGGTCGACTTCGACCTGCCCACGGGGCTGCCGGAGCATCCGACGTCGGACATGAAGCGGTTCGCGAGGCTGGTCGACGAGGCCGAGGCGTTCGTCGTCGTCACCCCCGAGTACAACCGCAGTTTCCCGGCGTCGCTCAAGCAGGCGATCGACTGCGCCTACGACGAGTGGCGCGCGAAGCCGGTCGGTTTCGTCTCCTACGGCTACCGCTCGCAAGGGCTCTACGCCGTGGAGCAGTTGCGCACGATCTTCACCGAACTGCACACGGTGACCATGCGCGACACCGTGGCCTTCAACCTCCTCGACGGCACCTTCGCCCGCGACGGCACCCCCTTCGACAGCGACGGGCAGGGACAGGCCGTGACCACCCTGCTCGACGAGCTCGCCTGGTGGGGTCTCGCCCTGCGCGAAGCGCGCGCCGCTCGCCCCTACGTCTGCTGAATGCTTCTGAAAGGAAACGAAAATGAGTGAACTGGCCATCGAAGCCTCGGGGCTGGTCAAGGTGTTCGGGGAGAACCGGGCGGTCGACGGGATCGACCTGAAGGTCCCCGCCGGCACCGTGTACGGCGTCCTCGGGCCGAACGGCGCCGGCAAGACCACCGCCGTGAAGATGCTCGCGACCCTGCTCCGCCCCAACGGTGGAGAAGCGCGCGTCTTCGGCAAGGACGTCGTCCGCGAGGCCGACGCGGTCCGGTCCATGGTGAGCCTGACCGGGCAGTACGCCTCGGTCGACGAAGACCTGACCGGCACCGAGAACCTGGTGCTGATCGGCAGGCTGACCGGGCACCGCAAACCGGCCGCCCGCGCACGGGCGGAGGAGCTGCTGGCGGCGTTCGGCCTGACCGAGGCCGCGGGCAGGCAGGTGAAGAACTACTCCGGCGGGATGCGGCGGCGGATCGACATCGCCGCGAGCATCCTCAACACCCCGGACGTGCTCTTCCTCGACGAGCCGACGACCGGGCTCGATCCCCGCAGCCGCAACCAGGTCTGGGACATCGTGCGCGCGATCGTGCGGCACGGCACCACTGTCCTGCTGACCACGCAGTACCTCGACGAGGCCGACCAGCTGGCCTCGCGGATCGCGGTCATCGACCACGGCAAGGTGATCGCCGAAGGCACCAAGGGGCAGCTGAAGGCGTCGGTCGGCGCGGGCGCGATCCACGTCCGGCTTCGGGAGGCCGACCAGCGTGCCGAGGCCGAAGCGCTGCTCGTCCGCAACCTGGAGGCACAGGTGCTGCTGGAACCGGACCCGGTCGCGCTCACCGCGCGGCTCACGGGCGAAAGCACCGAACAGGGTGCCGCCGAGCACGCCGCGCGCGCACTGTCCGAGCTCGCGCGCGCCGGCATCGTCGTCGACACCTTCTCCCTCGGCCAGCCGAGCCTCGACGAGGTCTTCCTGGCCCTGACCGACCGCACCGCCACGCCTGAGGAGAGTGCAGCTTGAGCACCACGGCAGTCAAAGACAACGAACCCGTTCTCGCGGCACCGAAGGCGGAGGATCTCGCCGCCGTCCTGATCGCGAAGAACCGTCCTCAGCGCCCCAGCGCGCTGTCGACTTCGGTCACCTTCGGGTGGCGCGCGATGCTGAAGATCAAGCACGTGCCCGAGCAGCTGTTCGACGTCACGGCGTTCCCGATCATGATGACGCTGATGTTCACCTACCTGTTCGGCGGCGCGCTGTCCGGCTCGCCGACGCAGTACCTGCAGTTCGTGCTGCCGGGCATCATGGCGAGCAGCATCCTGATGATCACCATGTACACCGGAATTTCGGTCAACACCGACATCGAGAAGGGCGTCTTCGACCGGTTCCGCACGCTGCCCATCTGGCGGCCGTCGGCGATGGTCGGCTATCTGCTCGGCGACATGCTGCGGTACCTCATCGCGTCGCTGGTGATCCTCGGCGTCGGGCTGATCATGGGCTTCCGCCCCGCCGGCGGATTCGGTGGCGTGGCCGCCGCGATTCTCCTGCTGCTGGCGTTCTCGTTCGCGTTCTCGTGGATCTGGACGATGTTCGGCCTGCTGCTGCGCAGCGAGAAGTCGGTGATGGGGGTCAGCATGATGGTGCTGTTCCCGCTGACCTTCCTCAGCAACATCTACGTCAACCCGGAGACGATGCCGGGCTGGCTGCAGGCCTTCGTCGACGTCAACCCGGTGACCCACGTGGTCGCGGCGGTCCGCTCGATGATGGACGGCAACTGGGACGGCGGCGAGATCACCTGGGTGCTGATCGCCGGAGCGGTCATCCTCGCGATCTTCGGCACCTTGACGATGCGGCTCTACAACCGCAAGTGAGCCCCAGCCTCGTGAGTGGCCAGGACGGTTCTAACCGTCCTGGCCACTCACGAGGCTTGACCGGCTCGGTACCGGTGTTCTTACGCGCTCAAGTACGTGAAGGGGCCTTCACGCGCCGCCGCTGTGACTGCTGGTACTCGTAGGGCGAACGTGGCGACTTTCGAGTCCTTGAAGGCCTCCTTGAGGAACCCAGAGTCCCTCAAGGAGGCCCCTCACGGACCGGGCCAGGGATCAACCACCGCCGGAATCCACGTAGGTGCCTAAGACACCTTTGGCTCTAACCGTCCTGGCCACTCACGAGTCCCTGGCCGCTCACAGCCGCCAGGGAACCTTGTCTTCGGGCGCGTAGCGGCACGAGGAACCGGTGGTGACGGCCGCGCGCAGGTGCGCCGCCAGTGCCGGATGCTGCTCGTCGAGTTTGCGCAGGGTGTCCCGGATCCGCGCGGTCACCGTCTTGCGGGCGCGTTCCGCCTCGTCCCCGAGCCGCCGGGTGCGGCCGCCGAGCCCGGCCGCGGACCGCAGTTCGGCGAGCAGCGCGTCCCGTTCACGGTCCAGCGCCGCGGCGCGTGCGTCCTGGCCCATCCCGGTCGCGGTGTCGATCAGTTCGTCCAGCTCGTCGAGCCTCGCGCGGTACCGGGCCTTCGCCTCGTCGTCGAGGACGGCGTCTCCGCCGAGGCTCTTCGCGGCGACGACCACCTCGCCACCCTCGGGATCGAGCAGCCGGACGGCGGCTACCTCCGAACCCGGCCTGCCGAGCAGGAAATGCAGGTCCCGCAAGCCTTTCGAGTCCGGGAGGTGGGCGGTGACGCCGTCGAAGTGCAAGGTCCACACGACGTCGTCGCGACGGAACTCCGCCCTCGGCGTGGCCGGAGCCCGCGTCTCCTCACGTGCTCTCGTCATCCTGGCCACGACCGGCCGCATGCCGAACGCGCTGGCTTCTTCGGTCACCTCGGACAGGAGGGCCGCCGCGGCCGCCGCGTCGCCTTCGAGGTTGCGGCCGAGCAGCGCCTTCGCCAGCCAGGACTTGGCTTCGGTCGCCCAGACCGCGGCCCGGAGCCGATCCGCGGAGAGCACGGCACCGCGCAGCCGGTTCACCGCGTCGTTCCAGCGTTCCTGCGCCAGGTCGAGCCTGCCGAGCCAGAGGTCGACGGGGCCGGAGATCTCGCAGCCGTACAGGGAAACCAGCCACTCCCCGCTGTAGGGCACGAGCAGCGCGCGGGCCGCTTCACAGCGTTCGGGATCGCCCGAGACCGCCGCCGTATGCGCCTGGCAGCGCAACCACAAGGCCGCCAGGTCGCGAGGATACGGCTTCGCGTCGGCCGCGAGATCGGTGAGCCGTACGGCCTCCCCGGCGTCCTCGCGCTGGGCCGCGGTGATCGCCTCCAGTATCCGGCCGTAGGAGTACCCGCTGCGCGAGATCTCGCGGTGCAGGCCGGTGAGCTCGTCGAACCGTCCCTCCAAGCACCACCGGACCCACAGCTGCAGCTGGTTCAGATCGGCGAAATGGGGATGCTCGTCCCCCTCGTGGCACGAGATCACCTGCTGGATGTACGCCTCGGCTTCGGCGAACCGGCCCTGAAGCGTGGCGATGATGCCCTGGTCGATCCGGGAAGCCAGCTGCGAACTCGGGGCCCTGCCGGTGGCCGCCAAGGCGAGAAACTCCTGATACTGCCCGAAATACCGGGGATCGCCCTGTTCGAGCTGCGCCACCCACTTGAAGGACGCCGCGTAGTGCTCCAATTCCGGATTCGCCGTGCGGCGGCCGACGGCGACCAGTTCGTCGGTGAGCCGTTCCCGTTCCGCGGCGCTGCCCGGCCCCCAGATCGAGTCGTGCCGGGCCCACAAACCGAACAACAGCGCGGAATCGTCGTGGTCGTCGCGGGCGGTCATCATGATGTGCGCGGAGAGTTCCTGTGTCATCTCCTCGACCGTGAGCTCCTGTCCGGGCTCGCGGCCGCACAGCCGCGCGTGTGCTTCGGTGAGCACCTCGACCGTCTCGTCGACCCGGAGGCTCTTGTGGTCGGCGCGGACCAGGGTCAGCGCCAGCCGGGCGAGGAGATCGTCGTCGTCGAGTTCACGGATGAGCACCGAGACCTCGTCGAGGACCTGTCTGCCCTCGTCCGTCTCGTGGTGACGGGTCAGATGCGCGCCCAGCTCGAGGGCGATGACCGCCTTCCGCCGCCGGTCTTCGGCGATCTCCATCGCCCGCCGGTAGTGCGTGGTCGTCTCTTCGATCGCCATGCGGCCGGTGGCGTCGACCGCGGCGGCCAGCAACAGGTCGATCGCCTCGTCCGGATCGACTTCCCGGCCGGCGAGCAGCGC
This sequence comes from Amycolatopsis sp. NPDC043887, assembly GCF_056435665.1. Taxonomy (NCBI): domain Bacteria; kingdom Bacillati; phylum Actinomycetota; class Actinomycetes; order Pseudonocardiales; family Pseudonocardiaceae; genus Amycolatopsis; species Amycolatopsis sp. NPDC043887. The sequence goes on from NZ_JBWKEB010000004.1 coordinate 244,127, forward strand.
GTGGCGGGCCAGGTCCGCGGCGAAGAGGCTGCCCCGTGACGCCGGCGTCTCGCCGACCGCCGCGACGACAGCGGCGTGCTGCTTCCGGCGGTCCGACTCGGACAGACTCGCGTACAACGTTTCGCGGACGAGGTCGTGGGCGAAGGCGAAGCGCCCTTGGCCTTGCACCACCACCAGCCGTGCCGCGACGGCCTGGTCGAGCAGCCGGTCCACCTGGGGCACGGGTGCCGACGCCACGCCCGCCAGCAGCCGGCGATGGAACTCCCTGCCGAGTACCGACGCGGTGGTCAGCAGATCGAGGACCGGCTGGGGGAGCAGGGAAAGCCGTCGCTGCAGGGCGTCGGCCACGCCGGGCGCGATGGTCTCGGCGGAACCGCCGCTGTGCCAGAGCCGCGCCGTCTGCTCGACGAAGAACGGGTTGCCGCCGGTGCGGCGATGGACCTCGGCGACCAGCGCGTCGTCGGGTGCCGCGCCCGCCGTCCTGGTCATGAGCGTGCCGACCTCGTCCGGTTCGAGGCCGGTGAGAGTGACCGAAGTGGCCTTCGTGAGGAGCGGCATCATGAGCGAGCGAAGCGGGTGATCGGTCGCCTCGACCTCGACGTCCCGGTACGTGCCGATCAGCAGCAGCCGCTCGAACCAGGTGTGCTGCGCGGCGAACTCGAGCAACCGCAGCGACGCGGCGTCGGCCCAGTGCAGATCGTCGAGCACCACCACGATCGGCTGGTCCTGGGAGGCGGCCACCAGCACGCTCGTCACCGCGTCGTACAGCCGGAACCCGTCGGCCGCGCCGTCGCCGCGCGCCTCACCGAGCAGGACGTCCAATTCGCTGTCGGCCATCGCGGCCCAGCGGCCCTGCCCGACCGCGCGCCGCAACCCGCGGACCACCTGCGTCCACGGCCAATAGCCCGGTGCGCTCGCCGAGTCCCAGCAGGACCCGTTGAGCACCAGGGCGCCGAGGCGCTTCGCCTCTTCGGCGGCGCCGGTGACGAGCGTGGTCTTGCCGATCCCGGCCTCGCCGGTGACCAGCACCAGCCCGCCGTGGCTTTCGGCGGCACGGGAAATCTCCGCGCGGAGCACCCCCGCGGGATGGTCGCGTCCGATGAGCGCGGCTGACATGTCCGAATCCTCCCAGTAAGGTCCGACAATCTCACGACGCGCGCCCGATGTCAGGCGTTACCCGCGGTCCGTCGTGACCGACGGTGACGGACGTCTCCCGGTCGCCGGGAACCTCTCGGGCGGGAAAACCGACTTTCTGGACGTGACTAATCGAGTGGGACGGCGGGGTGAGGACGTCGTGCGTCCTGCCGGGCGAAGGCGGCCTGTTGTGCCAGGTCAGGTGGTCAGCGGCTGGAGTAGGGTGCGGGGTATGGGGAGCATTCGCTCGCGCGTGTTGGCATGGATCGGCCGCCGCTACCTCGCGCGTCAGCAGAAGAACGGTTTCGACCTGTCCAAGATGTCGATCATCCCGGACAACGCGCTGCTGCCGCTCAAGCGCGACGGTCTCGACCCGGTGGCCGAGCTGGGCCGGATCCGCGCGACGGAGCCGATCAGCAAGCTCGACCTGCCGTTCGGGATGAACGGCTGGCTGGTCACCGGCTACGACGAGGCCAAGGCCGTACTCGGCAAGGTGGGCGAGTTCAGCAACGACTTCACGAACCTGGTCGGGAACGCGGGCGTGACCGAGGACCAGAACCCCGGCGGGCTCGGGTTCGCCGATCCGCCGGTGCACACCCGGCTTCGGCGCCTGCTCACGCCGGAGTTCACCATGCGGCGGCTCTCGCGCCTGGCGCCGCGGATCGACGAGATCGTCGCCGATCAGCTCGACGCGATGGCGAAGGCCGACGGTCCCGTCGACCTGTGGGAGGCCTTCGCGCTGCCGATCCCGTCGCTGACGATCTGCGAACTGTTGGGCGTCCCGTACGAGGACCGCGACGATTTCCAGCGGCTGAGCACCGCCCGGTTCGACCTCTTCGGTGGCGCGGGTGCGTCACTCGGAGCGATGACCGAGTCACTGTCCTATCTGGACGAGATCGTCAAAAAACAGCGCGAGAACCCGGGCGACGGCCTGCTCGGCATGCTCATCAAGGAGCACGGCGACGAGATCGACGACCGCGAACTCGCGGGCCTCGCCGACGGTGTGCTCACCGGCGGGCTGGAGACCACGGCGAGCATGATCGCGCTCGGCGCGCTCGTGCTGCTCAAGGACCGCTCGCTGTTCGAAACCGTCCGCGGCGACGATGAGGCCGTCCACAGGTTCGTCGAGGAGCTGCTGCGGTACCTGACCGTCGTGCAGATGGCCTTCCCGCGGTTCGCCAAGGAGGACATGGAGGTCGCCGGCGTCCGGATCGCGAAGGGCGACATCGTGCTGGTCTCGCTCAGCGTCGCGAACCGAGACGGCGAACTCGGCGAGGAAATGGAGAAGTTCGACGCGACCCGCGAGCCGACGTCGCACCTCGCCTTCGGCTGGGGCATCCACCGGTGCATCGGTGCCGAACTGGCCAGGATGGAACTGCGCACCGCGTACCCCGCGCTGGTGCGCCGGTTCCCGGAGATGCGGTTGGCGATCGAACCGGACCAGGTGGGCTTCCGGAAGGTCTCGATCGTCTACGGCGTCGACGCGTTGCCCGTGCTGCTGGACTGACCTCAGGCGACTCCTCTCGGGCGGAACTGGATGCTGATCCTCGGCCCGACCGGTTTGGCGGTCTTGGGGACGGCGTGTTCCCAGGTCCGCTGGCAGCTGCCGCCCATGACGATCAGGTCGCCGTGGCCGAGGGCGTGCCGCACGGTCTCGCCCCCGCCACGCGGCCGCAGGGCCAGCTGGCGGGCGGCGCCGACCGAGACGATCGCCACCATGGTGTCCTCGGTGCGGGACCGGCCGGTGTCGTCGCCGTGCCAGGCGACGCTGTCGCGCCCGTCCCGGTAGAAGCACAGGCCCGACGTCACGAACGGCTCGCCGAGCTCTTCCGCGTAGTGCGCGGAGAGTGTCTCCCTCGCCTCCGTGAGGATCGGGTGGGGGAGCGGCATGCCCTCGCGGTAATAGCTCAACAGCCGGGGGACGGCGACGACGCGGTCGTACATCTGCCGCCTTTCGGCGTGCCATGGCACGTCTTCGGCGAGCCGGGTGAACAGCTCGTCCGCGCCGGAGAGCCAGCCCGGGAGCACGTCGATCCAGGCGCCACGGGTCAGCTCGGTGCGCCGGAGCCCGCCGAGCGAGCCCAGCCCGAGCGCGGCGCACTCGTCGAACAGCGAGGCTTGAAGCGCGGGGGTCATGGCAACCGAACCTACCCCGGTTCCGGCCATTTGTCGAACGGATGTTCGAGTGGCACGATGGCTCACATGATCCACACAGCGAAGTCCGCCGATGGGACGCCGATCGTGTTCGAACGCCGTGGTGCGGGGCCCGTCGTGGTCGTCGTCGCGGGCGCGGGCAACGACCGGCACGGCGACGAACCGCTGGTCGCGGAGCTGGCCTCCGAGTTCTCCGTGGTGACCTACGACCGCCGGGGCCGGGGCGGCAGTGGGGACACCGCGCCGTACGCGGTCGAGCGCGAGATCGAAGACCTGGCCGCGGTCGTCGCCGCGCTCGGCGAGCCGGTGATCGTCCACGGCATCTCCTCCGGTGGCGCGCTTGCCCTCCTCGCCGCCGCGGCCGGTGTGCCGATTGCGCGGTTGTCGGTTTTCGAGCCGCCCTATCGGGGCGAAACGGAAGAAGTCCCCGAGGGATATGCCGACGAGATGCGCGAGCTGGTCGCGGCGGACCGGTGGGACGACGCCGTCGCCCTGTTCATGATGTCCGCGGTCGGCTCCCCGGAGGAGGCTGTCGCCGAGGCCAAGGAGACGCCGATGTGGCCCGAACTGCGGTCGTTCGCGCCCACGCTCGTTTACGACGCCTTCGTGATGAAGGACTCGAATGTGCCTGATGAGCTGGCGTCGATCGCGACACCCGTCCTGGTGGTGAACAGCAACGGCAGTACGGACTGGCTGAAGGCCGCCGCTCTCGTCGCCGCGAAGGTGGTGCCGGGGGCGCGGCAGGTCGGGCTGGACGGCGAGTTCCACAGTGTCCCGCCGGAACGGCTCGCGCCGGAACTCAGCGCGTTTTACCGGGATCCTCGGTAAAACGCAGGTACGCCGCGCCGCGCGGGGAGATCCGGTAGCCGACTTCGAGGCTGAGCGTGAGGCCGAGGTTCTTGAGCTTGCGGATGTCGACCTTCAACGGATCCTTCTCGCGGCCGAGGAGATCGGCGAGCTCCTGGGCGCGGCGTCCGGGATTGTCGTGAATGAGGCGCAAGGTCTCGTGCGTCCACGGGCGTCGCCTGTCCATCTTGGACAGTCGTTGGCGGATCTCCTCGAAGTCCTTTTCGGACAGTCCGGCGTCCTCGCTGAGCGCGCGCCGGGGATCGGGGCCGAGGTGGCGCAGGCCGATGCGGTACACCGGGGCGTCCGCGGGGCCGCGCAGCGTGCCCCGCACCGCGTTCGCCGACTCCGCGCCGGACCGGCGGGCGTCGGCGTCGGTGATGGCGGCGGGGTCGGCGATCTCGACCGAGACGACCTCGATCACCCCGGCCTCCAGGCGCATCACGTCGCCAGGGTGGACGTTCTGTTTCGACCAGCGCCGGAAGGCCAGGTCGATCGTCCCGGCCGCCAGTCCTTCGAGGACCGTCAAGGAGAGGATCACCGTCGTTACCCAATCAGCGGGACGCCGGGGCGTCAACGTCTTGTCCGATGACGGCTCGCACTCGTACAGTCGCAGCCTGGTCCTGGTCTGGACCATCACCGCCGCCCTGAGTGTGCAGGAGGCAGGATGCGGAGACGACTTCGGACCGCCGGGGTGGCCGCGGCGGCCGTGCTCGGCCTGATCGCGTCGGCGATGCCGGCGAACGCCCAGGTCGGCACCGGGCCGTGGACGGCGGAGAACCCGTCGTTCAACGTCCAGGAACGCGGCTGCGGCACCGTCGACGGGCTGAACTTCGAACTGACCTGCTCCACCGGAAGCGGGGATCAGCGGGCGGAACGGCGCTACGCGACCTACACCGGCGGGACCCGGCAGTTCGAGGGATCGTTCCGGATCACCAGCATGGCGGGCACCCGGATCAGCCTGAAGCAGACCTTCCGCGACGCGCCGACCGCCGGGCCGTACTTCATGCTCGCGGTCGAACGCGGCGGGCGGCTCTACGCCGTCCACGGCGGGGACACGCTGGGGAGCGGGGCGACCGTCGGGACGTCCGTGCGGGTCAACACCGTGCATCAGGTCGGGAGCACGCACAAGGTGTACATCAACGGTTCGCTGAAGCAGACCGTGAGCAGCAGCGGCGGGAGCTACTACGACAAGTTCGGCGCCTATCGGACGGCGAGTGGCGCCGGACCGGTCAAGGTGACCTGGAGCGGGATCAAGTTCTGGCGGAAGTAAGCCTTCCGTGAGCCGAAGTCCGTGAAGGCCTCCTTCACTACCTTCAGGGTAGGTAAGGAGGCCTTCACGGCAAGGGCCCGCGGCGCCACGCGTCGAGGTCCGTCCACGCCTGGAGCGTCTGCCTGCTCTCGAACCGGCGGCGTTCCCCGGAGACCGGATCGGTGAACTCGAGGACCTTTGCCAGCAGTTGCAAGGGTTCGGTGAAGTCGTCGAGCGGGGTTTCGGTCAGCTCCGGGTAGAAGTCGTCGCCGAGGATCGGCAACCCGAGACCGCTCATGTGCAGCCTGAGCTGGTGGGTACGGCCGGTCGCGGGGATCAGGCGATACCGGCCGAGGCCGTCGCGGTGCTCGATGAGCTCGACGCGCGTTTCCGCGTTGGGCGGCCCGTCGACCTCCTGCGCGGCGATGACTCCGCGTTCCTTGACGATGCGGCTGCTGATCTCGCGCGGCAGCACGACATCAGGGTCGTAGGGGGCGATCGCCTCGTATTCCTTGTGCACCAGGCGATCCCGGAACATCGTCTGGTACTTGCCGCGGACTTCGGGAGTGATCACGAACAGGATGAGCCCCGCGGTGACCCGGTCGAGCCGGTGGGCGGGGCTGAGCTGGGGAAGGCCGAATTCACGGCGCAGGCGGACCAGCGCGGTCTGCAGGATGTGCCGCCCGCGCGGGATCGTCGCGAGGAAATGCGGCTTGTCGGCGATCAGGAAATGCTCGTCGCGGTGCACGACGGAGACCTCGAACGGCACCTCGACCTCGTCGGGCAGGTCGCGATGGAACCAGATGAACGAGTCCGGCACGAACGGGGAATCGACGCCCAGCGGCCCGTCGAGCCCGACGATGCGCTCCTCCCGGAGCATCTCCTCGATCCGCTCGGGCGCGACCCGGGGGAGCCGCTCGACGAGGTGCTCCCGCAACGTCGTCCAGGGGCCCTCGGCGGGCATCTTGAGCCTCGCGGGATCGAGCCCGTGACGGGGCGGGAGCGGCGGGCGGAGCTTGCGTCTCATCACCGCGCACTCTAGCCGCGGCGGCTCGTCCGTCCTGGTCGCGGGCGGCTTCCTGGGGTGCCGGCTGTGCGCGTGTGTCGCGAAAGCCACAGTCGCAACACTGGGCCGGTGCCGGGGCGGGCGCCCGCCGAAGGTATCAGGAGATCAGGTCTGGTTCCGGTACCGCGCGAGGTATCGCTCGGTCACCTCGGCTTCCGCGACCGCGACGGCCTCCGCGCGCGTCCGGCGCCCGATACCGGGCGGGAAGCCGTTCTTGGCCAGCCGGTGCTCGATGCTCTCCTCCATGTAGGCCATCGAGTAGAAGTACGCGACGAGCGCGGCCATCAGCACGATCGCCAGCCGCAGCGTGAGCGGGCCGGGCAGGAGCAGCCATACGGCGCAGAGCGGGGCGATCATCACTGTGCTGCGGGCGACGTGCCGCCAGCGCCAGCTTCCCGTGGTCGCGTCGTGGAGGATCCAGGCTTGGTAGCGCTCGGGCAGCCTGCCGCCGAGTGAGTACCACAGCCAGCGGAACACGTCCGGGCGCTTGCGGGGCATCGGGCGACTCCTTCCGTCGATGCTGCCACAGTACACTAATGATTAGCACACTAAACGTTAGCGTCGCGGCTAGGATCGGCGGCATGAACTCGGAGGGGCCGGAGATGAAGTCGATCGATCTGGGCGAGGATCCGCTCGCGCTGGAGCGTCAGGTGTGTTTCGCGCTGTCGGTCGCTTCGCGCAGCGTCATCGCCATCTACCGTCCGCTGCTGGAACCCCATGGGCTCACCCATCCGCAGTACCTGGTCATGCTGGCGCTGTGGGAGCGAGGCCCGCAGGCCGTCAAGGACCTGAGTGTCGCTCTGCGTGCCGAGCCCGCGACGCTGTCACCGCTGCTCAAGCGCCTGGAGACGATCGGGTACGTCACGCGCAGGCGCAGCTCCGAGGACGAGCGGCTGCTGACGGTCGAGCTGACGGAATCCGGTCGCGCGTTGCGCGCGGAGGCGGAGAAGATCCCGTATCGCGTGGTGGAGAAGCTCGGTATGGAGGTCTCCGAGCTGGAGGCGCTGCACAAGGCACTGACCCGCGTCATCGAAGCCACGACTTGAGCGAACCGAAACCGTGGTGTGACGAAATGAGGGTGTGAAGCCGCTCCGCGGTGGGTAATTCCCGTCACGCCAACTCAAAGTGACAGGAAGATGAGGGACCGTGACCACCTCGACCCCCGCGCCCACGGAAGCAGGTCTGGAGCTCAAGACCAGGCTGAACGCCTACCTGGAGGACGTGGCCGCGGCACTGGGGATACGGAGGGACGCGTGCACGGTCGACCTCGCCGGTCCGGTCACCGCCAGGATGAGGCTGAATTGGCGTCTTCCCGGCTTTCCCGAGCGCGACGTCGACCTGATGTGGCACGAGGAACACGGCTGGTCGGCCGCCGTGGCGACGCATTCGGACGACGATCACCACGTCGTCGTCGCCTACCTCGGTGGCCGGACGGTGGCGTCGCAGCCGCGGCTGGTCGCCAGGTTCGCCGAAACCCTCCGCACCGGCGACCACCAGGATTGCTGGCCCGGCGCGCCGACGTTGCGCACCGCCGGCGGGCCGTCCGCGCTCGCCAAGGAACTTTCCGCCTGGGCCTGATCATCCCGGCGGGGTGAGCACGACGTCGAGCGCGATCGTGATCTCCCTGCCGATCAGGAACCTCGGCGCGCGGAGACCGATCGCCCGCCGGTCGAAGACGGCGACGGCGACCACTCGCCAGGTGCCGTCGCCGTTGTCCGCCGGTCCGGTCGCGGTCACCGTCAGGGGGCAAGTCGCACCTCGCGCTCCGAGGGAGCCGTGGACCGACCACTCGTCCGGGTCACCGTCGACCTGGTCGGCCGCGAAGGTCAGCACGGGATGCGCGTCGATCGCCAGAACGCGACGACGAGCCCGGTCAGGCCGCCGACCTGGGCGACGATCGCCGTCAACGAAGGCATCGGCGCCCGGCCCGGTGTCGCCCAGGCGAGGTTGCTGCTCGCCGAAACACTGGTCGCCCGGAGCGATCTCGTTCGCGCGCAAGGGATCGCACGCGACGCGCTCGACGAGTTCCGGCGACTGGCCATACCGGGACCACTCGCGCGGGCCGCGGCGCTGCTCGACCGGATCCGTGCCGGGCGCCGCGCCGCCGACCCGCTGACCGGGCGGGGACGCGAGAGCGTCGCCCTGCTCGCCGACGCGCTGAGCAATCGCCGGACGGTGAAAGCCACGTCCGGAGCGTCCTGGCGAAACTGGGCCTGGCGAACCGGACCGAGGTCGTCGCGTGGGCGAGCAGGGAAGGCCTCAGGGACTGACGGTCAGCTTGCCGAGGATGCGCGCGACGACGGCGTCGAGGTTGTCTTCGAGGAAGAAGTGACCGCCCTCGAACACCTCCATCTCGAACGAGCCGGTGGTGTGCTCGCGCCAGTTTTCGACGTCCGGCAGATGCAGGACCGGGTCCGCGTTCCCGGCGAGCGCCACGACCGGGCAGCTCACGTCGGGGCCGGGCCGGTAGCGATAGGTCTCGACGGCCTTGTAGTCACCGCGCAGCGCGGGCAACGCGAGCGCGCGGATGTCCGGGTCGGCGAAGATCGTGGGGTCCGTGCCGCCGAGACGGCTGACCTCGTCGAGGAAGGTGTCGTCGTCGGCGAGGTGATGCGACTTCTCCTTCTGCACGTCCGGACCACGGCGGGCCGAGACGAACAGCGCGGCCGGGACGATGCCTCGCGCTTCGAGCCGCCGGGCGACCTCGAAGCCGACGATCGCGCCCATGCTGTGGCCGAAGAGGGCGAAGGGTTTCGGGAGCGCGGCGGCGACGTCCACCAGGTGCTCGGCCAGGACGTGGACATCGTCGATGACCGGCTCGCCCATCCGGTCCTGCCGCCCCGGGTATTGGGCGGTGTGCACCTCGATCGTGGGCGAGAGGGCCGCCGAAAACGCGCGGTACGCGCTCGCCGATCCGCCCGCGTGCGGGAAGACGAGGAGCCGCATCCCGGCCGACGGCGCCCGATGGAAGCATCGCGTCCAGCTGCTCGGAGCCTGTCCTGCCATCGAAATCCCCCAATCCGTGCGGGAGCGGCCCGCACGACACTGGAATGTACGGGGGATTCGCGGAATGAGTCCATGCTTGTGCGGGGTTGTTCACGCTGGGAACACTGGACACCGGGCCGCGGCCGGGCCCGGCGGAAGGAGCGGGTGTGGCGGAGGACCTGAAGATCAGGATCGGTGCCGGGCTGAGTGGGTCACCGTGGTCGTGAGTGGCGATTCGGGTTAGAACCCGAATCGCCACTCACGACACTGGACCGGCCTGCTAGTCGAACTTCAGCTCTTCGGTCCGCCGCGGCATCAGCAGCAGCGCGCCGACGCTGAGCACGGCGACCACCAGCATCGCCAGGAAGACGTGGTGCGTGGCGTCCGCCAGTGCGCCGCGCACGAACGTCGTCGTCGGGGTGTCCGGGCCGTGGCCCTCCAGGACGACACTGGTCGCGTCGACCCCGGATGGCAGGCCGGTGACCCCCGCGGGCGGGCTGGCGAAGCGGCTCGCCAGCGTGGCGTTCGCGATCGCGCCGAAGATCGCCACGCCCACGGCGCTGCCCAGCGAGCGGCTGAACATGTTGGTCGCGGTGACGACGCCGCGGCGTTCCCACCCGATCGTGGACTGCACGGCGATCAGCGTCGGGCTCGACGCCAGGCCCAGCCCCAGCCCGAGGACGAACGCGGCCGCGGCCGCCAGCCAGATCGACGACCCCGCCGTCAGGAACACCGTGAGCGCCGCGCCCGCGATGACGATCCCGCTGCCGATCAGCGCGGTGTCCCGGAACCCGATCCGCATGTAGACCCGGCCCGCCAGCGACGCCGAGATCGGCCAGCCGACGGTCAGCGCCGCCAGCGCGAATCCGGCGACGAGCGCGCCGGTGCCGAGCACGCCTTGGGAGAAGGTCGGCAAATACGAGGTGAGGCCCATCAGCAGCATGCCGACGACGACGGCGACCAGGTTCCCGCCGATCAGGGTCCGTTTGGTGAAGATCCACAGCGGTAGCACCGGCTCGTCGGCCTTGCGTTCCACGAACACGAACGCCGCCAGCAGCACCACCGCGCCGCCGAAGATCGCCAGGCTCGGCGCGGACGCCCAGCCCCAGGCGACCCCGCCCTCCAGCAGGCCGAGGATCAGCAGCGAGCAGCCGAGGGTGAGCAGCGTGGCGCCGAGGTAGTCGATGCGGTGCGAGCGGCGTTCGACGCGTTCGCGGAAGTTCCGGAACAGCATCCACGCCGCCAGCGCGCCGAGCGGCAGGTTGATGAAGAAGATCCAGCGCCAGTCGAGGTACTCGGCGAACACGCCGCCCAGCGTCGGCCCGACCACCGACGAGATGGCCCACACGCTGGCGAGATAGCCCTGCACCCTGGCGCGTTCCTCGACCGTGTACATGTCGCCGACCATGGTCAGCGCGATCGGCTGGATGGCGCCCGCGCCGATGCCCTGCACCGCGCGGGCCGCGATCAGCACCGGCATGCTCCAGGCCGCGCCGCACAGCACCGAGCCCACCAGGAACGCCGCGATCCCGAAGAACATCACCGGCCGCCTGCCGAGGACGTCGGCGAACTTGCCGTACAGCGGAACGGTGACCGCCTGGGTCAGCAGGTAGATCGAGAACAGCCACGGGAACTGCGAGAACCCGCCCAGATCGGCGACCACCGAGGGCACCGCCGTGGCGATGATGGTCGAGTCCAGCGCGATCAGGCCGGAACACAGCATCACGGCGATCAGGACGGGGCCGCGTTCGGACCGGAAACCGACCCCTTCCTTCGCGGTGACCGGGGCCGGGGTCGTCATCTGTGGCGGTCTCCTCAGGCTCATGAACGGCGTCAACTACTTCGCATGGGTAAGCATTCCACGGAGACACCCGGTGGTGGGACCGATTTTTTCCGTGAGCCATCCCGCAAAATGGATCGGATGAGCACCTGGATCCGCCCGATTGGCCGCGGCTGGGCCGTCCGCGACAGCGTCCCTGGCCCCGACGTCGACGAGTTCGCCGACCCGGACCGGGTGGAGGCCGCGCTCGCCGGGGCGCACGGCGACAGCCTGCTGGCGGTCCAGCATCCGGCGAGGACCCCGGCCGCGCTGGCGGGCGGCCTCTCGATCGAGGCGGCCTTGCCGCAGGCCAGAGCGACGTTCGAGCGGATCCGGGAGCGGCACTATCGCCCGGTCGCCGACGTCGTCGCGCCGTATCGCATCGACGGGCCGGACGGGGTCGCGCTGGGCGTGCTGTGCCTGGTCGATCCGGCCGCGGTCCGGGACGACGGGGTCACCCGGGTGCGGCATACCGAGGACGTCTATCCGGACGTCGTCGCGGAGCGGGCCGCGATGCTGGCCGGGCTCGGTGTCGCGACGAGTGCCGCGATGCTGGTCCCCGCGACCGGTGGCCGGGAGCTGACCGCGCTGATCGAGCGGTTCTGCCGGGGACAGGTGCCGAGCCTGTCCACAGTGGACGGCCCGGGTCGCAAGCACGAACTGTGGCTCGCCGGTCCGGGCCCGGCCCAGGACGAGCTGCTGGCGGCGCTGGACGAGCTGGATCTCCTGGTCGCGGACGGCAACCACCGGGTCGCGGCCGCCGCGGCTTCGGGACGCGGCGCGTTGCTCGCGCTGGTCACCGGCGGGCCGGGGCTGCGGATCGGGCCCATCCACCGGGTGCTCGCCGGCACCGGCCTCGACCCGGACACCCTTCTCCGGCGATGGACGGAGGCGGGGTTCGACGTCCATCCCGGCCCGTCGGGGCCGCCCGCCGAGCCGGGCGAGGTGACCGTGCTGGCGGGCGAGTCGGCGTTCCGGGTGTCGCTCGGCAAGGCGGGCGGCGACCACGCGGTGGTGGAGCAGGAGCTGCTTCGCGGGGCGCTCGGCGTCGATCCGGAAGGGCCGAACGTGCGTCCTCTGCTGCCGGGCGCGCCGGTGCCCGAAGACGCGGACGCGGTATTCCTGCTGGCCCCGGTCCCGTACGCGGAGGTGCTCGCCGTGCACGCGGCCGGATCTCGGATGCCGAGGAAGGCCACCTACTTCACGCCGAAACCGCGGAGCGGGCTCCTCCTGGCCGAACTGGAGATGCCGCGCTTTTGTCGGTGACGCGGCCTAGGATCGGCCTCGTGGAACTGCCCGTGATGCCACCCGTCAAGCCGATGCTGGCCAAGGCCGTGCACGAACTGCCTCGTACGCCGGGGCTGCTGTACGAGCCGAAGTGGGACGGCTTCCGGTGCGTGGTCTTCCGCGACGGCGACGAGGTCGTGCTGGGCTCGCGCAACGACAGGCCGCTGACGCGGTACTTCCCCGAGCTGGTCGAGCTGCTCAAGGACGCGCTGCCCGAGCGTTGTGTCGTCGACGGCGAGATCGTGCTGGTCACCGAGGGCGGGCTCGACTTCGAGACGCTCCAGCTGCGCCTGCACCCGGCGGCGTCCCGGGTGAACAAACTGGCCGAGGAGACGCCCGCCAGTTTCGTGGTGTTCGACCTGCTCGCGCTGGACGACCGGGATCTGACGCCCGAACCGTTCGGGGAACGGCGGAAGCTGCTCGAGGGCGTCGTCGACACGAAGTTCGCCCGGGTCCACCTCACCCCGCTGTCCGACGATCCCGACGTCGCCCAGGACTGGTTCACCCGGTTCGAGGGCGCGGGTTTCGACGGCGTGATGGCCAAACCCGCCGACGCGCCGTACGAACAGGACAAGCGGGTGATGTGGAAGGTCAAGCACCAGCGGACGGCGGACTGCGTCGTCGCCGGGTTCCGGTGGCACAAGGACGGCGTCGGCGTCGGGTCGCTGCTGCTCGGGCTCTACAACGACGAAGGCGTCTTGCACAGTGTGGGCGTGGCCAGCAGTTTCACCGCCGCGAGGCGTCGTGAGCTGGTGGACGAGCTCGCGCCGCTGCGGGAGAACGCGCTGGAGAACCATCCGTGGCGCGAGTGGGCCGAGACCCACGAGGAGGCGGGCGGCCGCATGCCGGGCGCGGGCAGCCGGTGGGCGCCGCAGAAGGATCTGAGCTGGGAGCCGCTCCGCATCGAATGGGTCGCCGAGGTCCGCTACGAACACGTCGAGGGCACCAGGTTCCGCCACGGCGGGAGGCTCGTGCGCTTCCGCCCCGACCGCGAACCTGCCTCGTGCACGTACGCGCAGCTCGAAGAGGTCCCGCCCGCCGAGCTGGCCACTTTGTTCACCGAACTGGGGGAAAGATGAAGGCAGAGCCGGTCACGCTGGACCTCGACGGCGTCGAGGTCACGGTGTCCAATCCGGGCAAGGTCTACTTCCCGGAGCACGGCGAGACCAAACTGGACCTCGTCGAGTACTACCGCGCGGTCTCGGTCCCGCTTCTGGCGCAACTCGGCGGCAGGCCTCTGCTGCTGGAACGCTATCCCGACGGCGCGGGCGGGAAGTCGTGGTTCCAGAAGCGGGTCCCGAAGAACGCGCCCGGCTGGCTGACCACGACGGTGGTGTCCACCCCGAACGGGACCACGTCGGACGCGCTCGTGGCGAAGGACCTCGCGCATATCATCTGGGCGGTGAACCAGGGCTGCCTCGGTTTCCATGTCTGGCCGAACCGGGCCGACGCGCTGGACATCAGCGACCAGCTCCGCGTCGATCTCGACCCGTCGCCGGGGATCGGGTTCCCCGAATTGCGGCATGGCGCCGTCCTGGCGAAGGCGCTGCTCGAGGAGCTGGGCATCACCGCGCAGCTGAAGACCTCGGGCTCGCGCGGCCTGCATCTCTATGTGCCGCTGGAACCGAAGTGGGACGGCTACGAGGTCCGGGCGGCCGCCGTCGCGCTCGCCCGCGAACTCGAACGCCGCCACCCGGACGAGATGACGGCGCAGTGGTGGAAGGAAGAACGCGGCTCCCGGGTGTTCGTCGACTTCAACCAGAACGCGCCGCACAAGACGGTGTTCGGCGCGTGGTGTGTGCGGCCGAGGGTCGGCGGGCAGGTGTCGACACCGATCGGCTGGGACGAACTGGAGACCATCGAGCCGGACAAGCTCACCCTGTCCACTGTGCCCGCTCGGCTCGCCGAACGCGGAGACCCTTGGGAGGGAACGAAACCACAGTCGATCGAGCCGCTGCTCGCAATGTCGAGGAAGGACATGGCGAACGGGCTGATGGACGCGCCCTGGCCGCCCGTCTACCCGAAGATGCCGAACGAGCCGCCCCGGGTCGCGCCGAGCAGGGCCAAGAAAGACAGCGTTTAGTCCTCTGAATGCGGTAGTTGCACGCGCAATAACCGCATTCAGAGGACTAAACGCGGGGGAGTCAGAGCGGCAGGTCGAAAGCGAGTTGCGTGTTCGCGGCGGGCTCGGCCTTGCGGGTGGAACGGTGGCCGGGGAGGGTCGCGGCGCAGCGGGGGCACGGGGCGACGTCGGTGGTGGTGAGATCCACCGGTGTCCACAGCCGGGATTCCTTGTCCCCGCAGGCGGAACGCCGATAGCGGAGGTCTTCGGAGCGGGTCATCAGATGCGCGGCGGGGGAGTCCTCCGGCAGCGCGCCGACCAGGTACCAGCGTCCGGCGGTGTTCGTCATGGAACTGTCCTCCCGATACAGGTGGTCCAGCTCGAGATTCCTTCCGCAGGTCAGTGTCGACGAGACGCGCCGCGATTCCCGGTATTTCGGCCTTCCGGCGTGTCAAAGTACGTCGGTCCGGACTCACTCGGCCGGCCGGGGAATCGCGATCCCTGTGTCCAGGTAAAGGACACGCGTGCCTGGAAGCGGAACTCGCGTGCTTGGAGGCGGGATTCAGCACCGGGACGAGATCGGCCCGGCGTGTCAGTCCTGAATGAACCGCAGCACGCGCAGCATGCCCCGATCGTCGACGGCCTCGGGATCGTCCGCGACGCAGGCATCGAGGCGCGCGGTGACGGCTTCGGTGTCGATCCCCGAGCCGATCAGCACCAGTTCGCTCCGGCGCGGCCGGCCGGCGGGCCAAGCCGACCGGTCCAGCTGGATGAAGGAGCCGACGGTGTGCAGGCCGAACCGGGACCGCGGGCCGTTCGGGCCGAAGTCGAGGAAACCCTTGATCCGGTAGAGCCCGCCGGGGCGCTGTTCGAGGAAATCCATCAGCCGTCGCGGGTCCAGCGGCCGTTCGGTGGTGAAGGCGACGCTGTCGTACGCGGTGTGGAAGTGGTGCTCGTGGTCGTGCTCCTCCTCGCGGAGGTCGTCGAACGACAGCTGGCCCGCCCGTTCGCGCGGCCGGGCGTCGAAGAACAGGGTGGGGTCGATCCGGCCGTGGGAGGTCGCGATCACCGGCGTGCCGGGCGCGATCTCGTCGATCGTGCCGCGCAGTTTGGCCAAGGTGTCCTCGTCGGCCCGGTCGGTCTTGTTGAGCACGACCAGGTCGGCGAACCCGAGGTGCTCGTCCAGCTCCGGGTGCCGCTTCCTGGTCGACTCGAACTCGGCGGCGTCGACGAGCTCGACCAGGCCACCGTAGGCGATGACGGGGTTCTCGCTGGCGATCATCAGGCGGATGAGGTCACGCGGTTCGGCGAGTCCGCTGGCTTCGATCACGATGACGTCGATCCCGGCCTCGGCCTCGGAGAGCTTCGCGAGCATGGCGTCGAGCCCGCTGGCGTCGACGGCGCAGCACAGGCAGCCGTTGCCGAAAGACATCATGGTGTCGACCTGGCCGGAGACGGCCATCGCGTCGACCGCGATACTGCCGAAGTCGTTGACCACGACCCCGATCCGCGCGCCCTGCCGGTTGGCCAGCAGGTGGTTGAGCAGGGTGGTCTTGCCGGAGCCGAGGAAGCCCGCGACCAGGATGACCGGAATCCGCCTGTCGACCACGATTTTCCTTCCGTCTGAGCTCCCCGCACTCTAGCGACGGTGGGCGCGGGCCAATACACCGGCACGGGGAAAGTGCAGAAGAGTCCGCTGTCGAATACGCTCGAAAGAGTGATTACGATGATCGTAAAGTGATCTTGGTTGGAGGTGATCGTTTCACGCGGTGCAATTCGGTGAATATCCAGCGAAGTCGTACGCAATTCCAAATATTGTCGTCCGCAAGCTTTCCACCTGCTGAAATGTCATGGCGGGCGAAGCTTCTGCCATTTGGAGGATCGTGGTCGTCTTTCCGTGGGGTATCGTCTTTCGTCTGGTCCGGACCTGGCCATCTTGCCGATCAGGCATGATCCCTCCGGGCATTTCCGAGTGCAGGAGGAATGGTGATCGTTCCCGCCGCAGGTGCCGGCGTCGAATTCGGAGAGCGGGAAGCCGAGGTGGCGACGGCCTCCATGCGGTCGACGGATATCCCTCGCTTGCCTCCGGAGATGGCGCCGCGGGAACGGAGCGTGGACGTGGCCGAGGCGGAGGACTTCCTCCAGCTCTTCCACGCCGAAACGGACGGTGGGCCCACGCGGCTCCGCGAGCGGCTCGACGTGGTCCGCGCCGAGATCGCCGCGACCGGCACGTACCGCCACACGACGGCCGAGGTCGAGTTCGGCGCGCGGGTGGCCTGGCGGAATTCCGCCCGGTGCATCGGCAGGCTGTACTGGCAGGGGCTGAGGGTGCGGGATCGGCGCGACGTCGTCGGAGCCGCCGCAGTCGCCGAGGAATGCGTCACCCACTTGCGGGAGGCGACCCGGGGCGGCCGGATCCGCCCGACCATCACCGTGTTCGCGCCGGACGGTCCCGAGGAGCCCGGTCCGAAGATCCACAACGACCAGCTCGTCCGGTACGCCGGCTACCGGCTGAGCGACGGCTCGGTGCTGGGCGATCCGCGCTACGCCGGCTTCACCGAGACCGTCCAGGAGCACGGCTGGTGCCCGCCCGAGCGCAAGGGGTCGTTCGACGTCCTTCCGCTGCTCATCGAGTCCGGGCCGGGGGAGCGGCGGCTGTTCCGGCTGCCGCAGGACGCCGTGCTGGAGGTCCCGCTGTCGCATCCCGACCACCGCTGGTTCGCCGGGCTCGGGCTGCGCTGGCACGCGGTACCGGCGATCAGCGACATGCGGCTGGTCATCGGCGGGATCACCTACCCGGCGGCACCCTTCAACGGCTGGTATCTCGCCACCGAGATCGGCGCGCGCAACCTGGCCGACACCGACCGCTACGACCTGCTGCCGGTGATCGCGGACCTGATGGGCCTGTCGACGAAGTCGGAACGCACCCTGTGGCGCGACCGCGCGCTCGTCGAGCTGACGCTGGCCGTCCAGCACTCCTTCGACGCGGCGGGCGTGACCGTCGCCGACCATCACACCGAATCGCGGCGGTTCCTCACGCATATCGCCAGGGAGGAGCGCGCGGGACGCCGTTGCCAGGCCGAGTGGAGCTGGATAGTCCCGCCGCTGTCCGGCGGGCAGACCGCCGTGTTCCATCGCTACTACGACGAACCCGATCCGGCGGCGAGACCGGCGTTCCTGCCTCCCGGGTAGCGCTCCGACGGGTGAAGAGGTGAGCCGAATGCGGCGTGTCGATGGGCTGGACGGTGGCACGGCAGGCGGCCGCGCGGACAATGGCGGCATGACCGCAGTGCTCGTCGCCCACGCCGGCAAGTCCGGCGGGACAAGGGAGATCGCCGAGGTGATCGCCGCCGAACTGCGCGAAAGCGGTCTGACGGCCGAGCTGCTGGACGCGGCCGAAGTCGAGGACGTCGAGCCGTACGGCGCGGTGATCGTCGGGAGCGCCCTGTACCACCGGCGCTGGCGCCCGGAGGCGGTGCGCCTGCTCACCGAGCACGAAGAGGCGCTCCGGAACCGGCCGGTCTGGCTGTTCCACAGCGGGCCGTGCGGGCCGCGCGCCGCGGGCAAACGGGTGAGCCTGCCGGCGGGGGTCGCCGTGCTGGCCGCGAGGATCGACGCCGAGCGGACGGCCACCTTCGGCGGCAGGCTCACCCCGGCCACCGCGAGCGGCCTGTTCTGGAAGATCATGGCCGCGGGCCCGTGGGCGGGCGACTTCCGTGACTGGCCGTCGATCCGGGCCTGGGCCCGTGACGTCGGCCGCCGGGTGCGCATCCGTGTCGCACTGTGAAAGACCGTTTCGTCGGTGCCCTGCCGTATGGTGCCCCCATGGACAAACGGTTCACTGCGACGCTGGTCAAGAGCCCGGAGAAGGGCGGCTGGACGTACGTGGTCATGCCCGGCTCCGCCGAGTTCTTCGGCACCAAGGGGCTGGTGAAGGTCCGCGGCACCATCGACGGGCATCCGTTCCGGAGCTCGTTCATGGCGCTGGGCGACGGCACCCACAAGCTCCCGGTGAAGGCCGATGTGCGCAAGGCGATCGGCAAGGAGGAGGGTGACACGGTGGAGGTCGTCCTGCTCGAACGGCTGGAGGGCTGAGTGGCCGCGGACTGGAAGCCGTCCCCGGTCATCAAGATCTACGAGGCACTCGGCGCGGTCGCCGACGGGCGGGTCGAGATCGACGGCGACACCGCGCGGGTCGCGTCGTCGGACAAGGCGAAGACGTACGACGTCCGCCATGATCCGGCGGCGGGGTCGATCACGGCCAACGACAACGGGTCCTACTGGCAGGGCTATCTCGGGTACCCGGGCATCGCGTACCTGATGGAGCGCGGCGTGCTCGCCTACGACAGCGGCCTCACCGCCGGGCTGGCCGGTGTGCCGTGGAAGGAACTCGCCACCGAATACCGCAACGACTGGGCGAAGGTCGAGAAGCACGTTCGCGAAGAGCTGGCCGCCAAGGGCGTGGACCTGGACCGGTTCGACGCCGGCATCGCGGAGATCTCGAGCCGGCTGGAGAAGTTGGCGCTCACCAAGCTCTCCCCTCGGCAGCGTCCGCCGAAGTGATCGAAGCGTTCTTCGTTTGACCTTGAGCTAAGTCGAGGTCTTAGCGTGGGCCAGGTCAAGATCCCTGGGGCACGTGA
This sequence comes from Amycolatopsis sp. NPDC043887, assembly GCF_056435665.1. Lineage (NCBI taxonomy): Bacteria > Bacillati > Actinomycetota > Actinomycetes > Pseudonocardiales > Pseudonocardiaceae > Amycolatopsis > Amycolatopsis sp. NPDC043887. The sequence goes on from NZ_JBWKEB010000004.1 coordinate 263,372, forward strand.
GGAGAACACTCCGATGGCTGTTTCGCTGGAACGGCGGGCGAAAGCGGTTCCGCCGCCGGACAAGGTTCCGGCCGAGGCCTGGCGGATGGCCTGGGTGATCGTGCTCGGCGCGTTCATGACCATGCTGGACACCACGGTCCTCGCGGTGGGGCGGAGACACTCACCCGTGAACTCGGCGCCGGAATCGCCTCCGTGCAATGGGTTTTCACCGCGTACCTGGTCGCGCTGGCGGTCGCGCTGCCGTTGTGCGGCTGGCTCAGCCGCCGCTTCGGCGCGGGCCGGGTCTGGCTGGCTTCGCTGGCGGCGTTCACCGTCGCTTCGGTGCTGTGCGCGCTTGCCGGGAACATCGGCTGGTTGATCGGGCTGCGGGTGCTGCAGGGCCTCGCCGCCGGACTGCTCCTGCCCGCCGGGCAAACGGTGCTCGGCCAAGCGGTCGGGCCCGCCCGGCTCGGCCGTGTCATGGGGACGCTGGGCATCGTGATGAGCGTCGGCCCGACGTTCGGCCCGGTCCTCGGCGGTGTCCTGTTGCGCGGTCTCTCGTGGGAGTGGCTGTTTCTGATCAACATCCCGGTCGGTGTGATCGCGTTGACGCTCGGGCTGAAGCTGGTGCCTCGCGGCGAGAAGGGCGCGGCGACCCGGCCCGACTGGCTCGGCTTCGTCCTGGTGAGCGCGGGAATCCCGGCGCTGCTGTACGGCCTCACCACCTGGGGCGAAGGCGGCGAAGAATTCGGCGCCGGAGTGCTGCTGCCGCTCGTGGCGGGGTTCGTGCTGCTGGCGCTGTTCGTCCGGCGTTCGTGGGGCCGGGCGAACCCGGTACTGGACCTGACCTTGTTCCGGAGCCGCGTCTACACCGCGGCGGTCGCTCTGTCCTTCTTCGCCGCACCGGCGTTGTTCGGCGCGCTTTTCCTGCTGCCACTGTACTTCCAGGTGCTGGGCGGGAGCGGGGTCGTCGAGACGGGGCTGCTGCTGATGGGGCTCGGGGTCGGCTCGGCGATCGCGCTGCCGATCTCCGGTGCGCTCACCGACCGCTACGGCGCGGGCCTGGTCGCCGCCTGGGGAAGTGTCGCGACGCTCGCCACCACCGTCCCCTTCGCGATCGGCGGTTTCCCGCCGGACGGCCTTGTCGTGCAGATCCTGTTGCTGGCCAGGGGAATCGCCGTCGCGTTCCTGAGCCGGGTCGGGGGAGCCGCCGGGACGGCCCTGTTCGCCGTCGTCCTGGCCAACCTGCTGCCCGCGGGCGCGGCGGTGCTGGGAGCGCGGCTCTGGTGGGTGACACGCCGCAGGTGACCTCGTGAGTGGTAAGGACGGTTAGAACCGTCCTTACCACTCACGAGACCCAGGGGTCAGCCGCAGTGTTCCGACGGGCTGTTGTACGACGTCCCGCCCGCGGAACCGCCCCACTTCACGCATTTACCCGCCGCGGCCGCCCGCACCGGACCGGCGAACCACGAGAACGACCCGGAGTCGGTGATCCGGGACGCCCCCGCCACCTCGAGGTAGGCCGACGTCGCGGTCGCGGTGCCCGCGGACTCGCTCTTCATCGTGCTGACACAGTTCTGCCCGTTGGAAGCGTTGTAGGACAGGTAAACCGTTCCCGCCGTCCCCAGCGGCGCCGAGTCGATCACGCCGTATCCGCCGCCGCACACCGGGGCACCGAGGGTCGTCTCGGTGACGGTCGAGAAGCGGATGGTCTCGTTGGCGTTCCCCGCCGGGCCCGCCTCGTACAGCACGCCGACCGAACCCGAGGACAGCTGCACCATGTCGGAATACGCGGCGTCACCGCTCCACACCAGCGTTCCGGCGGAGTTTCCCTGCCAGTTCGCGCCCTCGTCGAACGACGACCGCACGACGAGTTCCTTGCGGCGGTCGCAGACCGACGGCGCGGCGAACAGGATCCGGTTGTACTTGCCCGCCTTGTCGGTGGCGGTCATCCGCGTGGTCGAGGCCTGCACCACCGGGGTGATCAGGTCCTCTTCGAAGGTGAACTTGGTCGAGAAGCTCGCTCCGCCGTCGGAGCTGATGGCGTAGGCGCGGTTCTTGGCGCCACCGCTGAGGCACTTGTTGTCGTTGTTGGCCTGGTTGCGCGCCGCGGCGTAGACCCGGCCGTCGAGCAGCTCGGTGACGCTGATCTCCTGCGGGTTCAGCCCGGCCGTCGACGCCGGGGTGTCGGTGGCGCCGCGCTTCCAGGTGACGCCCTGGTCGTCGCTGTAGATGAGCGCGCCGCTGTTCTTGCCGTCGACGGTGTAACTCATTCCGGCGACGATCCGGCCGGCGTGCGCGCCGCGGGTCAGCACGATGCCGTGCGACGGCCCGGTCGCGAGCCAGCCGGGCGCGGTGCTGAACCCGAGCTGCGTGGTGAGCACCTTGGGCGCGGCCCACGTCTTGCCGTGGTCGTCGCTGATCGAGACGCGCGGAATCCGGTTGCAGTCGGGGTTCTTGACGCATTCCATCACCGAGAGCAGCACGATCCGCCCGGTGGACGGGATCACGATCGGTGTCGGGTTTCCTTTGGTGTCACCGAAACCTTCGATGACGATTTTCGGGGCGCTCCAGGTCCTGCCGTTGTCGGCGGAGCGTTTCACGACGAGATCGATGTCGCCGCTGTCGTTGCAGAAGCTGGCTCCGCCGTTGCGGCCTTCGGCGAACGCGAGCAGTTCGCCGTTGTTCGCCTTGACGATGGCGGGGATTCTGAAGCAGTCGTAACCTTCTGTTTTCTGTTTGTACACCAACGTGTTCCCGACCGCGGCGGTCGAGAACTGGTCGCCGGTGGCCGGCGCGGCGAGAGAGGTGGCCGGGGCTGCGCCGACCGCCGCGGTGGCGACGAGGGCCGCGAACAGGCCCTGTGCGACGCGGGAGATCTTCACGGGAGTGACTCCGTCCTGGATGCGGTTCAGGTGACGGGGCATCAGAGTCCTTCCGGCTCGTACAAGACGCGTACAACCCGGTTTCGCGCTTTGTGTCAGGTGACGCAGAACGACGGGACGATGACTGCCAAGCTCGTTCCCGTCGGACACGGCGTGAGATCGGAAGGGAGGGCCGATGACGGTGATCGATCCGGAGAGGGTGAGGGGCGGTCGATCACCGGTTCGCGTCGTGGCGCCGGTGGGTCCGGCCGTTGGCGGGACCCACCGGCGGTTGCCGGCCCGGGGGAACGGCATCGGCCGCTGCTTCGTCGGAGAACTGCACACCGATGAGGGGAACGCGATGCGAGTGACCGATGCCGAAGGCGGGGAATGGCTGATCGTGCGCCGGTTCGCGCCCTGGCTGCGCCGGATCCGCCCGCTCGCGATCGTCACCGAAAGCGAGCGCTACCGGGAAGTGTCGTTCACCCGGCACCGCGGCAGGTCCGCGGAGGAAGAACGCCTGGGCTTCGAGGACTGGTTGATGCTGGGGATCGCCGTCGGGCAGGCTGCCGGGCTGGCGCTGATCCTGTCGCCGGTCCTCGCGGCGGAATTGGTGGCCTGGGCGGTGGCGGGCGCCGTTCTCCGGCTGCTGAGGCTGACCGGCCTGGTCCGTGCGCGGATCGACCTCGTCGCGCCGCCCCCGGCCGTGCGGAGCCTCGCGCCGGTGCGGGTGCTGCTCGTGCCGGGGAAGTCCGCGGCCGGGCTCGTCCGCGAACTCGCGACACTGATCGAGACCACGCCGGACTTCGATCCGGAGGACGAGCCACGCGTGCGGAAACTGTTCCTGGCGACCGGAGCGCGCGTGGAACGGCACTTCGGCCTGCCGTGGCGGCTCAGCGGTCGTCGGGTGCCAGCTGCCTGAGATCGTCCACGCTCCGCACGACCAGCCGCTGGCGGCCGGTGCTGAGCAACCCGTCGGCGCGCAGGGTCCGCGCGACGGCTTCCCGCGAAGCGGACGCGAGCCCGGCCAGGTCGCGCTGGCTGATCCGCAGGGCGATCCGTTCGGCGACGGTGCTGTCCCCGAATTCGGTGCGGCGCGAATTGGCGTAGCGCAGGCGGGAGGTGATGATCCGGAGCAGGACCACCGAGATGCCGGGATGCTCGCGGAGCACGGCGTTGAACGCGCGCGAGGACAGCCACAGGCCGGTCACCGGCTCGACGGCGATCGCCGTGGCCGAGCGCAGGCTGCCGTCCATCGACGCCATCTCGCCGATGATGTCGCCCGGATCGCGGACGGCCAGCACGGCGTCGTAACCGCCGGTGGACACCGAGGTGATCTTGACCCGCCCGGTCATCAGGATCAGCACCCAGTCCGACCGGTCGCCCTCGCGGATGATCACCGTGCCCGCCGGGTACCGGCGCAGTTCGGCCTCGGCACGCAGCGCCTTGCGCCGGCCGTCGTCGAGCAGCTCCCAGAGCCTGCCAGGTGGATCGTGCGCCGCTGCCGGCTGTGTCATGCCTTTTCGTCGCCTCCGTGCGCGATCGTACGAGACGTCAGCCGGGGATCTCCTGGTACGCCTGGGAAAGGCGCTGGACGCCGTCCCGCAGCTGCGCGCCGGTCGCGGCGCTGACGTAGCTCAGGCGCAGATAAGGCCCCGGTGCCTCGGCCGCGAAGTACATCCTGCCGGGGGTGACCGCTACTCCGGCGCGGAATGCGGCGCTGGTCAGCGCTACTTCGTCGACGAAGCCGGGCAGCGGCTGCCACAGGTGATAACCCCCGGTCGGGACCGGGACGGCGGCCCAGGTGGGCAGGAACACCCGCAGTGCCGAGACGGCGACGTCGCGGCGTTCCCGCAACGAGGCCGCGAGGCTCCGCAGGTGGCGGCCCCAGGCGGGAGAACTCACCAGTTCGAGCGCGGTCTCCTGCAGCGGACGCGGCACGAAGAAGCTTTCGACGGCGTGAAGTCCGCGCAGGCGTTCCAGCGCCGGGCCGCGCGCGGCCAGCGCGCTGATCCGCAGGCTCGGTGACGCCGGTTTCGTGAGCGAGCGGATGTGCACCACGACGCCGTCGGGGTCGTCGGCCACGAGCGGCGGCGGGGGAGCCGGGCTGCCGGGATGTGCCATCAGGCGGGCGAAATCGTCCTCGATGACGAAAGCGCCCGCGTCACGGGCGATCCGCAGGACCTCGGCCCGGCGTTCGGCGCACAGCACCGCGCCGGTCGGGTTCTGGAACGCGGGCTGGCAGACGAACAACCGGGCGCCCGTGTCGCGGAAGGCGTCCGCGAGCAGTTCGGGCCGGACGCCGTCGCGGTCGATCGGCACCGGGACCGGCCGCAGCCCCGACGCCCGCGCGATGGCGAGCATCCCCGGGTACGTCGGGGATTCCACCAGTACCGGCGCGCCGGGGGCACCGAGCGCGCGCAACGCCGTGGTCAGCGCGCTCTGCCCGCCCGAGGTGATCAGCACGTTCTCGACGTTCACCGGGCTGCCGATGTCGCGGGCGAACCAGGCCCGCAGTTCGGGCAGGCCGCAGATCGGCGGCCGTGTCCACGCGCCGGGGCGGCGTCCGGCGCGGGCCGACGCCGCCGCGAGTTCGCGTTCCGGCTGGAGGCTGGGATGCGTGTAGCCGCCGTTGAGGTCGATGACGCCCGACGGCGGGTCGCTCAGCGCGGTGAGCACGCCGGTCGCGTCGATCGCGCGGGTGCCGGACTGGGAACTCAGCGCCACCTCCTGCCAGGACACGTCACCGGTCACCGCCCGTTCGCGGGGCGGCGGGGCCCGGAAGACGCCGGCGCCGGGGCGGGTGATCACCAGTCCTTCGGCGGCCAGCGCGGCGATGGCCCGCGATACCGTCACCGGGCTCACCTTCAGCTCCCGGACCAGCTCCCGGCTGGACGGGAGCTTTCCATCGATCGGATAGCGCTCCAGGTCTGACCTCAGCTGTGTGACCAGGCTGGTGACGCTGCTACCATCGGACATGAGACTGGATGATAGCGCTATCGCGGATCAGGCAGTAGCGGTCCGCTCCGGGACCGCGCTGGCGGCGCTGGGTGTCCTCGCCTTCTCGTTCACGTTCCCCGCCACCGTATGGGCGCTCAAGGGTTTCGACCCGTGGACCGCCACCGGGCTGCGAAGCGTCCTGGCCGCGCTGGTCGCCGGCACCTGTCTTCGTGTCTTCCGGGTCCCGCTGCCGAGGCGCGACCAGTGGCGGGGCCTGGCCGTGGTCTCCCTCGGCTGTGTCCTCGCGTTCCCGATCCTCACCACGCTCGCGCTGAAGACGTCGTCGACCGCGCATTCCGCGGTGGTGATCGGGCTGCTGCCGCTGGCCACCGCCGTCATCTCCTCGAAGCTGACCGGGAACCGGCCGTCCCGCCGGTTCTGGCTCGCCGCGGCGGTCGGCGCGAGCGCGGTCGTCGTGTTCACCGTCGCGCAGAGCGGCGGCGGACTGTCCACAGCGGACCTGTTCCTGTTCGGCGCGCTCGTGCTGTGCGCGTTCGGGTACGCCGAGGGCGGCAGGCTGGCCAGGGAGATGGCGGGCTGGCACGTGATCGCGTGGGCGCTGGTGATGGCGTTGCCGGTCACCGGCGCGTTCGCCGTCTTCGGGCTTGCGACCGAACCGCTGCACGTCACCGGCGAGGGCATCGTCGGCCTGCTGTACGTCGCGCTCGTTTCGCAGTTCGGCGGGTTTTTCGCCTGGTACCGGGGAATGGCCGAGATCGGTGTCGCGCGGGCGAGCCAGTTGCAGCTCGCCCAGCCGCTGCTGACCCTGGTCTGGGCGGTCCTGCTGCTCGGTGAGCACCTCCCAGCCGCCGCGCCGGTGACCGCGCTGATCGTTGTCGCCTGCATCGTCGTGACCCAGCGGTCGCGGACCTAGATCAACGTCGCGAATCCGCCAGACCGTGGTGCCCGCGTGGTGATGGGCTGAAGCACATGACCGCTTCGACCCTCGACACCTCCGCGCGGACCCCGCTGAAGGGATGGCTCGCCGTCCTCGCGGTGACGCTCGGGATCTTTTCCCTCGTCACCACGGAGATCCTGCCGATCGGCCTCCTGACCCCGATCGGCGAGGACTTCCGGATCACCCCGGGGACGGCGGGCCTGACCATGACCCTGCCCGGTTTCCTCGCCGCGCTCGCGGCCCCGGCCGTCACCGTCGCCGCCGGACGGCTCGACCGCCGGATCCTGCTGTGCGCGCTGATGGTGGTCCTGGCTTTGGCCGACGTCCTCGCGGCGACCGCGCAGGCCTACTGGGCGATGCTGCTGTCGCGAGTCCTGGTCGGGCTGGTGATCGGCGCCTTCTGGGCGATCGGTTCCGGTCTCGCCGCACGGCTCATCGGCCCCGGGCGCGCGGGCAGGGCGACCGCGGTGATCTTCTCCGCCGTCCCGCTCGGCTCGGTTCTCGGCGTTCCGGCGGGAACGTTCCTCGGCGAACTCTTCGGCTGGCGAGCGGCTTTCGCGGTGATGGCGGTCTTCACGATCGGCGTCCTCGCCGCGCTGGCGCTGGCGTTGCCTCCACTGCCGTCGGCGGACGCGACCCGGCTCGGCGACCTGCGGGGGATGACCCGCGAGCGCGCGACCCGGCTCGGCCTGCTCGTCACGGTGCTGACCGTGCTCGCCCACTTCGGGACCTACACCTACGTCACGCCGCTCCTGCGACAGGTGACGCACGTGAGCCCGGAGCTGCTCACCGTCTTCCTCTTCGTCTACGGCACCGCCGGGATCGCCGGCAATTTCGTGGCCGGCGCGGCGATCGCCCGCGATCTCCGGCTGACCTTCCTCGCCGCGGCGGGCTCGATAGGCGTCGTGACCTGCGCGTTGCCGTTCATCGGCGACACGAAAGCGGGCGCACTCGCGCTGCTGGTGCTCTGGGGTTTCGCCTACGGTGCCGTCCCGGTCTGCTCGGGAACGTGGTTCGGGAGGGCGGCGCCGCACACGCCCGAAGCGGCGTCGGTGCTGTTCACCTCGTCGTTCCAAGCGACCCTTTCGGCGGGCGCGCTGCTCGGCGGGCTGGTCGTCGACGCGGTCTCCGTCCCGGCCGTGATGGTCACCGGAGGCGTGGTCGCGCTGCTCGCGGCCGCCGTCCTCAGCCGAGCACGGTCAGTGTGACCAGCGCGGTGGTCCCGACCAGCAGGGTCGAGAGCAGGCCGAGCAGCAGGGCGCGGCCCCCGGTGCGGACGAGTTTGCCGATCCGCACCGCGCAGCCCAGCCCGAACAGCGCCCCGGCCAGCAGCAGGGTGCAGGCGACCTTGGCGACGTCGAGCACGACACCCGGCATGATCCCGGTGCTGCGCAGGGCGGCCATGGCCAGGAAGCCGAGAACGAACAGCGGGACCAGCGGCGGCCGCTTGCCGTCGACGGGCCGGTGCCGCTCGTGCACGCCGACCGCGGCGACCATCGGGGCCAGCAGGACCACCCGGCTGAGCTTGATCACGATGGCGACCGCGATGGCGGCGCTCCCGGCGGGAGTGGCCGCGGCGACGACCTGCGCGACCTCGTGCACGCTGAGGCCCGCCCACTCGCCGATCCGGGCCGCGTCGAGCCGCAGCCAGCCACCGATCAGCGGGACCGCGGCGATGGCGAGCCCGCCGTAGAAGGTGACCAGGGCGACCGCGGTCGCGACGTCGGAGTCCTCGCGTTTCACGACGCCTTCCATGGCGGCGATGGCGGACGCGCCGCAGATCGAGAACCCGGTCGCGACCAGGATCCCCAGGCCGCGGGGCACGCCGAGGAGCCTGCCGAGACCGATCGTGCCGAGAAACGTGATCCCGACGGTGAGCACGACGGCGACCAGGGTCCCGGGGCCCAGCGCCAGGACGGCCGGGAGCGAGAGTTGCAGACCGAGCAGCACGACACCGGCGCGGAGCAGCTTCTTGGTGATCCAGGCGATGGCTTTCCGGGTCCCGTCGGACAGCGAAGGCAGCGATCCGGTGACGATGCCGAGCACGACGGCGATGGTGAGCGCGCTGATGACCGGGAAAGCGGTGCCGACCAGGTACGCGGCGGCCACTCCGGCGCCGGTGATCGCGAACGCGGTCAGGTAGGGCTTCGTCGGTCTCGCGTGCGTGGTGCTCATGGTTCGAGCCTCGCCCGGACGGGCCGACCTCGGTAGCCGGGAATACCAGGGGTAGGTCATACACTTGAGCTATGACCACACCCGATCTGGACTCCCTGCGCCTGTTGGTGCTCGTGGACGAGCTCGGCAGTATCGGACAGGCCGCGGCCAGCCTCGGGATCGCACAGCCGTCGGCCAGCAAACGACTGTCCACAGTCGAGCGAAGGCTGGGGCTGGTGCTGGTCGACCGCACGCGGCGTGGTTCCGCGCTCACCCCCGACGGCCGGGTGATCGCGGGCTGGGCGCACCGCGTGCTGTCCGAACTCGACGGCCTGCTCGACGGCGCCGAAGCACTGCGCACCCAGCACGAGGCGCATCTGCGGGTCGCCGCGAGCATGACACTGGCCGAGTACCTGGTGCCCGGCTGGATCGGCGAACTCAAACGCGGCGACCCCGGGCTGTACCTCGGGCTGGAGGTCACCAACTCGGACCAGGCCGCCGAAATGGCCAGGGAAGGCAAGGTCGATCTCGGGTTCGTCGAGTCGCCCGGTTCGCTGCCCGGCCTTGCGTCCCGGCGGGTGGCCACCGACCGGCTGGTCCTCGTCGTACCCGCGAGCCATCCGTGGGCGCGCAAACGCCGTCCGCTCAAGGCGGCCGAACTGGCGATCACGCCGCTCGTGGTCCGCGAACCGGGGTCCGGGACCAGGGAGACCGTGGACGCGGCATTGCGCAAGGCCGGGGTCGGACCGGCGAAACCGTTGCTGGAACTGGGTTCCGCCTCCGCCGTCCGCAACGCCGTGATCGCGGGCGCCGGACCGGCGGTGATCAGCGAACTCGCCATCACCCGGGACGTCGCCGACCGCAGGCTCGTCCCGGTCGCGGTGGACGGCGTCGACTTCGGCCGGGAACTGCGCGCGGTGTGGCCGGCCGGACGGCGGCTCGCCGGTCCGGCCGCGGAACTGCTGAGCATCGCGGTCCGGAATGCGAACACCCGCTGAGTCCTTTCATGTTTCTTCGTGAACGCGCGTGATACCGAATCCGTCATCGGCGTGCTACCGACGATAGGGGGAATCACCGTCGATTTCCGGAAATAGGTGCGGACCACTATTTCCAGTGGTCCGATGAAAGCGGAATGGTGGACTCCGGGTAACAGGCCGGATGGCGTATCGGCTGTTGGGTCGCCCGGTCGTTGACCGTTCTTCCTTGCCACTGCGGGAAAAACAAGCCGCTCAGCGGTCTGCGATGTATTCGGAACGCTAAATTTCCGCGAAGGTCTTCGCGTTTCGCGGGTCGGCGTTCCGCCATCCGGTTCCTGTGACCGGAAACCCTACCGTCGAGTATTGACGGGAAGCCTCGCCTGCGTTTAAGTACGCCCGGTAACCAAGTCACTCTTCCGTGTGCCGGAGGCTTCCCGTGGGTAGGTCGATTCTTGGCGCCCGGCTCGTCGGCGCCGTGCTCGATCGCCGTCCACATCGGACGGCCGTGTTCGAAGGCGGGCTGGACCGTCGACGGGCACCTCGTCCGCACCGCCGACGGCGAGATCCCCTGCACCCCGCACAACGAATCTCCACGGAGGCGATCGTGACTTCCCGGCCCGGCACCGACGGCGGCGAGGCGCTGATCTCGGAGTTCCTCCGCACCGGCCGCGAGATGATCGCCGCGCAACGGGACGTCCTGCTCGGCTACCTCGGTACCGATCCCGAGGTGCTCGCCAAAGCAAGGACCGCGGCGGCGCCGGCGGACCTGATCTCCGGCGGCGGCACCGAACCGGCACTGCCCGCCGAGGAGCCGGACGCGGTCGCGGTGGCGCCGAAGCGCTACCTGATGCGGGAGTTCGACCTCGCCGACGCCGTCCCCGTCGACGAGGAGCTGGCCGGGCTGCGCTTCGCCGTCGTCGGTGAAGGCCAGGTCGCCGAGATGCTCACCGCCCGGCTCGCCGGGTACGGCGCCGAAACCGAACTGGTCCAGGGCGTACCGCGGCACGGCGCGGACGGCGTGTTCCATCTGTCACCGTCCTTCCCCGACGACTTCGCGCTGTATCAAGCGGTTCTGGCGGGCGGGCCGCGCTGGCTCATCGCGAACGGACCCGCCGACGGTGCCCGCGGCTTCTTCCGGACGGTGGCCAGGGAGTATCCGGACACGGTCGCCCGGGTGGTCGAGCAGCATCCCAAGTCCACTGTGGACGAACTGGTGGAGAGCCTGCTCGCGGAGTTGTCCGCCCGGGACTGGGAGCCGGTCGTCGTCCGCCGCGACGGCGCGCGGCGCGGTCTGCGGATGACCGAGGAAGGCCTCGGCCTGCTCGGCGGCACGGGCGCCGGTCCGGCGGGTGACGGGACGGCCGAGGCCGAGGCGCTGGGGCTGGACCGGGATTCGGTCGTCCTCCTCGTCGGCGGGGCCAAGGGCATCACCGCCCGGCTGGCCATCACGCTGGCCTCGGCGTCGCGCTGCCGCGTCGAACTGTTCGGCCGCACCGCCGTGCCCATCGACGGCGAGGAACCGGTGATCGCCACGGCCACGACGACGGAAGAACTGCGTGCGGCCCTGATCGGCGACGGGCTGACCGAACCGGCCGAAATCGAACGGACCATCCGGCTCATCGAGGACGAACGCGAGGTTCGCGGGACGCTGCGGCGGATCGGCGACCTCGGCAGCCCGGTGCGCTACCGCTCGGTCGACATGCTGGACGCGGAAGCCGTGCACCGCGCGGTCAAGGAGATCCACGCCGAACACGGACGGCTCGACGGCATCGTCTACGCGGCGGGCGTCATCGAGGACAAGCTGATCGCCGAGAAGGACCCAGCGTCGTTCGATCGTGTCTTCGCCACCAAGGTCGAAGGGGCGAGCACCTTGCTCGCGGCGGCGGGGGAACTGCCCGAAGCGCCGAAATTCGCCGTCCTGTCCGGCAGTATCGCCGCGACACGGGGGAATAGAGGCCAGTCCGACTACGCGGCCGCGAACGACGCGCTGGAGGCGCTGGGCCGCCGCTGGGCCACCGTGTACGGACGGCGAGGGCTGACCGTCCACTGGGGACCGTGGGCGCCCACCGGGGTCGGCAACGGGATGGTCACCCCGGAACTGATGCGGGACTACGCCCGGCGCGGGATCGAACTGATCGACCCCGAGGAAGGCACGCTGAGCCTGCTACGCGAACTGGCGTGGGGTGACGAGGGCCTCACGGCCGTCACCTACACCGCGTCGGGGTGGTGACCGGTGGCCGCTACGCCCCCGATCGCGATCGTCGGGATGTCGGTGCTGTGAACGCCTTCGGCTTCGGCGGGATCAACGCCCACGTCGTCCTGGGACAGGCCGCGTCGCGGGCGGGCGTCGAGGTCTCCGAGCCCGAACGCGTCCTGCGGCTCTCCGCGCCGACCGTCGCGGAAATGGGCTGTCTGCTCGACCGCGACGACGTCCTGAGCGGTGGCGACACCGGTCGCGGCCGGGTGCGGCTCGGGCTCGTCGCCCCGACGCCCAAACGGCTGAACCTGGCCAGGAAAGTGGTCGCGAAGGGGAGACCCTGGCGGGCCCGTAACGACCTCTGGTTCGTTCCGGAACCGCTGCTCGGCGCGGGCGAGGGCAAACTCGCGTTCGTCTTCCCCGGGCTGGAGGACGAATTCGAGCCACACGCCGTGTTCCAGCTGGGCAGGCTGCTCGACAAGGCGTTACGCGGACTGCGCGTGACCCCGGACGCGCTGGCCGGGCACAGCCTGGGTGAGTGGACCGCCATGGCCGTGGCCGGGATCCATTCCGACACTGACGCCGACTCGTTCATGGAGGACTTCGATCCCGACGCGCTCAAGGTTCCGGGGCTGGCCTCCGCGGTGATCGGCGCGGCGGCGTCGTCGGTTACCGAAGTCCTCAAAGGACACTCCGACGTGGTCCTTTCCCACGACAACGCGCCGAACCAGTCGATGATCTGCGGGCAGGCGGAGGCCGTCGAGGGTTTCGTGCGCGGATTCCGCGCCGACGGCGTGATCTCCCAGGTGCTGCCGTTCCGGTCCGGCTTCCACACTCCGATGCTCGCACCGTATCTCGGCCCGATCCGCGAGGCCGCCGAGCGCCATACGCTGCACCCGGCGAAACTGCCCGTCTGGTCGGCCACGACCGGACGGCACTATCCCTCGTCGGACGCGGAGATGCGGGCACTGTTCGTGCGGCATCTGCTGGAGCCGGTGCGGTTCCGCGCTCTCGTCGAGAACATGTACGCGGCGGGATTCCGGGCGTTCGTGCAGACGGGCGCGGGACAGCTCGGCTCGCTGATCGGGAACACCTTGCACGACCGCGAACACCTCGTCGTCGCCGCGCATTGCGGGCACCGGCGCGGCCTCCCGCAGCTGCTACGGGTCGTCACGGCGTTGTGGGCCGACGGTGCCGATCCGGCGTTCGAACTCCTGCCCGGCCGAGACGGCGTGAAAAACGGCCGGGCGATCCGGCTCGACCTCGGCGGCGCGCTGGTGTCGCTCGACGAGGGTGCCTGCCGCGGCTTCCGCACCGCCGCGGCGACGAAGTCCATTTTGGAGCGAATCGGGGAACGAAACCCGCCGGCAGCCGAATTCTCCGTGTCGCCGGCCGACACCGCCGGCCTGGCGGCCGAAGTGTTCGCCGCCAGGCCGGCGCCTCGGGTGCGGCGCGATCGCCGCTTCGACAGCGATCCCGTGATCCGGGCGGTGCACCGGCGGCCAGAGCGCGCCACGCTGTCCGAAGAACGGCCCGGCGGCTGGGCGCTGGTCCGCGAGCAATGGCCGGATCCGGTGGCCCGCGACCTGATCATGCGGAACGTGCTGGCCGGTGCGGAAAGACAGGCGTACGCCGATCAGCCGCCGCGCCGGAAGCGGGCCTGGCTGCTCGGCCGCATCGCGGCGAAGGACGCCCTCCGCCGTCTCTTGTGGACAAACGGTGAAGGCGACATCTTCCCGGCAGAGATCCGGATCGGGAACGACTCCTCGGGCGCGCCGACCGTTTCGGGCGCCTACGGAAGGACACTGCCGGAGCTCACCGTCTCGATCGCCCACCGGGACGCGCTCGGCGTCGCCATCGCCCGCCGAGGACCGTGCGGTATCGACGTCGAGGCTGTCGAAGACCGCACGGACGCCGACCTCAACGAGGCGGAACGAGCACTGCTCGGTGCGCCGGAAGCCTTGTGGTCCACCAGATTCCGGGCCGCGAAGCAAGCCGTCGCGAAACGGCTCCGCACCGGCCCGCGCGCTTTCACCGTCGTCGGCGCGGACGACGGTCGGCTCACCGTCGCGGTGAGCGGTACCCGGTATCCGGTGTGGCACACCACGATCACCACACCGGCGAAGGATTACGTCGTGGCTTGGACGGAGAACGAAGAATGACCACTGAAACCGTGGCGGCCGGGCTCGCCGAGGCGAAGAACCGGCTCGGGAATGACGAGGTGATCGGCTGGATCGCCGAGAACCACGGCGCGGCGGCCTGAGTGGGCAGAGTCCTCTTCGTCACGCCGCCGCTGACCGGGCACGTGAACCCCGCGGTCGGGGTCGCGGCCGCCCTGACCGCGCGCGGGCACCAGGTCGCCTGGGCGGGGCGGCCGGAGATCATCCGGAGGCTCGCCGGCGACGGCGCCGACGTGTTCCCGTGCGCGGTCCCGCGCCGCCTGCCCGAGCGCGACGCGAGTCTCAAGGGACCGGCGGCGTTCCGGTTCCTGTGGGAGCAGTTCCTGATCCCGCTGGCCGAGGCGATGGCACCCGGCGTCCGCGCCGCGATCGGCCGGTTCCGCCCGCAGGTCGTGGTCGCCGACCAGCAGGCCATCGCGGGCGGCCTCGTCGCCGACGGGCTCGGCCTGCCGTGGATCACCTCCGCGACGACGTCCGCGGAGCTCGTCGACCGGCTGGCCGGGACGCCGAAGGTGGCGGCCTGGCTCGATGAACTCCTCGACGGTCTGCGCACGCGGATCGACGGCGGCCCCGCCGACCCGAGGATGTCCCCGCACGGTGTGCTCGCCTTCACCACCCGCGAACTGCTCGGCCCGGCCACGGTGCCGCACCAGGTCCGGCTGGTCGGGCCGTCCATCGGCGGCCGCGCGCCCACCTGCGACCTCCCCTGGGACCGGCGCGACCCGGCGGTGCCGACCGTGTTCGTCACCCTCGGGACCACGAACGCCGACGCCGCGGGCGACTTCCTCCGCGCGGCGGCACGGGGGCTCTCTCGGATCGACGGGATCCGGACCGTCATCGCCGACCCCGGCCGAGCTGTGGGGCCGATGGGGGACACGGTGCTCGTGGTGCCCCACGTGCCTCAGATGGCAGTTCTGGCCCGCGTGGACGCCGTCGTCTGCCACGGCGGGTACGACACCGTCTGCGGAAGCCTGTGGCACGGGGTGCCGCTCGTGGTCGCGCCGATCCGGGACGACCAGCCGATCGTCGCCGGACAGGTCGTCGACGCGGGCGCCGGTGTCCGGCTGCGGTTCGGCCGCGCGAAACCGGACCGGATCGCGGCCGCGGTGACCAGGGTGCTGGACGATCCGGGGTACCGGTCGGCCGCCGAAAAGGTGGGTGCCTCGTTCCGTGCGGCGGGCGGGGCCGCCGCGGCGGCGGACCATCTGGAGGCTCTGCTCAGCGGCTGATGGGGACTTTCCCCGTGTCGCGCGCGGTGAAGGGCGTTCACCTCATCAGACGCGGGCATGGTCCCCCTTCAGCCTCTTGAAAAGCACGCGTGTAGGGACTCTCCTGGAGGGGTACCAGCCTTCAGAAGGTGCGTCCTCGTGCTGGGAGTCGTCATGACCGCGGTGAAGACATCGCTCCGACCGCAGGCCGTCCGTTTCGGCGGGCGGCGCCGGGCCCCCAAAGGCAGCGTGTTCCTCAACATCGTCCGCACCACCGACCACAAGATGATCGGCGTGCTCTATCTGAGCACCTCGTTCGCGTTCTTCCTCATCGGCGGGTTCATGGCGCTGCTGATGCGCGGCGAACTGGGCAGGCCGGGGATGCAGTTCCTGTCGCAGGAGCAGTACAACCAGCTGTTCACCATGCACGGCCTGATCATGCTGCTGCTGTACGCGACACCGAACCTCTTCGCGTTCGCCAACTACATCCTGCCGCTGCAGATCGGGTCGCCGGACGTCGCCTTCCCGAGGCTGAACGCGTTCTCCTACTGGCTGTATCTCTTCGGCGGGCTGATGACGCTCAGCGCGTTCCTCACGCCGAGCGGGGCGCCCGACTTCGGGTGGACGATGTACACGCCGCTGTCCAACGCCGCGCACACCCCGGGCGTCGGCGCCGATCTGGTGATCATGGGCCTGATCGTCTCCGGGCTCGGGACGATCCTCGGCGCGGTCAACATGGTCACCACGATCCTCTGCCTGCGCGCGCCCGGGATGACGATGTGGCGGATGCCGCTGTTCACCTGGAACATCCTGTTCACCGCGATCCTGATCCTGGCGGTCTTCCCGATCCTCACCGCCGCCCTGTTCGGGCTGGAGGCCGACCGGCGGCTCGGCGCGCACGTCTTCGATCCGGCCAACGGCGGGGCGATCCTGTTCCAGCACCTGTTCTGGTTCTTCGGCCATCCCGAGGTGTACATCGTCGCGTTGCCGTATTTCGGCATCATCACCGAGATCGTTCCGGTGTTCAGCCGGAAACCGCTCTTCGGCTACAAGCTCATGGTGTTCGCGACGATCGCGATCACCGCGCTGTCTTTCGCGGTGTGGGCGCACCACATGTTCGCCACCGGCGCGGTGCTGCTGCCGTTCTTCTCCATCATGACCTTCCTCATCGCGGTGCCGACCGGGATCAAGTTCTTCAACTGGATCGGCACCATGTGGAAGGGGCAGCTCACCTTCGAATCACCGATGCTGTGGTCGATCGGGTTCATGGTGACGTTCCTGCTCGGTGGGCTGACCGGGATCATCCTGGCCGCGCCACCGCTGGACTTCCACATCCACGACACCTATTTCGTGGTCGCGCACTTCCACTACGTGCTGTTCGGCACCATCGTGTTCGCCACGTTCGCCGGGATCTACTTCTGGTTCCCCAAGATGACCGGGCGGATGCTCGACGAGCGGCTCGCGAAGCTCCATTTCTGGACCACGTTCATCGGCTTCCACGCGACGTTCCTCGTCCAGCACTGGCTCGGCAACGAAGGAATGCCGCGCCGCTACGCCGACTACCTGAGCACCGACGGTTTCACGGTGCTGCACACCATTTCCACGATCGGCGCCTTCCTGCTCGGCGCTTCGGTGCTGCCGTTCCTGTGGAACGTCGTCCGCAGTTACCGGTTCGGGGAGGTCGTCGAAGTGGACGATCCGTGGGGCCACGGGAATTCCCTGGAATGGGCGACGACCTGTCCGCCGCCCCGGCACAACTTCTTCGACCTCCCGAGGATCCGGTCCGAACGCCCGGCGTTCGAACTCCACTACCCCCACATGATCCCCAGGCTGCGCGCCGAGGGGCATACGACCCCGTTCCAGCGTCGCGACCAGGCCACCCCTTCGGAAGTGGTGGCGGACAAGGCACTGAAGGACGACACCGCCCGACCGAGGGAATGAGGTACCGCGCATGATCCCCATGGATGTCGAAGGGATGGCAGTCCTGGCTCCGGAAGCGGCACCGGTGATGTTGCTGCGGGAGCGGGAGGGCGAACGCCGCTGGCTGGCGATCACGATCGGCGGGCCCGAGGCGAGCGCGGTGGCGCTCGCGCAGGAGCGGATCCGGCTGCCGCGGCCGGGCACGATCGAACTGATCGGCCAGGTGGTCGAGTCGTTCGGGCACCGGGTCACCGGGGTCCAGGTCACCGCGCTGCGGGACGGCATCTTCTTCGCCGACCTGGTGCTCGATTCCGGTATCCGCGTTTCGGCGCGGCCGAGTGACGCGGTCGCGATCGGGTTACGCGCCGGGGTCGGGATCGAGGTGGCCGACGCGGTGCTGGAGGTCGCTTCCGTGCGGGTCGAGATCGTCGGAAGCGACCCGGACGCGGAACTGCCCGCGGTGCCGTCGGATCCGGTCGCGCAGGAACGGGCGGTCGAGGAGTTCCGGGAGGCACTGGACAAGATCGCGCCGGAGGACTTCGGGGACCTGCCGCCTGATCCGCCCTCCCGCCCGTGAGATGAAGGGGCCTTTCATAGCAAATTTTGCTATGAAAGGCCCCTTCATTGCGGTTGAGTGCTACTGCTTAGCCAGGCCCTGTTCGATCGCCTCGATGATGCGCGGCCGCATCTCGGCGGCGCTGATGATCGCGTCCACCGAACCGACCTTCACCGCACGCTCGATGCTGTGCACGCCGTCGAACTCGGCCGCGACCGCGCCCAGCTTCTCGGACCGCACCGACGACTGGAGTTCCGCCAGTTCCGCTGCCAGCGCCGCGCGTTCGGCACCGGTCGCCCCGCTGAGCTTCTCCGTCAGCGACCGCACCCGCGGGTCGGCCGCCGTCCGCGCGTTGACCTCACCCGCGAACACGACCGCCGCGGCGGGCGCGCCGCCGAGCACCGAGGCGAACGAGCCTTCCAGCGCCAGCACCGTCATGTTCGGGTTCAGCGCCTTCGAGAAGACCACGAACGCGCCGCCGTGGTAACGCGAGATCACGGTGAACACGATCGGCCCCTCGAAGTTGACGATCGCCCGGCCGATCTCCGCGCCGTACTCCAGCTGGAGCTTCCGCATCGACTCCGGCGAGCCGTCGAAGCCGGACAGGTTCGCCAGCACCACCAGCGGCCGGTTGCCGCTGGCCGCGTTGATCGCCCGCGCCGCCTTCTTCGACGACCGCGGGAACAGCGTGCCCGCGGTGTAGGTGTCCGGGCCGTCGGTGGGCGGGAAGCCGCGGCGCGGCACCGAACGTGACTCGATCCCGAGCAGGCAGACCGGCCGTCCGCCGAGGTGTACGTCCTGCACGGCCGCGGTCTCCGCGTCCGCCATGCCCGGCCAGCGCTCCAGTACCGGGTGGTCCTGGTCCGACAGCGCGCGCATCACGGTGCGGATGTCGAACGGCTTCTTGCGGTCGGGGTTGGCCTCCCGCGAGAAGATCTGGCCCACCGTGGTGAAGTCGCTGTCGACGGCCGCGTGCGGGAACGACGAGATGTCCCGGTCGATCGGGTCGTTCGTGACCGCCTTGCGGGGGCCGGACTCGCCCGGCGCCACGTAGGTGTGGTCGTAGTGCGACATCAGCACGTCACGCGCCGCGGCGAGGTTCGGCGCCCAGTACTGCGCCTGGCCGTTCGGGCCCATCACGCGGTCGTAGCCGCCGATGCCGAAGTTGTCCTCCGCCGAGACGCCACCGGAGAAGTCGAGCGACTGCTTGCCGGTCAGCACCATCGCGGAATCCGGCGTCATCACCAGGATTCCCTTGGTGTGCATGAGCATCGTCGCTTCGGCGTTCCAGTACGGCTGGGCGCCGACGTTGATCCCGGCGACGACGATGTTGATCTCGCCGCCGTTCTGGGTGAAGTGCACGATCCGCTTCAGTGCGGCCGCGACCCAGTCCATGTTCTCGGTACCGGACTCCATCGAGATCCGGGCACCGGCCGACAGCGCGTACCACTCCAGCGGGACCTGGAGCCGTTCGGCGAGGTCCAGCGCCGCGATCACCCGCGAGCACTCCGGCTCCGACAGCGCGCCGAGCGCCTTCGTCGGGTCACCGAGCAGCACGACGCGCTTGACGCCGTCGGGGTGACGTTCGGTCGGCGTGGTGACCACACCGGCGACGATCGCCGCCTTGTTGCGGCCCTTCTTCCGGTCGACCGGGACGAGGGTGTTCGTGTCGTCCATGTCGTACTCGGTGAACGAACCGAGCATCTCGGTCAGCTCGTACGGGTACACCGTGTCGCGGCGACGGGCGCGCAGGACGTTCTGGCGGTAGTCGTCGAGCGGCAGGATCGGCTGGGTGGTGGGCTCGGACAGCGACATCTGCACGCCGCCGCTGACGTCGTAGCCGATCCGCACGGCGACCTCTTTGACCTCGCCGGTCGCGCGGTCGCGCTGCCTGCCGAGGAACTGGACCTCTTCGAGACCCGCGCCCGCCGTCGACGGCTGCACACGCTGCGCGACGGTGTCCAGCTCCTCACCGGTGAGCTCGCTGGTCGGCCACACGTACAGCATGATCCGGTTGGTGTCGAAGCGTTTCTTCGGCGGAAGCTTCGCCTGCACCTCGCGGATCGCGTCGAGGCAGCCCGCCAGCGTGCCCTCGACCGCGGGCAGCGCCAGCAGCTTGCCGTCGTTGTCCCGCAACGGGGTCAGGTCACGGACCTGGGCGAGCGCGACCAGCCGCTGATCCGCCGGGTTCATCGGCGAGACGCACTTGAACAGGTAGACGTCCTCGTCGCCCGAGGGCAACCGCGTGAGGTCGAAGTTCGCCAGCCGCTGCAACTGCATCCGCTGGGCGATCAGCGGATGCAGACCGCGGATCAGCCGCTCCTCGCTGAACCCGGTCGACGACGGGCGGAAGGTGAAGTGGTGGTGCATCACCGCGCCGCCGTGCCCGGCGACCGTCGTGGTGATCCGCCGGATCCGGCTCGGCAGCGACTCGGCCGTGAGGACCTCGCGCAGCCCGGCCGCCATCGTGTCGTCGTCGGCGGACTCGTCGTCCCAGGTCAGGTAGAGGTCCGCCTCGACGTCGGTGTCAGCGGGCAGCTGCGCGGCGAGGTCGGCGACCGCCTTGACCGCGCCGGGCAGACCGGCGCGGTCGACGGCGGTGGTGACCATGTGGAACCGCTCGTTCGCGTCGGCGTAGTCACCGGTGACGAAGGTGCAGCCGCCGACGGTCACCTGCTGGACACCGGTGAGCGCGCGGTTGCCGTAGTAGCGACGGCTCAGGACTTCCAGCAGCGGGCCGTGATCGGTGCCGGGGCGGCCGATCCGCTGCCCGAGCAGGCGGACCAGCGGCTGCGCGCTGGCCAGCATGCTCGCGATCCGCTCGGCGCGGTCCGGCGAATCCGGGTTCAGGTCGAGGTGCCGCAGGTGTTTGCGGACCTCGCTGTACGCCTCGGCGCGGGTGCGGCGGAGCAGCGGCTGGGCGAACCAACGGAACACCACGCTGCGCGCCAGGTCGCCGACCACCGGGAAACGGAGCTGGGTGGCGGCGATGAGCGCCTCCAGCGCCTTGCCCGCCGGCTCCCGCATCGACTCGAACGGCTGCGGTTCGGTGAGCCACTGCCGCAGCAGCGCGGTGACGACCGCGACGTCGGACGAGGTCCGCTGCTGGGCGAGGAAGATGCGGAAGACCGCCTCTTCCAGCTCCGGCGTGCGCTCCAGGTCCTTGATGCCGTAGTGCGCGAGCACCTTCTTCAGCTTGTTCTGGAACGACTCCGAGAGCCCGGCGCGTTCGACGTCGAGGCTCTGCAGATAGGTGTGGAAGAACTCGCGGGAGCTGTGCACCCGGGTGTCCGTCTTGGCGTCCTCACGGGCCGGCTTGTTGCGCATCAGCTCGGAGAGATCGGCGAACACCGTCAGCAGCTCGACCTCGCCCTCCAGCGGGCGGTCGCCGTTGCCCTCCAGTTCGGCACGGGCGGCGAGGTACGTGCTGAGCGTGCGGCGCTCGTCGTGCGGGTCGACGTCGAAGCCGAGCAGGAGACTGCGCAGATCCTGCTGTCCCCGCGTGATCCGCTGCGCCGCCGACGTTCCGTCCGGTTCGGCGGGCAGCTCGATCTCGACACTGCCCGCGTCCTCGGCGACCTCCGCGCCTTCCTCCGCCAGCGGCTCGAGCCGCAGCAGGGGAGCGCCGGTCTCGACCTGGCTGCCGACCGAGACGACGCACTCACGCAGCTTCGCGCGGAAGGGCGCGCGAAGCACCGTCTCCATCTTCATGCTTTCCAGCACCAGCACGGGCGCGCCGGCCTCGACCTCCGCGCCGACCTCCAGCGGTGTCGCGACGACGAGCGCGGGCGCGGGCGAGCGGACGACGCCGCCCTCGTCCCGGCTGACGCGGTGGGTGACGCCGTCGACCTCGACCAGGTGGATCGGCCCGTGCGTGCCGGTGACCAGGCGGAACCGGGTGCCGTTGACGGTGATCTGGCCGGTGTGCTCGTCGAACCGGTCGACCTCGACGTCGGCGGGGTGGATGTCGCCGCCGCCCGCCGAGACACCGACGCGGAACCGGCGGTGGCCGATCCGGGCGACGCTGACGCGGTACGCGGCGCCGCGCAGTTTGAGGTCGAGCGGACGGCCGCTCTCGTGCTGGACCTGCGGGCGGCCACCGTGCGCGGTGGAGAGAAGCCGTTGGCGCTCAACGGCTTCCTCGTCCTCGTATGCCTCGATCGCGGCGGCCGCGAGCGCGATCGCCGAGTGGCGGTGGGTGACGAGCTTGCCTTCGCCGCGGACGCGGTCGATCCAGCCGGTGTCGGCGCTGCCGTCGATCACCTCGGGCTGGTCGAGCAGGTCGAGGACGAAGCTCTTGTTGGTCGCGCCGCCCTCGATGATGACCGTGGTCTGGGCCATCGCGCGGCGCAGACGGCCGAGCGCCTCGTCACGGTCGCGGCCGTAGGCGATGATCTTCGCGATCATCGAGTCGAAGTCGGCCGGGATCGTGTCGCCTTCGCTGACCCCGGTGTCGACGCGGATACCGGGGCCGGCGGGCAGGTCCAGGCGCGCGATGCGGCCGGGCGACGGTGCGAAGTCGCGGTCCGGGTCCTCGGCGTTGAGCCGCGCCTCGACGGCGTGACCGAACTCGGCGGGCTGGACGCCTTCGAGCTTGCCGCCGGAAGCGACGTGCAGCTGGGCCTTCACCAGGTCCATGCCGGTGGTCAGCTCGGTGATCGGGTGCTCGACCTGCAGGCGGGTGTTGACCTCGAGGAAGGCGAACAGCTTGTCGCCGGGGTGGTAAAGGAACTCGACCGTTCCGGCGCCGCGGTAGCCGACCGCGAGCGCGAGCCGCTCGGCGGACCGCTTGAGCTCGTCGGCCTGCTCGGGGGCCAGCACCGGGGAGGCGGACTCCTCGATGATCTTCTGGTTGCGGCGCTGCACCGAACAGTCGCGGACGCCGAGCGCCCACGCGGTGCCCTGGCCGTCGGCGATGACCTGGACCTCGACGTGCCGGGCGCCGGTGACCAGGCGCTCCAGGAAGACGACGCCGCTGCCGAAGGCTCGCTCGGCCTCCAGGCTGGTGCGCTCGTAGGCGTCCTTGAGCTCGTCGGCGGAGGTGATGACGCGGATACCGCGGCCGCCGCCGCCCGCGGTCGCCTTGAGCATCAGCGGGTAGCCGATCTCGTCGGCGGCCTTGATGGCGGCGTCGAGATCCGCGACGGCGCCGCGGCTCCACGGAGCGACCGGGACGCCGACCTCTTCGGCGATCAGCTTCGCGCCGATCTTGTCGCCGAGCTTGCGCATGGCGTCCGCGCTCGGCCCGATGAAGGTGACGCCCAGCCGCTCACACAGCTCGGCGAAGGCCGGATCCTCGGCCACGAAACCCCAGCCGACCCAGGCCGCGTCGGCCCCGGTCTCGGTCAGCGCCCGCTCCAGCACGGCGAAATCCAGATACGGACGCGCCGACGCGGGGCCGAGGTTGTAACTGATGTCGGCTTCCCGCACGAACGTCGCCGACCGGTCCGCGTCCGTGAAGAGCGCGACGGTCTCGATCCGCCGTCCGGTCTCCGCCGAAAGCTCGCGGACGGCGTGGATGAGCCGCATCGCGGCTTCTCCGCGGTTGACGATGGCGACACGACTGAACACCGACTGAGCCTCCCAAGTACGCGACACAACAGCTGACGTCCCGCCGGATCACGCGCGGGACAGTCTCCTGTACCTGTCTAACAGCCTGCCTCTTACCGGCCGGTACGAGAATGTCGCCGGTGGCGCATGCCGAGGGCCGGGTGTTGTAGGAACCCGCCAAAAAGTGTCCTGGAACACCTAGTCGAGAGGCCTGATGACGTGACGAAGTGGACAACTGGGGGTTCGGCTTGGTAGCCGGGTTCGCGAGGTGTCATCCGGTGTTCACGCCGGTTTCATCGAGGTGGCTCGGGGCTTGTTCTGTCCGGTGTGGTGAGGGTGGCCGTTTTCGGCGACGGGTGGGGCTGGGGTGCGCGGCAGTTGGTCGCTCCGAGTCGCTCTGGGGCTGCCGGTGAGGCTGCCATAGGTGGTGATCCCTGAGTCGGGAGCACGCGCTGGACGGCTCGCCGGCGGGGGCGAGCTATGGTGCGGCCTCGATCGAGTCGTGGCCGTATTTCGGCTACGGCAGTACGGGATGGCGGCGGTTGTCTCGGCGGGCCTAAGTCCGAAGGTTCTCGGACAAGGTGGAAAGCGGTGGTCGGGTCCGCGACACCGCGGTGCTTGGGCGGTGGTCGGTTTTCGGCGACGGCCGGGGCCGGCATCGGGGCGGCTGCAGAGGCATTGCGTCGTTGTGAGTCGCTGTCGTCTGGGGACGTCGTGGTCGGTTTTCGGCGATGTTGCGAGCGGTGGTGATTTCTGCGTCGGAATCGTGTGGGGCGGTTCGTCGACAGGGGCGAGTTGTGGTGGCAGCTTTCGAGCGAGCGGTGGCCGTATTTCGGCGACGTAGCCGGCGGTGGTGTTCCTCCGAGTCGCGACGTCGGGGCACCCGGGCCGTGGTCGGTTTTCGGCGACGCTGACAGCGGTGGTGATTCCTGAGCCGGGAGCCGTGTCGGGCCGGCTCGCCGGTGGCGGCGAGTTGTGACGGCAGCTCTCGATCTAGCCATAGCCGTTTTTCGGCGATGGCCTCAGAACGGTGGTTTCTCCGTGCGGGGCTCGTGTGGTGGTGGTGTGCTGTCGTAGCTGTGTCCGGTGGGTGTGGTGATGGTGAGGGTGCCGTCCGAACCCAGTCGATAGATCCAGCCGGGTTCGTCTTCGAGGCGGTGGTCGCGGCGGCACAGGTCGATCAGTTCGGTGTCGGCGGTGTGGCCGCCGTGTTGCCAGGGCAGGGAGTGGTCGAGGTCGCAGGCTTGGGCGGGGCGGTGGCAGCCGGGTCTTCGGCATTCCCGGTCCCGTACCCGTACGAACTCACCCAGGCCCGCGGTGGGCCGGTACCGGTCGCGGCCGAGGTCGAGGACTTGTCCGGAGAGCGGGTCGGTGATGATCCGCCGCAGGACCGTGTCCGGCCCGGACGCGATCTGCCGCGCCAACGACGCCGGGATGTGGCCGTGCCCGGCCATTCGGCGGGATCCTCGTTGATCGCGAGGTAGGTGTTGAGGTCCAGGTAGAGGAACACCTCGCACCGTTCACTCTTGCCGCCTTGGCCACCCAACAGCAGATCGAGGGCCACGTCGGCGCGGAGCTGATCCAGGGTGCGGGTCTCCCCGCCGGCCTTGAGTGCCGTGCCTCGCGATCGATCCGGGTGTAGGCGGCGGCGACCTTCTCCACCGGGCCGTCGTCGACCTCGATCGAGGCGACCCCGGTCTCGCCCTGCCGGATCGACAACCGACGCCCACCACGATGCCGCTCCGCGCGTCGGGCGGCGCCGTCACGGTCGGCCAGCATCGCCGCGTGATTCGCTGATTTCCGGATCTGGTCCGAATTCCGGCCCGGCAGCCGGTCCTCCAGGGCCGCGTCCACCGCACGGGCGTCCGACAGCCACGCGGTCGCGGTCGCGACCTTCACCGCCCCATAACCACCCACCTGTCCCCGGTCCAGTAGTCCGAGTGTGCGGGGCAGGCGGGTGGTCAACGCCGCCGCTGTGGACACGAGACCGGCCGCATGTCCGTCCACAACGGACAGGGCGAATGTGACCTCCTGCACCACGCTCGACGCCCCGTCGCTGTGCCGGTTCAGCTGCGCGAGCGCGCGGAACCGGCCCGCTTCCAATCGTGCGATCCCGTCCGACGCCGCGACGGCAGCGTCCTTGGCCTCCAATGAATCCAGTGCGGCGTTGACCTCCCGCAGCAGATCAGAGGAGGTGATTTCCTTGAGTAGCGCCACAGCGGCGTTGCGTGTATCCACACACAGAACGTACAGCCGACCACCGACAGTTTCCGGCTCCAAGGAGGTTTCCGTTACACGACAACGCTATTCTCCAGTCGTCGGTTCCGGCAACGGCCCGATCAGCAGTAATGCCGCAACTCGCCCCACAGCGAAGACCAAGGCCGGGAAGTCCCCGCACAAAAGGAAATTCGCACTCCCTGCTCCTCGTTCTCCACTCCGAGCCCGTTGTCGTGCACGGCCGCCTCGCGGCATCCGATGAACCACGCCTGAAGGTACGGCCCCACGGCGACCACCGGGCCGACAGCGTCAGCGGGTGGAGGGCCCCAGTCCGCATAGGACATATGCCCCGAGTGCACCGCGGGAAGCCCGTAGCGACACGGCCGCGCCCATGAAAGCGAGGCCGACGGCGAGAGCGCGGCGCCAAGCACGGTCGAGCCCGCGCAGACAGGGTTCGGCGCCGGCGGCCGCGAGCAGCAACAGGAAGGGCGCCGAGTAGTACGGTTTTCCGCCCAGCACCAGTGAGCGGGCCCAGCGCAGCTCAGGATCGCGCCACAGCCTGAGTCCGCCGGCGATCCAGACCGGCACGACCACGGGGGAGAGATAGAGCAACTGCATCGGCACGAACAGGATCCGGTTCTCCGCGCCGTCGTCCTCGCTGATGCCGGAAGCCACGGTCAGCAAAGTGAAATCGTGCGCAGCCTGCCAGATCAGTGCCGGTGCGGCCACCGCGAGCGCGAGCAGGATCCCAGCGGGGAGCCAGCCGGTGCGGAACAGACGCAGAACCGCCAGGCTCAGCACGCTCCTGACCAGCATGTGCCCGTCCACCACGACGAACGCCGCCGGCGCGATCATCGCGGCGGTGAGGACCATTGCGCCGCGACCCCCGCCGAACTCGCGGGCGACCAGGGCGAGCAGGATCACCGTCGCGGCGGCGCACAACGTCGCGACCACGCGCAGGCCGGCGGAGTGGCGCCGAAGACGTCGGTGGAGATCCTCGCGAGCAAGGGCGTCAGCGGCGGCTGATCGACATAACCCCAGTCGAGCCGTTCCCCCGCGGCGAGGTCAGCACCAGGATCTGGATCGCGATCACCAGACCGACCGGACCCCGAGCGAATCGCTCCATCGCGCCTCCCCGGACGAGGAGACTACTGCGCGGGCGGAGCCAATTCGACCCTGTTGCGGCCGCCTTGTTTCGCTCGGTAGAGCGCCATGTCGGTGGCGACGAGCAGGTCGTCGACGCTGGTGATGTTGGCCGCCGGATACAGCGCCCCGCCGATCGACACCGTCAGATCGGTCAGTACAGTGTCGCGATCGGGCAGCGCGACCGACACCACCGCCACCTGGTGCCGGATCCGTTCGGCCACGTGGAGCAGCGTCTCCTCGCCGTGGATGTCCGGGATGACGATCGCGAACTCCTCGCCGCCCCACCGCCCGCAGACGTCCTGTTCGCGGATCTCGGCGCGCAGCGCGTCGCCGACGGCGCGCAGGACGAGGTCGCCGTTGGGATGGCCGTAGGTGTCGTTGATCGTCTTGAAATTGTCGAGGTCGAGGAACAGCACGCCGAGTTTGCGTCCGGCACGCGTCCGGCCCAGCTGCTCTTCGGCCAGTTGACGCCAGCGGCGTTTCGTGACGAGACCGGTGGTGGCGTCGGTGTGCGCGTCGCGCCGGTACTGCGTCAGCAGGAGCCCGCGGTGCAGTGCGACCAGCGCGATGACGACCCCGACCAGCACGAGCGGGCTGGCCTGCACGAGGACGACGGCCGTCACGAGACCGAGGCCGAGCGCGCCCGCCTCGAGGATCTGGTCGCCGAACCCGGAGAACAGTTCGCTGATCGACTTCGGCGGCGACGAGAGCGCGATCGCGATCATCACCAGCGCGGTGTTGATCGCCCACCGCAAGGCCGCGGCCACGATGATGACGGCGAGGTCGCCCAGTCCGGCGAGCAGCCCGGAATCGGGCGCACCGGGGTAGTGGCGCATGCCGAGGCTGAGGACGACGACGGCGGCTTGCGTGCCACAGAGGACCGTCGCGGCGGAGAAGATCCACCGATGGGGGAGAACCGGCCGTTGACGTGGCCAGATCCGCAGCCATGCGATGGTGTAGGTCACCACGACCATCGCGGCGGCGAGCACCGGCGGCAGCGCGATGACGGCGGCGACGCTCCACACCGCCTTGGTGTCGACGTAGGCGACCGACGGTGCTCTGTCGTACTCCCGTTGGCGTTCGATCTGCCGGGTGCCCTCGATCGCGATGGCCGCGCACAGGGTCAAGACGCCGAACCGGACCAGGTCGGTACCGGTCACCGGGATCAGCCAAGCCGTGGCGGCGGTCGAGAGTATTGCGATGAGATTCACGACCAGGACGTAGGACCGCACAGGTCGCGGCAGGCTCCACAGGTGCCAGGCCCTGAGCCGCCGCCGCGCGCCGCCGAGTCGTCCGTCCACGCACCCTCTTCCGTCGGTGATCTACACCGTAATCGAACCGGGACGGCGACGACCCTCGTTGTCCGGACGATAAGACCGGCGGCGCCGAATTCCCCCGGACAGCCCAACCGAAACGAGGGAGGTGTACCGATGCAGGACAACAACTGGTGAGCGTTTGGCCGGATAGATCGCTATTTCGAGGGAGGTGAACGACATGCGGGACAACAACTGGACGTGAGTGATCTCGCCCACGAGCGCGCGGCTTCGCGAAGGGAGGTGAGCGTAGTGCGTGACAACAACTGGACGACCCGTCGTGACAACAACTGGACGTGATGTGTCAGGAACCGTGCTCGCCAACGGGTGTCGTCCCGCCGACCGGCCCCACGGGATCTTCGGATTCCGCCAGGCCGCGGCGGGACGACACCGCCCGTGACCAGCCCACCCCGGCGACAGCGGCGACCACCACACCCGCGGCCGCCGCGACGGTGACCACGGTGGTCGGCGCGACGACCTGGGCCAGCAGCCCGGCCGCCGCGATCCCCGCCGCCTGAGCCGTCCGCAACGCCGCGATCGCGACCCCGATCACCTGACCGCGATGGGCAGGCGGCGCGGCCAGGCTGTACTGCGTCTGCGTGATCATGTCGTGCGCGGAGAACACACCCGAGATCGTCCACAGCACGACGATGGTGACCAGGCCCGGCGCCCAGCCGGTCGGGATCAGCACCAGGCTGCTCGCCACCGCCAACGCGCCCAGCACCCGGAGCTGCCGTTCGCGTGGGACGCGGCTCAGCAGGATGCCGCCGAGCACCGAACCGACCGGGTTCGCGGCCAGCAACCACGGCAACGCGCCCGCGCCGCCCAGTTCGGCGGCGACCGGGACGGCGAGGCCCTCGGGCACGACGTAGAAACCGCAGCAGCAGGCGATGAGCAGCAGCCAGCGCAGCTTGCGGTCGCGTGCCACCAGACGGCAGCCCTCGATCAGGGACGGGCGTTCGTGGTGGGCGGGTGCCGAGGGTGGGAATCGTTCGAGCCCGAAGCGGAGCATGAGCGCCGACAGCGCGAACGTTCCCGCGTCGATCAGCAGCGCACCCGGCACGCCGAGGCCGGTGACGACGGCGGCCCCCGCGCCGAAGCCCACCACGAGCCCGGCCTGGTACGTGGACGAGATGACGGCCTGGCCGACGACCAGCCGGTCCGGATCGAGCAGATCCGGCAGCATCGCCTGCCGGGCCGCGTGAAACGGCCCGGCCATGAGCTGCACGAGGAACAACAGCGCGGCCGCGACGGGCAACGGGAGCCCGGGCACCGCCATCAGCGCGATCAGGACGGCGCGGCCGACGTCGGTCACCACCATCACGGTGCGTCGTGAGAACCGGTCCGCGATGCCGCCCAGTGCGCCACCGAGGAGGTCGGGCACGAAGGTCAGCGCGTACGCCGCCGAGGCCCACCCGGCCGACGACGTCCGGTCGAACACCAGCACCGTGAGCGCGACCCTGGCCAGCTGGTCGCCGGCGACCGAGAGCAGATGCGCGAGCCAGATCCGGCGGAATCCGGCGACCGCGAAGACACTGCGGAACGACGCCGCTCGGGCTGGCATGCGCTTCAGGCTGTCGTGAATCGGCCACCCGGCGCAACCCTCGAGAAAAATCCGTCCGCCGTGTCGAACCGGCGCGTGCCCGTTCGACGTGTGAGTAAGAGAAGGAACGGAGAATCCGATGTCGCATTCACTGGGCCCGCTGGCGAACAACCTCGCCGCCTACGCCATCTACTCGACCGCGCAGACCGAGATGCGTCACGCCTGCAAGCTGATCGACGCGGGCGACTACCTCGGCGCCGCCGCCGAGATCGATTCCGCCGCACGCGCCGCCGAAGTGCTCGCCCGCGCCACCTCCGATCTGGACGCCGAGCGCTCGGAACGCTGGCTCAGAGTCGTCGCCGCCCGGAAGCGATTCGCGGAACAGGCCCGGGCGCGGGCCTCGGACACCGCTCTGGCCCGCGCCGCTTAACGGAAAGCGCGTCGATAGGTGCCGGGGCTGACGCCCGTCGTGCGTTTGAACCGGTCGCGGAACGCTGTGGGCGAACCGAAACCGACTTCGGTGCCGATCCGTTCGACGGCGTACTGAGTGGTCTCCAGCAGATGCTGCGCCTGCCGGACTCTCGCCCGGTGCAGCCACTGCAGTGGTGTCGTCCCGGTCTGCTCGCGGAAGTGGCGGATCAGCGTGCGCGTGCTCATCCCGGCGCGTGCGGCGATGTCGGCCAAGGTGAGTTCGCGCGCGAGATTCTCCTGCATCCAGAGGAGGGTGGGTTCCAAGGCCGCGCCGCGGGGAGCGGGCGGATGCCGCAACGCGATGAACTGCGCCTGGCCGCCCTCACGTTCCAGCGCCATGACCGAAAGGCGGGCCGCGTCGGCGGCGATCGCGGAGCCGTGGTCCCGCCGGATCAGGTGCAGGCACAGATCCAGGCCGGCGGCGGCGCCCGCGGACGTCAGGATCTGCCCGTTGTCGACATAGAGTACGTCCGGGTCGACCTCGATTTCGGGGTACGCCGCGGCCAGCGCTTCGGCGGCGACCCAGTGCGTGGTGGCGCGGAGGCCGTCGAGCAGGCCCGCGGCGGCGAGAACGAAGGTGCCGGAACAGATCGAGGCCATCCGCGTGCCTCTCGCGGCGGCCGACGTGAGCGCGTCGCGGACGGTTTCCGGCAACGGTCCGGTCGGATCCGCGGTGCCGGGGACGATGATCGTGCCGGCCTCGCGCAGCGCCTCGAGTCCCCACGGCGCGCGCAGGGTGAAGTGCCCGGCGTCGACGTCCGGGTGTTCGGCGCAGACGAGCAGCCGGTAACCGGCGCTGCCGTCGGCGAGCCGGGTCCGGGTGAAGACCTCGATCGGCGTCGAGAGGTCGAACGGGATCACCTTGTCCAGGGCGAGGACCGCGACGGTGTGCATGACCGCACCGTATCCACCCGATGGCGAGATCCCGTTGGAAGGCGTCGTTCACGCCACTGGGAGTGGCCCCCGGCCGGTTCTAGCGTCGAGCCATGATGATCATCGCGCCGATTCTCGTCGGCCTCGTCTACGTCGTGCTGATGTCGCTGATCCACGAACCGCACCGCCGCCGCTTCAACGCGGTCATGGTGGCGGGGGCGGGCGCCGCCTATCTGAGCGGTGGCGGCCTCGGGATCTGGGAGTTCGCGTTCACCGCGCTCGTGACCTATGTGGCTTACCTCGGCCTCGAATCCTGGACGTTCATCGGTATCGCCTGGCTGCTGCACACCGGCTGGGACGTCGTCCACCACCTCAAGGGTGCCCCGATCATCCCGTTCGCCGAGCATTCGTCGTTCGGCTGCGCGATCTGCGACCCGGTGATCGCGATCTGGTGTTTCGCCGGCGGACGATCGGTGACGGATTTCGTCCGCGCCCGTGTCGGTTCCCGGCGTCCGCGTTCGTCGGTGGGGTGAACCGACCGGACGAAGGGATGTGGAGATGACCGTGATCGTGGCGGGCAAGGTGTACGTCGATCCGGAGGAGAGGGACCGGTACGTGGCCGGGCACCAGGTGATCGTCGAGAAGGCGCGGGCCCACCCCGGGTGTCTCGACGTGGTGATCGCGGCGGACACGCTCGAGCCGGGCCGGGTGAACATCTTCGAGTACTGGGAGTCGGAGGAGGTGCTGAACGCCTGGCGCGCGATCTCGCCGAGGCCGACGTACTCCGCCGAGATCCGGGACGGAGAGGTCTTCAAGCACCGGGTTTCCTGTTCTGGGCCGCCGTTCGACTGAGCGTTTCCGCTTCCTTGGCCCAACCCCACGCGGTGAAGATCGGGGCCAGGAGACCGATCAGCGCCCGCGGCGAGTGTGCGAGTTGTTTCGCCGACGGAAACAGGAACGGCGCGGTAGGCGTGCGCGCCAGCGAGGAACGGGGGGATACACCACGCGAATATTGCGACGCCTATCGCGATGCCGGCGGGAGCGGTGACCTCCCAGCCGCCCCTTGTATTGGGCTGGAGCTGGAAGGACGAGAGGTAGATCTCGCCGATGTCCAAGAAACCCGGCGAGGTGAACGCGAGCGCGGTACCGGCAAGACCGACGATGACGATCAGGGCCCAAACCGTGAGCACCGCCTTGACCTGCCACGGCGTCGCCCGGCGATCGCGTTCGCCGTGCTCGGCCGATCCGGCGTCCGGGACATCGGTGACGGACGCCGGATCGCGCGCGGATCTCAAGGCGTTCTGGATCGCCGAGAACGTCAGTGCGGCCGCCAAGAGGCCGAGCCCCGTCCAGATGACAGGTTTCCATCCGGCGCTGATCTCACCGACGGTGCCGGTCGCCAGGTTTCCCACCACGCCGGCCGCGATCGAGGTCAGGGCGGCCACTCCCGCGGCCGCCGCTGTCGCCACTGGTGAGAGTCGCCGCATGTGGCCCCCTCTTTCACTACGTCGACCAGGGCCAGGTTAGCGGGGCGCTTGGTCGTTGGGCCGTTTGATGCGAACATATGTTCTATGACGACCGAGGGTCCCATCCTGCATGCCGACCTGGACTCGTTCTACGCGTCGGTCGAGCAGCGTGACGACCCCAAGCTGCGCGGGCGGCCGGTCATCGTCGGCGGAGGTGTGGTGCTGGCGGCCAGTTACGAGGCCAAGGCGTTCGGCGTCCGCACGGCGATGGGCGGCGGCCAGGCGCGGCGGTTGTGCCCGGACGCGATCGTGGTTCCGCCCCGGATGCACGCGTATTCGGCGGCGAGCAAGGCGGTCTTCGAGGTCTTCGGCAACACGACGCCGCTCGTGGAAGGCATCTCGATCGACGAGGCCTTCCTCGACGTCGGCGGGCTGCTGAAGATCGCGGGTACTCCGAGCCGGATCGCGGCGAAGCTGCGCAAGGACGTGCTGGAGCAGGTCGGCCTGCCGATCACCGTGGGTGTGGCCAGGACGAAGTTCCTCGCGAAGGTGGCCAGTGGCGTCGCGAAACCCGACGGCCTCCTCGTCGTGCCGCACGACAAGGAGCTGGAGTTCCTGCACCCGCTTCCGGTCGAGCGGTTGTGGGGTGTCGGCAAGGTGACGGCGCGGAAGCTGCGCGAGCGCGGCGTGACGACGGTCGGGCAGATGGAGGGGTTCGGGGAGAAGGAACTCGTCCGGATGCTCGGCCGCGGCGTCGGCGCCCATCTGCACGCCCTGTCCCACAACGACGACCCTCGCCGCGTGCAGACGGGCCGTCGCCGCCGGTCGATCGGGGCGCAGCACGCGCTCGGCAGCAGGCCGCGGTCACCCGCCGAGCTCGACGCGATGCTGCTGACCCTTGCCGATCGCCTCGCCCGCCGTCTGCGGGCGGCGCACCGGGTGTGCCGCACCGTCGTGCTGCGGATGCGGTTCGCCGACTTCACGAAGGCGACGCGTTCGCACACCCTCATGGAGGCGACGGAACAGACCGGCGCGATCGTCGCGGCGGCCCGTGACCTGCTCGCGGCGGCGAGACCGCTGATCGACGAACGCGGGCTCACGCTGATCGGGCTCGCGCTCACGAATCTGTCGAAGGACGACGCGATCCAGCTGGCCTTGCCGTTCGGGGCGAAGCCGAGGGACGCGCTCGATTCGACGCTCGACACCGTCCGGGACCGGTTCGGGTCGAAATCCATCACGCGTGCGGTGCATCTCGGGCAGGCCGAGCGGCCGTGGGTGCCGCTGCTGCCGGACTGACCCCGTCGCTAGGGTGTCCCGGTGGCGGAAGTCGAGATCTACACCGATGGCGCGTGCAGCGGGAATCCCGGTCCCGGCGGCTGGGGCGCGGTGCTGCGGTACGGCACCGTCGAGAAGGAGATCTACGGCGGGGATCCCGGGCCGACCACGAACAACCGGATGGAACTGACCGCGCCCATCGAGGCGCTGGAAAGCCTGAAGCGCCGGGTGACCGTCGACATCTACACCGACAGCACCTACGTCCGGAACGGCATCACCAGCTGGGTGCGGAACTGGAAGAACAACGGCTGGATGACCTCGGCCAAGACACCGGTCAAGAACGCCGACCTGTGGCGCCGTCTCGACGAAGCCGCCTCACGGCACGACGTCGAATGGCATTGGGTCAAGGGTCACGCCGGGCATCCGGAGAACGAGCGGGCGGACCGGCTCGCCGTCAAAGGCGTGGAAGAGGTCGTCGGACGACCGGTGATCCAGCCCGGCGAGCGGCCCACCCGGAATCGTTAGCAGCTGACGTTCACCTTCGCGCTCTTGGCGAAGGAGACGTGGACGTGGTCCATGTGGTTGGCGGTCGCGCCGCCGCGGTCCTCCATGGTGTCCCAGCCGCTGCCGTCGTTGTAGCGCTGACGCCAGATGACGTAGGTGACACCGAAGTCCTTCTGGTTGGCCAGGAGGTACTCGGCGATGGCGTTGCCGGTGGCGGTGTCCACCATGAAGTCCAGCGCGAGGCCGGAGGGGTGGTCGCTGGCGTTCGCCCGGCCGGCGACACCGCCGACGTTCTTGACGCCGAACTTCGCCTTGACGTGGTTACCGACCTGGGCCACGTGCGGTTTGGTGCCGGCGAGGTCGGTGGAACACGCGGTCGCGGCGGGCACGGTCTTCTTGACCGGGGCGGGGGCCTTGGTCGACGTCGTCGGCTTCGGGGGAGCCGAGGAGGTCGCGGGGGAGGGGGCCGTGGAGGGGGTAGGGCTTGTGCTGGAGGGCGGGGTGCTGCTGGTCGACGGCGGGGGCGTCACGCTGGAGGCCGGGGGAGCCTTCACCGCGAGTGCGGCACTGGCCGCTTCGACGTCGGGGGAACCTGCGGTGGTCAGCCACATCGACGCCGGGAGCGCCGTGGCGACCGCTGCCGCGATACCCGCGGGGAGCTTCCACTGCGGAGCCTTGTTCTTGCGATGTCTGCCGGCCATTTCTCTGATCACTCACCACTTCGGGGACGGGAACTCGCGTCGGGGGCCGCGAGCTCCGGGCAACATTACGAAAAGGACACGGCAATGTCACGCCCGAGTGTGTTCGCCCACAGTTACCTTGATCGTTGAACCAAAAGGGGCTCATGTCCGTACAGACACAAGAAATGCTTTTATGTGAGCACTGTGAGTGATGAATTCACTCCGCTTTGCAGGATTGAAAGTACATCTTGTCGTCCGGTGAGGACACGTTCACGCCTGGGGTGACCGGAGCCCGTCCGGTGTCCGCCGAGGCCGCGATCGTCGTGCAGACCAGCTGGTTGATGGCCTGATTGGACAATTTGCGGACGGGGAACGGCAGCACGATGGACGTCGGGTTGCCCGAATACACCTCGACCCGTCCGATCTCCGGCGGGACGAAGGTGGTGAGCCCCTGCGCCGCTTCCCGCTCCGTCGGCCCCTTCAACAGCAGCGTGATCGCGCCTTCGGGGGAGATGAAGCCTTCGCTGGGCCGGGTCACCGGGATGACGCGGCCGTCGGAGACGAAGTACAGCGTCAGACCGGCGCGAACGTAGGTCCCCGTGGTCGCGCGGATCGACGGGCCGGGCCCGGCCGGGACGACGCCGGTCGGCTGGACGCCGCAGGCCGCCACCAGCGTCGCGGCCGCGAGAGCGGGCAATACCCTGGTCCTTCTCATCGCGTCCCTCCTTCGGTGCGGTGCGGCAGGCGCAGGACGAACCGGGCGCCGTGCCCGGTGTCGGTGGCGGTGATGTCGCCGCCGTGCAGGCGAGCGTTCTCCAGTGCGATCGCCAAGCCGAGCCCGCTGCCCTCGGAGCGGGCACGGGCGGTGTCGGCCTTGGTGAACCGGTCGAACACATGCGGCAGGACCTCGGGATCGATACCGGGCCCGTGATCCTCGACCGCCAGGGTGACGCCGTCGTCACCGGCGCGCAGACGGACTTCGACCGGGGCCGCGCCGTGCCGGAACGCGTTGCCGACGAGATTGGCCACGATCAGGTCGAGCCGCCGCCGGTCGACGCGGGCGAGGACGCCTTCCGGCAGGTCCGTGACCAGGTCTTCGCCCTCGCGCCAGCCGCGGGCGTCGAGACTGTCCCGGATCGCCGTCGCGAGATCCCATTCGTCGAGCACGAGTTCGGCGCGGCCCGCGTCG
Organism: Amycolatopsis sp. NPDC043887; assembly: GCF_056435665.1. Classification (NCBI taxonomy): domain Bacteria; kingdom Bacillati; phylum Actinomycetota; class Actinomycetes; order Pseudonocardiales; family Pseudonocardiaceae; genus Amycolatopsis; species Amycolatopsis sp. NPDC043887. The sequence goes on from NZ_JBWKEB010000004.1 coordinate 299,532, forward strand.
AACCGGGAGATCTCGACCAGGTCCTGGACCAGCCGGGTCAGCCTCCGGGTCTCGCCCGAGACCAGCCGCGCCGCGACGGCGGTGTCCGGCGGCAGGGTGTCCGCGTCCTCGTCGAGGACGTCGGTGACCGCGTTCATCGCCGCGAGTGGCGTGCGGAGCTCGTGCGAGACGTCGGCGACGAACCGGCGGGCGTCGGCCTCCATGGCTCTCACCTCGCCGACCGTGCGTTCCAATTCGGCGGCGGTGTTGTTGAAGGTCGTGACCAGTTCGGCCAGCTCGTCGGACCCCTTGGCGGGCAGCCGGACGTCGAGCCTGCCCTCACCGAGCTGGGCGGCGGCGGTGTTGAGCGCCCGTACCGGTCTCAGCACCTGTCTCGCCGCGAGCAGGGCGAGCGCCGCGGCCAGCGGAAGGACGAGCGCGGCCATCTGCCAGGCCGATTTCGCGAGTTCGTCGATGGCCTGTTGCTGCTGGACGAGCGAGGTGAGCGAATACACCTCGATGCCGCTGGCCCCCATCGACCCGTCGGGCTGCCGCGTCAGCACCGGCAGGCCGACCTGGAGTTCGGGGCCGGTGTCGCGGTCGAGCCGCTGGAACTGGATCCGGATGTCGCCCGCGACCGTCCGCCGCAGTTCGGTCGAGAACCGGGTCAGGTCCGGGCCGTTGACCGAGCGCAGGGTCCCGTGGACCGCGACGGCGTTCAACCGCAGGCTGCCCGCGAAATCGTTGAGCTGGTCCTGGGTCGGTGGCGTGGACAGCGGGCGGTCGTAGGCGCCGACCCGGTCCTTCAGCTGGTCCATCGCCGCGTCCTGGACGGCCTTGAGGATCGCGTTCCTCGCCGAGACGTAACTGGCCCCCGCCGCGGCCGCCGCCCCGATGATCGTCATCGCCGCGAAGGCCAGGATGAGCCGCGGCCGCAGCCCGGAGAGCAGCCTCATGAACGGCCGAACCGGTACCCGAAGCCGCGGACGGTCTGGACGTGTTCGGGTTTCGCGGGAACGTCTTCGATCTTCGCGCGCAGCCGCTGGACACAGGCGTCGACCAGCCGGGAGTCGCCGAGGTAGTCGTGGTCCCAGACGGCGGAGAGGATCTGCTGGCGGCTGTAGACCTGTCCTGGCGTGCGCGACAGCTCCAGCAGCAGTTTCAGCTCCGTCGGGGTGAGCGAGACCGGCTCGCCGTTCTTCGTGACCACCAGGCCCGCCCGGTCGATGACCAGGCCGCCGTGCCGCTCCCCGGCGGCGTCGTCGTTCGCGGGCTTCTCGCTCACCGCGCGGCGCAGCACCGCCCGGATCCGGGCGTCGAGCACGCGGGGTTCGATCGGCTTGGTCACGTAGTCGTCGGCGCCTGCCTCCAGCCCGGCCACGATGTCGAAGTCGTCGCTGCGGGCGGTGAGCATGATGATCGGCACCTCGCCCGCCGAGCGGATGCGGCGGCAGGTCTCGAAGCCGTCGATGCCGGGCAGCATCAGGTCCAGCACGACGATGTCGGGCTGGAACACCCGCAGTTTCTCCAGCCCGAGCTCACCGCTCTCGGCGGTGTGGACGGTGTGCGCCTGCCGGCGCAGCGCGAGTTCCAGCCCCTCCCGCACGGACGCGTCGTCTTCGATCAAAAGGACACTTGCCACGCCGCCATTATTCGGATGTCGCCGCGCGTGTGCGACTCGGCTCGATCTTGTAGCAGAACCATGACATTGTCCGGACCTCATGGCTAAACGCCGTGGGGACAGTGAGACGCATGGCCCTACTCATCCACGAAGCGAAGCCGACCCCCGCCCGCCGTCCGCTGCCGGGACGGCACGCCGAGACCAGGCGGACCCTCTCCAGGGCCGTGTTCCAGCTCGCCACCGGACTGGGACTGGCCGTCGCGTTCCTCGTCACCTATGTGCTCTTCGTGTACACGTCGGCCGGGCAGCTCGCGGAGAACGGTGTCGTCCGCAGCGCCCAGTCCGGCCAGTGGTCCACAATGGACTGGGCGGGGCCGCTGCGTGACCAGGACATGGTGCTCGTGATCGGCGCCGCCGGGATCGGGCTGGTCGTCCTGGCGCTGCTCCGGCGCAAACCCGGCCTCCTGGTCCCCGCGCTGAGCGTCCTCGTGCTCCCGCTCGTCGCCGCGCAGTTGCTCAAGCTCTACATCCTCGTCCGCCCCGAACTGCCCGACGGCGGCCGCGGGCCGGGGCACAACAGCTTCCCCAGCGGGCACGTCAGCGCCGCCATGGCCATTCTGATGGCGCTCGCTTTCGTTCTGCCGCAACGATTCCGCCCGGCGATCATCGGGATCGGCGGCGTCGCCGTCGCCTGGGTCGCGTCGTCGACCATCGCGCTGGGCTGGCATCGGCTCAGCGACACGGCGGGTGCCTGCCTGCTGGCTGCGTCGTTCGCCTGCCTGCTCGCCGCCTGGCTGACCACCCGGCGCCGGGACCTGCGCCGCACCCCCGCTTTCCTGGTCGCGCTGGCCGCGGTGCTGCCCACCGTGATCGTCCTGATCGGCTTCGCGGTGCTGAGCACGGCGACCGCCGGAGCCGCCCAGTTCGTCGCCGCGCTGGTGCTGGCCGCTTGCGCGGCGGTGGGTGTCGTGCTGGTCGCGCTGTGGCCGTTGCGCGGCTCCGCGTTCGAGCGGAGGACCGGCGTGGAGACCCGCGTGGTCGGCGATCTGCTCGAGACCCGCCTCGTGACCCGCCGCTGACGCTCGCCGAACGCATTCAGAGGACTAAACGCGTGTCAGTCGTCCGGGGCGAAGGCGGGACGGCGGACGGTGCCACGACCACGCGGTTCCGCCCGCTCCGTTTCGCTTGGTACATGGCCGCGTCGGCAGCGCGAAAGAGCTCGCCATAGTCCGTCGAGTGTTCGGGCGAGAGCCCGACGCCGATCGACACGGTGCAGCCGTGGATCGGCCCCACCGCGCGGGGCTCGTTGGTGGCGTGCCCGCTGGCGAGTTCGGTCAGGCCGGTGATGGCGGTCTTCGCGACGGCCGCCCGGATCCGCTCGGCGATCCGCATCGCCTCTTCGCGGGTGGTGTCCGGCAGCAGTACCGAGAACTCCTCGCCGCCCCAGCGCCCGACGATGTCGGTGGAGCGGGTGTTCTGCCGCAGCACGGCACTGACGCACCCGAGCACGATGTCGCCGCCGGAATGCCCGTACTTGTCGTTCCACTGCTTGAAATGGTCGAGGTCCAGCATCAGGAACGCCGTCGGCCGCCGTCCGGTCTGGTCTTCGAGCAGCCGCAGGGCCGCGGGGGCGTGGAAGGAGTCCTCGGTCAGCAGTCCGGTCTTCCGGTCACGCTGGCTGCGCGCGATCGTGTCCGCCAGCACCTGCGAGAGCCGGGTCGACCGCAGCGCGACCCCGATCATCACGAGCGGCACCAGCGCGATGTTGACCGCGCCGAGGATCGTGGTGCACGCGGCGAGTTGCAGCGCGTAGACGAAGTCCGCGTTGTCGGCCCAGCTGCCGATCAGCTTCTGCCGCCGCCAGCCGCCCCACGCGAGGCCGCGCGCGATGCTGATCAGGAGCGTCTGCGACGCGAAGTACCAGAGCGCGGCACCCACCAGCGCGACGGCGGCGACCGCGATGTCACCCGGTCGCTGGGGGAGCGTGCCCGATTCGAGCCAGGTGTGCAGTGCCGTCAGTTCGGTGATCGTGTGCACGCCGAGAATGGAGGCGGCGTGCGCGGCGGTGGTGAAGAGGAACGTCGTCATCGCCTTGTGCGCGATGGAGTAGCGCTGCACGCGCACCATCAGCAGCAGCGCGAGTGACAACGCGGGCGGCAGCAGGACGGCCCCGCCGCCCAGCCAGACGGCGGTCTGGTCGATGTGCTCGCCGCGACGGTCGTCGGCTCGGCGCTGCTCCTCGGGATGCTGCGTCTGGACGACGTACCAGATCGCGCAACACGCGATCACGCCGAAGCGGACGAGATCGGTGGTCGTGGTGGAGGCCTTGAAACCGCTGTACAGCGCCCAGGCCGCGACCGCGATCTCGGTGCCGAGCATCCAGAAGACCGCCGCGGGCGGCAGCCGCCACAGTTCCCACCCCGCCGGATGCCGCAGGGTGTTCCAGGCACGGCCACGCAGCCGCCAGACGCGGGCGGCGGCGAGGCCGACGGTGTCGGCGAAACTCCGGAGCGAACCGCGCGGCCGCACCGAAACCGCGTCAGGGTCGTGCTTGCCGAACTCGCTGACGAGGGTCACCTCCCACCGCTACGCACCGCACCCGCTTCGATCTTGCTGGGTCACCACAAGGGGGTGACAGGGGGACCGCGTTGACGATCGCGTGAGACAGGCCGATACCCGCGTTCGCCGGACGCTCTTCCGCCACGAGCTGGCATCGTGGCTCGTATGCCTGATGCCGCATACGACGCCGCCGCGGTTCCCATGCTGTTCGGCCCGGAATTCGACAGGGATCCCTCACCCGCCTACGAATGGCTCCGGGCGAACGCCCCCGCGTTCCGGCTTCCGCTTCCCGGCGACACCTGGGCCTGGCTGCTGACCCGGCACGCGGACGTCGTTTCCGCGATGGCCGACCCGCGTTTGTCCAAATGCCCGTCCGTCGCGGCGGACCACTGGCGCAAGGCCAATCTCGGGCTGCCCGCCGATCACCGGCCGACGCTCATCGGGCATATGAACAACTTCGAGGGCGAAGAACACGCACGGCTGCGCAAGGCCTGTGCCGGTGCCTTCGGCCCGCGGCGGCTGCGGCACATGCGCGACCGCACGCATCGGCTCGCGAACGAACTGCTCGACCCGATACTGGACAGGGGCGAAGGCGACCTCGTCGAGGATTTCGCCTATCCACTGGGAATCCGGTCGATCTGCGAGCTGATCGGTATCCCGGACAGCCTGCTGGACGAGGTCCGCCCGCCCGCGCTGGTGGTCGCCGCCGGCGACGTCACGGACATGGCGTCGATGCTCAAGGCGACCGATGACCTGGACGCGTTGCTCGCCGACGTCGTCGCCCGCAAACGCGCCGAACCGGGTGCGGACCTGATCAGCGACCTCCTCGCACAGGAGGCCGCCGGGAAACTGACCACCGAAGAGGTCGCCGCGACGGCGTTCCTCTCCCTGATCGCCGGGCACGAGACGACGATCAGCCTCATCGTGTCCACCGCGCTGACCCTCATCACGCATCCGGAGGAGGCGGCCCGCGCCCGCGCCGACGGCGCACACCTGACGCTCGTCATCGAGGAGGTCCTGCGCCGCGACACCCCGCTGCAGAACACGAGCTGGCGATTCGTCACCGAACCGATGGAACTCGCCGGGCAGCGGATGGAGGCGGGCGATCCGATCCTGTTGTCGTTGCTGGCGGCCAATCGCGATCCGGAGGTGCACCCCGAACCGCTCGCCTTCCGGCCGGGCGAGCGGCCGGTGCGGCACGTGGCCTTCGGCGTCGGCCCGCATATCTGCATCGGCGCCGCGCTCGCGCGGATGCAGGCGTCCGCGGCGCTGGAGACGTTGTTCGGCCGCGCGCCGTCGATGACGTTGACCGTGCCGGAGGACCGGCTTGTGTGGTGGCCGAGCGCGATCACCCGGGGCCTGCACAACCTGCCGGTGCGGCTTTCGTGAGGGTCGTGAGTGGTGAGGAGCGCTTCGTGGCGTGGTGCTGGACGCGTACGGGAGCAGGCCGCACCTGGAGTGTCCACAAAGGACACTTTTGGGCGAAGAAATGACCGGTTGATGTCTGTTCGTACAGTTCAGGGCGGAGGTCGTGAGTGGCAAAGAGGGTTAGAACGATCATTGCCACTCACGACCCCGCGCAAAGCGCCCATAAGGGACGCTGCGACCTGAACCGGTGTCCCTTGTGGACGGTCAAGCGCGCCAGGTTCATCGACGAGCCTGTCACGGCGCGTCGCTTACTCGCGCCGGGTGCGGCGCGCCCGGATCAGCCGCGACCGGCCAGCGTCCCTAGACCGCGCCTTCGAGACGGCCCCGCAGCACGCTCGCCTTCCGGTCGTCGAGATCCATGACGAGCTGGAGCGCGTCGCGCCAGCCCGCCATGGCCTCGTCGGCCTGTCCCCGCGCGGCCAGCGCGCAGCCGCGTTCGTCGAGCGCGTCGGCCTGCCCCCAGACGTCGCCGCAGTTCCGGTAGGCGGTCAGCGCCTGCTCGCAGTACTCGAGCGCCTGCTCGAGATCGCCGAACCGGCGGCACGTCCTGGCCAGCGGCACCAAGGCGAACCCCATGCCGTGCTGGTCGGCGTCCTTCGCGTAGGCCTCGAAGGCGCGCAGTCCGTGGTCGAGAGCCTGGTCTCGTTCGCCGAAGTCGCGGTACGCGCGGCCGAGGTGGACCCGCGCGGTCGCTTCGCCGAGCCGGTAGCCGATCCGGGCGTTCACCTCCACGCTCTGCCCGGCGAGCCGAACGGCTTCGGCGTAGTCCTCCCGCTCGTGCGCGATGTTGCCGAGCCCGACCAGCGCCCAGCCGAGGCTCGGGTTCTCGCCGATCTCTTCCGAGAGCTCGACGGCCCGGCCGAACAGGTCGCGCGCGCGGTCGAGGTCGCCGCGCCGCCGGTGCGCCTCGGCGAGGTTGATCGCCGACCACGCCAGCCCGCCGAGGTCGCCGCCCGCCTCCGCGGACTCGATCGCCACCTCGTGGCTGGAGATCCACGTCTGCCACGGCCTGCCGAGCAGGTGGTAGTCGAACAGTTCCACCGGCAGCCGCCAGCCGACCTCGTACAGCCCGTGGTCCAGCGCCAGCCGGGCGACACCGGTGATACTCGGCATCTCCGACGCGCACCAGATATAGGCATCGTCGAACGTGGCGAACCGGAGCGGCTCGACGCCTTCGGGCGCGGGGCCCAGGTCGATGTGGTGGTCGCGCGCCGGGGTCAGCGTCCAGCTCGCCGCGTTGGCGGCGTAGAGGTACCAGTGGGTCAGCCGGGAGACCGCCGCCTGCCGCTCCTCCCGCCATCGCGCGGCGGCGGCCTCTCCGGCGGCGTAGACGCGGAGCAGGTCGTGGAACCGGTAGTACCGCGCGCCGACCTGCTGGACGAGATGCGCTTGCACGAGCTTGTCGAGCAGCCGTCGCGCGTCGTGTTCCGGCAGACCGGCGAGCGCGGCCGCCGCGCCCGCGGGGAACCGCGGCCCGGGATGGAGGCCGAGCAGCCGGAACATCCGGGCGGTGTCGGCCTCCAGCGCGCGGTACGACCAGCTGAACGCGGCCCGGACCCCGACGGCGTCGTCGTCGACCGCGAGCAGTTCCAGCCTTCGTCCCTCGGCGACGAGTTCACGGGCGAGGTCGCCGACGCTCTGATGGGGATGCGTGGCGACCCGTTCGGCGGCGATGTTCACCGCGAGCGGCAGCGCCGCGCACAGCCGGACGAGCCTGCCGACGCCTTCGGGATCGCCTGCCGCGCGTTCGTCGCCGATGAGATCGGCCATGAGCCGCGCCGCTTCGAGATCTTGCAGCGGCTCCAAGGAAACCTGGACCGCGCCGGTGCCGACGACCAGCCCGGACAACCGTCGCCTGCTGGTGATCAGCACGGTGGTGTCCGGGGTGCCCGGCAGCACCGGCCGCACCTGGTGCGAGTCGAGGGCGTTGTCCAGCACGACGAGCGTGCGCTGGCCGCGCAACAGGCCCCGCAGGAGCGCGAGCCGCATGTGTTCCTCGGCGGGGACACGGTCGGGGCGGACACCGACGCAGCGCAGAAGATCGTCGAGGATGTCCGCGGGTTGCGCCGGAGAACCTGCCGCATAGCCGCGAAGATCCGACCAGAGGACACAGTCGAACTCCTCTTGCCGCCGGTTCGCCCAATTCAGCACGAGCGCGGTCTTCCCGACCCCCGGCGGACCGGCCACGAAGACCACTTTGGCCGCTTCGGTGAACACTTTTTCGTCCAGCAGCGCCAAGTGTTCCGCACGGCCGACGAAATGATGCGGCGGCGGGGGAAGATGCACATAGGGTTCCGCGCGGGCGGCTTCGGCGAGCACGATCAGGGTGCCGCCCGCGCAAAGCGCGCGATCGCAGGCTTCGGCGAATTCCGCGCTCGGCGGGGTGAGCCCGCGTTCGACCCGGCTGATGAGGCTTTTGTCGACATAGGCGAGTTTCTGGAGTTCCCGCAAGGCCAGTCCGCGCGCCTGCCGTCGTTGCCGCAATGCGCGCCCGAAGGTCAGCGCGGCCGTCGAAACCGGGCGTGCTCTACCGGTCTCCCCCGATCTGGCCGAGCCGGAATTCTCGGTCACCAGAAGCACCTTTCTTCCCGCTGCGCGGCAGATGGTGCCACAACCTTCCCATTACCCGGGTCACAACACGGCCACCGGGTATGCGCAGGCGCGAAGACAGCCCGCAAACTGTGCGAGAACGCGCCCGTTCCCCACCGGTGCGCCGGCCGAAAGGGAGGTGGATCATGCGCGACCGCGAAATGTGAGCAGGCCCTGTTCCGCCTTGCGAGCTACCGGGCGAGTGCTGATCTCCTCGGAAGCCGGCCGTGGCCGCCTTTCCCGGCGGCCACGGCCGGGACTTCGGAGCATGTAGGACCGCTTAACGTCGGTGTAGATCTTTTCACTTGTCCTGACGAGTCGTCCGAGGCAGCTTGGAGACGTATCGAGCGGTCCGGCGAAAGGAACGAAGTGAGCATCGGCGCGCCGGGAACCCTGATCCGGATGGGAGTTCTCGCCCTGTTGTGGGGATCGGGATTCCTGTGGATCAAGCTCGCCCTGACCGGGTTGCCACCCGTTCAGGTGACCGTCATCCGCTGCGCGCTCGGCGCGGCCGTCCTTCTCGTGCTGAGCCGCTGGGCCGGGCAACGTCTCCCGCGCGGACGGCGGATCTGGGGCAGGCTCCTCGTCGCCGCCTTCTTCTGCAACGCCTTGCCGTTCGTGTTGTTCAGCATCGGCGAACTGACCGTCGACTCCGGTGTCGCCGGGGTGATGAACGCGACGACCCCGCTGTGGTCGCTGCTGATCGGCATCGGGATCGGCACGGAACGCCGGATCACCGTGATCCGCGTCGGCGGCCTGATCCTCGGTTTCGCCGGCATCCTGCTGATCTTCGCGCCCTGGCAGAAGAGCGGCCTGCTGGGCTGGGGGACACTGGCCCTGCTCGGCGCCGGTATCAGCTACGCGATCGCTTTCGCTTATATGGGAAGGAAACTCGTCGGCGAGGGCGGTCCGATCGCGATCTCCGCCGCGCAACTGCTGACCGCTACCGGGCTGAGCGCGCTCGCGTTGCCGTTCGACGCCGCACCGTCGGGACCGCTGAACGTGACCGCGGTGGCCGCCGTCGTCGTCCTCGGGATCTTCGGCACCGGCATCACCTTCTACCTCAACTACCGGCTCATCGCCGACGAAGGCGCGACCTCCGCGGCGACCGTCGGCTACCTGCTGCCGGTCGTCTCGGTCGCGCTGGGCGCGCTCGTGCTCGGCGAGGAACTCGGCCCGCGGGTGCTCGCCGGGATGGTCGTGGTGCTGCTCGGAGTCGCCCTGACCCGCTACGTGAGGTCTTCGGCGAGCAAGTCCATCAGCAGTCCGTCGTGCCAGCCTTCGCCGTCGGTGTCGCGTTCGTAGCCGCGCATCACCCCGACCTCGCGGAAGCCCACGGCCTTGTAGCAGCGGATGGCGGCTTCGTTGTCCACGGCGGGGTCGATCACGAGCCGATGGTGCCCACGATCGTGCAGGAGATACCGCGCCATCGTGCGGACGGTGTCCGTGCCCAGCCCGCGGCCGTGGGCCGCCGGGTCGAGGAAGAGGTCGACCGACGCGTGCCGGTACATCGGGTCCTCCTCTTCGCCGTACTGGACGAAGCCCCGGACGACGCCCCCTTCCAGGACCGTGAAGCAGGCCGTCGTGGGGTCGTCGAACGGCCAGGTGGGGGAGCCGTCGACCGAACCCCAGCGCGCCCCGACCTCGGCCGTGCCGCGGATCCGCCGCAAGTCCGGGACATGGGCCTCGGTGACCGGGGTCAGGGTCACGAAGTCCCCGCGCAACTCGGTGGTCAGTTCCCGCTCCGTCCACTCGTCCGAATGGCGCCAGTCTAGGGAGAAACCGGCTGGGGCGCCGCCGGAACCGCAAGAACGCGGGGGCTTTCGCCGCCGGAATCGGGTATCAACGAAAGGGACGATGGAGGTGGGTCATGGGGAACCCGTTCGAGGAAATGCGTCCGGTGGAGGAACTGGTCGACGGTGGGGCGACCGCGGTGCGCGCGGCGGTGCTGCGCAAGGCGACCGAAGCGGTGGTCGCGAACGCCCGCGACGCGACGGATTGCCGGATGCTGCTGGAGATGCTGGGGCTGCATTCCGACCGGTCGGCGCGAAGTGACGACGAGGCCGCCTGAGCCGCGGTCCGGAAGTAACTGAATGTGGCGGCAGTTGCTCGTAGTCCGTGAAGGCCTCCTTCCCTACCCTGAAGGTAGTGAAGGAGGCCTTCACGGACTGGGAAGGCGACCACGTCGCCAGGTCAGCGGGCCGTGAGTCGCCGAGCATGCCCTGAAGGCCCCTTTGAGACGCTGGATGTCTCGAAGGAGGCCCTCAGGGCGTGAGGTTTCCGAGGCGGGCCAGCGCGCGCCGAAGAAGCCACCCTTAAAGCGGTACCGGGGCGGCTTCAGCGCCGCGGCAGCACGCAGAATTCGTTCTCTTCCGGGTCGGCCATGACCACCCAGTGGTCCGACTCGGGGTCTTCGAGGATCTTCGCGCCGAGTGCCACGAGCCGGGCGACCTCCTCGCGCTGCTCGAGTTCGGTGGGCGCGATGTCGAGGTGCAGCCGGTTCTTGCCCGACTTCCCCTCGGGGACCGGCTGGAAGAGCAGGCTCGGCACATCGGGGCTCTTCAGTTCGACATAGGTCACCCCGTGACCGTCGGTCCACCGTTCGGTCTCGGGGTAGCCGAGTGCTTCCTTCCAGAACGCGGCCAGCGCTTCGGCCTCACGGCAGTCGACGGTGACGGCGAGCATCCGGGTTCGCATGGCTCCACGGTGGCACGGAACGGCGAGGTTTGCCGGATGCGCGGACGGGCATCCGGCGGGCAACGGAAAACACCCGCCGAAGGGAGCACCATGAAGGCCGTCACCTGGCACGGGAAACGCGATGTCCGGGTCGACACCGTCCCGGATCCGAAACTGGTCGAACCGACCGACGCCGTCGTGCGGATCACCTCGACCGGGATCTGCGGTTCCGACCTGCACCTTTACGAGGTACTCGGCGCCTTCATCGACGAGGGAGACATCCTCGGTCACGAGCCCATGGGTGTCGTCGAAGAGGTCGGGTCCGGGGTGACGGACCTGAAGCCCGGCGATCGCGTCGTGATCCCCTTCAACATCTCCTGCGGCCACTGCTTCATGTGCGACCGCGGCCTTCAGTCGCAATGCGAGACCACGCAGGTCACCGACCGCGGAAAGGGCGCCGCGCTGCTCGGCTACACCAAGCTCTACGGCCAGGTCCCGGGCGGCCAGGCCGAATACCTGCGCGTCCCGCAGGCCCACTACGGCCCGATCAAGGTGCCGGACGGCCCGCCGGACGAGCGTTTCGTGTACCTCTCCGACGTCGTACCCACGGCTTGGCAGGCCGTCGACTACGCGAACATCCCCGAGGGCGGCACGGTCGTGGTCTTCGGGCTGGGCCCGATCGGCCAGTTCTGCTGCCGGATCGCGAAACACCGGGGCGCGGGCAAGGTGATCGGCATCGACCTGGTGCCGGAACGGCTCGCGAAGGCCGCCGCGGCCGGCGTCGTCACCTACGACACGCGGGAACACAAGTACCTCGGTGAGGTCATCCGCGAGGCGACCGGCGGCCGGGGCGCGGATTCGGTGATCGACGCCGTCGGGATGGAGGCGCACGGTGCCCCGATCGGGCGGCTGGCGCAGAATCTCGTCGGACTCCTGCCCGATCCGATCGGGGCGAAGATCACCGAGAAGGCCGCGATCGACCGGCTCAGCGTGCTGTACGCGGCCATCGACTGCGTGCGGCGCGGCGGGACGATCTCGCTGAGCGGCGTCTACGGCGGCATGATCGACCCGCTGCCGATGATGGAGCTGTTCGACAAGCAGATCACCTTGCGGATGGGGCAGGCCAACGTCCGGCGCTGGATCGACGACATCATGCCGCTGATCTCCGACCCCGCCGACCCGCTCGGCGTCGAGGGTTTCGCGACGCACAAGCTCCCGCTGGCGGAGGCACCGCACGCCTACGAGATCTTCCAGAAGAAGCAGGACGGCGCGGTCAAGATCCTGCTGGAGCCGTCGGCGGCTTGAGGTGTCGGCACGCGGATGCCGGGTATCCGGTATGCGGATCCTGATGAAAGGAGCGATGCGATGACCACGGCACGAGAGATCATGACCGCGGGCGCGACCTGCGTGTCCGCGTCCGAAACCGTGCTCGACGCGGCGAAGAAGATGGCCGCCGAGTCGGTCGGCGCGGTCCCGATCTGCGGTGAGGACGGCAAGCTCAAGGGCATGTTGACCGACCGCGACATCGTGGTGAAGGTGCTGGCCGAGGGCAAGGATCCCAGGGCACTGCACGCCTCGGAACTCGCCCAGGGCGAGGCGGTGACGATCGGCGCGGACGACGACGCCGAGGAGATCATGCGCACCATGGCGAACCACAAGGTCCGGCGCCTGCCGGTGATCGACGGCCACAAGCTCGTCGGCATCGTGGCACAGGCAGACGTGGCGAGGGCCCTGCCCAACCCGGACAGCGGCGAGCTGGTGGAAGCGCTGTCCCACGACTGACCCGCCATACTCCTTCGGTGGCGTTCTTCGACATCGAAGGCTATGCACCCGTGTGGCTCTCCGGACTCGACACGATCCGGAGAGCCCACGGGGATCGTTTGCGTGCTTTGGTGGGCAAACGGCTGCGGCATGTCCACCTCACGTGGTTCGTCGAGTACGCCGAGTGGCTCTCGGACGCGCCCGTGGTGGTGGACTTCGGTGCCGAACGGCTGCAGATCACGCACTGGAAGTTCGACGAGCTCTCCCTGACCTGGAACACGATCGACCCGTACGGGAAGTCCTCATGGGACTGGGGTGATCCGGCCGAGCCCAGCCCGCTCCGGTGGCGACAGGACGTCTTTCCGGAACTGTCCGCTTTGGAGGGTCAGGTGCTCCAGGACGTCGAGCTGCTCGACTGCGCGACGCGGGACATGGCGAACGGCATGGTGGCGCTCGGTTTCGTCTTCCCGCGAGGCCGGTTCACCGTCTTCAACGCCTTGGACGAGAACGGAATCGAGTTCACCGAGCCGGACTCCTCCTATCAGAAGCATTCCCTGGCGGGCTGAAAACGGGATGCGTCGGTCTTCGATCTTGGTGATACTTCCCGGCATGTCCCGGATCAAGCTGGCCGAAGCGCTCGTCTCGCGCGCCGACGCGACCAAGAAGGTGGAGGCGCTGCGCTCCCGGATCGTCGACAACGCGCGGCACCAGGAGGGCGAGGAACCGTCGGAAGACGCGTCCGCCTTGCTCGTCGAGGCCGAAACCGCGCTGGACGAACTGGAATCGCTGATCCAGCGGATCAACCGGACCAACGCCGCGACCCCGCTGGGGGAAGGCACGATCACCGACGCGATCGCGCGCCGCGACGTCCTCCGGCTCAGGCACGGCGTCCTCACCGCGGCCGCCGACGCCGCGGCCGGCCGTAACCAGGGCGGCTACGGTCGCCAGCTCCGGTCGGAGCTGCGGTACCTCTCGGCGCTCCCGGTCGCGGAACTGCGGTCCCGCGCGGACCGGGTCGCGGGGGAGATCCGGGCGGTCGACGTCGAGATCCAGCGCACCAACTGGGAGACCGACCTCCTGGACTGAACGTGGAAAGCGGGTAGCCCTCCGGGAAGCGGGCACAAGCCGAGGGCCGGCGGTATTCCGGCTCGCCTGGTACGTGGCGGGCAGCGTGGGGTTCGACTCCCCGATCACAACTCCGCCCAGCACGACGCACAGGTGACGGCGCAAACGGCACAGTTCATCACCACGTGCCGGTCCCGGAAGGTGAGGGCGGGTACGGGGTCTTTCCACGCATTCCCGGTGACACAGTGGTCTTCCCGACACTCTTCACCCCGTCGAGGCATGGGCGGAGCTGATCGACTCTGTGCCAAGGTGAAGAGCGGAACAACCCAAGAGCCCAGGTGGTGACCCCGGATGGCACTGAAGATCGGTTACAAGGCGTCGGCCGAGCAGTTCGGCCCGCGCGACCTCGTCGAGTACTCCGTGCTCGCCGAGCAAGTCGGGCTGGACAGCGTGATGGTCAGCGACCATTTCCAGCCCTGGCGGCACCAGGGCGGGCACGCGCCGTTCTCCTTCGCGTGGATGGCGGCGGTCGGTGAGCGCACCGAGCGGGTCGTGCTCGGCACCAGCGTGCTGACGGCGACCTTCCGCTACAACCCGGCCGTGGTGGCACAGGCGTTCGGCACCCTCGGCAGCCTGTACCCGGGCCGGGTGCTGCTCGGCGTCGGCAGCGGCGAGGCCCTCAACGAGGTCGCGGTCGCCCGGATCGAGTGGCCTGCGTTCAAGGAGCGGTTCGCGAGGCTGCGCGAGGCGATCGAGCTGATGCGCAAGCTGTGGTCCGAGGAGCGTGTCACGTTCGAGGGCGAGTACTTCCAGACCACGGACGCCACCGTGTACGACCGCCCCGAGGGCGGCGTGCCGATCTACATCGCGGCCGGTGGCCCGGTGATGGCGAAGTATGTCGGCAAGCAGGGTGACGGCTTCATCTGCACCAGCGGCAAGGGTATGGAGCTCTACACCGACAAGCTGCTGCCCGCGGTCGCGGAAGGCGCGGAGCAGGTGGGCCGCAGCACCGGCGACATCGACAAGATGATCGAGATCAAGCTGTCCTACGACCCGGACCCGGCGCAGGCGCTGGAGAACACCCGGTTCTGGGCGCCGCTCTCGCTGACGCCGGAGCAGAAGGCCGGTATCGAGGACCCTGCGGAAATGGAAAAGGCCGCGGACGCGCTGCCGATCGAGCAGGTCGCCCGCCGCTGGATCGTCACTTCCGACCCGGCGGACGCGGTCGAGCAGATCAAGCCGTACGTCGAGGCGGGCTTCAACCACCTCGTCTTCCACGGTCCCGGCCACGACCAGGAGCGGTTCCTGCGCTCGTTCTCCGAACAGGTCGTCCCGGGGCTCCGCGAACTCGGCTGACCCGGCGCGGACGGCGGCATCGCGGGAGGCGGTGCCGCCACTGGGGTCAGGCGTGTCAGGACTCGGTGACGAGCTTGCCGATCTCCTGGTCGAAGTCGAACCATTCCGGCTCGGAGCCGGCGGGCACGAGGTCGTAGGTGCGGTCGAGGAACTCGGCCAGCTCCTGCGCCGGAGCTTCGAGGACAGCACAGCCGTCGGGCGCGCTGAGCGCGAAGATCACGATCGAGGTGTCGTCGGCCGGGCTGATGATCACGTCGCCCTCACCCGATGGGGTGAGGAGTCCGTCCGCGAGGAGGTCACGGCCGAACATCCAACGCACCGTCCCGCCGCCCGAGTGGTAGGCCACCACGACGGCGTAGGGGTCTTGGGGGTCGTATTCGAGGTCGGCCCGCACGGGGAGCGGGTCCGCACCGAAAGTGCGCAGGCCGAAGACGATCGTCCCCCGGATGAGGTCGCTTTCCCTGTCCAATGCTTCAGCCCCTTACGTTCGGTTGCTGTTGATCTTCAGCTATGGATAACGCAATGTGAAGCCTTTTCGTGACCCGAGTTGACAAGGTTCACACGTTCGGCTGAGAGCTGCGTCTCATGTGCTCACTCACCGTCTTCGGTGGGCACGTGCGGTGAGCAAGCGGAAAGGCGATCAGTCGTGCAAAAGAAAGAGACTTCGCACGTGCATACTCCGATGAAGGAAATATGGGCAGCCATTTGGCGGAGTGAATCCATATTCTTGGCGGTTTAACATCGGCACGCGTCGTTCAAATGTTTCCATGAGACCGGCGCAGCTCAGTCCTGGACCTCGGCGAGCGTGATCGTTGCGGATCGGGAGGGAGCGGTAAATGGGCGTACGGATCGCCGTCGTAATTCCCAAGGAAGACCTCGCGCGGCGGGAAACGAATCAAGGGCCAGGTGGGCGGACGATACCCGGACGTGTTTCTTCTTCGCCGGGTTTCGGGACCGCGCCGTCGGTGCCCTGCGTCCAGGGGTGTCGCCGTGATTGACCGGCTCCCGATGCGCGTCGGGCAGGCCGACATCGACCGGCTGGAGAGCGTCATCGCCGCGCTCCGGGCGCGTGACTACCGGGAAGGCGGCGGGTCCTGCCGGGAGCTGCTGCGCGTGCTGGAGCCGTACGGTGCCGCGCTGCGGCGAGGGATGATGTCCGACCCGCTGGCCCGGCGGCTGGCAGGCGTGGTCGCGGACCTGCACAACCTGAAGGGCTGGACTGAGTTCGACTCGGGTCGCCCGGTGCGGGCGGAGCGGCACTTCCGTCGCGCGCTCGACCTCGCGGCGGAGGCGGGTGACGACGACCTCCTCGCCAACATCCGCTACCGGCTCGGCCGGATGTACCTGCATCATCGGTCGCCGACGGAGGCGCTCGAGCAGTTCGGTCAGGGACAGGTCGCGGCACGCCGCGCCGGACGGCCGTTGTCGCAGGCGATCCTGTCGGCGAACGAGGCGTGGGCCTATGCGCTGCTCGGGGACGTCCGCCAGGCGCTCGACAAGATTTCCCTTGCCCCGGAACAATTCGCGGACTCCGCAGGCGACGCCGTCCCGTCGTGGTCGGCCTTCTTCACGGCCAACGACCTGGCCGCGATGATCGGCACGGTGCGCACCGAACTCGCCAGGCTCGTCGACGTCCGCCACAGCCGGAAGGCCATTCCCGCGCTCACCGAAGCCATCGAGGGCTATGGGCCGGACATGGTGCGCAGCCGGTCGCTGACGATGATCTGGCTAGCGGTCGACCACGCGCTGGAGGGTGATCTCGACCGGGCGGCGGAGGTCGGTCTCGCCGCGATGGACATCGCGGACGGAATCCGTTCCGCGCGGACGCGAGATCGTTTACGGCCACTGTCGGAAAGCCTGCGGAAGCGGGTGGGCGATATTGACGCGCGAGATATCCTTGACCGGATCGCAACATTTCGTGCCAGTGCCTGAGTGCCGGAGAATGAGTGTGGGAACGGCCGGATCAATTCCGCCGGGCGTAGGCTCGCGGGTATGAAACGGACTTCGTTCGCGCAGTGGCCGTGTTCGATCGCGCGCACCATGGACCTGCTCGGCGACTGGTGGACGCCGCTGGTCCTGCGGGAGGCGTTCTACGGGATCCGCAGGTTCGACGAGTTCCAGCAGCAGCTCGGTATCGCGCGGAACACCCTCGCCGACCGGCTGCGCCGCCTGGTCGCGGAAGGGTTGCTGGAAAAGCGCGCCTACCAGGCCGACCCCGTCCGTTACGACTACGTGCTGACCGAGAAGGGCTCGGATTTCTACGGGGTGCTCGCCGCCATGTCGCGCTGGGGCGACCGCTGGCTCTCCGGGGACGACGGGCCGCCGATCACGCTCCACCACGAGACCTGCGGGCACGAGACTCACGCGGAGGTCGTCTGCGCGCACTGCGCCCGGCCGCTCACCGCCGAGAACACGCGGGCCCGGCTCGGTAGCGGCTACCCGCCGAAGCTCGCGAGCCGCCCCGACGTCGTACGCCGATTCGCCACACAAGAGGGTTTGACAACGTAAGTTCACCTACGCAACTATCGAGGTCACGGGCATGGGAGGGTGACCACGATGGAGTGGACGGGTGCGAAGTACGCCGACAAGCCGACGGTCGAGGTGCAGGCGTGGGTCGACGCCGTTCCGGAGCGGGTCTGGTCGATCGTGTCCGATGTACGGCTTATGCCCGAAATGAGCCGGGAACTCCAATCGGCCGAATGGTGCGACGGCGCGGCCGGCGAAGCCGCGGTCGGCAGGCGGTTCGTCGGCCACAGCAGGCACGACGCGTTCGGCGAATGGGAGACGACGTCGTATGTCGTCGAATGTGAGGCGCCGCGTGTCTTCGCCTGGGCGGTGCAGGACCCCGAAACGCCGACCGCGGTGTGGCGCTTCACGCTGGAGCCCGAGAACGGCGGGACGAAGCTCCGGCAATGGATGCAGATGGGGCCGGGACGGTCCGGTCTTTCGCTGGCCATCGACCAGATGCCGGACAAGGAGGAGAAGATCGTCTTCGTCCGGCTGCGCGAGTTCGAGAACGCGATGACCGGGACCCTCGCCGCGATCAAGGAGCGCGCCGAGGCGGACGGCGCGTGATGCGGACGGCGACCACGGTCGAGGCGTCCCGCGGCTGGCGGGAGACGCTGGATTTCGTGCTGGAGGCCGAGAAGCTCGGTCTCGACGAGTGCTGGGTCGCCGAGGCCTGGGGTTCGGACGCGCCGTCCGTGCTCGGCTATCTCGCCGCGCGGACCGAGCGGATCCGGCTCGGTTCGGGCATCATCCAGCTCGGCACCCGGACCCCGGTGGCGATCGCGCAGACCGCGCTGACCCTCTCGGAGCTTTCCGGCGGCCGGTTCGCCCTCGGGCTCGGCGCGTCGGGACCGCAGGTGATCGAGGGGCTCCACGGGGTTCCGTTCGCGCCGCCGCTGACGCGGATGCGGGAAACGGTCGCGATCATCCGCCAGGCGTTCGCGGGGGAGAAGATCTCGTTCTCCGGCAAGGTATTCGAGATCCCGCTGCCGGGGGAGAGCAAGCCGATGCGGCTGTCGACGGCGCCGAATCCGGATATCCCGATCCATCTGGCCACGCTCTCGCCGAAGCTGCTGGAGCTGACCGGCGAGATCGCGGACGGCTGGCTGGGCACCAGTTTCGTCCCCGAGGGGGCACAGGCCTATTTCTCGCATCTCGACGCCGGCCTCGCGAAGGCGGGCCGATCGCGCGCGGACCTCGAAGTCTGCCAAGGTGCCGAGGTCGCCTTCGCCGCGGACGAGGACGAGTTGCGCGGGACGGTCGCGGCCCGCAAGGCCGAACTCGCGTTCAGCCTCGGCGGGATGGGTTCGGCGAAGACGAACTTCTACAACAACGCCTACAGCAGGCAAGGCTGGGCCGAGGCGGCCGCGGCGGTGCGGGAGCGATGGCAGGCGGGCGACCGGGAAGGCGCCGCCGCACTGGTGACCGACGAGATGGTGCTCGGCACGACACTGATCGGCACCGAACCGATGGTCGCCGACCGGCTGCGCGTCTGGCGGGACGCCGGGGTCGACACGGTCCGGCTGTACCCGGCGGGGGAGACGGTCGCCGACCGGCTCGCCACTCTCGGCCGGGCGCTGGATCTGGTCCGTGCGTTGGGCTGAATGTCCGCGCCGGTTGAGGTGACCGGCCGAGCGCGGCGGGTCCCGCCTGCTCCAAGCGGGTAGAACTTGTTTCACTTTTCCGGCCGGCTGGAGAACATGACCTCGCTCGATCCCCACGCGAGGAGGATTCATGGGTCCCGATTCCGGTCTGTCCCGGCGCCAGGTCCTGCTCGGCACCGGGCTCGCGCTCGCTTCGGGACTGCCGTTCGCCGGGACGGCTTCGGCCGCCTCCACGGTGCTCGGTGAGTACGACGTCGTCGTGGTCGGGGCGGGCGCGGCGGGGATGACCGCCGCGCTGACCGCGGCGAAACGCGGCCTCAGCTGCGTGGTGCTGGAGAAGGCGGCGAAGTTCGGTGGTTCGGCCGCCCGGTCCGGGGCGGGGATCTGGATTCCGTGCAATTCGGTGCTGGCCGAGGCAGGCGTCCGCGACACCCCGGAACAGGCCGCCCGGTACTTGGCCGCCGTGGTCGGCCCGTCGATCCCCGCCTCGCGTCAGCAGGCGTTCCTCGCCAACGGTCCGGCGATGCTGTCGTTCGTGATGGCCAACAGCCCGCTGCGGTTCCGCTGGATGGAGGGCTACAGCGACTACTACCCGGAGCTGCCCGGCGGGATGCCCGGCGGCCGCTCGATCGAGCCTGACCAGCTCGACGGGAACATCCTCGGCGCCGAACTGGCCAATCTGAACCCGCCTTACCTCGCCACGCCCGCGGGGATGGTCGTCTTCAGCGCCGACTACAAGTGGCTCGCGCTGGCCGCAGTCAACCCGAAGGGCGCCGCGGTGGCGGCCGCCTGCCTCGCGCGCGGCACGGCCGCCGCGCTGGCCGGGCAGAAACCGCTCACCATGGGCCAGTCGCTGGCCGCGGGACTGCGGGCCGGATTGCAGCGCGCCGGGGTCCCGGTCTGGCTGAACACGCCCCTGACCGATCTCGTCATCGAGAACGGGAAGGTCACCGGCGTGACCGTCGCGGCGGGCGTGGTGAAAGCCCGGCGCGGCGTCATCGTCGGCTCCGGCGGGTTCGAGCACAACGCCGCCATGCGGGCGGAATACCAGCGCCAGCCGATCGGTACACAATGGACTGTCGGCGCCCGGTCGAACACCGGGGACGGGATCCTGGCGGGTAAGCGTGCTGGAGCGGCGCTGGACCTGATGGACGACGCCTGGTGGGGACCGGCGATCCCGCTCCCCGGCGAACCGTACTTCTGCCTCGCCGAGCGGACCCTGCCCGGCGGGCTGATGGTGGACGCGGCCGGCAAGCGATTCGTCAACGAAGCGGCGCCCTACAGTGACGTCGTGCACACGATGTACGACCGGAACCCGACGTCGCCCACCATCCCCGCGTGGCTGGTCGTCGACCAGCACTACCGCAACCGGTATCTCTTCCGCGACATCGCGCCGCTGTTGCCGTTTCCCGGCGAGTGGTACTCGGCGGGGGCGGTCAAGAAGGCGTGGACCGTGGAGTCGCTCGGCAGCGCGATCGGCGTTCCGCCGCAGGCGTTGCGCGCCACGGTCAACCGGTTCAACGGGCAGGCGCTGTCCGGTGTGGACAGTGACTTCCGCAGGGGCGCCAGCGCTTACGACCACTACTACACCGATCCGTACGTCCTGCCGAACTCGTGCCTCGCGCCGCTCTGGGAGCCGCCCTTCTACGCCTTCAAGATCGTCCCGGGCGACCTCGGGACCAAGGGCGGGATGCGCACCGACGCGCGGGCGCGGGTCCTGCGGGCGGACGGCTCGGTCATCCCCGGCCTGTACGCCGCCGGGAACGCCAGCGCGGCGGTGATGGGCAACAGTTACGCGGGGGCGGGGTCGACGATCGGCCCGGCGATGACCTTCGGGTATGTCGCGGCGAACGATCTCGCGGATCAGCCGGGCTGAGGCTTCATTCGTCTTCGAGTGCCTTGTGCGGTCGAAGTTGTGATGGGACGAAGGGAACGCCGTCCAAGGTGGAGTCGGTGAACCTGATGTCACCGCTGAACGTCGTTCCGTCGAACGTGGTGTAGCTGCTGAAGGTTACCTGGTTGAACCAGGCGTCACCCGCGAACGCGGCTTCGGTGAAATAGGACCGATGCGCGAACGTCACACCGGGAAGGTAAGCGTCTTCGAAGAACGTGGCGTCATCGAAGGTCGCACTGTCGGCGAAGGTGGCCTTGCTGAACACCACGCTGCCGGTGAACGTCGTGTTCGTGAAGCGAGCCTTGCGCAGGAACGAGGCGGAGCGAAATGTGGCGGTCCCTTTGAAGGTGGCCGCGTCGAATCTGGCCATGGCTTCGAAGGTCGCTTGATCGAATCGTACGTTGCCGGTGAACCGTGCTTCCGAGAACCAGGAGTCGCCGGTGAACGTGACGCCGTCGAACCTGGTTTCCCCATCGAAGTGGATGCCCATGAGCAAGGTGTCACCGCAGAACCGGGCGTTCGAGAAGCGGGCGTTGTTGAGCCGGCAGTCGCGGAGCATGACGTCGATCAGCAGCGCGCCGCTGAGATCCAG
Source organism: Amycolatopsis sp. NPDC043887 (assembly GCF_056435665.1). Lineage (NCBI taxonomy): Bacteria > Bacillati > Actinomycetota > Actinomycetes > Pseudonocardiales > Pseudonocardiaceae > Amycolatopsis > Amycolatopsis sp. NPDC043887. The sequence continues at coordinate 321,164 of NZ_JBWKEB010000004.1, forward strand.
GTCGATGTCCGGCCAGAACCGTTTCCCGTCCTGGTAGTTCGGGTCGAGATGGTCGGCCAGGATGCGTTGGGCGGTCGTTCGTACTTCGCGTTCTTGAAGTTCACTTCGGTATTCGTCGTGGATCTCCTTCTCGGCGGTGGGATCGGGAGGCTTGTCAGGTAGTTCGTAAGGCATGCGCAGATAGGCACTGATCACATTGACGATCGTCTGACGTTGTGAAGGATTGTCCTGCGCCAGGCGATCGAGGGCGTACAGCCCGGCGAGCCGAACGGGCGCCTTGTCGGCTCCCAGCTGCTCGACTGCTTTGAGGTAGAGGTCGCTGATCCGCCGCTCCGCGGCATCGTGGCGAGCGTCGTCGTTGGCCTGTTCTCGCAGCTGGAGGTCATGGCGTTTGGTAATGAGGTCCTGTTCCGCGGTCTGCTGGCGTCGAGCGGCCAGGAGCAGCGCGATGGCGCCGCCCGCTCCGAGCACGATCGTGCCGACGGTGCGCACACCCTCCAATCGGGCCTTGTCGGCGTCTGTCCCTTTTCCGTAGAGAAAGAACAGCACCCAGCAAGCGGCGACGGCGAAGATCAGGAGAAGTCCGGCGCACAGGGTGATGGTGCGATTCGACAGGGTTCGATGTTTCCCTTCGGAGGCGCCGGTCGGTCGGGTTCGCGACTTCTCCGGAGCGTGGGAATCATCGGCCATCGGACCATGATCGCAGCGCGAGGCCGGTTTCGAATCTGGCGAATACGTGATACGTCCGGGCGTGTTCAGACTGGTCGGGACGTTTCTCGCGCCGGAGTGAGGACGCGGTCGGCGAGCTTGAGCCGTGAAACGGCGATGACGAGCACGAAAGCGATGAGCGCGGCGACGGTCCGGACGACGTTGTAGGTCTCCCACTGATCGAGGATCGCCGCGTGGTCGGCCGGTGCCGAGGTGGTCGCCCAGACCTTGATCCGGCCGTTGATGGGCACGTTCCCGAAGCGGGTGACCAGGAACGACGTCACGACCAGTGCCGCGGCCACGCCGGCCAGCTGTCGCGGCCGTCCTCGGCTCAGGAAGGCGAGCGCGAGGGAGCTGATCGCCGCGAGCGCCATCGCGGTCTGCATGACGACGCCGTTCCGCTGCATCAGCGCGGTGTGGAAGGTCAGCCGCACGTCGAGCGGGACGACGTCGAACGTGGCGGCGACGTTGACCGCGCCGTAGCCGAACGCCCCCGCGAGCAGACCTGTCGACAAAAGGGCGACACCGGTGACGAGACCCGACTTTATCTTTGACATGCTGTCAAACATAGCGACCTGGGTTAGGGTTGACAACATGTCCGAGCTAGCCGAGGGGCGGCAGAGGCGGCGGCGGACCGACGCCGATCGCAGTGTCGCTTCGATCCTCGCCGCGGCCAAGGAAGTCCTTGGCACACAAGCCCATGCGAGCGTCGAGGACATCGCGAGAGCGGCTGGGGTGAGCAGGCAGACCGTCTATGCGCACTTCAAGACCCGCGAGGCGCTCCTGAGCGCGGTGATCGACGCGGTGTCCGAGGAGGCCGCGAACGAGATGGACGCCGCGCGGCTCGACGAGGGTCCCGCCGCCGATGCCATGCTGCGCCTGCTCGACGTCGGCTGGAGGATGTTCCGGCGCTACCCGCTGCTGCCCGCGGGCGCCGCCGAAGAGAACGATCCCGAAGCCGACCGGGACCGGCATTCGGCGGTGGCCGATCATCTGGACCGGCTGCTCACCAGGGGCAAGGCGTCGGGGGAGTTCGACCAGGACCTCGCGAATCCCTGGCTCGTCAACGCGATCGTGGCGCTCGGCCACGCCGCCGGCCACGCCGTCGACGCGCAGCAGCTGACGCTCGAAGACGGCGTCGACGCGCTCGCCGAGAGCGTCCTGCGGCTTTGTGGTGCCGCTCGGCGGGACTGACGGACACGGAACGCCCCGAAGCGCTCACGGCCGGTTCCGCACCCGTTAAGGTGAGGCGTTCGCGTGGCATCAAGGGCTGGGGGGTCCGCCATGATCATCAAACGTGCCTATCACCACGGGGATCTTCGTCGTGCGCTCGTCCTCGCCGCACGGGAGCTCCTCGTCGAACGAGGTCCGGAGGGGGTGAGTCTGCGCGCCGCGGTCGCCAAGGTGGGTGCGTCCACCGCGGCGCCGTACCGGCATTTCCGCGACAAGGACGCGCTGCTGGTGGCGGTCGCGTTGGAGGGGCACGCCGAAGTGCAGGGCCGCCTGCGGGCCTGCGGCCCCGGGACGGTGACCGCGCTCGGCCGGTCCTACCTCGGCTTCGCCCTGGATAATCCGGCGCTGTACCGCCTGATGGCGGGCGCCGGGATCGGTGACCGCGCCGCGTACCCGGAACTGGCCGAGGCACACCGGGTGACCTGTGCGTTGCTGGCCGACCGGGTGGGGGAGCGGAACGATCCGGATGGTTTCGCGGTCACGCTCTGGTGCCTGCTCCACGGCCTGGCCACGCTCGTGATCGACGGCCACGTCGAGCGCGACGCCGCGGTCGCCGAGGCCGAGCGCAGCCTCGGGCTCCTGGTCCACTAGACGGGGGCGTGGTGCGTCTGCCTCAGGGGCACTGTGTGGATTTCGGGGCGTTGGATGACCAGAAATCCACACAGTGCCCGCGTGACCGGTCCGGTCACGACGGTCACACCCACGCGCCCACCGGCCACGCCGAGTGGCCACATGGGGACCACGCCACCCCTTTGCGCTACCCCTCGACAAGGGCGTCGTGGGTGATCCGCGCCCTGGATCACCCACGACCCACGGTTCAGCCGATGGACGGGATGAAGGTCGGCAGCCGCCGGACCTTCGTGTCCTGCTCGAAGGCGTAGGCGATGGCCAGCAGCGACGGTTCGCTGAACCGCCCGCCCATGATCGACAGACCCAGCGGCAACGGTCCGGCGTACGCCATCGGAACGGTCATGTTGGCGTAGCCCGACACGGCCGCCGGGCCGGACGAGTCGATCAACAGCGCGCCGTCACCGACACCGAGCTGTGTCTTCCACGCGGCGTTGTTCGTCGGTGCCACGATCGCGTCGAGCTTCTCGCCGCGCAGTGTTTCGTCGAGGCCCCGCCGGGCGGCGCTCGTCGCGGCTTCCCGCATCGCGCGATACGCCGGATCGGTGAGATCGCCGGTGGTCGCCTGGGACCGGTCCCACAGGTTGTGGGTCCAGTACGGCATTTCGACCGCCGCGTGGTCCAGGTTGTACTGGATCAGCCCCGCCAGGTCGGCGGGGTGCTTGCCGCCGGTGGAAGCGAGGTAGGCGTTGATGTCGTGCTTGAACTCGGTCCTGATCGCGGGGAACTCGTTGGCCGCGATGACGTCCAGATAGGGGATGGTGATCTCGACCGTGGTCGCGCCGAGCTTCCGGAGCCTGCTCAGCGCCTGCTCGAACGCCGCCTTCGTCGTGTCGTCCGGCGTGTAGACCTCACGCCAGACTCCGATGCGTTTTCCGCGCAAAGCGTTGGGGCGCAGGAATCGCGTGTAGTCGTCGAGTGACTGCCGGGCGGCGTCGACGGTGATCGGGTCACGACGGTCGGCCCCGTTGAGCGCCGCGAGCAGGATCGCGGCGTCGACCACGTTGCGTGCCATCGGACCCGCCGTGTCCTGCTGTTTCGACACCGGCACGATCCCGCTGCGGCTGACGAGCCCGAGGCTCGGCTTGACCCCGACGATGCCGTTGGCGCCGGACGGGCAGGAGATCGAACCGTCCGTCTCGGTCCCGACGGCGACGGTCGCCAGGTGCGCGGCGACGGCCACACCCGAGCCGGACGAGGAGCCGCACGGGTTGCGGTCGAGAACGTAGGGGTTGGCGGTCTGCCCGGCGAGCGGGCTCCAGCCGTTCGACGAGCTCGTGGAGCGGTAACTCGACCACTCCGACAGGTTGGCCTTGCCGAGGATGACCGCTCCGGCCTCGCGCAGGTTTTCGACCACTCCGGCGTCGCGGTAGGGGCGGGATTCCAGCAGTGCCGTCGAGCCCGCCGTGGTCGGCTGGCGGTCCGCGGTGTCGATGTTGTCCTTGAGCAGCACCGGAATACCGTCCATGGGGCCCTTCGACCGGTGCCGGTGCCGTCGCACGTCACTCTCCGCGGCGAGCCGCAGCGCATCCGGGTTCGTGGTGAGCACCGCGTGGAGCGTCGGGTTCAGTTTGCGGATCCGCTGCAGATAGAAGGCGGTCAGCTGGACCGAGGACAGCCGTCCGGAGCGCATCGCCCGCTGCAGATCGGGGATCGTCGCCCGCTCCAGGTCGATCCCGGCCACCACGGGGCGGCCGGAAGGTCCCGTGGCCCACGCCGGGACGGCCGTGGTGGCCGACGCCGCCGACGCCATGACGAGAAACGTGGCCACGGCCGCGCCACGTTTTTTCCAGGAATGTCTTGTCAAGGAATTCCCTCCTGTTCGAAAGAATTCCTGAACAGTACGTGCGCGGCACCGGTTCGGAACCGGCCCCGAAAAGCGGGGAACGGTGAATTGATCGCCGCGCGGCCGCCGATCCGGTACGCGATCGGTCACGCAAACAGCCTGCTGGGCAAGGGTGTTCATGATTTCGGCACTGGGTGGTGCCGGTCGCGGACGCACGGTGAGGGGATATCGGTGATTTCGTCGGAAATATTCCGCCTGCTTTCGGTGCGGCATCCGGTTCCGTGTTGATCGCGGATTGTTCGCGGTTCGCCGATCATCCGGCCCGGTCCGGTCGTGAACATTCCGCGAGCGCGGCGCCGAAGGAGCGTGCGGTGCTCGTCAGCCCGGCCACCGCGGAAACCGGGTCGCGGCGGGCGGGCAGGACGGCGGCGAGTGCCGCCCCGACCCGGCCGTCCGGGGTCCTGATGCCGACGGCCGCGCAGCAGAGTCCTTCCGTGATCGTCTCCGATTCGGCCGCGTACCCGGCCGCGCGTATCTCCAGCGTGTCCGTGTCCGGTTCGGCGAACGCGGGGTGATGAGCCGCGAGGAGCCGTCCGGCGGCGGTCCCCGGCGGAAGCGGGCGGCCCGGCCACACGGGGACGTCGTCGGCGGGGAGGACGGCGCCCGCGGCGACCAGCGCGCGACCTTCCCTGGGGACCACGAGCACCAGGCTCGCGCGCATCCGCGCCGAAAGCGACGGCAGCCGCTCCTTGGCCAGACCCCGGAGTTCGGGCAGCCAGAACCGCCCGAGACGGAACACCCGCGAACCGATCCGGTAGCCGCGGCCCGCCCGCTCGACCGCGCCCAGGTCGGCCAGCTGGTCCAGAAGCCGGTGCACGGTGGTCTTCGGCAGCCCGGTGGCCCGTACGAGCTGGGTCAGCCCGGCCTGCCCGCCGTGTTCGTCGAGCGCTTCGAGCAACGCGAACGCGCCTTCGAGCACGCCGCGTCCGCCGATGGGTTCCCGCATCGCCCCCCTTTCCCGGAAAAAGGTCACACCGGAGAAGTAAAGTGCGCCCCCGACAGGCCGGGATACGAACTTTCGGGCAGCCGATGGGGTGGTGTTCCGCTGAACGGCCCCTCCGTCGACGTGACCGACACCGCGCCGCGAACCACCCTGCCGGGTCCTGCCTTCCGGCGCGTTCCTGGCATGCTGGCAAGGTTCGCGCGAACACCACAGCTCCAGGGGGACGTCGATAATGGAGGAGATCCGCCGCCTCGCCGACCGGTTCGATCTCATCGAGCCCGTCGGCGGTGGCTCCATGGGCACCGTGTGGCGGGCGCGCGACGAGAACCTGGAGCGCACGGTCGCGGTCAAGGAACTCCTTCTGCCGCACGGAGCCGGTGAGCAGAAGGCCGACGAGGCCAAGAACCGCGCGCTGCGCGAGGCGCGGATCGCCGCGCGGCTGGTGCATCCGCACGCCATCACCGTCTTCGGCGTGATCGACGAGCAGGACCGCCCGTGGATCATCATGGAGTACCTGCCTTCGACCAGTCTCGCGGACAAACTGCGCGAAGGGCCGATGGAGGTCGACGACGTCATCCGCCTCGGCATCCAGCTGTGCTCGGCGCTGGCGGCCGCGCACCGGGCGGGCATCGTCCACCGCGACATCAAGCCCGGCAACGTCCTGCTCGGCCACGACGACACCGTCAAGATCACCGACTTCGGGATCTCGCGGGCGATGGGCGACGTCCAGCTCACCGCGACCGGCGAGATCTCCGGGACACCGGCGTTCCTGGCGCCGGAGGTGGCCCGCGGCGAGGACGCCACGTCCGCCTCCGACGTGTTCTCGCTCGGCGCGACGCTCTACACCGCCCTCGAAGGCGGCACGCCGTACGGCACGGCCGAGAACCCGATCGCGTTGCTGTACCGCGCGTCGAGCGGCGAGATCACCCCGCCGACCAGATCGGGGATCCTGACGCCGCTGCTGAACCGGCTCCTCGACGTCCGGCCGGACAGCAGGCCGACGATGGCCGAGACCGAGCGGGAGTTGCGGGCGCTCGCGGCGGGGGAACCGACGACGCTCGTCGCCGAAGAACCGCCGCCGAAGGCGCGCAAGGGAATGCTGATCGGCGTGATCGCCGTGTTCCTCGTGCTCGCGGCGGCCGCCGCCGCGGCCGTGGTCGTGGTGCTCAGCCGCGACGAGGAGACCCCGTCCGGCCAGGCGCCGCCGCCCTCCCTGTCGCAGTCGGCCGTCCCGACCACGTCGGAGCCGGTCGCGCCGCCGCCATCGCCGTCGTCCGCGCCGACCTCGACACCGTCTTCGTCGTCTTCGTCCGCGCCGCCTCCGGCGCAGACGCCGGGTCAGGCGCTCACGGCGTACTACGCGCTCATCCCGGGGAACCTCCAGGCGGGGTTCGCGACGTTGAGCGACAACTTCAAGCAGAAAAGGAACCAGAGCTTCGAGCGGTATTCGAACTACTGGAAGCAGTTCAGCGCGGTGACCGTGTCGAACGTGACCGAATCCGGCAACACGGTGACGGCGACGCTCACCTACGTGCGGGCCTCCGGCGGGACCACGACGGAGCGGGAGACCTTCGTCCTGGTCCAGCAGGGCGGCCGGTACCTCATCGACTCCCAGCGGGCAGGCTGAGTTTCCCGGCGAGGCGCTGAAGCCATGCCTCGACCTCGTCGGGGGAGCGGTCCGGGAGGCCGAAGATCGTCTCGGTGACCCCGGCCGCCTCCAGCTTGGCCAGGTTCTCCGGATCCGGACGGACGCCGAGCGCCGAGATCTCCGGTTCGCCGGCGCGGCCCGCCTCGCGCCAGATCTCGCGCAGCCGCCGGGCTTTGTCCTCGATGTCCGTGTCGCCGGGCGTGGTGAGCCAGCCGTCGGCCGACTTCGCGATCCAGCGGAACGTCTTCTCCGTGCCGCCGGCGCCGACGATCACGGGGATATGCGCTTGAGCCGGTTTCGGCCACGCCCAGCTGGCGCCGAACGAGACGAACTCTCCCTCGTACGAGGCTTCGTCCTGTGTCCAGAGCGCGCGCATCGCTTCCAGGTACTCGCGCAGGACCGTTCGCCGTTTGCCGCCGGGGACGCCGTGATCGGCCAGTTCGTCGACGTTCCAGCCGAAGCCGACGCCGAGGGTGACCCGCCCGGCCGAGAGGTGATCGAGACTGGCGATCGTCTTCGCCAGCGTGATCGGATCACTCTCGACCGGGAGGGCCACCGCCGTCGCGAGCCGGATCCGGGTGGTCACCGAGGCCGCGGTCGCCAGCGCGACCCACGGGTCCAGCGTCCGCAGGTAGCGGTCGTCGGGCAGCGACGAGTCGCCGGTGCGCGGATGTGGTGCCTCCCGTTTGACCGGGATATGCGTGTGTTCCGGCACGTGGAAGGTGTCGAAGCCCGCGGCTTCGGCCGCCCGCGCGGCGGCCGCCGGGCTGATACCCCGGTCACTGGTGAACAGCACTATCCCGTGTCTCACATCCGGTCACGCTATTAGAACGTGTTTCAGTTCGCAACCGTGGTGTGCAGGGTGACCGGCAAGGCGTTCAGCCGCCAGGTGCCCGGGTCCGGGATCCGCAGCAGGCCGTCGGCGAGGGCGAGATCGGGGAATCTGCGCAGCAGGGCGGTCAGCGCGACCTCGGCCTGAACCCTGGCCAGGGAAGCGCCGAGACAGAAGTGCGGCCCATGGGCGAAGGCGAGATGCCAGGCGGGCCCCGCCGCGCGCCGGATGTCGAAGACGTCCGGGTCCGGGAAGGTTCTCGGGTCCCGGTTCGCCGCCGCGATCGCGACGGTAACAGGTTCTCCTTCGGGGATGACGACATCGCCGATCCGGACGTCCGTGGCGGCGAACCGGGGGATCGTCAGCAGCTGCGGGCTCTGCCAGCGCATCACTTCCTCGACCGCGCCGGGCATGAGCGCCGGGTCCTCGCGGAGCTCGGCCAGCTGTGTGGGGTGGGAGAGCAGGATTTCGACGGCGTTGGCGATGAGGTTGCCGGGCACCTGGCCACCCAGCACGAGTTGCCAGACCAGGGCGACCAGTTCGGTTTCGCTGAGCCGGTCGCCGTCTTCGGCCTGGATCCGGAGCAGTTGCGAGACGACGTCCTCGCCCGCGTCGAGTTTCCGGTCCGCGATGGCGGCGAGCGCGCCCTCGACGATCCCGGGGACCGCTTTCGCGAGTCCCGCGCCGTCGCCTGCCGAGACCAGGGCGCCGTATTCGCGCCACCGCGGGCGGTCGGCCGCGGGGATGCCGACCAGTGCGCAGATCACGTCGACCGGCAGTGGACGCGCGAAGGCGGTGACCAGGTCGATCCGGTCTTGCCCGGCGAGTTCGTCGAGGAGGTCGTCCACGAGCCGCTCGATCCCCGGGCGGAGGGCGGCGGCCTTGCGCGGGGTGAACGCGGGGGCGACGAGCCGCCGGAGCCGGAGGTGTTCCGGGCCCTCGACCTCCTGCATCGTCCGCATGTACGGGCGGCAGTGGTCGGGGATGTCCATCCGCTGGTAGCTGTTCGCGCTCAGGGCGAACCGCGGGTCGCTCAGCATTTTCCGCGCCTCTTCGTGGCGCAGCACCGCCCACATCGAGAACCCGGGTGCGCTGAGTTTGGCGATCGGGGAGCGCTCACGGACCGGTCCGTAGGCGGTGAACGGGTCGCGCAGGACCTCGGGGTCGGTCAGGAGGATCTCGGGAACGTCGGTCAAGGTGGCTCTCCCAATTCGGATGTTCAAAACAGATGTTCTCATCATCTGAATGGTCAAGGTATCTTGATCCGGGTCCGAGGGCAACGTGCCGGCAGACGGGAGGCCGATGGTCCGGCTGAGCAGGGCGGAGACGCAGGAGCGCAATCGCGCGAAGGTGCTGGCCGCCGCGCGTGACGAGTTCGCGGAACAGGGCTTCCGGGACGCCAAGATCGACGTCATCGCCGAGCGGGCGGAGCTCACCCGCGGCGCGGTCTACTCGAACTTCCCCGGAAAACGTGCGCTGTACTTCGCCGTTCTGGCCGAGCTGGCCGAACAGGCCGCGGGGGCGCCGCACGCGGTGCCCGGCGAGACGCTCGAGGGCGCGCTGGGCGCACTGGCCAGGTCGAGAGTGGCCGCATTTCCCCTGGACGACGATCAGGCCGGCCTCGCGCGCGACCTGATGCCGGAAGTACTCGCGGACGAGCGCGTCCGGCGGCCGTTCGCTCAGCTGGTGAAGCTCAACGGCCTCCTGCTGGGGCTCGCGCTGGAGCGGCTCGACCCGCCGGAGCGGCCGCCGGGGTCGCCGATTCCGCGCCGGGTCCGGCTCGCGGAGACCGTGCTGACCACCCTGCACGGCGCCGGCCAGCTGGCGGCCGCCGCGCCGGGGCTCGTCGAACCCTTCGACGTCGTGAGCGCCTGCGAACGGCTGGCGGGGCTGGCCTTCAACGATTGGTGGGCGCCGCCGGTGATCGCGCCCGCGGCACAGGCGGCCGACCGGCCTTGGTCACCGCCCGGGGCCGTCGATCTCGTGCGCGCCGAATCGTTCGTACCCGCCGACGGCGTGGTCGTGGTTCTGGGCACGCACCGGCTGGCCGCCGCGGAAGAGGCCGTCCGGGCCTCCGGCGGCGAAGTCACCGTCGTCGTCGTGACCAGTGAGCCCGCCGAGCTGGTGCCGCTGACCCGGCTGATCGTCGCGGAAGTGTGCGGCGGTCTGCGGCAAGCCTTCCCGGAACCATTCCGGCCGCGACTGCGCGTGGTGTGCGACGCGACCGGGACGCTGGCGGCGGCCGCGGGGGTGCTCGCGGTCAGCGACGAGACCGAGGTCGCGATCCGCGTCGAACGAGGTCGGATCGTCGCCACGGCGGACGGGCGCGGCGCGGGTCACGCCGTCTCGGGCGAAGTGTCCCGTGTGGACAGCGCCTAGACGATGTCGGTGTGCCGGATCCGGTACACCTGCAGGCGAAGCCCGTAGTACTTGTCGGTTTCCCCGACCCAGATCATCCCGAGCCGTTTCGCGGTCGCGATGGCACGCACGTTGTTCGGCCGCGCGACGGCGAAGAGTTCGTCCGTGTCCTGAGTGAACGCCCAGCCGATCAGCGCGCGGGCGCCCTCGGAGGCGTAACCCTCGCCCCAGGCGTCCGGATGCAGCTGCCAGCTGATCTCCAGGTCCTCTTCGTACGGTGGCAGCAGATGGATGCTCAGCCCGCCGACGACCAGGCCGTCCTCCTTGCGCTGCACCGCCCATCTCCCGCGCGGCGGCACGAGATTCGGCTGCGCCTGTTGCCAGGCCTGCAGAACCGAACGCATTGCGGCGGCGTCGGTCACCCGGTCCATCGCCGGGGTGAGCCACCGGGTCACGTCGGTGGTGCCGTAGATCGCCAGCGCGGCTCCGGCGTCGTCCTCGGACCAATCACGGACGACGAGCCTTTCGGTGGTCAAGTCCATGACAGAACGTTACGCGCACCGGCGGGGCCGTGGGGTGTCCGGATCATGACAACTCGGCAACCCGGCGTACCTTGGCCTCATGCGTGCCGACGCCTCGACGACCCCCGAACAGGCCTGCCCGATCGCCCCGGTGGTCGACCTCGTCTTCAGCCGCTGGACCACGCCGATCCTGTGGGCGCTCAACGAATTCGGCAGGCAGCGGTTCGTCGAACTCGAGCGGCGCATCGGTTCGATCACGCCGAAGGTGCTGACGCAACGGCTGCGGCAACTGGAACGCGACGGCCTGCTGACCCGGACTTATCACGCCGAGGTGCCGCCCCGGGTCGAGTACGAGATCAGCGACCTCGGCCGGAGCCTGGCGCCGCTTTTCGCGACCCTCGCGGACTGGTCGACGGAGAACCTGCCGAAGGTGGAAGAGGCCCGGTCGGCCTACGATTCCGCCTCCTGAGCCGGCTCTGTCGCTTCCAACCCCCGCAAGTAGATGACTAGTTGCGGCGGGCGCTTTCTTGACCGATCGGTCCAGATGTGGCTAGACTTCTCTCGTGTCCCGAGTAAAGGAATTCGATGTCGACGAGGCCTGTGAAGCCGCGCTGGAACTGTTCTGGCGGCAGGGGTACGAGGCCACCTCGGTCAGCGACTTGGTCGCCGAACTCGGCATCGGCAAGGCGAGTCTCTACGCCACGTTCGGCACCAAGCACGCGCTGTACCTGACGGCCTTGAACCGCTACATCGCCAGGGGTAACGAGCGGTTCGTCGAGGACTTCGCCGGGCCGGGCCCGGCGCTCGCGGGCGTGCGACGGCTCATCGACCGGTATCTCGCCGAGATACTGGGCGAATCGGGTCGTAAAGGCTGTTTCGTGGTCAACGCCGCCATGGAGATGATGCCGAAGGATCCCGAGGTCGCGCGGGTGGTCGAACGCAGCTGGGACGCGCTCGAACTGGCCGTGCGGATGGCGTTGAGCCGCGCGAAGGCGCAGGGCGAACTCGACGCCGCCGCGGATCCGGAAGAGCTCGCCGGTTTCCTGCTCACCGTCCTGCAGGGCATGCGGGTGCTGGGCAAGGGGCCGGATCCCGCGGCGCGGGTCAGGGCTACCGCGAAGCAGGCCATCGCGGTACTCGACGCCGCTCGCAAACACTAATAATGGAACGATCGGACCAGAAAGTGGTTACTACTGTGGGGAAGCGATTCAGCGGCAAGGTCGTCCTGGTCACCGGAGGAGGCTCCGGGATCGGCCGCGCCACGGCGGCGGCGTTCGCGCGTGAAGGCGCTCAGGTCGTCGTTTCCGGGCGGGACGGCGAAAAGCTCCGTCAGACGGTGAAGGAGATCGAGGCCGACGGCGGAACCGCCGACGCGGTGACCGCCGACGTGAGCGCCGGTTCCGAAGTCGAGCGTCTCGTCGCCGAGACCGTGCGCCGGCACGGCAAACTCGACATCGCCTTCAACAACGCGGGCATCCTCGGCAGTCCCGCGCCGACGGCGGATCTGGACGAAGAGGGCTTCGAGGCCGTCGTGCGGACGAATCTCACGGGCACGTGGCTGTCGATGAAGCACGAGATCGCTCAGATGCGGGCGGGCGGTGGGGGAGTCATCGTCAACATGTCGTCCAACATCGGCTCGCACACCCGCCTGCCGGGAATGGCCGCCTACGCCGCTTCGAAGGCCGCCGTGGACGTGCTGACGCGCACCGCCGCCCGCGACCACATCGGCGAGGGGATCCGGATCAACGCGGTCAGCCCCGGCGCCACCGACACCGGGATGTCGTTCCGGCCCGGCGAATCCGAGGCCGACCGCGCGGAACGGCTCGGTTCGGTCATTCCGCTCGGCCGGATCGGCGCGGTCGAGGAGATCGCCGCGGCGGTCCTCTGGCTGGCTTCGGACGAGTCCGCGTACGTCGTGGGGCACGACATCGTCCTCGACGGCGGCGCCAGCGCCTGAGGATCAGCGGCGCGAGGGCAGCAGTTCCTGCATCTTCGTCTTGATCCCCTGCGCCACCAGGTGCCAGGCGTCGGGCTCACCCTTCAGGACCGCTTCGGTCAGCGCCTTCACCTGCTCGAAGGTGGCGTGCGGCGGAATCGGCGGCACCTCGGGATCGCAGCGGACGTCCAGTACGGTCGGCACGTTGGTCGACAGCGCGACGTCCCATGCTTCTCCGAGCCGGGCGGGATCGTCGACGGCGATCCCGCCTAGGCCGATCTCCAGCGCGAAGTCCGCATAGGACACTTCCGGCAAGGTCTGCGACGGCTCGAATTTCGGCGAGCCGCCCATGGCACGCAGTTCCCAGGTGACCTGGTTCAGATCGCCGTTGTGGAACACGCAGACGACGCATCGCTGATCGGCCCACAGTTCGCGGTACCGGGCGATGGTCAGCAGTTCCGCCATCCCGTTCATCTGCATCGCGCCGTCGCCGACCAGGGCGATCACCGGCCGGTCGGGGTGGGCGAACTTCGCGCCGATCGCGTACGGGACGCCGGAGCCCATCGTCGCGAGGGTGCCGGAGAGCGTGCCCCGCATGCGGCCGCGCATCCGGAGATTCCTGGCGTACCAGTTGGTGGCCGAACCGGAGTCCGCGGTGACGATGGCGTCTTCGGGGATCCGCTCGGACAGTTCGTGCACGATCCGCATCGGGTTGACCGGAGATGCCTCCAGCATCGCCTGGCGGGTCAGCGTCTCCTGCCACTCGCCGGTGTTCTTCTCGATCTTTTCCCGCCAGCCGCGGTCCGTTTTGCGCTCCAGCAACGGAATCAGCTGTTGCAACGTGCCCTTCGCGTCACCGAGCAGGTTGACTTCGGTCGGATAGCGCAGCCCGAGGAACCGGGGATCGATGTCGATCTGGACCGCACGGGCCTGACCGAATTCCGGCAGGAACTGCGCGTACGGCATATTCGAGCCGACGATCAGGAACACGTCGCAGTCCCGCATCATCTCGTACGTCGGCCGCGTGCCGAGCAGGCCGATGGAGCCGGTGACGTACGGCAGGTCGTCGGGCAGGACATCCTTGCCCAGCAACGCCTTCGCCACTCCGGCGCCGGTGAGATCGGCGACCTCGCGCAGCTCGGTGACGGCGTTGCGCGCGCCCTGTCCGATCAGGATCGCGACCTTTTCGCCCGCGTTCAGCACCTCCGCGGCGCGAGCGACTTCCTCCGAGGGCGGGATGACACTGGCCCGCGGATGATCGGGCGGGGAGGACGGAACGTGCTTGAACTCGTGCCGCGGCGGCTGGTAGGTCTCCTCCTGCAGATCAGCCGGGATGATCAGCGCTGTGGGCGCGCGCTGCGCGATGGCCGTGCGAAGGGCGCGGTCGAGCGCGTTCGGCAGCTGTTCGGAGACATTGACCTCGACGAGGTACTCACTCGCGACGTCCTTGAACAACGCCTGCAGATCCACCTCCTGCTGGTAGCTGCCGCCCATCGCGCTGCGCGCCGTCTGCCCGACGATCGCCACCACCGGCACGTGGTCGAGTTTGGCGTCGTAGAGCCCGTTGAGCAGGTGGATCGCGCCCGGCCCGGACGTCGCCATGCAGACGCCGGGCCGTCCGCTCAGTTTCGCGTAGCCGACAGCCGCGAACGCCGCCATCTCCTCGTGCCGTGTCTGCACGAAACGGGGCTTGTTCTCCGCCGCGCCGAACGCGCTCACCAGCCCGTTGATCCCGTCCCCGGGATAGGCGAAGACCTGCTCCACGTCCCATTCGCGCAGCCTGGTCAGAACATGGTCCGCAACGGTTTCGCTCATGGTCGCCGGATACCGCTGCCGTCCGGCGGCTAAACGTCCTCGAGGATCTTGGTGATCCCCGCGACGACGTCCGGATGCCCGAGCGGCAGCGGCGGCGGTACCCGGTTGTACGGTTCGCCGGTGCTGTGGGGGAGCACGCCCACCGCGGTCCCGGACGAGCGCACCCGTTCGGCGAGGTCGGAGGACTCGTCCGGCACCGGGTCGACCAGCAGGACATGGGACGCGGCGCCGGGGTGGCGTTCGGCCAGCCGCAGCGCGTCCTCGGCCGAGTCGCCGGCGGCCACGACGTCGATCGGCGGGCCACCGGGTTCCGCGTCGCCGAGCACGTCTTCGGCCTGGCTGAGCGCGCCGTCCACCGGCAGCCTGCACCAGATGATCTGACGCTGGGCCGCGAGCGGCCGCCACGTCGCCGGGAGTTCACCGTGCTTGCCCTCGCCCGCAGGGTCGAGGACCAGCAGTTTCGCCCCTTCGACGCCGCCGTCGGTGACGACCGAGGGGCCTTCGGCGCGGACAGGATCGGATTCGGTGGTCATGGCGTCTCTCCTCTAGCAGTCGGTGCGGGGGAGTTCGGGGGAATCCGTGTCCAGCGGCACCGAACCCGAGCGGACGAGTCCTAATTGGACTGTCTGCCGCTTCGTCACCGCTTCCAGCGCCCAGTCGGTGGCGGTGCGCAGCCGGTTGCCCGGCATGGCCAGCAGGTGGTAGCCACGGGTCACCGCCTTGGCGGCGAATCCGGAAAGCGGGATGTGCAAGGGATTCGCCGCGGCCTGGTGGGCGCCGAGATCGACGACGAAGCCGAGATCGTGGTGCCGGTAGGTGCCGTGCGAGCCGTACCCGAGCGACGCGGCCACGTTCCGCCCGGCGAGTTTGCCCTGGCGTTCGGCGTGCTGGGCCGTCATCGGCGTGTATTCGCCGGGCCTGGTCAGATCCGGGACGGCCGCCGCGTCCCCGCACGCGTAGACGTCGCGCCGTCCGGGGACGTTCAATTGCGCTGTCACGACGAGCCTGCCCTTGGCCGTCTTCAGCCCCAGTTGCTCGATGAGCGGGTCCGGCCGGACCCCGACGCACCACACGAGGGTGTGGGTCGGCACGGATTCACCAGAGGTCAGCGTGACCCCCTTCTCGCCGGCGTTGTCGATCGACGTCTTCATCAGGACCTCGACGCCGCGTTCGCGCAGCACCTCGTCCGCCGTGGCGCCGAGCCGCCGGTCGAGTTCCGGCAGTACCCGCTCGGCCACGTCCAGCAGCAGCCACCGGATCTTCTGATCCTTCAGTTCGGGATGCCGGGCGGCGAGCGCGGCGGTGAACGCCGGCCCCTGCGCGGCGACCTCCGTGCCGGTGTAGCCGGCGCCGACCACGACGAACGTGCAGCGCGCGTCGCGTTCGGCCGGATCCTGCGCCGAGGCGGCGAGTTCTATCTGCCGGGTGACGTGATCGCGCAGGTAGAGGGCCTCGGGCAGACCGCGGAAACCGCGGGCGTACTCGGGAACGCCGGGGATCGGCAGCAGCTTGTTGACGCTGCCCGCGGCGAGCACGAGACGGTCGTAGCCGAGCGAGTGTTCGCGGCCCTCGGGGTCGGTGTAGCTGACGCTGCGATCGTCGAAGTCGACCGATTTGGCGGTCCCGAGCACCAGGCGCACACCGCGCAACGTGCCGGGGATGGACACCGAAATCCGCCGCGGTTCGAGGATCCCGGCGGCGACTTCGGGCAGCAGGGGGAGATAGAGGAAGTAGTCGGTCGGGTTCAGCACGACGACTTCCGTATCGTCGCCGACCGATTTGAGGAGGGTCTTGGCCGCGTTGTAGCCGGCGAACCCGCCTCCGATGATCACCACGCGCATCGTCAGTCCTCCGTGGGCCAGTCGCCGGTCGCCTTGCGGTAGCCGACCGCGCCCGCCCGTTCGGTGGCGGCCTTCACCGCGCCGAAGATCGCGCCCTGCGCGGCGGCCGCGACGATCACCTGGGTCCAGGTGAAGTCCCGGTCGGTGGCGTCCGGCGCGTCTTCCTCACCGCTCACGCGCTTCCAGATCTGCTTGAACGCGATCCCGGCGAGCACGCCGCCCGCGGCGCTCACGACCATGTTGAGCGGCTTGTAGAGAACCTTGTTCACGACGAAGACCTCTTTCGCATGATCAGCCGGATGGTGAAGAGCAACGCCAGGACACCGGCGAAGATCGGCAGGGGATTCGCGCGGACGACTTCGGTGCCCTGACGGAACTTCTCCGCCGCGGGCTCGGAGACCTTCTCGGAGATCTTGGCGCTCGCCTCGTCGACCTTGGTATCGAGGTTGTCGTTGACCCTCGCCTTGACGTCCATCTTCTTGCCCAGCGCGTCGAGGGTCTCGGTGAGTTCCTCTCGCGTCACGTCGCGATCCGCGCGGGCTTCTTCGGCGTTCTTGGGGAAATCGGTCATGAGCGCACTCCTTGCTTGACGGTGTCGACGTCCTCACGGACACCTTCGATGGCCTCTTCCGGCACCGGCGGGGTCGCGTTCGTGACCTCCTTCTTGCCGACGACGGCCGAAAGGCCGCCGATCAGCAGCAGCGCCGCGCCCGTCACCACGGCCGCCAGCCACGCGGGCATCACCAGCGCGAGTGCCAGCACCACCGCGGCGATCAGGGTCGCCAGCCCGAAAAGCGCGAATACGCCCGCGGCGCCGAACAAACCGGCACCGAAGCCCATCTTCTTCCCTTTGCGCTGCAACTCGAACACGGCCAGCCGCATTTCGTCGCGGACGAGGTGTTTGACCTCGTCGCTGAGATCGGAAACCAGTTCGCCGACCGACTTCTCTGCGGACGGCTTCCGGTGGGTCTCTTCGATCATGGGGCACCTCCTCGGAGCGTTCTGCCCGCCGGGTACCCGGCGGCCCGGCCGGTCAATCACAGCGTGTTTCGCCCCGCTGAGCGCCGGGTAGCCGGGGAGTGCCGGCTCGAAAAGCACCCAACCGACAGGAGGATGCATGAGCACGATCACCGAAATGGTGGACGTCGAAGTCCCGGTGACGACCGCGTACAACCAGTGGACTCAGTTCGAGAGCTTCCCGCAGTTCATGGAAGGTGTCGAAGAGATCCGCCAGATTGACGCGACGCACACCCACTGGGTGACCGAATTCGGTGGGGTGAGCCGGGAATTCGACGCGACGATCACCGAACAACATCCCGACGAGCGCGTCGCGTGGACGTCGGACTCCGGCCCCGACCACGCGGGTGTCATCACGTTCCATCGCCTGGGCGACAACAAGACCCGGGTCACGGCACAGATGGAGATCGATCCGGAAGGTTTCGCCGAGAACGTCGCCGACAAACTCGGTGTGCTCGACCGCCGGGTCAAGGGCGACATGAAGCGGTTCAAGGAGTTCATCGAGAGCCGGGGCCACGAGTCCGGCGCCTGGCGCGGTGACGTGGACCGCCCCGGCAGCTGACCGATACCCGGGACCTCCCCCTGGAAGACGCGTTTTCCTGGGGGAGGTCCCGGGTATCTCCTGGGGTGAGGTCCATTACGAAGGGAGCGTTCCGGCATGACTACCAACGCATACGTGGCCTTCCTCGTCATCGGGGTGGCGCTGGTCATGCTCGACGGTCTGATCATCTACCAGAGCGGTAAGCGCTACCTGCGCGGTTCACACGGCGATCCGGCCGCGGGCGCTTCCATGACGTGGCTCGTCACGGTGCTGTTCCATCTCGCGACGCTGGGCGTCTTGGCGCTGCTGTCGACCGTCGACATCGGGGGCAGCGACCTTCCTGGTGTGGTGGGCAGGCTGGGTGTCCTGCTGCTGGTTCTGGCCATCGCCCACGCGATCACGCTCAGCGTGCTCTCGCGGATCCGTGGTGAGCAGGAGGCCGAAGCGGTCATCAACCGGCCGAGGCGCGTCGAGCCCGAGCAACAGGGCACGACGGTGACGCCGGTTCCCGGGCAGGACGGCCGTTACCCGGCCGCGAGCCCGTCCATCGAACAGCAGGCGCCGTACACGACGCCGTAAGAAGTCGAGTGCTGGCAGGAGGTTTTCGCCGTGCACGAGATCGATGACGAACTGTGGGACGAATTCCATCGCGTGGTCAACATGACCTCGCGGGAACTGGCCGACTGGCTGCGCACGAGGTCGGCCCACGACGAGGACGAAGCGCTGCCGGACCAGGCGGGCACGCCGACTGGACGGCACGTGCTCGGCATCCTCGGCAAGCGCCGGACCGACCTCACCGCCGAGGACGAGCGGGTGATGCGCTCGGTCGTCCGGCGGGTCGAGGACCAGCGGCGTGACGACCTCGAACCGGTCGCGGGCGAGGCGCACTGGCGGCACAAGCTGATGTCGATGGGGCATGACCCACTGAAACCTGTGTAACTCAGAAGTACGTGAAGGGCCCCTTCACCGCGCTGGACGCCAGGGTCTCGGCGAAGTCGTCTATCCGCTGGTCATGTGGGTGGTGGAGGGGCTCGTCACTGTGGCCTGACACCTACTCGACTGTCCACAGGGGACACTTTCCGAGTGGTCGGGCCGATTCGGGCATTTTTCGGAGAGGTCGTGAGTGGTAAAGGTCGTTCTAACCCAATGTCATGTACCTAAGTTGATCTTGGGTGAGGTTGACGGGTGGGGTGAAGGCTCCCTTCGCTGTGTCTGATGCGACGAAGGGGGCGCCTTCGGCCTGGTCGTGGGTCGAGGGGGTCGTGGGGGGGGGTTTTTGGTTTTCCCCCCAAAAACCCCCCCCACCCCCCCCCCCAACCCCCCCACCAAGAAAAAAACAAACCCACCCCACCCCAACCCCCCCTCCTTCCCAC
>NZ_JBWKEB010000004.1:340412-530772 GCF_056435665.1 Amycolatopsis sp. NPDC043887
GTTTTTGCGGGGGGGTGGGGGGGGGGGTGGGGGGGGTGTGTTTTTTCCCCCCCCACCCAAACCCCCCCCCCACGACCCCCTCGTGAAATCGCCGGCCAGGGCAACCGAGCGCGTGACCTGCGGCAACCCTCGCCGCTTACGATCAAGACCCTCATTCAAGATCAACTTAAGCTATGTGGCATTGGGTCCTAACCCTCTTTATCACTCACGACCTCGGCCAAAACCTTACAGATAAGCATCAAAACGGACATTCACCTGTCTTCTGGCGTCCTTTGTGGACATCGTTCGTTCAGGTCCTCTGTCATCTGTCCCGTTCGGAGTCCGGTTCGAATCACCAAGTGCGACACCGGCCGCCGGGACCTGGCGCTGGACGCAGCGAAGGGGCCTTCACGTACTTTCCGGTCCTGTGTCTGGAGGCGGATCACGTGTGCGTCCAGGCGGATCACGCGTGCTTCGGGACGGATGAGAGAGTTCCGCCTTCGATCACGCGTGTTCCGCCTGGAGAGGCCGGTGTTACTCGGAGAGCTTCCCGCGCAGCTGGTCCAGCGTCTGCGACAGGAGCCGTGAAACGTGCATCTGTGAGATGCCGATCCGTTCCGCGATCTGCGTCTGGGTATAGCCCCCGAAGAAGCGCATCACGAGGATCGCGCGTTCCCGCTTGGGGAGCTCCCGCAGCAGCGGTTGCAGCGCCTCGTGGTTTTCCACCAGCGCCATCTCGTGGTCTTCCTCGCCGATCGTGTCGGCGAGCGAGAGGGCCTCGGTGGCGTTGTCGTGGACCGGTTTGTCGACCGACAACGTCTGGTACGCCTGGCCGGCGAGCAGTCCTTCCCGCACGTCGTTGACCTCGAGCCCGAGGTATTCGGCGAGTTCGGTGGGAGTCGGCGCGCGGCCGAGACGCTGGGACAACGCGGCCGTGCCCTGGCTGAGCGAGACGTGGAGCTCCTTGAGCCGCCTCGGCACCCGGACCGACCAGCCGGTGTCCCGGAAATGCCGCCGGACCTCGCCCATGATCGTGGGCACGGCGAACGAGAGGAAGTCGTGCCCACGGCCGGGGTCGAACCGGTCGACCGCGTTGATCAGGCCGATCCGCGCCACCTGGACCAGGTCTTCGCGAGGCTCGCCGCGGCCGGAGAACCTGGTGGCGATGTGCTCGGCGAGCGGCAGCAGTTCGGTGACGAGGTGGGCACGCAGCTCCCGGCGGCGCCGGGAATCCTCCGGCAGGGAGGTCATCTCCTCGAAGAGCGGTTCGCAATGGGCGTAGTCGTCCGCCTGCCGGGTGAGTGTCTTGCGCTCGCCACTCACCCGTCGCTCGTTCCCGGGGCCAGGACGAGGTCGATCGTCGTCGTGCCCCCTGTTTCGCCGGGAATCGGTTCGCACCGCGCCCGCACCGAGTGGGTCAACGTCGTCAAGACGTGCCAGCCGAAAGTCGTCTCGCTCGGCAGGTAGGGCCTGTTCGTCCGGGTCGAGATCGAGACGGCGATTCCTTCCGGTATCTCGTGAAAGACACAACAAAGAACGGCTCCCAGTTCAGCGGGCTGGACAAGTTGGGAACAGGCTTCGTCGACGGCCATCTTCGCGTCTGAAATGGCGTCCAAGCCGAAGTCCGCACGGGCCACCACACCATGGGTGAGCGTGCGGACGAGAGGGATCTGCTCCGCCTCGGCGGGAAGGCGGAGTTCGACCCGGTCGGACAGACCGTCCGATCCGGATCGGGTCTGGGGGGTGAGGCCGCCCCGTCCGTGTGCATCCATTACGAAACCCATCCGTCCGTGGCCGTGGGGTGACCGCGGCGGTGCTCCGCCGCGTGACGCGTGATCAACGGCCCAGGGCTCGCTGAAGCTCCTTTTTGGACATCTTCGACCTGCCCTCGACGTTGCGCTGTTTCGCTTCGTTGTAGAGCTGGTCCTTGGTCGGGCCGTTCGGCCCCAACCGGTTCCCGGAGCGCTTGCCACCCCGCCGCTGAGGTGACATGTCCTGGAGGGACGTGCGGCTGGCCTCGCGTGACTCGCCTGCCTGCGCACGGTTCTTGTTGACGGTGCGGGCGGCGATCTCCTCGGCCCGGTCGGTGCTCGCGCCCCGATCCTTCGCCGAGTCCTTGATGTGTTCGTACTGACGTTCTCGTTTGTCGCTCCAAGCCTGCTGCGGCATCGCGGCTCCTTCCTTCCCCGGGTCAGGTACCCCGTTCGATTCGCCGGATAAACGTCCGGTTGATCCGGGGGACGGGCGGGTACGCGGGGAGCGGACGCGAAGGAGGCTTCTATGCGCATCGGCTACACCCTTATGACCGAACAGGCCGGACCGAAGGACCTGGTGGGATACGCCGCCGGAGCGGAGAAGGCGGGGTTCGACTTCGAGGTCATGAGCGACCACTTTTCGCCCTGGCTGGACGAGCAGGGGCATTCGCCGTACGCGTGGAGCGTGCTGGGAGCGGTCACCCAGAGCACCGAACGGGTCGAACTGATGACCTTCGTGACGTGTCCGACCATGCGCTATCACCCGGCGGTGGTGGCGCAGAAGGCGGCGACCGTCCAGGCGTTGTCGGACGGCAGGTTCACCCTGGGCCTCGGCGCGGGTGAGAACCTCAACGAACACGTCGTCGGACGCGGCTGGCCACCGGCGAACGTCCGGCACGAAATGCTCGCCGAAGCGGTCCAGATCATCGGCGGGCTGTTCGACGGCGGCTACTTCAACTACAAGGGTGACCACTTCCGGGTGGACTCCGCGAAACTGTGGGACCTGCCGGAGCAGCGTGTCCCGATCGGGGTCGCGGTGTCCGGGCCGCAGTCGGTGACCCGGTTCGCGCCGATCGCCGACGCGATGATCGCGGTGGAGCCCGACGGGTCGCTGTGCCGCGAGTGGGACGCGACCGAACTCGGCACGCCAAGCAGGAAGATCGCCCAGCTGCCGGTGTCCTGGGGCGAGGATCGCGACGCCGCGATCCGGCGGGCGCATGAGCAGTTCCGCTGGTTCGGTGGTGGCTGGAAAGTCAACGCCGAACTGCCGGGGCCCGCGGGGTTCGCCGGGGCCACCCAGTACGTCAAACCGGAGGACGTCGCCGAGGCGATCCCGTGCGGGCCCGACGTCGACCGGATCGTGAAGCAGGCCGGCGAGTTCGAGGCGGCAGGGTTCACCGACCTCGCCCTGATCCAGATCGGCGGTGACCAGCAGGAAGGCTTCCTCCGCTTCGCTGAGGACACGCTGCTCCCGGCGTTGCGGAGCTGATTCACCCCCGAACGGGGTCACCCGTGTTCAAACCCGCGGACCGCGGGTACCAGACCGACACATCCTTCAGCCAAGGGGGAACAGATGAACAACGAACTCGGACTTCATCCCGTACCGGACCTGCTGCCGGAAGGCCAGGAGACGCCGGAGCAGGAGGCGATCCGTCGTAAGGCGGCGCTCGCCGTGGCTTCGCGGGCGACGAGCGCCGAAGACTGCGCGACCCTGCTGGACATGCTCGGCCTGCACGACGGCGGCCGCAGCTCCGAAGTGGCGTGATTCAGCGGTCGCCGCGCGCCGCCACGAGATCCGCGACGAAGGCCCGGTAGGCCTCGTCGCGATCCGGCGCGCGCAGCACCGCGGACGGGTGCACCGTGGCGACCGCGGTGGTGGCGAACTCGGCGAGGTCGATCCGCTCGCCGCGGCTCCGGGTGATGCGGAAGTCATCGCCGAGGAGCGCCTTCGCCGCAGTCGCGCCGAGGAAGATCAGCAGTTCCGGACGTACCGCCGCCAGTTCGGCGTGCAGCCACGGACGGCAGGCGACGATCTCGGTCTTGGACGGTGTCTTGTGGATCCGCCGTTTGCCGCGTTCGTCCCGCTTGAACTTGAAATGTTTGACCGCGTTGGTGACGTAGATCTTCCGGCGGTCGAAACCCGCTTCGTCGAGGGCTCGGTCGAGCAGCCTTCCGGCGGGCCCGACGAACGGGGCACCCTGCCGATCCTCCTGATCACCGGGTTGTTCGCCGACGACCATGATCTCCGCCGTGCGGGAGCCTTCACCGAAGACGGTCTGGGTGGCGTCGCGGTAGAGATCGCAGCCGCGGCAGCCGGACGCCGCCGAACGGAGCCTGTCCAGATCCGCGGTCTCGGGTGGATCCGCGCCGGGTGCCTTGGTCGCCATGGCGGCCGGATTCCCCGCCCGGACGTGGGACAAACCGGTTATGCGCACGCCGCGGCGGGTAGCCCCGGGTATGGCGACTTCGACCGAACCGGCCACCGCTTCCGTCCAGGACACCGTGCGCGTCGCGCTGCGGGTCGTCCTGCCCACGCTCGCCGGCGGGGTGATCAAACGGCGGCCGCTGGGGATGGCCGCGGCGCAGAAACTCCAGTTCGACCGCGCTGCCGTGCGGCTGCTGGGGCGGCTCCGGTCCCACTACGGTCCTGGCCCGCTGCGGCTGCGGGTGCCCGGTCGCACGATCGACCTGGCGCTGTCGGGGGAGGACGTCGGCGAGGTGCTCGCCGCCGCGCCGGTCCCGTTCAGCCCGTCGACCGAGGAGAAGCGGGCGGCGCTGGGACATTTCCAGCCGCACGGCGTGCTGATCTCGGACGCGACGGAGCGCGCGCCGCGCCGCCGGTTCAACGAGGACGTCCTCGAACCGGGGAAGCCGCTGCACGACCTCGCCGCGCCCTTCGCCGCGGCGATCGCCGAGGAGGCGGCGTCACTCTGGGACGGCGGCACGCTGGACTGGGACACCTTCAACGTGGCCTGGTGGCGGATGGTCCGCCGGGTCACGCTCGGCGAGTCCGCGGCGGGCGACGACGGCCTCACCGACGCGCTCGCCCGCCTGCGAAAGGACGCGAACTGGGCGTACGCGCACCCTCGGCGAGACCGGCTCCACGATCAGTTCCGCACCCGGCTCATCGGCCATCTGGAACGGGCGGAACCGGGCAGCCTCGCCGAAGCCATCGCGTCGGCGGGTCCGTCGGGCGAGCGGACGATGGACGTCGTCGCCGACCAGGTCGCCCATTGGCTCTTCGCGTTCGACGCCGCCGGGATCGTCACCTTCCGCGCGCTCGCGTTGCTGGCCACCCACCCCTGCGCACGGGAACGTGCCGACGAAGAGGTCGCGGCCGCCGACCTGACCGCGCCCGGCCACTTCGCGTACCTGCGTGCCTGCGCCCTCGAATCGGTCCGGCTGTGGCCGACCACGCCCGCGCTGCTGCGCGAGAGCACGGCCGAGACCGCCTGGGGCCCCGCGGGGACCACGGTTCTGATCTTCACCCCGTTCTTCCACCGCGACCCCGAATCCCTGCCCTACGCCGACCGGTTCGAACCCGGGATCTGGCTGGACGGCAGTGCGGCGGCCAATCCGGCGCTCGTCCCGTTCAGCGCCGGACCGGCCATCTGCCCCGGCCGGGATCTCGTGCTGTTCTGCGCGAGCACGATGCTGGCGCATTTGATCAAGGACCGGCGCTTCGAACTGGTCTCCGGTGCCGTCCTCGGGCCGGAGCGGCCGCTGCCCGCGACGCTCGACAACTTCCACCTGAAGTTCTCGACGGTCTAGTGCTCCTCTTCGACCCATTCGAGCAGGTCGCCGGGCTGGCATTCGAGCACCCGGCACATCGCTTCGAGGGTGCTGAACCGGACGGCCTTGGCGCGGCCGTTCTTCAGCACCGCCACGTTCGCCGGGGTGAGCCCGACGAGTTCGGCGAATTCGCCGACACTCATCTTGCGCTTGGCCAGCTCGACGTCGATACGGACGACGATCGGCATCAGATCACCTGTTCCAGGTCGGACCGCAGGGTGGTGGCTTGCCGCAGCAGCGTGCGCATCACGACGATGAGCAGGCCCAGCACGGCGACGCCGA
Source organism: Amycolatopsis sp. NPDC043887 (assembly GCF_056435665.1). Lineage (NCBI taxonomy): Bacteria > Bacillati > Actinomycetota > Actinomycetes > Pseudonocardiales > Pseudonocardiaceae > Amycolatopsis > Amycolatopsis sp. NPDC043887. Next base: position 346,220 of record NZ_JBWKEB010000004.1, read on the forward strand.
TCAACGCGAGGAACAACAGCAGCGGCAGGCCCGGGTCTTCGGCGTTGAAGCCGACGTAGAGGAACACGCCCGCCAGCACCACCCAACCGGCGAGGATGGCCCAGACGATGGCGTCCACCCATCTCAGGGAAGCTTCGGTGAAGATCCGGTCCTTCTTGACCAGCGTGAGCAGGTGCCAGGTGGCGACGACCACGACCTGGACGCACAGCACCCAGAAGACGGAGACCGCCGTCGCGGGCCAGCGCAGGTACGCCATTTCGGGGTCCTGCCGTGCCATGTGCGCGAACTGCCCCGGCAGGGACATGGTCTGGAAGAGGACGAGGACCCCGAACAGCAGCACGAGGAACACTCGGAGGGGCGCGACCGCCCGTTGCCCTGTGATCATGCATCGAGTTTCACGCGTTATCTATCGAAAGGCAATCGTTAGCTCTCGGTTTTCGATGCTGCTGGGTGGGCTGAAGACGCCCTTCGCCGCATCTGATGCGGCGAAGGGCCCTTCGGGCTGGTTCGGGGCGCGGCGGTCGGGACGCGCCCTGGGAGGGGTTGCGAAAATGGCTTTCGCGACACGTCCGGACGGTGTCGGGCGCGACGAGTTCGAACCCCGCGGCGGCGAACAGCCCGATGGTCCCGACGTGTGCCGCGGACGAGTTGATCCGCCCTCGCCGGGATCGACGGGATAGCCCTCGATGACGGGTGCGCCGTGCGCCCGGGCGTAGGAGACCGCGCCGTCCAGCAGCGCGTGCGCCACGCCCTTGCGGCGATGGCCGGACCGGGCGACGAAACAGACGACCGTCCACGCCGGAACGTCGTCGATCGGCGGCATCGTGCGGGAACGCGTCATGCGGTGCAGGTGCGCGCGCGGCCCGACGCCACACCAGCCGACCGGGGTGGTGCCGTCGTAGGCGAGCACACCGGGCGCGGGATCCGCCGCGCACAGGCCTCGGACGTGCTCGGCGCGTTCGTCTCCGCGCAACCGGCTGTAGTCCGCGGATTTCGCGCGGTAGGCGAGACACCGGCAGGCGCGGTCGTTCCCCTTCGGATTGAGGATCGTCGCGCCGTCGCCGAACCGGGGCGGATCCGGAATGCGGGCATACGTGGACCCTAAAGTGGCACTCGGGAAATTGCTCACCGCATTCGGTGAACGGGGTTGAATTTTCGTTGTGCGAAGGAATTCATCCGGCCGTAGTCCAGCTGTTGTCGCACCGGGAGGGGTCTGCCAGGATGCTCGTGACCCGACCAGAAGGAGCGTTCCAGTGGCTTCCCGTCTCAATCCCTACCTCAGCTTCGCCGGCGACGCCCGGCAGGCCATGGAGTTCTACAAGTCGGTGTTCGGCGGAGAACTGACGCTGAATACGTTCGGTGAGTCCGGTATGGCCGGAACGCCGGCGGAGGATCAGATCATGCACAGCCGGCTCGATTCCCCGAGCGGCTACACGATCATGGCGTCGGACACGCCGCCGGGAATGGAGCACAATCCGGGCACCAACGTGTCGATCAGCCTCAGTGGCGACGACGGCGAGGAATTGCGCGGATACTGGGAGAAGCTCTCCGCCGACGGCACCGTTTCGGTTCCTCTCGAAAAGCAGATGTGGGGCGACGAATTCGGTGCCTGCGTCGACAGGTTCGGCATCTCGTGGATGGTGAACATCATTCTGCCCTAGGGACTTCCAGCCCTGCTCGCGTCGGTGGTCACGAGGTCGGCGCCGATGCCGGCGGTTTCGTGTGCTTGACCGGACGACACGCGTGACCCGGTGGACGCCACGCGCGTGGCCAGGGTGCCGCCGCGAGTCGTCCATCCCATCACGCGTGTCGTCCGGCCAGCCACGCGAAACCGCCATCCGCGCACCGGCAGTACGTACCTGAGACCCGGTCGTTCTGCCGACCGGAATCACCCACGACCGGGGCGCGCGATCAGGCAGGCCGGAACCGGACGTCGAGCACGCCTCGCGGGTCTTCCCGGCCGAGTCCGCGGAGGTGGATCGGTGCCCCACCGGGGTTGTCGTACAGCCGGATGCCGTCGCCGAGCAGGACCGGCGCGATGTGCAGGTCGATCTCGTCGATCAACCCGAGCGCGAGCAACTGGCGGCCGATGTCCGGCGAGAACACCTCGAGTGTTCTTCCCGTTCGCCGCCTCCAGCCCGATCCGGACGGCTTCGTCCGCGCCGCAGTTCAGGAACGTCACCCCGTCCGTGGGCGTGGCGTCTTCGGGGTGGTGGGTCAAGACGAACAGCGGCCCTTTCCAGGCGCCGCCGTAGATACCGCTCGGGTCGGGGTAGGCGTCCCAGCCATCACGGCCGCCGAGCACGGCGCCGGTGGTCGTGGCGTATTCGTCGATCAGGTCCGGCCGGGAAGTGACGCCGGTCATCCAGTCCATGCCGTGGCCAGGGCCCGCGACGAAGCCGTCGAGGGACATCGTGAAGTGCCACAGCACTTTCCCGTCCGCGGTCTGTGGTTCGAGCATGCCGGCCCCTAGTGCTTGCGTTCTGCAATCGGCCGGTTCACGATAAAGTGAGCGATGGTAGAGTGCAACCACTTCTTGTGGAGGTAGGGGATGGCGGAACCCGCCCGTTCCGGCTGCCCGATCAACGCCGCGGTCGAGGCGTTCGGCGACAGCTGGAGCCTTCTCGTGCTGAGGGACATCATGTTCGGCACCCGGCGTTACTTCCGGGAGCTGCTCGCCGGATCCGAAGAGGGGATCGCGTCCAACATCCTCGCGGACCGGTTGAAGCGGCTGGTCAAGGCCGGTCTGCTGACCCGCGAAGACGCCGGGCCCGGCAAACGGGCCGCGTACAGCCTGACCGAGGCGTCGATCCAGCTGGTGCCCGTGTTCGCGCACCTCGGGGCCTGGGGTATCGAGCATCGTCCGACGACGGAGCGCCTGCGGGTGCGGGCCGAACTGCTCGCCGCGGGCGGGCCGGAACTGTGGTCGGAGTTCATGGCCGAACTTCGGGTCGTCCACCTTGGCGAGCCGGCGCCGGAGAAGGACGGCCCCGGCGTGCTGCAGCGCCTCGCCGCCGCGTACGAAGCGGCCGTCTAAAGCCACGCCCTCGTTGATTGTTCTTCCCGAATCAAGGGTTCCGGTCAACCCGCCCCCGAGATGTAGTAGCCCGCGACGGAGCGACGGGCTGGTGGGGAGAGGGAATGAGCTCAGCGGAGGGTGTTGTCCTGGTGATCGGCTGCGGGATGCGGCCGTACCGGGAGTACCTGTTGGCGTCGGCCGGGCATCGGCATCCCTTGTGGCTGTTCACCGGGACCGAGCCGACGTGGCAGGAGCGCTACATCACCGGCGCCACGGTGCTGGACACGCAGGACCAGGACGCCGTGCTGGCCGCGGCCCGTGCGCTCCACGCCGCGACGCCGGTGCTCGGCGTGGTGTCCTGGGACGAGGCGCTGATCGTCGCGGCGGCGCATGTCGCGGACGAACTCGGGGTGCCGGGTGCCGGGATCTCCGCGATCGAAGGCTGCCGTGACAAGTGGTTCAGCCGCCGGACGCTCACCGCGGCCGGCGTCGCGCAGCCCGATTTCGGGTTCGTGCACGACGACGACCAAGCCGTCCGCGTGGCCGAACGGATCGGGTACCCGGTCGTCGTCAAGCCACGCGGGGGCGGGGCCAGCATCGGCGTCAGCCTCGCGGAAGACGCCTCCGCGGTGCGGAAGGCGTTCCGGACCGCGGAGGACGCCAGCTTCGGCGGCTCTCCCGCCTACAAGGGCGGGGCGCTGGTCGAGGAGTACCTGAGCGGCCCGGAGATCAGCGTGGACGGCGCCGTCGTGGACGGCGAGTACACGCCGATGTTCGTGGCACACAAGACGGTCGGCATGCACCCGTACTTCGAGGAACTCGGCCACCTGGTCAGCTCCGCGGACGCACTGCTCGCCGACCCGGCACTGCGCTCGACGCTGGCCCGCGCGCACAGCGCGATCGACTTCCGGTACGGCATCACGCATACCGAACTCAAGCTCACCGGACGCGGACCGGTGATCGTGGAGATCAACGGCAGGCTCGGCGGAGACCTGATCCCGTTGCTCGCCAAGTTCGCGACCGGGGTCGACCCGGGCGCGGCCGCGGTCGACGTCGCGCTCGGCATGCGTCCCCATATCCCGCACGAGGCCGAGCCCCGGTGGGTCGGCGTGCGGTTCGGCTACCCGAAACAGGACTGTGTCGTCGAGTCCGTGTCCGTACCGGATACCTTGCGGAACAACGGAATCCTCGCCGCCGACGTGCTCGTCGAGCCAGGTGCGCGCATGCGGCTGCCGCCGGCGGAGTTCATCTCGCGGCACGCGTACGTGATCTGCGCGGGCGCCGACCCCGAAGACTGCGAAGCGGTGCTGGACAAGGCCATGGCCCAGGTCCGGCTGACCGCGCATCCCCTGTTGCCCTCGGTGGCCGCCGGCGCCTGACCGCGCACCGGCACCGCAGCACACCTTCCCAGCACTCACAACGATGGCGGAGCAAACAAATGGCGAACCGTGATGTCGAGCTGCTCGCAGTCGGAGCAGGACCGTCCAACCTGGCGCTCGCAGTGGCACTGGAAGAGCTCGCGCCCGGACTGGCCCGCGAATCGGTCCTGCTCGAACGGGACGAAGAGGTCTCCTGGCAGCGGGGCATGCTCCTGCCGGAGGCGCTGTCGCAGGTCTCGTTCCTGAAGGACCTGGTGACCTTGCGCAACCCGCGCAGCCGCTTCTCGTTCCTGAACTACCTGCACGCCACGAACCGGCTCAACGAATTCGTGAACATGGGCAGTTTCGTCCCGTACCGGGTCGAGCTCGCCGACTATCTCAAGTGGACGGCGGACTCGCTTTCCCTGGTGGACCTGCAACGCGGCCGGGAATGCCGCGAGATCACCCCCGTGTGGACGGACGGCACACTCACCGGCTGGGACACGCGTGTCGCCGACGGCGAGGTCATCCGCAGCCGGTACCTGGTGGTCGGCGCCGGACGGGACGCGCGGATCCCCGACCTGTTCCGGACGGTGAACCAGGGTCGCGTCATCCACAGCACGCAGTACCTGCCGAGAATCGCGAAGCTGCGTAAGGACCTTCCGTACCGCGTCGCGGTGATCGGGGCCGGGCAGAGCGCGGCGGAACTGTTCAGCTCGGTGCAGGCCGACCTGCCCGAATGCAAGCCGACGATGGTGATGCGTTCGATCGGCCTGAACTACTACGAGAGCAGCAAGTTCAACAACGAGCTGTTCTTCCCGTCCCATGTGGACAAGTTCTTCGAGGCGCGACCGGAAGCACGCGAGCAGATGCTCAAGGAGATGCACCACACGAACTACTCCGGGCTGGCGCCGGGCACGATGGACGCGCTCTACCGCTCCGTCTACCTGGACCGTCTTTCCGGCCGGTCCCGGCTCAAGATGATCACGATGAACGACATCACCGACGCCCGTGACGAGGGCGACGAGATCATGCTGGAGCTGACCGACCGGCGCACCGGCGAGATCCAGGAACTGCGCACCGATCTCGTGCTGCTCGGCACCGGTTTCTCCCCGGAGATGCCGAGGATGGTCCAGGAGATCGCGAAGTCGATCGGCCTGTCGGAGATCAAGGTGACCCGCGACTACCGGCTGGAGATCGACCAGCCCGCCACCGCGGCCGTGTACCTCCAGGGTGTCAACGAGGCCACGCACGGCATCGCGGACTCGCTGCTGAGCGTCCTCGCCCCGCGGGCCAACGACATTCTGCAGGACATCCTCGCCCACCGTGGCGAAAACCCTTCGGTGCCACCGCAGCCGACTTCGGAAACCGCCCCCATCGTCGCCACCCGCTGACCCACGAGAAGAAAGAGAAAGTCATGGAGATCCGTCCGCTTGAGCGGGAAAAGATGGTCTTCGAGAACGGCGCCTACGGCCAGCGGCTCCTGCCGTGGGCGGCACTGAACGCGCCGTTCGAAGGCGCCTGGGTGACGGTGCCGGCGCACGGCGCGACGGGTGCGCATTCCCACCACGAGTACGAGATCTTCATCGCCGTCAACGGCGAAGCGGTCGTCGAGGCCGGGGGAGAGCGCCGAGCCTTCAAACCCGGCGACATCGAGTTCCACCGGCCCGGCACCGAGCACCGCATCCTCAACGACGGTGCGGAGGACTTCGAGATGTACGCGATCTGGTGGGACTCGGACATGACGGCGAAGTTCGCCGCCCGGCACGCAGCGCAGGCGTCCGACCAGGCAGGGGCATAGCATGGCCGACACGCGACCGGTGGTGATCATCGGCGGCCCGCCGACGTCCAACGGGGATCTGCACATCGGGCATATCGCCGGCCCGTACCTCGGCGCCGACGTGCATCGGCGGTACCTGCGCGCGGCGGGCCGCGAGGCCGTGTTCGCCTCCTGCACCGACGACAGTCAGACCTATCTCGTCACCAGTGCGGCCAGGGTCGGGCTGACACCGCCCGAACTGGTGAAGCAGTCGACCGAGAACATCCAGCGCACGTTCAAGGCGATGGGGGTCGAGGTCGACGGCTTCTCGCCGACCGACGAAGGCTACAAGGCACTCGTCTACGACTACGTCAAACGACTGTACGACAAGGGAAAGCTCCGGTTGCGCAAAGTCCGGCTGCCGTACAGCGAGAGCAAGGGCGAGTTCCTGGTCGAGGGTTTCGTCGGCGGTGGCTGCCCGACGTGCCTCGCCGACAGCCGCGGCGGGTTCTGCGAGGGCTGCGGGCATCCGATCGACTTCGACGCGCTCATCGAGCCGTACTCGGTGCTCGACCCGGCCGACGAGGTGACCTACCGCGAGACCGAGATCATGGTCTTCCCGGTCTCGGAGTACCGCGAGCAACTCCTCGCCTACTACGAGGAACGCGGTCCCGCGTGGCGGCCGCACGTGCTCGGGCTGATGCGGGAACTGCTGTCCGGGCCGTTGCCCGACTTCGCGATCACGTATCCGGTGAAATGGGGCCTGCCGGCGCCGTTCCTCCAGACCCCGGGGCAACGACTCAACGCCTGGGTCGAGGGCATGCCCGCCTCGATGTACTGCACCGAGTACGCGTTGCGGCGCAACGGGAAGCCGAAGGTCGCCGACGACGACGCCTGGCTCGCGGAGAACGACGCGCGGGTCGTGGTGTTCATGGGGTTCGATCCGCTGTTCACCTGGGGTGTCGTCCACGTCGCCGAGTTGATAGCTCTCGAAGGCCGTTACGTCCTTCCGGACACCTTGCTCGTCAACGAGTTCTACGAACTGGAGAACGAGAAGTTCTCCACCAGCAAGGGACACGTGGTCTGGGCCCGTGAGCTGGCGGCCGAGGTGCCCCGCGACATCGCGCGGTTCCACCTCAACCTCACCGCCCCCGAGTTCGCGCGGACCAACTTCTCCCGTGTCGCGCTGGAGAAGGTCGCGGGGGAGCGGCTGGTCACGCCCTGGAACGAACTCGCCGAGACACTGGCGAAACTCACCGCCGAGGTCGGCGGCGAGAACGGCTCGCTCCCGGTGTCGACCGAAGCCACGGAACGCGCGGCGGCGATGGTCTCCCGGTTCTCCTTGAACTACGAACTCGAGGACTTCAGCCTCAGCCGGGCCGCCGATCTGGTGGTGCAGCATGTCGAACGCCTGCGCGCGGCGACGGAACGCACGCTGAAGGGCAACCTCGACCAGGAGATGCTCCGCGCCCGGCTCGGTGACCTCTTCCTCGAACTGCGGGCGCTGATCGGCTGTGCCTCGCCGATCCTGATCGACCTCGCCGAGCGTGCCACCGAAGCCGGCGGGTTCGAACCCCGGATCACCGCGGCCGCCTTCGACGTCACGCACACCACGGCCTTCACCGTGCCACCACTGGAATTCCCTCCGACGAGCGAGGTCTGACCCCCCATGTCACTCGACAGCACCCTCTCCGCCGACGCGGCCCGGAGTTCCCGGCTCGCCGAACGCCTGCTGGTCCCGGCGGGATTCATCACCACGGCGGGCAACGCGTTCCAGATCACCGCCGCCGCGATCCTGGTCTTCCACGCCGAACAGACCACCCTGGCGGTCGGCTGGCTGTTCATCGCGGTGTCCATCCCGCAGGTCGCGCTCGCGGTCCTGTTCGGCAAGCTGGTCGACAAGGTCGACCGCCGGATGCTGTGCGTGGCGGCGGACCTGGTGAGCGCGATGACCGCGTTCGCGCTGCCGGTGTGGCTGTGGATCGGTGGCCCGGCGAATCTCGGCTCCTACATAGCGAACTTCATGCTCGCCTGCACCGCGGCGTTGTTCATGCCCGCCAGCAACGGCCTGATCAAGGAACGGATCCGCGACGAGCGGCTCGGCAAGTTCAACTCCCACTTCGAGATGGCGAGCAACTCCGGTATGTTGCTGGCGTCTTCGCTGGCCGGCTTCTTGGTGATCTGGTTCGGCGCCACGCCGCTGTTCGTGTTCAACTCGCTGAGCTTCGTCCTGTCGGCCGTGCTGGTCTACGCGATCGGCCGTAAACCCGCCAAGGCCCCGGTGACCGAGGAGACCACGGCCACCGACCCGTCGGCGCCGGTCGAAGCCCCCGTGCGCCAGCCGATCAAGCGGCTCGCGCTGCTTTACGCCAACGGCAACATCGGCCTGATGGTCGCCAACGTCATCCTGACGACGCTGATCCTGCAGACCTTCGACCAGGGTGCGTGGATGATCGGTGTGGTCGACGCGCTGGCCGGGGTCGGCTTCATCGTCGGCGCCGCCGCGTACGGCAAGGTCAGCAAGCGGTTCAAGGGCATCCATCTGGCCGTGCTCGGCACGCTCGGCAACCTGATCTGCCTCGCGATCCAGCCGCTGCACTACATCGCGCTGATGGCGGCGATCCCGTTCGCCGGCTTCTGTTTCGCGCAGGGCCGGATCGCGGCGCGCACACTGCTGATGCGGGCCAGTCCGGAGGAGCGGGTCGGCCGGATCTTCGGCGGCACCCAGGCTCTCGGACTCGGGCTCGGCGTCGGCGCGACGGTCGCGCTGTCGTCGCTGGCGGACGCGACCACCGTGCCCTACGCGTTCTGGGGGCTGGCGATCCTGCAGGGCGCGATCGTGATCGGCACCTACTTCAGCTTGGCGAAACCGCTGTCGGCGCAGGAGAAGCGGCCGGCCGAGGTACTCGAGGCGACCGCCGCCTGAGCGCGGCCGACATTCGGAGGAAGCGAAAGTCATGACGGACAAGCCGATCAAGGGCGGCGTGGCGACCTGGGCCTGCCTGCCCGGGTTCCCGCCCGCGGTGATCTTCCCCTTCACCCCGGGCGAACGCTTCGGCGTGCGGAGCCTCTACGAGTTCCAGATGCTGATGTACCGGCCGCTGTACTGGCTGGGCCGGGACGGCGCGCCGGAGATCGACTGGGATCTCAGCGTCGGTGAAGAGCCGGTGTGGGACGAGACCGGCCGCACCTGCGTGGTCCGGATCAAACCGTGGAAGTGGTCCAACGGCGAGACGGTCTGCGCGGACAACGTCATCTTCTGGATGAACATGCTGAAAGTGAAGGGGCCGAGGTTCGGCGCGTACTCCGAGGGCTACTTCCCGGACAACCTGGTGTCGTTCGGGAAGGTCGCCGACGACAAGGTGAGCTTCACGTTCGACAAGGCGTATTCGAAGAACTGGGTGCTGCTGAACCAGCTCACCATGATCACCCCGATGCCGAAGGCGTGGGACCGCACCGCGGCCGGGCCCGCCGACGCGACGCACGACATCGGTCAGGCGGAAGCGGTCTACGAGTTCCTGATGGCGGAGAACGGTGACGTCGTCGAGGAGGACAACTCGCACCGCACGCGCTGGGCCGACAGTCCTGTGTGGAGTGTCGTGAACGGGCCGTGGCGGCTCAAGAGCTACACCGAGGAAGGTGTCGTCACCTTCGTCCCGAACGAGCACTACAGCGGGCCCAACCCGCCGCATCTCGACGAGCTGCGCCAGGTCTCGACGACGTCGGACGAGCAGCAGTACGAACTGCTGCAGTCCGGTGACGTCCAGGTCGGCTTCCTGCCACCGGGGATGGGCGTCCAGCCCGACGGCGACCCGACGAAGGGCGGGCCCAACCCGCTCGGCGACGGTTTCCAGCTGGAACCGCAGATCCTGTTCAACATCAACTTCATGGCGGTCAACTTCAGCAACCCGACCGTCGCCGGGAACATGATCAGGCAGCCCTACGTCCGGCAGGCGTTGCAGAGCTGCTTCGACCAGGAGTACGGGGCCCGCGAGGTCTACCAGGGTTACGGCTGGAGCCAGACGGGGTCGATCCCGGTGCTGCCCAAGAGCGACCTGGTCTCGCCGAAGATCGCCGAGCGTGGCGGGTTCTGGCCGTTCGACCTGGAGAAGGCGCGGCAGCTGCTCGCCGACAACGGCTGGGACGTCACCACCTCACCCGCGGTGTGCGTCCGGCCCGGCACCGGCCCCGGTGAAGCGGGCGAGGGCATCCCGGCCGGCACCGAACTGAGCTTCTCCCTGCGCTACTGGGAAGGGCGGCCGTCGCTGGCGCGGCTCATGGCGCAGTTCCGGGACGACGCGGCGAAGGCCGGCATCGAGATCCGCCTCGAAGAGGTGATGGGGTCGGTGCTGGTGGCGGAGGACGGCCCCGGCGAGAAGCGGATGTGGCAGCTGTCCTGCTGGGGCGGCGGCTGGGTCTACAACTACCCGACCGGCGAGAACCTCTTCCAGAGCGGCGCCGCCTGCAACTTCAGCAACTACCGGGACGCCAAAGCGGACGAGCTGATCGCGAAGACCGTCACCACCGACTCCCTCGAAGCGCTCTACGAGTACCAGGAGTACATCGCCGACCAGGCTCCGGTGATCTTCATGCCGACGTTCCCGCGGCGGCTGTTCGAGGTCGCGGGCAACCTGCGCGGGTTCTCGCCGATCAACCCGTACGGCCTGATCAATCCGGAGAACTGGTATTACGTCGAGGACGAGTCATGACGCGCCCGGTGGTGCTGGTCGGGTTCGTGGCCGCGGCCCTGGGTTCGTCCATCAAGGACTTCCAGCCGAACGGCTCGGTCATCTTCGTCGAAGAACCCGACGTCGTCCGCAAACGCGACGCACGGACGACGGTGGCCGGTTCGGCGCTGGTGCGCGAGCTGATCGAGTGGGAATTCCACCTTCCCGGCAAGGCGGACGAGTTCTACCACGTCCACCACGACCTCGATCCGGCCGCAGTCGTCCCGCTGACCGAGTACGCGACCCCGTTCGCGGCGAGGCTCGCGGAACGCTACGGCCTGCCGGGCGCGGGGTTCGGCGCGGCGCAGATCCTGCGGGACAAGGCGGTGCTGCGCCTGGTCAGCCGGGCGGCGGGGATCGCGAATCCGGCTTCGGCGCGCGTCGAAAGCCCCGAACAGGTCCGTGAGTTCATGGCGCGGCATCCGGGGAAGACCGTGCTGAAGCCCGCGAACCGGCAGGCGTCGGTGGGGACACAGGTGCTCACCGACCCGGCCGAGGCCGAGCAGGCGTGGGCGAACTGCGTCGTGCAGGACGAAGGGATCTTCGTCCCGGACCGCGCGATGGAACTGAAGATGCTGGCCGAGAGCTTCGTCGAGGGCGACGAGTACAGCGTCGAGATGCTGCTGCGGGACGGCGAGCCGCTGTTCGCCAACGTCACCGGCAAGCGGCTGTTCCCCGGGCCGCGTCCGATCGAACTCGCGCACATCGTCCCCGCCGACATCCCGGACGAGCTGACGGTGTCGCTGACCGAGGAGACGCGGCGGCTCACCGGCGCGGCCGGGTTCCGCACCGGGATCGTCCACTGCGAATGGATCGTCTCGGACGGCGTCCCGTACCTGGTCGAATGCGCCGGCCGGTTCGCGGGCGACGGCATCATCGAGCTGATCCAGCGCGCCTACCCGGTGGAGCTGAACCGCGCCTACTTCTCGGTGATGAAGGACGAGCCGGTCGTGGACGTCTTGCCACGCAAGGCCGAAGGCGGCGCCGCGGTCCGGTTCCTCTCGATCGAGCCGGGCCTCATCGCGGACGTGCGCGGGGTGGAGAAGGCGTCGCAGTCCGAAGGCGTGTTCATGTGCGACGTCGGGGTTTCGGCGGGCGACCGGTTCGGCGGACTGCGCAGTTCGTGGGACCGCGTCGGCGATCTGATGGTGACCGCGGACAGCCCGGCGGAGGCGTCACGCCTGGCCGAAGAGGCGGTCGCGCTGATCGAGATCGACGTGCGGCCGGACCGCGAAGAGAGGGAGAACGCCGCACCATGACCATCGAAGCCGTCCAGTCCACGCTCCCGGACGCCGATCTCGACGTGATCGTCACCGGGCTCTCGTCCGACGCGCACACCTGGAACCTGGTGTACCTGGAGCTGTTGCTGGAGGAACTGGGCTGCCGGGTCACCAACCTCGGCGCCTGCGTCCCGGACGCGACCATCGTGCGCGAATGCGTCACCCGGCGGCCGGACCTGCTGGTGATCAGCAGCCTCAACGGGCACGGCCGTCAGGACGGCGTCCGGTTGATGGAAACCTTCCGCGCGCGGGCGGAGCTGGTCACGATGCCGGTCGTCATCGGCGGGAAGCTCGACGTCACGGGCGGCAGCAACGCGGCGCGGCTGCTGGAGGCCGGCTTCGACGCGGTGTTCGAGGACTCCGGCGGGCTGACGCCGTTCCGGACCTTCCTCCGCACCCTGTCCGTGCGCGCCCCCGGTGTCCCGCTGGGCGCCGGATGAGCGTGCTCACCCCGCGGCGGGGACATTCGTTCGGCGAGGTGGTCGCGCGCCACCACGCCAGGGGTGACCTGGTCGTCCAGCCCCGCATGGGGTTCGCCGATCCGGGGCGGATGACCCGGGGACTGCTGGCGACCAGGGCGGCGCGGGCCGCGACGGTCGGCACGATCACGATCGACAGCTACACCAGGGTCGGCGACCACGAGGCGGCTCGCGCGGCGCTGGCGGCCGGTGCCGATCTCAACGGGTACCCGCTCGTCGACCACGATCCCGCGACGACGACGGCGTTGCTCGACGGAGTGCTGACCGGGGACTTCCCGGTGCAGGTCCGGCACGGTTCGGCGGACCCCCGCCGGATCGTCCGGTCCCTGCTGGACTTCGGGCTGCACGCGACCGAGGGCGGTCCGGTGTCGTATTGCCTGCCGTACAGCCGCATGCCGCTTTCGGCGGCCGTCGACAACTGGCGGCGCTCGTGCGAAACGCTGGCCGAGGCCCGCGGTCCCGAACTGGAGCCGCACCTGGAGACCTTCGGCGGCTGCATGATGGGTCAGTTGTGCCCACCGGCGCTGCTGGTCGCGCTGAGCGTGCTGGAGGGGATGTTCTTCTGGCGGCACGGGATCCGCTGCCTGTCCTTCAGCTACGCGCAGCAGACCCACGCCGGGCAGGACGAGGAGGCCGTCGCCGCGCTGCACGCGCTGATCGCGGAATACGTGCCGCACGCGCGGACGCATGTGGTGATCTACGGCTACATGGGCGTCCACCCGAGGACACCGGGCGGCGCGCTGGAGCTGATCGCAGCGTCCGCGCGGCTGGCCGCCCGCACCGGCGCGAGCAGGCTGATCGTCAAGACCACCGCCGAAGCGCACCGGCTGCCGACCGTGGCGGAGAACGTGACCGCGCTGGAGCACGCCGCCGAGGCCGCGCGGGGTGTGTCCCGGATCGGCAGGCTCGGTGACACCGGGATCCACGCGCAGGCGAAAGCGTTGGTGGACAACGTTCTTTCGCTCGACACCGACCTCGGCAGGGCGCTGGTCACGGCGTTCGCGCGGGGTCAGCTGGACGTCCCGTTCTGCCTGCATCCGGACAACGCGGGCCGCGCGCGCGGACGGCTGGACGCCGGCGGCCGCCTGGAGTGGCAGCGGATCGGCGCGATGCCGCTGGGCGACCTCGTCGACCTGCCCGCGGAACGGCGGATGACCTCGGGCGATCTGCTGGACGCGCTCCGCTACGTCGAGCGGTCGTTCGACGAGAAGTACGGGCTGCCGGGAATCGAGCCCGTGAACCGACTGACACAGGGGAGTAGGACATGACCGGACCATCGGCCGCGGCGCTGCCGCCGGGCACCCGCGAGCATCTGACGTCGCCGGTGACGCAGGCGGCGCTGCGCATCCAGAACAGCATCACCGCGGGCACCCGCGAATACCTCGGCATGAACGGTTTCGTGGAACTGCAACCGCCGCTGATCGGGCCGGTCACCGACCCGGGATGCCGTGGTGCGAAGCAGGTCGACGTCGACTACTACGGGCACAAGTACAAGATGATGACCAGCGTCATCCTGTACAAGCAGGCTTCGCTGCTCGCGTTCGACAAGATCTTCTATGTCGCCCCGAACGTGCGGCTGGAGCCGCTGGAGACCTCGACCACCGGACGGCATCTGGTCGAGTTCACCCAGATCGACGTCGAAGTGGCGCGGGCGAGCCGCGAGGAGGTCCTCGACGTCGCTCAGGGCCTGCTCCGGCACGTGGTCGCCCATACCCTGCGAGAGTCCAAAGTGGACCTTGCCGCGCTCGGCCGGGATCCCGAAGCGTTCACGGCGCTGCTGGACGAGGATTTCGAGCGGATGACGCACCGCGAGGCGGTGTCGCGGCTGCAGGGCCTGCGGCACGGGCAGAGCGCCGACGCGGAGATCGACTGGCAGGGCGAGCGGATCATCTCGGAGCAGACGAACCGGCCGTTCTTCATCGTCGACTACCCCAAGGGTTCGCGCGGGTTCACCGACGGCGAGTCCAGCACCGAACCGGGGGTGCTGCGGAACTTCGACCTCATCGCCTCGGACGGGTTCGGCGAACTCTGCAGTGGCGGTGAGCGCACGCACGAGTACCGGCGGCTGATCGAGCGGATGCGGGAGACGGGGGAGAACCCGGCGAAGTACGCCTGGTACCTCGACCTCGCGCGCGAAGGGCTGCCGCCGAGCGCGGGCTTCGGGATGGGGCTGGAGCGGGTGACGCGGTACATCGCCGGGCTGGACGCGATCTGGCAGGCCAACGCGTACCCGAAGCTGCCCGGGATCGCGGCGCCGTGATCACCGCGCGGCAGCTCCCCGAAGACGCGATCCGGGCCAGGGCGCGGGAAGGCAGCGCGGCTGTCTTCCCCGACGTCGCGGGATACGGCCGGTCGCTGTTCGGCGCGGACGCCGACTCGGGTACCGATGAACTCGACCGCGCGCGGATCGTGCCGCCGGTGTTCGTCCCGCGGCGCCTGGAGAAGATGTTCGACCTCGCGCGTGAACCGGTGTACGGCGATGTCGGGTTGTCGACCGTCCTCGGCGGGTTCACCGCGCCGTCGCCGGTGTTCCTGTGCGCGTTCGGCTCCACGCAGGTGGCGGGCAGCGGGCTCGGGATCGCCGCGAGCGAACAGGCGGGCAGACTCGGGATGCCGATGGTGATCGGCGAGAACGTCGTGCCGATGCACGGATACGGCCGGATGGGCGAAAGCGCCGAAGACGGCCTGCTCGGACGGATCCGCGCGTACGCCGACGCCGTACCGGACGGGCTGGGCGGTGTCGTCGTGCAGCAGAGCACCGAAGACGCCGACGCGGAGGTGTGGAACCTCGTCTACAGTGACCCGTCCGCGACGAAACTGCTGGAGACCGGGCGGCTGGCGTTCGAGCTCAAGGTGGGGCAGGGCGCCAAACCGGGGCTCGGCGGGATGACCGTGCTCTCGCGCACGGCCGCCGGCGAGATCGCCGAACAGTACACAGTGGACGAAGCCTTCGGTAAGGAACAGGCCATGGTGCTGCGTTCCAGCAGCCCCGGCACCTTCACCGGGGAGATCTTGCGCCAGCAGATCCACCTGATGCGCAACAACTACCCGCGGGCCCGGGCCTGGGTGAAACTGCATCCGGGCCGCGACGTCGGCGAGGCCGCGCGGGTCGCGTGGGCGGCGGGGGCGGACGCCGTTACCGTCGACGGTGCCGAGGGCGGCACCGGCTGGGCGCCGTCGGTCTTCCTCGACCAGGTGGGATTGCCGCTGGTGGAATGCCTGCGCCGGGTCGGCAAGCACGACGCGTCGTTGCTGGTGTCGGGGCGGATCTGGGAAGGGGCCCGTGCGCTCAAGTGCCTGGCGATGGGCGCTTCCGCGGTCGGCCTCGGCCGGGCGGCGCTGCTCGCCGTCGACGAGGACGCGGCCGAAGGGTTCGTGCGGCTGGTGCGCTGCCTCGAACTCGAGCTGCGGCTGCTCACCAGCGCGCTCGGGAAGTACGACCTCGCGGATCTGACCTCGGACGACCTCTGGTTCCCGACCCGGACGGAGCAGAACGAATGATCAACTACGACGGTAAACGGTTCCGCAAGGTCAGCACGGATCCGAACGCGCCGGTCACCCTGTACCGGCAGAAGGACGACCTGGTGTGGGCTGAGTTGACCGGCGGCGGTGTGCGGCTCGGCTCGCTGACCGGGAAGTGCGGCGAGGACGGGACGATCGACATGGCCTACACGATGGTGCTGGTCAGCGGTCAGGTGATCGCGGGGCACAGCACGAACACGCCGGAGTTCCTGCCGGACGGGCGGATCCGGCTGAACGAGGTGTGGGAACGGTATGGGAATCCCGGCTCCCGCGGAACTTCAGCCATCGAAGAGGTGGCCGAGTAGCTCGTTTGCGCGTGAAGGCCCCCTTCCCCTTGGGACAGCCGAGGGAAGGGGGCCTTCACGCGCGTTCGGGGCGCGAACCCGCGGGCTTGCCGGCGGCAGGCGTTGGGTCAGGGGGGTCGTGAGTGGCGTTTCGGGTTAGAACCCGAAACGCCACTCACGACCCCCCTGACCCTGCGCGAACCCGGCGATCATTGTCGCGCAAGAACCCCGGTAGGTGGTGAAGGCCTCCTTGCCTACCTTCAGGGTAGGGAAGGAGGCCTTCACGGACTTCGCGTCGGGCGGCACCGGATTTCTACCCTCTTTTGTCGCCCGAAGGTGAATTCACGCGACCGAAAAGGGTAAGCGAGAGGGCTGAACGGCGCACGCCGAAAGGAGTGTTCAGCTCGGGTTCTTTTCCAGGTATTCCGTCCAGACCTTCTTCGGCACGCACATTCGCCACGAGTCGACGATCAGTTCTCGTAACTCTTCGTAATCGATCGCGGACAGCCGGACGCGGACCCACTGATAGCGCATATCGGACGGAATCGGCATCATGAACTTCTCCGGTTCGCCGGCCACCAGTGCTTCCCGCTCCTCTTTGGGATAGCCGAATCCCATCACGGTTTCGTCCGGCGAGAGCGAAAGGAACACGATTCGCCCCACGCGGAACTTCGCTCGGTCGCGGACCAGCGCTTCATAGGCGCGAGGCAGGTCCGAAACGATCCGTCTGACGTCATCCCCGGTTACCATTTTTCCACCATTCTCCACTGTCTGTTCCCCAGTCACCCTTGGCGCCCATGGTGAAGGCGACGTAAAGGTATTCGTCGAGGATCTTCGCCAGTGACACGGGCCTGCCCGCCAGTGCGGGGATTTCCGCCCCGTCGTCCCCCGCCTCGGCGATCACCGCGGCGGCCCACGCGCGGCCGAGCCGCAGGTGCGCGCCGAACGCGGCGCCGTCACGGGCACCGTGGAGGGTGGCTGCGATGGCAGCGTCCCACGGCATGATCGTGTTGGGCCGCAACGCATACAGCGCCTTGGCCGCGGCGGTCGGGCCCAGCGTACGCCTGGTCCGTCCCGCTGAGACGACGACACCTGACAGGTCCGCGTAGGCCTTCGCGGCGGTGTCGATCTCCGCGTCCGTCAAGCCGGCCAGGTCGGCCGACGGGAGAGTGGTCCCCCAGATCTCCCACCAGGTGCGGACACTGTCGTCGAAGGGGGCGGGTTCGCCGTCCCGCGGGTACCGGATACGGCATCCCCACGAGTTCAGCCAGCGAAGAAGAATTGTGCGATGCGCGGGCTGTGACAGGTCGATCGCGGACCGCGTTTCCTTCAGCAGCCGAAGCCAAGAGGCGTCCACATTCGCGAAGCCGTTGAACACTTCGGCGGCCCGCCGCAGTTCGGCGAGCGGGGGCAGGGGAGCAGACATGGGCGAACCCTATCCGGTGCCACCAAGGGGGTGAATTTCCGCGTCCAACTATTGGACTTTGTACATTGAGTCACCTATTTGTATCTGCTGCATCCTTCATTGGTCCTTTAGGGTTGTGGTCAGGAAGGTCACAAGGATGGCGGTCACGCAGCGCGATTGCGTTAACCCATCCAGGGGAGGAGAGGGCATGGGCAGACCCGAGCGACCGTTGGACGGCTCCACTGGTCCGATCGCCGCATTCGCTCACGATCTGCGCGTTTTGAGGAACCGGGCGGGAAACCCGAGTTACCGGGAACTCGCCAGGACCGCACTGTTCGCACCTTCCGTGCTGTCCAGCGCGGCGAGCGGCCACCGCTTGCCGACGCTCGCCGTGACGTTGGCGTTCGTCTCCGCGTGCGGTGGGGACCGTGCGGTGTGGGAACGACGTTGGCGGAGCGTCGCCGGGCAGCCGGGCGCCGGCGCCGAGGTACGGGAGGATCGTGCGCCCGCGCCGGCGGACACTCCGCCGGACGGCGCGCACGCGACGGCATCCGGCGTCATCCGCCTCGCCCGTCCGGCTCAGCTGCCCATGGCATCGAGGACTTTCGTCGGCAGGGAAAGGGATCTGGCCGACGCCGCCGAGAAGATCGGCGCGAGCGGGCCGGTCAAGGTGCCGTTGCTCGTCAGCGGCCCGATCGGGGTGGGGAAGACGGCTTTCGCCTTGCGGCTGGCGGAAGAGGTCGCGGCGGACTTCCCGGACGGGCAGCTCTACGCCGAGCTGGGCGACAGCGGCTCCGGCGGCCGCTCGGCCAACGGGATCGTGCGCGGGTTCCTGCGCGCGCTCGGCGTGCCTGCCCATCTGGTGCCCGACGATCCGATGCAGCGGATCGGGCTGTACCGGTCCCTGCTGGCGGAACGCAGGTTGTTCGTGCTCCTGACGGGTGTCCGGGACGAGGGCCAGGTGCGGCCGCTGCTCGGGCAGACCCCGCACAGCCAGGTCGTGGTCACCAGCCGCGCCCGGCTGCTCGGCTTGGAGGACACGAACCGTATCGAGCTCGATACGTTCTCCCGCAAGGAATCGCTGGCCTTGATCGGCCGGATCGCCGGACCGGGCCGGGTACGGGCGGAGCACGACGCCACCGACACGATCGCCGAACTGTGCGGGGATCTTCCGCTGGCGGTCAACATCGTCGGCCGCAAGATCGCCGCGCGCCCGGAATGGGCGATCGCGTACACCGCGGGCCAGCTCGCCGATCGCGAACGGCTCATGGACAGTCTCTGTGTCGGTGACGTCAACGTGCGGGACCGGTTCTCCGCGGCGTACGACCATCTGTCGCCCACCGAACGGGAGGCCATCCGGCACTTCGGGCAGAGCGGCGCGGGCTGGACGACGTCGATCGGCATCGCCGCCGCGATGGGCATCATGATCGAGACCGCCGACGAACTCCTCGAATCCGTGGTGGACGCCGGACTTCTCCAGCGTGCCAACGTGGCCGGGCGCTACGCGGTGTCCCGGTTGGTCAGCGCGTTCGCCGCCGAGCGGCAACGCGAACCTGGCCCGTTCGCCGCCGCCGTCCCGATGGCGGGCCGCAGGACGCGCAAGAACGCTTTCGAATCGCTGCGCCACGAGGCGGTGCGCACGCTGCCGGGAGGCTCGTCCGAAGGTTGATTGTTCTCCCCGCGCGGCGCTTCCGGTCAACGGGCCGCGCGGCTTGAATGAGTCGACGAATGAAGGCGAGCGAAATTCGGTGACACAATGCTGATTCTGTCGATGAAAGAGGGTCACGATGGCGGGATCGTGGCGATCGAGGACGGCAAGCTGCTGTTCGCGCTGGAGTCGGAAAAGGACAACTACCCGCGCTACGACCGGATCACCGGCGAGCTGATGGCGCGCGCGGCGGGCATGCTCGACAAGCAGCCCGACGTGGTCGCGCTCGGCGGCTGGGTCAAGGGGGAGTTCTCGGTGGAACCGCCGTCCCGCACCGGATACTTCGGTGTCGGCGAAGGCGCGATCTCCGATGAGGCGGGCAAGTTCTTCGGCAAGGACGTGCGGTACTTCTCCTCGACCCACGAACGCTCGCATATCTACACCTCCCTCGGGATGGCCCCCGCGGCGCCCGGCCAGGCGTACTACTCCCTGGTGTGGGAAGGGAACATCGGTGACTTCTACCGGATCGATGAGCGCGGCGAGGCCACGCACCTGCAGCATGTCCTGACCGACCCCGGCGCGAAGTACGCGTATCTCTTCGCGCTGGCCGACCCGGGTTTCCCACTGGGCAAGGGGAAGTTCCGGTTCAACGACGCCGGCAAGCAGATGGCGCTGACCGGGTTCGCCGAGCCGGGCCCGCTCACGCCGGACGAGCAGAAGACGATCGACTTCATCCTCGACCGCGACGGCATCATCCTCGGTCTGTCCAAAGAGGAGATGTCCTGGTCCCATCTGTACAACGCCGGTGTCTGGTCGCAGGAATACCGCAACGCGGCGGCGAAGCACTCGCAGGCGATCTTCAACCGGTTCTACGACTACGCCGAAAAGAACCTGTCCGAAGGCCTGCCACTGCTGATCTCCGGTGGCTGCGGCCTGAACTGCGACTGGAACCGCTTGTGGCGGGAGAGCGGCCTGTTCTCGTCGGTGTTCGTACCGCCGTGCCCCAACGACAGCGGTTCCGCACTGGGCACGGCCATCGACGCGCAATGGTTCTACACCGGGCAGGCGACCATCGAATGGGACGTCTACGCGGGGGAGAACTTCGTCGAGGACGTCGTCCCGGATCCCGCCAAGTACGAGACACGGCCGCTCGTGGCGAGTGAGGTCGCGAAGTATCTCAAGGACGGCAACATCATCGGCTGGGCGCGCGGCCGGTACGAGATGGGCCCGCGGGCGCTGGGCAACCGGTCGATCCTCGCCGCGCCGTTCACCGTGGACACCACCGTGCGGCTCAACAAGATCAAGCGTCGCGAGGACTACCGCCCGATCGCCCCGATCGCGCTGGAATCCGACGCTCCCCAGTGGTTCGTCGGCTCGGTCGAGGACCCGTACATGCTGTACTTCAACCACGTCACCTCCGACGAGTTGAAGGCCATCACGCATGTCGACGGCACCGCGCGCACCCAGACGGTGACGCGCGAGCGCAACGCCGGTATCACCGACCTGCTCGAGGCGTTCCGTGAGCAGACCGGGTTCAGCGTGCTGTGCAACACCTCGCTGAACAACAACGGGCGCGGTTTCCTCAACCGCACCAGCGATCTCATCGAGTACGGGGAGACGTACGGCCTCGACGGCTACGTCATCAACGACACGTTCGTGACCCCGCGCGCCTCCTGAAATCCTTGCCCGACGGGGGCAAGGCCCGGATGCCACCACCCAGCAGTGGCATCCGGGTACCTCGTGGTGCCCGAACGAAGTCTCGCCCGGAGGGGGAAGACCATGCGAGTCGTGTTCGCGGGCGGTGGTGTCATCGCGCTGCTGACCGCGCTGGAGTGTGTGTCGGCCGGGCACGAAGTGGTGATCGCCGACCAGGCGGACATCCCGTTCTCCGGCGCGACCTCGTTCGACCGGCACCGCGTGCTGCGCGCGTTGCATACCGGTGACCCGGCCACCACGGCGGCCGCCGTCGGCGCGCATCACGCGTGGATCGAGCTCGAACACCTGCTGTCCACGTCTTTCTACGAACAGGTCGGCGCGCTCACCGCGCTTTCGGCGGACGCGGCGACGGCGGCGCGGGAATTGCTCACCGCGGCCGGATCGAAGGCCGAAGTGCTCGGCGCCGACGAACTCGCCGCGGAATTCCCGCACGCCGGGTTCGTCCCCGGGACGGGCGCGATCTTCGAGTCGCACGCGGGGGTCCTGCTCGCCGATCGCGTACTGACCGCGTGCGCCACGCGGCTGCGGTGGCACGCGAACGCGGAACTCCATCCGCATCGCAAGGTGGCCGGGATCGACGCAGACCGGGCCGAGGTCCGGCTGGCCGACGGGGGGACCCTCCGCGGTGACGCCGTCCTGGTGGCGGCGGGCCCGTGGTCCCGGGAGCTGCTGGCCCCCGCGCTGTCCAGGGAACTCGTGCTGCACCGGCAGACGATGCTCTACTGCGACGTCCCGCCCGCCGACGCCGCCGCGTGGGCCGCGACCCCGGCGATCACGTCGCTCGGCTCCGACGGGGGCGCGTGGCTGGTGCCGCCCGTGGCCGGGACGCCGTTGAAGCTCAGCGCCGCGAGCGCGTGCCGCGTCGTCGACGAGATCGGCGGCGCCACGGTGCCCTCGTGGTGGCGTGAACACCTGATCGACACGTTCGCCACGCTGATCCCTGGCTTCCGCCGGGACTGGCTGGTCGACACCCGGGACTGCCACTACCTCGCCCGGTGCTCCACCCTCGGCCCGATGCTCGCCGTCCTCGGCGACCGGGTCCTGACCTACGCGGCGTGCGGCGGCTCGTCGTTCAAGTTCGCCCCGCTGATCGCCCGGTCCCTGGCCGCGCGCCTGACCGGCGCCGACCCGGTCAAGACCGGACTCGAACCGCTCGACCGGCCGCTCGCGCGAGCGGGCGGTGTCCACCCGATCCGTCCTGCTCTGCGAGGTGTGTCGTGAAACTGCTCGCGCTGGAAGCCAGCCAGAACTCCTACTACTACCTGCCCCGGTATCAGCAGATCGAGGACTTCGGTGGCGTGCTGTACGTGCTCAACGGGATCGGGACCGAGGATCTCTGGCCGTCCGAGCGCTACCGGATCGCCGGCAGCAACCACATCGACGACCTGATCCGGCACGCCAAGGCCTGGCACGCGGAAGAGTCCTTCGACGGCGTGCTCACCTTCTCCGAATCCGGCGTGGTCCTGGTCGCCGCGGTCGCGGAAGCGCTCGGCCTGCCCGGTATCGGCGTCGACGCGGCGCGGACGAGCCGGAACAAGCTGATCATGCGGCAGGCGCACGAAAAGGGCGGTGCCGCGCATCCGGACTACCGGTTCGTCGAAGACCTCGATTCGGCTCTTCAAGCGGCCGAGGACTTCGGCTATCCGGTGATCCTCAAGCCGACACTCGGCGCGGCCAGCAACTTCGTCTTCCGGGTCGACGACGAAGAGAAGATGCGGGAGCGCTACGCGCAGGCGCGCGAAGGCATCGACGGGATGTCCTGGTACAACATGGAGGCCGAAGGGCTGGACCTCGGCCCGCACGGCCTGCTCGTCGAGTCCTTTCTGGACGGTCATGAACACCTCATCGAAGCGGTGGCATGGGAAGACGAGGTCTACCTCGGGTCCATTGTGGACCGGGTCACTTCGGAGGGCGAGACGTTCGACGACGACGTGCACCACGCGCCCACGTCGCTCACCGCAGAGCAGGTGGCCGAAGTGCACGCGGTGGTGGCCGCCGGAGTGCGGGCGCAGGGGCTCACCCGCGGCGCGCTGCACGCCGAGGTCCGATTCCACCAAGGCAAACCGTTCCTGCTGGAGATCGCCGTCCGGCCCGGTGGCGGGGGACTCGACCACATGGCGCGGCTTTCGGCGGGATACGACCCGATCAAGGGACTCATGGACGTCTCTCGCGGCGTACGGCCGGACGTCGGGCACTTCAGCCCGACCGGGCTGCACACCGCCGCGATGTGCCTGATCTGCCCCGGCGGCGTGATCGCCTCGATCGACGTCCCACCCGCGGTGAACGAATCGGATTCCCTGTACTACCTGAAGATCTTCGCCAAGCCGGGTGACCTGATCAAGCGCCCGCCGCTCGGCAACAACATCTTCGGCGGCATCGGCGCGCTCGGCTCGTCCTTCGACGAAGCCATGCGCAATGCCAACGACCTCGCCGGGAAGATCGAGGTCAAACTCTCCGAAACCCAGAATTAGCAACGGATTCTGTTAGGCGAAACCGGGCCCTTACCCAGGGCCCGGTGGCGGAAGACGCCCAAAACCGCGTGGAGGAAGCGTGTCACGGACTGCCACCCAACGGCACTACCTGATGGTCAGACCGACGTATTTCGACGTCGAGTACTCGATCAATCCCTGGATGGACCCGAAGAAACCGACGGACACCGAGCTGGCCATCGCGCAGTGGGAATGGCTGCGTGACCTGTACGTCGACCTGGGGCATCGTGTCGAGCTGCTCGATCCGCTGCCCGGTCTGCCCGACATGGTGTTCGCGGCCAACGGCGCCACCGTGGTCGACGGGCAGGTGCTCGTCGCGCGTTTCCACCACGTGCAACGCGCCGGCGAGTCCGCCGCGTACCTGGAATGGTTCCGGGACAACGGATACCGCTACGTGCGGCAGGCGCAGTGGGTCAACGAGGGGGAGGGCGACTACCTCGTCGCCGGGAACACGATCCTCGCCGGGACCGGGTTCCGCACGAACCCGGAGGCGCACAACGAATCGCGCGAGTTCTTCGGCCGCCCGGTGACCCGGCTGACGCTGATCGACCCGCGGTACTACCACCTCGACACGGCGCTCGCCGTCCTCGACGACGACATGGTCATGTACTACCCGGGCGCGTTCTCCGAGGAGAGTCGTCTGCTGCTGAAAGAGCTGTATCCCGACGCGATCCTGGCGTCCGAAGACGACGCCGCCGTCTTCGGCCTCAACGCCGTCTCCGACGGCAAGCACGTCGTGCTGCCGCAGGCGGCCACCGCGCTGACCGCCCAGCTGCGGGAACGCGGCTTCGAACCGATCGGTGCCGACCTGTCCGAATTGCTGAAGGCGGGCGGCAGTGTCAAGTGCTGCACGCTGGAACTGCGTGCCGGTTAGGGAGAGAAAATCGATGGATTCGGCTGTGCGGGACCGGGGCGGGCGCACCACGCTGCGCCGGATCGTCGTCGGGACGGCGTTGATCGCGGTTCCGGCGGTGGTCGTCGTCGTGGTGCTCGGCCTGGGGTCGGCCTACGCGCCTGTCGCGAGCACGGGCGCCAAGGCCGCGGGCGGCGGGCCCGACACCTACGCACGCCTCCTGGTCGCGCTGCCGGTGATCCTGGGCGCCTGCTACCTGGCGGGCGTCCTGGCCCGGCGGCTCGGCCAGCCCGCGGTGATCGGCGAGATCGTCGCCGGCATCCTGCTGGGGCCATCGCTGTTCGGGCTCGTCTGGCCCGGCGCGTTCGGCTGGCTGTTCCCCGGCGGGGTGGTCTCGGCGATCAACATCCTTTCGCAGCTGGGCCTGATCTTCTTCATGTACCTGGTCGGTTCGGAGATCGATCTCGGCGCGGTGCGGAGGCGCGGGTTCACCGCCGTGACGGTCAGCCAGGTCAGCATCGCGCTGCCGATGGTCTGCGGCATCGTGCTCGCGCTCGGCATGTACCCGACCTTCGGCGGTGACGTCGGCTTCCTCGCTTTCGGACTGTTCATCGCGGTCTCGATGAGCGTGACCGCGTTCCCGGTACTGGCGCGGATCCTGACCGATCGTGGCTTGTCCAAGACGCCGCTGGGGGCGCTGGCGCTCACCTGCGCCGCCGTCGACGACGTCGCCGCGTGGTGCCTGCTGGCCGTCGTGGTCGCCGTCAGCCAGGGCGGAACTCCGTCCGAGGTCTTCCTGACCGTCGGGCTGACCCTGGTGTTCGTCGTGGTCATGCTCTCCGTCGTCCGGCCGTTGCTGGCGAAGGCGCTCGCCCGCGTGCCGGAGTCCGCGGTGCTGGCCATCCTGCTCGGCGGGATCATGCTGTCGGCGCTGGCCACCAACGAGATCGGCATCCACGCGATCTTCGGCGCCTTCCTCTTCGGGGTGATCGCGCCGAGGAACGAGCCGGTCGTCACCCGCGCGGCCGGGAAGCTCGGCAGCGTGACCCTGACGTTGCTGCTGCCGCTGTTCTTCGCCTACACCGGGCTGCACACCGAGTTCAGCCTGCTCGGCTCCGGATCGCTGTGGCTGTGGACCGTGGTGATCACGGCGGTGGCGGTGTTCGGGAAATGGGCGGGCAGCACCACGGCGGCTCGGCTGACCGGCGTCGGCTGGCGCGAATCGCTGTCACTCGGGGCGCTCATGAACTGCCGGGGACTGACGGAACTGGTGGTGCTCAACGTCGGCCTCCAGCTGAAGGTGATCAGCCCGGCGGTGTTCGCGATGCTCGTGATCATGACGCTCGTGTCGACGATCGCGACCGCCCCGGCGCTCGCCTTCATCGCCAAGTTCGGGAAGAAGTCCGGAAAGGACTCGGACAAGACCGCCGGTCCAGCGGCGGCGGAAAGTAGATAGGACACCATGACCAGCAAGCAGGAAACCCTAGTCAGCACCTTCGCCGAGGTCGCGCTCACCGACGAGGTCCGGGACACCATCGGGAGCGAGCTGCGGTCCTTCCCGAACCCTGTCGACGATATCGACCGCTCGCTGGCGATGCTCCGTGTCGCGTTCTCGAAGCTGCCGATCGACCAGTTGCAGACGATCCTGGACTTCGGCAGACACGTCGACACCCCCGGCGTCGCGCTCGTGCGCAACCTGCCGGTGGACCCGGAGCTCCCCGAGACGCCGATCGACGGGGAACCCAGCAAGGACAAGATGACGTTCGTCGCCGAGACCGTCCTTTTGGGACTGAGCCAGCTACTCGGCGAGCCGGTCGGGTTCACCACCGAGAAGAGCGGGCGGCTCGTGCACGACGTCGTCCCGGTGTCGGCGGGGGCGCGGAGCCAGACCAACCAGAGCTCGCACGTGTTCCTGAACTTCCACAACGACATCGTGCACGACGAGGTCGGCCGCTACGACGTGTCCAATCCGGACTTCCTGGTGCTGAACTGCGTCCGCCAGGACGGGAACAAGGAAGCCGTCACCTACTACGCCGACGGCAGGGACATCTCGGCCGCCCTGGCCCCGGAGGTGCTCGACATCCTGCGCCGCCCGCTCTTCCGGCTCAACGCGCCCGGCAGCTACGTGCGTGACGTGGCCAAGGGGGCCGACGTGCTCTCCGACCCCGTGGCGGTCATCTCCGGGCCGGCGGAATCCCCGGAAGTGGCGATCTCGGCCAACGGCGTGGTGGGGGAGACCGTCGAGGCGGAGCAGGCGCTGGAGGAGCTGCAGCGGGTCTGCCGTGAGGTCGCGCATCAGGTCAAGCTGGAGCCGGGGACCGCGCTGCTGATCAACAACCGGAAGGGCCTGCACGCGCGGTCGCAGTTCTTCGCGCGGCACAACGGGCGGGACCGGTGGTTGCAGCGGACGTACATCCGGCGCAGCCTGTGGACGATCCGGTACCGGGGGACGGCGGAGGACCGGCGGGTGCACTGAGGGTTCCGGACCGGCGTGGCCGAGTGCCCTTCGCACCTGCCTCACAAGCCCCGACCGGCTCTGGACCAGTCTTTGTCTAGTACATGAAGGCCTCCTTCACTGCGCCAGGCGCAAGGAAGGAGGCCTTCATGTACTAGGGAAGGTGTGAAGGTCGAGTTTCCTCGGCTGAGCCGAGGGAAGGGCCCCTTCACGCGCGGCCGTGGTGATGCGAAGAAAGCTTTCGCGACACCGCCGTCAGGCACGAGAGCGGGCATGTTCGAGAAAGCGGCCATCCGGGTAACCGTCGGCGAAAGCATCCGACGGGAGGGAACCCGATGGCAGACAGGTTACGGCCGCCGCAGCAGCAGGAACCACCGGGCGTGACGTCGAAAATGGACCCGCGGCCTCGTGATTCCATGGAGGACTACGAGGGGCGCGAACTGCTGGCTGGCAAGCGCGCGTTGATCACGGGCGGTGACTCCGGGATCGGCCGCGCGGTCGCCATCGCCTTCGCGAAGGAGGGCGCCGACGTGGCGATCGCCTACCTCAACGAGCACGAAGACGCGAAGTACACCGAGGAACGCGTACGCGCTGAAGGGCGCGAATGTCTCCTCCTGCCAGGTGACCTCGCCGAGGCGGCGCAGTGCCGCGGGATCGTGGACCGGACCGTGAAGGAGCTCGGCGGCCTGGACATCCTGGTCAACAACGTCGCCACGCAGTGGCCGGTCGACTCTCCGGAGGAGCTCACCGACGAGCAGTGGACGCATACCTTCGACGTGAACATCCACAGCTTCTTCCGGGTGACCAACGCCGCGTTGCCCCATCTGGGCGAGGGCTCGGTCATCATCAACACCGGCTCGGTGAACGGCCTGCGGGGCAACAAATCGCTGATCGACTACTCCGCGACCAAGGGTGCAGTGCACGCCTGGACGTACGCGATGGCGCAGGCCCTGGCCGATCGCGGCGTCCGGATCAACTGCGTCGCGCCCGGTCCGGTGTGGACACCGCTGATCCCGTCGACCTTCCCGCCCGAGAAGGTGGAGAAGTTCGGCCTCCAGGTCCCGTTCGAGCGGGCGGCGCATCCCGACGACCTCGCGCCGTCGTACGTCTTCCTGGCGTCCAACCGGCTTTCGTCGTACTACAGCGGCGAGGTCATCGCCGCGCTGGGTGGCGAGACGACACCCGGCTGAGGCGCGCCACGGCGTCGACGACGGCTTCGGGCGCGAGGCGGTCCAGGCACGGGTGGCCGGGCACGGGGCAGACCCGGGCCCGGCTGTCCCTGCACGCCGCGTGCTGGTCGCCGAGCACTTCGGACGGCACTCCGTACGGCGCCCAGCGCGAAGCCGGCACGACCGGCGCGAACAGCGAGACGACTGGCGTCCCGACGGCGGCCGCGAGATGGGCGGGGCCGGTGTTCGGCGCCACCACGACGTCCGCCTCGGCGAGCACGGCCGCCAGTTCGGACAGTCCCGTGCGGCCGCCCAGATCGAGCGCGTCTCCGGCCACTTCCTTGGTCAGCGTGCTTTCCGACGGGGACCCGGTCACGACCACGAGGTGCCCGGCGTCCGACAGCGCCCGCACGATGGCGGCCGAGCGCTCGGCCGACGGTTGCCTGGCCGGAACCGACGCGGCCGGATGGAAGACCACGTAGCCCTCATCGCCGACGAGCCCGTCCACGGGCGGCAGCGGTTCACGGATCGCGAGACCGCCGTCGTCGCCGGGTGACAACGAGAATCCCGCTTCCTCGGCCAGGGAAAGCATCCGGACCGGCTCCGGCGGATCACCGGGAACGCGATGCCGCAGATCCAGCAGCGATCCGGGGTAGTCCTCGCAGACCGCGCCGATCCACGGCACGCCCGCCATCCTCAGCAGTAGCGCCAGCGGGAGCGGGGACTGGTGGAACGACGTCAAGATCAAGACCGCGTCGAAGGAGAACGCGCGCAAGCGCCGGACGAGCGCGTCGGTGTCCTCTTGGGTGACGGGCGGGGGCTCGGGGTCGATCCACGGGGCGCACCAGCTGATGACCTCGTCCACTCCGGGCAGCAGTTCGCCCGCGGCACGGCCCCGGGGTCCGGTCAGCAGGACCACCCGTTCCGCCCCGGCCGCGACCGCGCGGACGCAGGGACCGGCCAGCAGGACGTCGCCGAGGTTGTCCATCCTCGCGACCAGGACGTTCATCGAGTACCCGCGACGGCCAGATGCACGGCTTCGGCGAGGTCCCGCGCGACGGTCGCCCGGCGACGGGCGCGGGCGATCTCCTCCGGCCGGGTCCGCGCGGTCGGGATGAGGATCCCGCGGGCTCCGGCCGCGAGGGCGGCGTCCACGTCGGCACCGGTGTCGCCGATGACCACACAGTGGCGGACGTCCACGCCGAGCGCCTCCGCGGCCTGGCGCACCAGGCCCGGCGCGGGTTTGCGGCAGGCGCAGCCGTCGCCGTCGTCGTGCACGCAGACCTGCCAGGTGCCGAACGGGCCGAGGACCTGTTCGACGCGGGCGTTCACGGCGGCCAGCCGATCCGGGGTGATCAGTCCTTTCGCCACCCCGGACTGGTTGCTGACCACACCGATCCTGATCCCCGCCGCCCGGATGCCGTGCAGAAGTTCCTTGGCGCCGGGCACTGGGCGGACGCCGCCGGGATCGTCGAGGTAGGGCACGTCGACGATGAGGGTGTCGTCCCGGTCGAACAGCAGGGCCTGCGGCCGCCGTGAGAGCCGGTGCCGCAGTTCCCCGCGGAGCCGGTGATAGCAGGCCGCGGGCGGGATGAGGACGCTGGTCAGGAGCATCCGCGACACCTCTCCCGGGGTGAGCGGCCCCGGCGCGATCCGGCGCGCGGCGAACTCGGCGGTCAGCCCCGCCCACACTCCGGCCGCCGCGGTGGCGGCCTTACGGCGTCCCAGCGCGAACAGCGCCACGGCGCCCGCCGCGCTCACGGTGGCCAGCACGTGCCGTTCGAGCCGTCCGTGTCCGGCTCCGGTCTGCTGTCGCCAGAGGACACCGTGCTTGTGCCGCATGAGCGCGTCGTCGGCGTTGCCCCGCTGGGCGCGGAGGCTGGCCAGCGGACCCGATCGCTTGGGCGGATGGACGGTGACGCGTTCACCCCGTGCGATGAGGTGACCCACCTTGGCGACCTGCAAGGCCAGATCCGAGTCCTCCCGGTAGGCACGGGGAAACCGTTCGTCGAATCCGCCGACGTCGGCGAGCACGGACCGGCGGTAGGCCATGTCGGCGGTGATCCACCTGGCCGTCTCCAGCCCGGCGGTTCCGCGTTCGTCGTCGGTCGGACGACGGTCCGGCGGCAGCGGTACGACGAGCCGCGCTTGCGACGCCGCCGTCTCCGGCTCGAGGGGGAGGAGGTCATCGGCGAGTTTCCGCGGCCAGTCCGAGCCGATCACCACGTCGTCGTCGAGAAAGGCGATCCACTCGGTCCGGGCGCGCCGCCAGCCCGCGTTACGGGCTGCGGCAGGACCGCGTCCGCCGGAGCGGACCACTTCGATTTCCGTACTGGACGGGGGAAGCCGCAGATCATCGCCGCCGGGCCGGTCGTCGGCGACGATGATCCGCGCGGGCCGGGGTTCCCCGGCGGCTTCGATCCCGGCCAGGAGCGTGTGGAGATTCTCCCGGCCGGTCGTCGGGATCACGATCGTGTAGTCGAGGTCGCTCACCCTCTTCCGGTACCCGGGTGCCACGGCCGCAAACTCCGGTCACGCCGGGATCGCGTCGGTCTTCCGCTGCCACGAGCGATGTTCGCCCAGTTGCGCGAGGAACGAGGCGAAGAAGCCGTCGGGCAGGGTCGCCTCGGCCGCCGTGGTGGTCACCACGCCCTGGTCGATCAGGGTTTCGGTGTCGTCGGCCAGCTTCGACGTCACCCCGGCACGGCGTAGCAGGTCCAGACCCGAACCGAAGGCGGCCACCGGTTTGCCGTGCTTGTACGCCTCGGCGACGAAATGCACGGCGTACCCGTCGCGTTCGAGGATGTTGATCGCGCTCGGACCACACGGGACGACGACGGCGTCGTAGAGCACCGAAGCCATGGTGTTGAGCTGCCTGTCCGGCCGCAGCGGGTCCCCTCACCGCCCGGCCGGAGTTCGGCTTCGGTCGGCGCGAGGACCTCGGCGTTCGCGCCCTGCTCGGTCAGCGCCTCGACCAGGCGGCCGACGCCGATCGTGTCCACCCCGTCGGCGGCGAGCACCGCGACCTTCCGGCTGGTCGGAGCGACGGGGGGCTGGTTGAGCTGGGAAAGCGCGGGGGAGGAGCGGTCATGGTGTGGCATGGCCGGAGCGGCGGGCACGGTCACGCCGATCCCCTCGGCCACCCGGGCCGCCAGGCCGTGGTCGACGTTGTTGAGCTCGGCGACGGTCCGCGCCCTGACCTCCCGGTCCTCGACCTTGCCGAGTTCGAACCGGAACGCGGCGACGATATGCTCGCGTTCGACCGGGGACATGCTGTTCCAGAACAGCGTCGCCTGACTGTAGAAGTCCTTGAAGCTCTCGCTGCGTTCCCGGATCTTGTGGCCGGCCACGGCTTCGGTGTAGTGCCGGAAGACGCCGGAATCGGCGATCGCCGGGCAGCCACCGCCGAGCGAGTTCGGGAAGTAGCTCGTCCGTCCTTTGTGGATACTCTGCTGCCCGTAACCGTCGCGCTGGTTCGTGTGCACCGGGGCGATCGGCCGGTTCACCGGGAGCTGGGAGAAGTTGGGGCCGCCGAGCCGGATCAGCTGAGTGTCGAGATACGAGAAGTTCCGTGCCTGCAGCAGCGGATCGTTGGTGAAGTCGATGCCGGGTACCACGTTCGCGGTGTGGAAGGCGATCTGCTCGGTCTCGGCGAAGAAGTCGTCGGGGTTGCGGTCCAGGACCATCCGCCCGACCGGCCGCACCGGCACCTGCTCCTCGGGGATGATCTTCGTCGCGTCCAGCAGATCGAAGTCGAACTCGTGTTCGGAGTCCTCGTCCACCAGCTGGACGCCCAGCTCCCATTCCGGGTACTGCCCGGCCTCGATGACGTCCCACAGGTCGCGCCGGTTGAAGTCGGGGTCCTTGCCCGCGATCTTCTGGCATTCGTCCCAAACCAGGGAATGCGTGCCGAGCACGGGCTTCCAGTGGAACTTCACGAAGGTGCCCTCGCCGTCGGCGTTGACGAGCCGGAACGTGTGGACGCCGAAGCCCTGCATCATCCGGTAGCTGCGCGGCAGCGCGCGATCGGACATCAGCCAGAGCACCATGTGCAGGCTCTCCGGTTGCAGCGAAACGAAGTCCCAGAAGGTGTCGTGCGCCGACTGCGCCTGTGGGATCTCGTTGCGCGGCTCGGGTTTGACCGCGTGCACGAAGTCGGGGAACTTGATGCCGTCCTGGATGAAGAACACCGGCATGTTGTTGCCCACGAGGTCGTAATTGCCCTGACGGGTGTAGAACTTCGTCGCGAAGCCGCGGACGTCGCGGACGGTGTCGGCCGAACCGCGCGAACCGGCGACGGTGGAGAACCGCACGAACACGGGGATCTTCTCGCCGCTGGTGAGGAATTCCGCGACCGTGTAGTCGGCCAGCGCGTCGTCGTAGGCCTCGAAGAAGCCGTAGGCACCCGCGCCGCGCGCGTGCACGACCCGTTCGGGGATGCGCTCGTGGTCGAAATGCGTGATCTTCTCGCGTGCGTGGAAGTCCTCCAGCAGTGTCGGGCCCCGGGCTCCGGCGGTCAGGGAGTCGTTCGTGTGATCGACGCGGACACCCTGCTGCGTCGTCAGCGCGGACCGCTCCGGATCCACGCGGTTCGCGCCCAGCTGCTCGTCCTTCGCGTCCTCTCGATGTTGTGCCACAGATCTCGCCCCTTCGCGGTGGTGGGTTCCCTCGCGGCTACCCCGGCACCGTTTCGGCGAAACGACACCGGGTAACCGGTCTGCGAACACTTTCGAGGAGGTGCGAATGACGACGGTGGACCGGCCTGCCGTGCTGGAGATCCGCGACCCCGCCGACGACAGGCTCGTCGGCAGAGTCAAGGCGGCGACCCCCGATGGCGTCGAAACGGCGATCGCCACGGCGAAACGGCGAGCCCCGGGCTGGGCCGCCACACCGGCGGCCGAACGCGGGATCGCGCTGAAGGACGCGGCCAGGTCGCTCCGGGCGCGGGCGGGTGAACTCGCCGTCCTCATCGAGAGCGAGACCGGGAAGCCCCGCGACGAAGCCGAGGAAGGTGTTCTCGCCGGAGCCGGGACCTTGGAGCAGTACGCCGAACTGGGTCCGGTGCACCGCGGGCGGTCCCTGCTGGGTGATCGGTCGGCCACCGACCTGATGGTGCCCGAACCGCGGGGCGTGGTCGTGGCACTGACGCCGTGGAACGACCCCGTCGCCGTGGCCTGCGGGCTGCTGGGTGCCGCGGTGGTCACGGGGAACACGGTGGTGCACAAGCCGAGTGAACGCTGCCCGCACACCGGCGCCTGGCTGGGGAACGTGCTGTCCGAGGCGTTTCCCGAGGGAGTGCTCCAGACCGTGCAGGGTGACGGGACCGTCGGCGCCGAACTCGCGGCCCATGCGGATGTCGACGTCATCGCGCATGTCGGCAGTAGCGTCGCGGGTCGTTCGATCGCGGCGAGCGCGGCGAAGACCGGCGCCAAGGCGTTGCTGGAGAACGGTGGCAACGATCCGCTCGTCGTCGACGCCGGCGTGGATCCGGTCTGGGCGGCCGGTCAGGCGGCGACCGGGGCGTTCGCCAACTCAGGGCAGATCTGTGTCTCGGTCGAACGGATCCTGGTGCACCAGGACGTCGCGGACGCCTTCATCACCGCGCTGGTCGCCGAAGCGGGCCGGCGCGAACTGGCCCCGCTCGTCGACCGGCGTCACCGCGAGGGGGTGCACGCCCAGGTCGCGGAAGCGATCGCGCAAGGCGCCGATCCGCTCGTCGGCGGCGTCGTGCCGGACGGTCCCGGCGCCTTCTACCCGGCGACCGTCCTCACCGGATGTACCTCCGGGATGCGGATTCTCCGCGAGGAGACGTTCGGCCCGGTAGCGCCGGTGACGGTGGTCGCGGACTTCGAGCGGGCACTCGGCCAGGCCGCCGACGGCGAGTACGGGCTCGCCGCCACGGTGCTGACCTCCTCGATGGCGCACGCGCAGCGGGCATGGCGCGAACTCCCGGTCGGGACCGTGAAGATCAACAACGTCTTCGGTGGCGCGCCCGGCGGAGCCGCCCATCCGCGAGGTGCCAGCGGCAGCGGTTACGGCTACGGGCCCGAACTGCTCGACGAGATGACGCAGACGAAGGTCGTCCACCTGGCGCCTCCGGGGCCGTGATGGGCGCCCGGCACCCATGGACGGCGCCGTTCGCCTGGGCCGGCCGGGCGTTCCGGGTTCCGGGCGAGGAACGCCGGAGTCTCATCCAGACCACGAAGGCCACGGCCGCGGCGGTGATCGCGTGGATCGTGGCGACCTCGGTGCTGCGGCTGCCACAACCCTTCCTCGCGCCGTACGCCGCGGTGTTCCTGGTGCAGGCCACCGTTTACCGCTCCCTGCGCGGCTGGGCGCAGCAGGTCGGCGCGGTCGGCGTGGGGGTGTTGCTCGCGGCGGGCGCGGGCCAGGTCATCCCGTCCGTCACGGTCGCGCTCGGACTGGTCGTCTTCACCGGGTTGCTGCTCGGCTCGTGGCGGGGGTTCGGTGATTCCGGGGTGTGGGTCGGGATCACCGGCATGCTCCTGGTCTCCTACGGCAGCGCGACCGAACCGGTCCTGCTCGCCGACCGGCTGCTGGAGACCGCGCTGGGTGCGGCGATCGGCGCGGTGCTCAACGCGGTGATCCTGCCGCCGCTGCACGGCGAACGCCTGCGGGAGGCGACCTCCAGGCTGGCCGGGGCGATCGCCGACGTCCTCGACGAGACCGCGGAACTGGTCCGCGGCGGCGATTCGGCCGACGGTCTCGACGACCGGCTGCGGGACGTCCGCAGCCTGGCCGCGGAGGCGGAAGACGCGATCGGCTGGACCCGGGAGGGCCGGTACCTGAACCTCCGCGGACGGCGTGAGATCCGCGAGGAGCCCTTGTCGAACCTCATTTCCCTGTGGCAGCCGCTCGCCCAGCTGATCGACGCCGTGAGCGAGGCCGCCCGGAGTGAGCAGCCGTTCCGGCATCCCGGCGAGCACGCGCGCGGGATCGTCGCCGACCTGCTCGAAGCACTCGCCGAGGTTGCCCGTTCGGGTGACCCGGACAAACTCGATCGGTGCCGCAGGCTGCTCGACGAGATCGACCACCTGCTCGTCACGCCCACGGACGAGGTCGCGACGTCGATCGGCCTGGGGGCGATGGCGTTGCCTGCTCGCCGTCTCGTCCAGCGGCTCCGCGCCGATTAAGCCAGAGCGACGGTGGGTAACCGTACCCATGAGCAGCAGTGGGAAACGGATCGTGGTCACCGGCGCCACCGGTGACGTCGGGACGGCGGTGGTGCGCGCGCTGGGTGCGGACCCCGAGGTCGGCTCGATCGTCGGGCTGGCGAGGCGCCCCAGCCGCTGGGAGAGCCCGAAGACCGAGTTCGTCACCGCCGACGTGGCCCGCGACGACCTCCGGGCCGTGTTCGACGGCGCCGACGTGGTGATCCACCTGGCCTGGCTCTTCCAGCCCACCCACCGGCCCGAGGTCACCTGGCGGGCCAACGTGCTGGGTTCGATCCGGGTGTTCGAAGCCGCGCAGGCGATGCGGGTGCCGTCGCTGGTGTACGCGTCGTCGATCGGGGCGTACTCGCCGAGGGACGACGACCACCCGGTGACCGAGGACTGGCCGACGCACGGCTCGCCCAAGGCGGCGTACACCCGGGAAAAGGCTTATGTGGAAAGGGTTCTCGAGGCCTTCGACCGCGGTCATCCACGGCTGCGGGTAGTACGGGTGCGCCCGGGATTCCTGTTCCAGAAGGCCGCGGCGCCCGGACAGCGCCGCCTTTTCGGTGGGCCTCTCGTTCCGGGCAAACTGCTGAGGCCGTCGCTCGTCCCGATCCTTCCGGACATCCCGCAACTGAGGATCCAGACCGCGCACACCGAAGACGTGGCCGACGCTTACCGGCGTTGCGCGCTTCAGGACGTCAAGGGCGCCTTCAACATCGCCGCCGACCCGGTACTGGACACCCGCGCGCTGGCACGGATCTTCGGCGCCAGGCCGGTGAAGGTTCCGGCTGCCTTCGTCCGGCACGCGCTCGCCGCGGCCTGGTCGCTGCACCTGATTCCGGCCACGCCAGGGCTCTTCGAAGCCGTGCTGCGTCTCCCGGTGATGGACTGCACGCGCGCCAGGGAAGAGCTGGGCTGGACGCCGCGATACTCGTCGGAGGACGCGATCGAAGCGTTCCTCAAAGGATTGCGGGAAGGCGAAGGGTTCCCGACCGAACCGCTGAAGCCGGATGTCGGCCGGGGGCACGAACTGGCCACCGGGGTGGGGGAGCGGCCGTGAACGAGAAGGAGCTGCTGCACACGCTGACCAAGGTGGTGTCCACTTTGGACGGCACGTCGGTGCGGTTCGCCATCGCGGGCGGTCTCGCCGTGTACGCGCGGGGCGGCCCGCCGTCCGACCACGACGTCGACCTCTTCCTCAAGCACGAGGACATCGAGGAAGCGGCGGACGCGCTGGAAGCCGCGGGGCTGAGACGGGTGCGTCCGCCGGAGGACTGGCTCACCAAGGTCTACGACGGCGACTGTCTCGTGGACCTCATCTTCCGGCCCAACCATCGGCCGGTCACCGACGAGATGCTCGACCGCGCTTCGCTGATGCGGGTCGGGGCGACCGCCGCTCCCGTGCTCAACGGCACCGATCTGCTCGTCGACAAGATACTCGTGCTCAGCCCGCACCGGTGCGATTTCGGGCCGCTGCTGCGGATCGCCCGTGACCTCCGCGAGCAGGTCGACTGGCACCGCGTGGCCGAGGAGACCGCCGAATCGCCGTACGCCTGGTCGTTCCTGACCCTGCTCGCGGCACTGTCCATCATCGACGGAAAGGAGCTTCCGATGCCCGAGGAAGCGCCCCAGTACCTGGTCGCCAGGCTGACCAAGGCGCTGGCGGAGGATCCGAGGACCGCCGAACTCGGCGTGCACGTCACCGTGCGCGGTGACCAGGTCCGGCTCAGCGGCGAGGTCCCCTGTGCCAACCGCAAGGCCGACATCGAGGCGGTCGTCTGCGAACACATCGCGGCCGAGCTGGTGCACAACGACGTCCGGACGGCGGACGTCCGCGAGCCGTCGCACGCCGAGGAGATCCGGTGATCCGGGTCGCCGCGGTCGGGGACGTCCACCTCGGGGAGGACAACCGGGGCCTGCTGCGGCCGGCATTGGACAACATCGCCGAACACGCCGAGGTGCTGCTGCTCGCGGGCGACCTCACCCGGCACGGCAGCGTCGAAGAGGCCAGGGTGGTGGCCGACGAGTTCGCCGGGCTCGACGTCCCCGTGGTGGCGGTGCTCGGCAACCACGACTACCACTCGGACGAGCCGGAAGCGGTCAGCGGGCTGCTGGAGGAAAGCGGGATCACGGTGCTGGAGGGTTCGGCCACCACCGTGGACCTGGACGGCGGAAAGCTCGGCGTCGCCGGGGTGAAAGGCTTCGGCGGCGGGTTCGCGGGCAAATGCGCGAGCCGGTTCGGTGAACGCGAGATGAAGGACTTCGTCGAACACACCATGGCGGCCGCCAGGCGGCTGCGCACCGCGCTGGAGGGGCTCGAACACGAGCAGCCCGACGTGACCGTCGCGCTGACGCACTACTCGCCGATCCCCGGCACCCTGCACGGCGAACCGCCGGAAATCCACCCGTTCCTGGGGTCGTACCTGCTGTGCGAGCCGATCGACGACGCCCAGGTGGCGCTCGCCGTGCACGGACACGCGCACTACGGCAGCGAACAAGGCGTCAGCCCGGGCGGTGTCCCCGTGCGCAACGTCGCCCAGCCGGTGATCCGCGCGGCGTACGCCACGTACGTCCTCGAACCTGCGAAAGTGCTGACATGAGGGATCGATTCCATGGTCAACTGAGCGTTCTCGGCGAGCTCCTGTCGAGCATGTGCGGGATGGCTTGCGAGGAACTACGGCTCGCGAACCGGGTCTTACTCGACCGGGACGCCGAAGCCGCCGCCGAACTCGCGGCCGTCGAGGCGAAACTGAACGCGGCACGGACCACATGCGAGGAGACCGCCCAGAAGCTGCTCGCCCTGCAGGCGCCGGTCGCGCGCGACCTGCGGACCGTGCTCGCGGCGGTGTACTGCGCCGACCGGCTGGAGCGGATGGGCGACCTCGCCCAGCACATCGCGGACCAGGCCGCGCGAGCGCCGGAATTCGCCGTCCCCGACGCGCTCGCCGGCCGGTTCGGCGAGATGGCCGGGCTCGTCGGCTCGATGGCGGAAGATCTCGGCGCGGCGATCGAGGGACCGACCGCGGAGGTGTTCCACTCGCTCGCCCGGTCCGACCAGCGTGTCGATGCGCTGTACGAAGAGCTGATGACGCTGGTCACCGAGCCGGACTGGCCGCACGGCGTCGCGCCCGCGATCTCGGTGGCGTTGCTGGCGCGGTTCTACGAGCGGTTCGCGGACCAGGCCGTTTCGGTGGCGCGGCGGGTGGACTTCGCGCTCACGGGGGAGCTGCCCGAGTCCTCGGTGCGGGATGTTCCTGCCGAGCCTTGAGGTTGCGAAGGCCACTTTCGCAACATCCCTCCCCACCGGAACCGACACACCACCGGCAAACGCCGTGAAGGCCTCCTTCCCTACCTTGAGAGTAGGGAAGGAGGCCTTCACGGACATCTGCTGGCGTCAAGCTCAGGTGGCGCGGTCCGTCAGCGCGTCCCGGATCTTGTCGATGAACGCCGTCCCCGGCGCCAGGATCCGGTTCGCCGGCGGCCGGTCCGGGGCGGCGGGGTGCGGCCGTGTCGGGGCGATCTCCTTGGCCCGCAACACTTTCTCGCCCAGTTCCTGCAATTCTCCCGGCGAGCAGGCGGCCTGCAGTTTCGGCAGCAGGTCGCTTTCCTCCTCCTCGATGTGGTGCCGGACGTCCTCGATCAGCTTCCCGACCAGTTGGTCGAACCGCTTGTCCGTCGGCTCCAGGCCGATGAGGTCGTTCATCACGCGTTCGGCTTCGGCGTGCTCCTCGATCTCGTGGTCGGCGACCTCGTCGCCGTTGGGGAGCTTCTTCCGCGCGGCGGGGTACATATGTTGCTCTTCGGCGATCGAATGCCGCACGAGTTCGGCGATCACGTGGTCCGCGAGGTCCTTGCGGTGCCGATCACCGCCCTTGCCGGATTCGAGCTCCTTGAAGATCCGTTCGAAGGCGCGGTGGTCTTCGGTGATCACCGAGACGAGGTCGTGTTTCGTGGTGGTGGTCATGGACACTCCTGTCCGTGGTCGTCAGTCCGACGCCGCACGGATACCCGTTTCCCGCGGTTCAATCACCCGGATTCGTCGGTGACGTGGTGCGGCGCGCCCACGGGTTTGGATTCCGGGGAGCCGCGCTGGCGCAGGTACACGCTGAACACCGCCATCGAGCCGATGGCGAGGAATTCCGATTGCCAGTTCTGGAGTGTGCGGTTCCAGAAGTCCGACGACGCCAGATAGCCGAACCACGACTCCGGATCACCGAATTCGGTGAGCTGCTCGGCGTTGTAGGCGCTCATCCCGGCCACGGACTGGGCCAGCCAGGACAGCAGGAACAGTCCCAGCATCACCAGCCCGAGTGACATCGAGAAGATCCCCGTGCGCCAGCCTCCCGCTCTGGCCCATTTCGGTGAGTCGGCCGTCGAATGCCGGCCGACCTGCTGGTCCTTGTCCGTTTCCCACCCGACCCGGCCTGCCGGTTTCGATTCGGGGGAGCCGCGTTGCAGCAGCCACACGGTCGCGAACACGTACAGGAAGAACTGCAGGTACTCCGATTGCCAGTTTTCGGCGACGTCGACGGCGAAGTCCGCGGACGCCAGGTAGTCGAGCAGGCCGATCGGTTCGGCGGCGTGGCTGAGCCGCCGGTCGTTGTAGTCGGCGAGGCCCGCGAACGCCTGTCCGGCGAGGCTCAGCAGGAACAGCAGCCCGAACGCCAGCGAGAGGGCGTTGTCCTGGAGAAAGCGCCGCATCGTCCGCCTCCTTCACCGGTGGAGCAGGCCCAGTAGGACGCAGTAGCCGAGGACGGCCACGACGAAGACGAGGTAGACGGTGAACACCGGGCGCGCTTTCACGGTCCACCCACCGAGCAGTCGTAGACCTGTTCGTTCCGATGGCGGCAGCCCGCGCCCGTGATCACCCATCCGGTGGACGATTCGTGCAGGAAAAGCGTGTCGCGGCCGGTCTTCACCTGGGCTTCCTCGCTCCAGATCGAGACCGTTTCGGGCGTTCCGCCCGGGACGTCCGCCCTCGCGAGGCCGCGTTCGCAGCTCTCCGGCGCCCAGGACTCCTGTGCCCGGGGCGCCAGCAGCGCGCACGCCGAGCGGTGATCACCCGACGCGAGCGCGCCGATGAACCGCGCGGCTGCCTCTTTCACCGGCTCTTGCCCGCTCGCTCCGGTGCAGCCGGCGAGCAGCAGGCAAACACCGAACGCCAGCGTTTTGACGATCACGGAACCGGGGTACCCGGCCGTGGCGTCGTTCACACCTGGTGTCAGGAAGCGGGGTACTGCTTCTCCCGCAACAGATTCGCCAAGTGGACGGCGTTGCGCGCGAGGGTCGTGTTGGTCGAGGCGACCGCTTCGGGCGTCTCGTCGAGGTCGTTGTAGTCCCCGCCCTTCATCGCCTCGCCGTTCCAATACGTCCCGCCCTGGGCGGGCACGGTGAAACCGACGTCGTTGAGGGCCTGGAACAGGTCGGCGGTGATCTTGTGCGCGCCGTCCTCGTTGCCGACGACGGCGGTGACACCGACCTTGCCGAACATCGCGGGCCTGCCTTCGTCGTCCGTTTCGGACAGTTCGGCGTCGAGCCGTTCCAGCACGCGCTGGGCCACACTGGACATGTGGCCGACCCAGGTCGGCGTCGAGATCAGCAGGATGTCGGCCGCGGCGATCTTCCGGCGGATCCCCGGCCAGGCGTCGCCGTCGCCCATGTCGCCTTCCACGCCGGGTTTGACGTCGTGGTCGACCACGCGCACGAGTTCACCGGTGGCGCCGCGTCCGGCCAGTTCGTCGAGCAACTGCTGGGCGATCAGCGCGCTGCTCGACGGCGCGGGGGACGTTTTGAGCGAGCACACCAGTGCGAGTGCCTTCAACGGCTGGGTCATCCTGTCCTCCTGTTCGGATCGGTACCGATCCCCGTATGGGTGAAGCCCGCTTCGCCGACGGTCGCCGGGTCCAGGAGATTCCTGGCGTCGACGACGACGGCGCGTTCGGTGGCGGCGGCGAGCCGGTCCCAGTCGAGCTCGCGGAACTCGGGCCACTCGGTGAGCACCACCAGCGCCGCCGCGTCCTTCGCGACCAGGTACGGGTCGTCGACGACCTGGACGATGTCCGGTTCGACGGTGTCGACGCCGGGGTCGTACGCGGTCAGCACCGCGCCGCTCCTGGCGAGCTCCCGCGCGACCGCGAGCGCGGGGGAATCGCGCAGATCCCCGGTCCCCGCTTTGAACGCCAATCCGAGCAGCCCGATACGGATGCCCGAGAGCGAACCGTCCGAAACACCGGTGATCGCGAGGCGGATCTTCCGCACCACGGCCGCCCGCTGGCGGGCGTTGGCCTTCATGGCGTCACGCAGGAGGCCGAAGTCGACGCCCGCGTGTTCGGCGGTCCGCAGCAGCGCGGCGGTGTCCTTGGGCAGGCACGAGCCGCCCCAGCCGGGACCGGGCACGAGGAAGGCGGGGCCGATCCGGGAATCGAGCCCCATGAGCCGCCCGACGTCGCGAATGTCGGCGCCGTAGTGCTC
The DNA here is from genome assembly GCF_056435665.1 of Amycolatopsis sp. NPDC043887. Lineage (NCBI taxonomy): Bacteria > Bacillati > Actinomycetota > Actinomycetes > Pseudonocardiales > Pseudonocardiaceae > Amycolatopsis > Amycolatopsis sp. NPDC043887. The sequence goes on from NZ_JBWKEB010000004.1 coordinate 388,032, forward strand.
GCACAGTTCGGCGAGGACGTTCACATAGGACACTTTCAGCGCCAGGAACGCGTTGCTGGCGTATTTCGCCAGCTCGGCACTGGCCGGATCGGTGAACCACACCGGCGCGTTCGTCTCGCCGTACAACGCGGCCACCCGTTCGGCGGGCGCCCGGTTCTCCGGCACCGAGCCGAGGACGATCCGGTCGGGCGTCAGGAAGTCCTCGACGGCGTGCCCCTCACGGAGGAACTCGGGATTGCTCACCGCGGGCAGATCCGGCCGTCCGAGCAGTTCCGCCAGCCGGGTCCCGGTGCCGACCGGGACGGTGGACTTGGTGACGACGACACAGCCGGACCGCAGCAGGCCGGGAAGCGTGGCCACGACCTCTTCCAGCACCCGCACGTCGGCGGCGCCGTCCTTTCCTTCCGGAGTGGGCACGCAGAGGAAGACGAAGTCCACATCGGACAGCTCGTCCGGCGCGGTGGTGAACCGGAGCCGGCCGCCGCCCAGCCCGTCCCGGACGAGTTCCGTGAGCCCCGGCTCGACGATCGTGACCTCGCCGCGCCGCAACGTGTCCACTTTGGACGGATTATTGTCGACGCAGGCCACCTGATGTCCCAGATGCGTGAAGCACGCGGCGCTCGTGAGCCCGACGTAGCCGGCGCCGATCACGCCCACCCGCTCACCCACGGGAACCCCCCGTCGCCAGCAGTTCTTCGGCCGCCGCGAGGACGCGTTCCTCGCGCAACAGCAGCAAGCCGGGATCCGGGGCTTCGCCGTGTGGATCGCCGACGTCGCCCACCCAGAGGACCGTGTGCTGCCGGGCGTCGGCAGGCGGGCCCCAGAGCCGCGGCGGAGTCGGCCCGAACAGGAGGACCGACGGCGTCCCGTACGCGGTCGCGAGATGCCCGACGCCGGTGTCGCCGCAGATCACCAGCCGCGCTTCGGCCACGGTCGCGGCCAGTTCGGCGAGATCGCCACCGGTGAGCATCGCCTCGCCGGGAAGCCCGGCCGCCTCGGTGACGTCGCGGACGAGGGGCGCTTCCGGCGCGCTTCCCGTGACGACCACCCGATGCTCTCCGGAGAGTGCCCGCGCCACTCGCGCGTACCGGTCCGGCGGCCAGCGCCGGGCGGCGAACGCGGCACCGGGATGGATCACCACCGCGCCCGCCGCCGGGCTGGGGCCGGGCGGCGGTGGCAGCGCGAGATCGGTGCGATCGGCCGGGATGCGGGCGGCCTCGAGCAGACGGCACCAGCGGTCGACTTCGTGCGCTTCGGCAGGCCAGTCCGGGCCGTCGACGCCGGGGAAGTCCGGATGCCGGTACGTGATCAGTTCGAGCGGGTCCTGGGCGAGCAGGTCGTGGATGCTCTCCGGGCCGCGGCCGTGCAGGTTGACCGCCAGCCGCGGCGGCTCGCCGGGCCAGGACAGCTCGCCGAGCCCGGCCGTCGGGAGCAGCTCGTCCACCGCGTCGATCAGTTCGACGATGTCGCGCAGGTTCTCGGGCGCGGCGAGCACCAGCCGCTCGCCGTCGAAGGCGCGGCGCAGTGCCCGCAGCGCGGGAACCGCGGTGAGCAGATCACCCAGACCGAGCGCGCGCAGCACGAGGATGCCACCGGTCACGGCCAGGACCCTTCTTCCGAAGCGCACACCACGAGTTCGCGGACCTCGCAGCCGGGCGGCTGGGAGAGGGCGAACACCACCGATGCCGCGACGTGCTCGGGCTGGTTGAGTTTCGCGTCCGGCGGCGGCTTGTACTGCTCGGCCCGGTCGTCGAAGAACGCGGTGTGCATGCCGCCGGGGACGAGCAGCGTCACCCCGACCCGGCCCGCCAGCTCCATGGCGAGTGCCCTGGTGAAGCCGACGACGCCGAATTTCGAGGCGCAGTAGGCGCTCGCGTCGCCGGCCACCCGCAGCCCCAGCGTCGACGCGCAGGTCACCACCGTGCCGTGGCTCAGCCGCAGATGGGGCAGCGCCGCGCGGACGACCGCGGCCGTACCGAGCAGGTTGACCCGGACCACGCGTTCCCAGTCCTCTGTGGACACTTCGTCGAGCGCGCCGCACGCGTCGGTCCCCGCCGCGGTGAAGACGCCGTCGATCCCGCCCGCCCGTTCGGCGAGTGCGTTCACGGCGCTCGCGGCCGCGGCGGAATCGGCCAGGTCGGCCTGGACGAAGGCGACGTCGGCCGCGGGTTCGACGCGGTCGACGACGAGGGGTGTACCACCCGCTTCACGGACGGCTTCGACGGTCGCGGCACCGAGTCCGGAGGCGCCGCCGGTGATCAGGACGTTGCCGAGAGGGCGCATCATGCTCCTTCCGCCGCGGCCACCAGCCGGGAGGTGGAATAGCCGCGGATGGTCGGGATCAGGACGATCTCGCCGCCGTGCCTGCGCACGACGGCGCTTTCGGGGAGCTCCGTGTCCGCGTAGTCGCCGCCCTTGACCCAGACGTCCGGGCGGAGGCGGTCCAGCACCGCGGCGGGATCGGGCTCGTCGAACACCACGACGGCGTCGACCGAGGCGAGTTCGGTGAGCAACCTGGCGCGGTCCCGGGCGGTCACGATCGGCCGTCCCGGTCCTTTCAGGCCGCGCACGGAGGCGTCGGAATTGAGGCATACGACGAGGGCGTCACCCAACGCACGTGCCTGCCGGAGCAGGCTGGCGTGGCCGGGGTGCAGCAGGTCGAAACAGCCACCGGTGGCGACGAGCCTGCCGCCTCGCGCGCGGACTCGCGCGGCCACGTCGAACGCCGAAGCACCGTGGTGCGTGGTCTCCGGCCGCGGTTCGCTGTCCACAGTGGACAACGTGGCGGCGCCGCCGGTGGCGACGAAGCGTGCGGCCGTCTCGACCCCGGTGGCCACCGCGTCGGCGGTGGACGCCCCGTCGAGGAGCGCGGCGGTGACCGCGGACGCGAAGCGGTCACCCGCGCCGCAAGTGTCCTTGGCGACGACGCCCGACGGCGGCCGGAACGTCGTGCACGGGCCGCCCTCGGTCAGCACCGCGCCGCGGGAGCCCGTGGTGACGCAGACCGCGGCGGCCTTCCAGAGCGAGTGCACCTGCTTCGCCAGTTCCTCGGCGCCGGCTCGGGCTTCGGTGAGCTGCTCGGCTTCGGCGAGATTCGGGGTGACGAGCCGGATTCCCGCCACGGGCTCCGCTCCGCGCGGATGCGGATCCCAGACGATCGGGATCGTGCCCGCCAGTTCGGCGAGCAGCCTGCGGACCTCCGGATGGCCGGTGACGCCGCGGCCGTAGTCGGCGACGAGGATCGCGCCCGCCGAGCGCAGCGCTTCACGGACGCCGGCGGTGAGCGGCGAGTACTCCGCCCTCCCGTCACCGCTGTCGAGGCGGACCAGCGACTGCCCCGCGGCGCGGACGCGGGTTTTGGTGACGGTGGTGCCGCACAACGGCATCGGCACCACCCGGACCTCGCGCTCCAGGAGTCCGGACAGGGTCCGGCCTCCTTGGTCGTCCCCCAGCGGGGCGACGAGGACGACCTCGGCGGTGGACCGCGCCGCGAGCAACGCGGCCAGCCCGGCGCCGCCCGGCCGCCGCCATTCGCGGGCGAGGTCGACCACGGGGACGGGCGCGTCCGGGCAGAGCCGGTGCGACGTGCCGTCGACGTCGACGTCCAGCAGGGCATCGCCCAGCACGACCAGCGGCCTCACGTGGGCACCCCGAGCGCGTGGTCGAACGCGGTGCACAGGGCGTGCACCAGCGCGAGGTGGACCTCCTGCACGGTGGCCATCGACGGAGCCTCCACCGGGATCGCGTCGGCGCATAGCGCGGCCAGCGGGTTGGGGGAGTGGCCGGTGATCGCCCAGGTGGTCACGCCGAGTTCGTGGGCGGCCTTCGCGGCCGCGACGACGTTCTGGCTGCCCCCGCTGGTGGAAAGGCAGACGAGGACGTCGCCGGGACGGCCGTGCGCGCGCACCTGCCGGGCGAACACCTCCTGCTCGCCGTAGTCGTTGACGATGGCCGTCACGGCGGAGGTGTCCGCGTGCAGGGCGATCGCCGAAAACGGCTGCCGGTCGTTGCGGAACCGGCCCACCAGCTCACCGGTGAGGTGCTGCGCCTCGGCGGCGCTCCCGCCGTTGCCGCACGCGAGCAGCCGTCCGCCGGACGACAGCACGGTGGCCAGATGGTCACCCCAGTCACGGATCTTCGGCGACCAGGAAGCGGACTTCCCGGCGGCCTCGCTCAATGCTGCGAAGTGTTCTTCGATCACGACACACCTCCGAGGTCAGGGACGGCGGACCACGAAAGGTCCGAGGGCGAGCAGGTCGATGGGGGCTGAACCGAAGCACTCCAGCGCGTCCCGCGGGGAATCGACCATCGGCCTGCCCGCGGTGTTGAGGCTGGTGTTGACCACGGCGGGCACGCCGGTACGCCGTTCGAACGCGCCGAGCATTCTCGCCACGAGCGGTTCGCCGTCGGCGTCGACGGTCTGCACGCGGGCGGTGCCGTCGACGTGGGTGACGGCGGGGAGGCGATCCCGCCACTCCTGCGCGACGTCGTGCACGAAAAGCATGTACGGACTGGGAAGCGGGCCGCGGGAGAAGATGTCGCCCGCGCGTTCCGCGAGCACCATCGGGGCGACCGGGCGGAACTGTTCGCGGCCCTTCACGTCGTTCAGCCGTTCCAGATTGGCCTCGTACCCGGGATGCGCGAGCAGCGACCGGTGGCCGAGCGCGCGCGGGCCGAATTCGGACCGGCCATGGAACCAGGCCACGATCCGGTCTTCGGCCAGGGCTTCGGCGACCGCCTCGGCGACGTCGTCCGGCCGTTCGTAGCGCACGTTCGCGGTCTTGAGAGCGTTCTCCAGCTGGTCGTCCGTCCAGCCTCGGCCCAGGTCCGCGCCGGCCATCGGGCCGCCGCGTTCGCCGAAGTCGCCCGCGAGTTGCAGCGCCGCCCCGAGCGCGGTGCCGGCGTCACCGGCGGCGGGCTGGACCCAGATGCGCTCGAACGGTCCTTCGGCGTGCAGCCGGGTGTTGGCCACGCAGTTGAGTGCGATCCCGCCCGCCATCGCGAGGTCCGTGTGCCCGGTGTGTTCATGGATCTTGGCCGCGAGTTCGAGCAGCACGTCCTCCAGGCAGCGCTGCACGCTCGCGGTCAGGTCGGCGTGGACCTGCCCGGGCTCCTGCCCTGGCTCGACGGCGGGCGCGAACGAGGTCCAGTCGATCTCGTCGGTACGGAACCCGAGCCCGTTGGAGTGCACGCTTTCCGCGATCCGGTCGAGGAACCGGGGCTTCCCGTAGGAGGCCAGCGCCATCACCTTGTACTCGTCACTGGACCGGGCGAATCCGAGGTGCTCGGTCAGGTCCTCGTACATCAGCCCGAGCGAATGGGGGAGCCGCTGCTCGGCGAGCTCCTCGAACTTGCCGTCGCGGTACTCGCCCGCGAGGTAGGACGTGCTCTCGCCGCGGCCGTCGGCCACCAGCACCGCGCAGTCCTCGAACGGCGCGGCGAGCGCGGCCGAGGCGGCGTGCGCGACGTGGTGCCGGACGAACCGGACGGTCGCGGGATCCAGTCCCGGCAAGGCCGCCTTGAGGAACGCGGGAGCCCGGCGGGCGAAGTCGGTGCGGAGACCTTCGTTCTTCCCGTCATGCCCCGCCAGACCCGGCTCGACGAGCGCCGGATTGTACGAATAGCCGACGGCGTCGAGATCCTGCGCGGAGATTCCCGCCTCCGCCAGGCACCACGCGGCGGCTTCGGCGGGCTGTTCCCAAGCGGAGAAAGGCACCGGCCGCTTGCCGTGCTTGCGACGGCTGAACCGTTCTTCCTCCGCCGCGGCCACGATCTCGCCGTCGACCACGAGGGCCGCGGCCGGGTCGTGGAAAACGGCGTTGATACCGAGTACGCGCACCGGGCCACCTCTCCGGTCGGGGGATGCGGGCCGTGACCCGCGCTTGCTCCTGTAGCGCTACCCGGTGCAGTCGGTGATAAACGACGCGGCGCAAAAGCCCAGGACGTCGCTACGGAGTGAAGCGTCTCTCGGCGGATCTGAAGTGCCCGGCGTCCGGCCCGTCATTCGCGTGTCCAGGCACGGAACTCGCGTGCTCGGAGGCGTAACTCGCGTGCTTGAAGCCGGAACTCGCGTGCTTGAAGGCGGTCCGGCTTCAAGCACGCGTGTTACGGCTTGGATCACGTGAGTTACGGGTTCAGGCTCCGGCGGCCGGGTATGGGCCGGACCGCGGCCGCGCGAACCAGGCGACGGTGCGCGGAAGCCCTTCCGTCATCGGGATTTCCGGCTCCCAGCCGAGTTCCCGGCGGGCGCGGGAGATATCCGGGCATCGGCGGGCCGGATCGTCGACGGCCGCGTCGATGTGCTCGATCCGCGACGCGCTGCCGGTGACGGCCAGGATCTCCTCCGCGATCCGCAGCACGGTGAGTTCGTGCGGATTGCCCAGATTCACCGGGCCGGGCACGTCGGAGTCCGCCAGCGCGATCAGACCGCGGACCGTGTCGTCGACGTAGCAGAGGGAACGGGTCTGGTCGCCGCTGCCGGTCACGGTGAGCGGTTCGCCCGCCAGCGCCTGGCCGATGAACGTCGGGATCATGCGGCCGTCGTCGGGGCGCATACGCGGGCCGTAGGTGTTGAAGATCCGGGCTATACCGGTGTTCGCGTCCCGTTCCCGGCGCATGGCCGAAGTGAGCGCTTCGGCGTACCGCTTGGCCTCGTCGTAGACGCTGCGCGGTCCGATCGGGTTCACGTGCCCCCAGTATTCCTCGCGCTGCGGGTGCTCCTGCGGATCGCCGTAGACCTCGCTCGTCGAGGCGAGGACGAACCGGGCGCCGTCGCGTTCGGCGATGTCCAGCGCCCGCTCGGTGCCGTGCGAGCCCGCGCGCAGCGTCTCGAGCGGAAGGCGGAAGTAGTCACGGGGCGAGGCGGCGGACGCGAGGTGGAAGACGACGTCGAACGGGCCCGGCGCGCTCATCGGCCCGGTGACGTCACGGGAGAGGAGCCGGAAACCCGGACGGTCGAGGAGATGCGCCACGTTGGCCATGACGGCCGTGGCGAAATTGTCCGCCGCGACGACCTCCGTGCCCGCGTCCAGCAAGCGTTCGCACAGATGCGAGCCGACGAAACCCGCGCCTCCGGTCACCAGCACTCTGTTCATGGCGACTGGCTACCCGCGGTGAGGGCGGGAAAAACCGTGTGAATCGGGAGATGCCGGGTAAGCATCGGATATGCGTGCATTGGTGATCGGCTGGGCGAGCTTCCGGCACGGCGAGGCGACGGCAGGGGACGTACTCAGTATGCGCAGGGTCGACGAAGCGCTGTCGACCATGGGACTTCCGCATGACCTGGCGTGGAGCCCGGTGTACCGGCCGGGCGACGTGAACTACGAAGAGGTGGACCCGGCACGGTACAGCCACGTGGTGTTCGTCTGCGGGCCCGCGCACGGCAGGCAGGTGTGCGAAGTGCACCGCAGGTTCGCCCATTGCCATCGGATCGCCGTCGGGGTCTCGGTGATCGATCCGGAGGACGACACGGTCACGGGTTTCGATCAGGTCTTCGCGCGGGACCACGACGGGGTCGGCGCGCCGGATCTCTCCCTCGGCGTGCCGACCGACACGGTGCTGGTGACGGGTGTGATCCTGGCGCCGGAACAACGGGAGTACGGCGACTCCGGCCGCCATACGGCGGTGCACGCCTCGGTGAAGGACTGGATCGCCGGGGTCGACTGCGCCCGAGTGCCGCTCGACACGCGGCTGGCGGCGTCGGATTGGGAACGCTGTGAGACACCGGACCAGTTCACGTCGATCCTGTCGCATCTGGACGTCGTGGTCACGACGCGGCTGCACGGGCTGGTGCTGAGTCTTCAGGCGGGAGTGCCCGCTCTGGCCATCGACCCGGTCGAGGGCGGTGGCAAGGTCACCGCACAGGCCGACGCGCTCGGCTGGCCCGCCCTCGTCCCGGCCGAGGAGGCGGGCAACCGGGACGTGCTCGACTCCTGGTGGCGCTGGTGCTCCTCGGTGCAGGGCCGGGCGGTGGCCGCGTTGCGCGCGCTGCCCGGTGACGACGGGCTCGTGCGGGACATGGTGAAGGCGCTCAAGACCCGGCCGGTGCGATGAGCGCGGCCGCGACGACGGTGGTGATCGCCACCCGCGATCGGGCACCGGAACTGGAACGGACGTTGCGGCGGCTCACGGCGTTACGGCCGCCTCCGCCGATCGTGGTGGTGGACAACGGCTCCTCCGACGGCACCGCGGCCATGGCCGCCGCGTTCCCGTGCGTGCGAGTCGTCCGGTTGCCGCGCAACATCGGCGTGTCCGCGCGGAATCTCGGGGTCGCCGTGGCGCGGACGCCTTATGTCGCCTTCAGTGACGACGATTCCTGGTGGGCCGAGGATGCGCTCGCCGAGGCCGAGCGCATCCTCGACGCTCACGACGACGTCGGCCTCCTCGCCGCGAAAACCCTGGTAGGGGAGGAAGAACGAGAGGACCCGGTCGTCTCGCTGATGGCCGCCAGCCCCCTCGGCAGACCTGATGGGCTTCCCGGACCGGCCGTGCTCGGGTTCCTCGCCTGCTCCGCGGTCGTCCGGCGGACCGCCTATCTGCAGGCCGCGGGTTTCCATCCGCTGCTGCATTTCGGTGCCGAGGAGCGGCTGCTGTCCTACGACCTGGCGGCGCGCGGCTGGTGGCTCTGCTACGCGGAGGACGTGCGGGCGCATCACCACCCGTCGCCGATGCGGCCGTCGCCGTCGTGGCGTGAGCGTGCCGAACTCCGCAACCGGATGCTGATCACGGTGATGAGACGGCCCGTGCGCCGCTGTCTTGCCGAAGGATTTCGTGCGCTGGCCAGGGTTCTCCGGGAACCACACGTGCTCGGCGCGCTCGCCGGAGTGCTCCGGCGGCTGCCCCGCGCGCTCGCCGACCGGCAACGGCTGCCCGCTTCGGTGGAGCGCCGCATCCGCGTTCTGGAACACGCACATGGAGGATGAAGTGACGGACCGGATCACGGTCGTGGTGATCACGCACAACCGGCGCGCGCAACTGCTGGAGACCCTCGACTCGATGACCGCGCTGCCCGACGCGGCGCCGATCGTGGTGGTGGACAACGCTTCCGGCGACGGCACGGCGGACGCCGTCGAAGAACGGTTCCCGTCGATCCGGGTGATCCGCTCGCCGCGGAACCTCGGCGCCGTCGCGCGCAATCTCGCCGTCCGCGAGGTGGAGACGCCGTATGTCGCGTTCTGCGACGACGACACCCGGTGGCAGCCGGGGTCTCTGCGGCGCGCCGTCGAGCAGCTCGATGCCTACCCCGGACTCGGTGTGGTGACCGGGCGGTGCCTGGTGGAGCCTGCGCTGACCGAGGACCCGATCACCCCGGAACTGCGACACTCCCCGGTCCCCGGCCCGGACTGGCTGCCCGGGCCGGCGCTGCTGGGCGTCATGGCGGGCCTCTCGGCCGTCCGCGTCCGCGCCTTCCACGACGTCGGCGGCTTCTCCGACCGCATGTGGCTCGGGGGAGAGGAAGAGCTGTTCGCCCTCGACCTCGCGGCCAAGGGCTGGTGGATGTGCTGGGACGAGGAGATGGTGATCCACCACGCCCCCTCGGCCGTCCGCGATCCGCGGCGGCGACGGCAGCTCGGCATCCGGAACACGTTGTGGACGCTGTGGTTGCGGCGTCCGCTCGGCAGCATCGTGCGCCGGATGGCCGCGGTGCTGCGTTCTGCGCCCTTCGACCGGGCCACGTTCGCGGCGGTGGCGGAAGCGGTGCGGGGGATCCCGTGGGTGCTGCGGGAGCGGGCGGTGGTTCCGGCCGGAGTGGAGCGCGGGCTGGTGCTGCTGGAGGAGTCGCAGCGGAACTCGGTCGCGCGACGGTATGTGGGGTGAGAAGACGGACGAGGACGACTCAGCGCACCGCAAAGATCCAGCTGAGTGACCCAGTGTGACGGGTGTGTGGAAATAGAGACGTTCAGTGTCTCTGTTTCCACACACCTTCCGGTCGGCGTCGCGAAAGCCACTTCCGGGACAGCAGGTGCGGGATCCAGGCTCCGAGGGAACGCACGCGGCACCGATCACGGACGAAACAACTCGGTCACCGCACGGCGGGTCAGGAAGGCGAAGCGGCAGCCGCCGCCACTTCCGTCTCCTCGCTCACAACGCGCCCATAAGCGCGCAAGGTGTCCGCGGCCACCCGGTCCCACGAGTACCGTGCCCGCACCCGGTCGGTCCCGGCGATCCCGAACGACTCGCGCGCCGAAGAGTCACCGAGGAGCCGTCGCAACGCTCCCGCCAAGTCCTTCGGGCTGCGAGGCGGGACCAGCAGGCCCGTGACGCCGTCGACGACGGTGTCGGTCAGCCCGCCGACGGCGGTCGCCACGACCGGGACACCGCAAGCCATCGCCTCCAGCGGCACGATGCCGAACGGTTCGTACCAAGGTGTGCAGACCGCCGCGTCGGCGGAACGCAGGAGCGCGGGCATGTTCTCGCGGGACACCAGCCCCGGCATGTGCACGCGGTCGGCGACGCCGGCCCGATCGGCGATCGCCTGGAGCCGCCGCACTTCCGGAGCCTCGGCGAGCGGGCCCGAGTCCGGGCCGCCCGCGATGACCAGTTCCGTGTCCGGGAGCGAGGGCAGCGCGGCGATGGCGAGGTCGAAACCCTTGCGCGGCACCAGCCTGCCGACGCTGACGATCCGCTGCCGAGCCGTGCGGGGAGCGCACTCGCCGTCCGGGGTGAACTCGGTCAAGTCCACTCCACAGGGGACGACCGAGGCGCGTGAGCGCGGCAGGCCCATCCGCACGAGTTCGAAGACCTCGTCCGAACAGGTCGCGATCACCCTGTCGGCCTGTTTGGCGATCATCCGTTCGAGCCGGCTCCGGTCGGGCGGACTCGTGTCCTTTTTGCCCTGATAGCGCCGTTTCACCACACCCAGCGCGTGAAAGGTCTGGGTCACCGGGATACCGAGATCCTTCGCCGCGAGAATCGAAGCCAGGCCGGACATCCAGAAATGCGCGTGGACGACGTCCGGCCGGTCCTTGGCCCAGCGGGAGCGCAGCACCCGGCCGAACTCTCCCATATACGGCAGCAGTTCGTCCTTCGGCAGCTTCCTCGCCGGGCCCGCCGGGACGTGGACGACGCGGTAGCCGTCCGGCGTCTCGACCGTCGCGGCGACGCGCCGGTTCTCGCGGCGCGTGTAGACGGTGACGTCGTGGCCCCGCCTGCTCAGCGCGGCGGAGAGTTCGGCGACGTGGACGTTCTGGCCCCCGGCGTCGGCTCCGCCGAGCGCGACGAGCGGGCTGGCGTGTTCGGAAACCATCGCGATCCTCATCGGGGACTCCTTCCCGCCGCGGTCGGCGTGGTCAAGCGGTCACCTCGGTCAGCAGGGCGTCCCAGCGTTCGAGGAACGCGTCGAGCCCGTAGTGGCTCAACGCGAACTCGCGCGCGGATTTCCCTGCCAGTACGGCGAAATCTGGTTCATGGATCAATTCGCGGTAGGCCCTCGCCAGCACTTCGACATCCGTCGAGACGGCGCCTGCGTCGGGCGGGACCGCGAGAACGGCTTCGGTGGTCGCCAGCGCGACGACCGGCATGCCGAGGTGCATCGCTTCGAGCAACGAGAGCCCCAGCGAGGTCCACCGGGCGGTGTGCAGGTGGACGCGGCGCCGGGCGACCTCGGCGTGCAGTTCCCGGCTGCGCAGGTCGCCGCCTGGATGGAGCGCGGGGTGACGGCCTTCGAGATCTTCGCTGCCGATCCCGTACACGTCGACCGGCGCGATCTCCGCGAAAGCGGGCAGCAGATCCGTTCCGGTGATCCGCCCACGCCTCGCCGGTTCGTTGATCAGGGCCGCGCCGTGGGGGAGTTCCCCGGTGTAGCGCTCACCCGGGTCGGGGATCCCGTGCGGGACGACCACCGTGGGTGCGAGACCGGAGTCCCACATCAATTCGTTGAAGTGGGTCACGTGGATCAGCGGGATGTCGTCCCGCTCGGCCAGTGGGTGCCGGGTGGTCGCCGCGTGTTCCCGGGGCGTGTTGTGCTCGACGTAGACGGCGGGTACTTCCTTGCCGGGGCGGCGGCGCAGCCACCGCGCCGCCAGCTGGATCTCCTCGGGCCGCTGGAGAACGACGACATCGACGTCGAGGTCTTTCAGCTCGTCGACCGGGATCTCCTCGGCGGAGGGCCAGTCACGGCCGCTGAGGCCGCGTCCCCAAGGCCCGCCCTCGGCGAGCAGCGGCAGGTAGTAACGATGGCCGCCCTGCACGAAGGATTCGGTCCAGGACCCGTGGACGTGCCACAGGAGGATCCGGAGCGGGGCCTTTTTCGTCATACCCGCCAGGTTGCCGGTTGTGGACGGACTAAACCTTTTCCCTTGCCTCACTTTGCTTCCGCTGGGAAACACGCGTGGCGGCGATGCCCACCGCGAGTGCCGCGAGCGAGGTCAGCGCGTGGAGGGTGTTGTCGGCCCAGCTGAAGTTGACGGCGTCACCGGACGTGTCGGTCCCCGCCGAGAGCACCCCGAACGCGGTCAAACCCGCGAAGGCCACGAAAGCCAGCCAGCAGTAGGCCGGGATCGCGGACGGCTTGAGCACCGCGACCAGGCCGAGCACGCCGAGCACGGTGCGGATGACGTCGAGCATCCCGGTCGCGCTGAAGATCCACAGTGTGTTCTCGCCCGCCTGGTTCGCTTCGGGAAGGAAGAAGAAGCCGAGCACCCCCAAGACGAGATGGACCAGTGCGATGATCAGCACCGCCGGTCGCAGAAGAAAGCCTGTCGTACGCGGATTCATCGGAAACGCCTCCGTTTCGCCAGAAGACCCGTCGGATACCCCGTGGAGACGCCGTGAAACTCCCCCGGCCGGGCGAGCCGGGGAGTTCCGCGCACCGGCTCAGCCGGATTGCGGGTCGGTGTCGTCGTGGGGATCACCGGATGACGTGCCCTGCTCCCCTCGGACCTCCTCGCGGTCTTCCTCGTCCCGTTTCTCGCCGGTGTCGGCCTTTCTCTCCATCGGGGCCTCCTTCGGTCATTTTCCTGCGGCTACCCCGTTCCGAGCGCGTCCAACCCTCCGGTCGCAGGCCATTGTGGACGTTTGGCACCGTGCGGCCGGGGTAGCCGGGAGCAACATCGGCGAACCCGGAGGGGACATGACCGCGATCTCCAACGCAGCAGCGATTCCACTTGCCCCGGCGCGGCCACGGCTGCTGCGACTCCCGGGGGTGTACCACCCGCAACACGACACCTGGATGCTGGCGAGCGCGTTGAGCACGTCAGGAATGCCCGCCGCGGCAAGAGTTCTCGACCTCTGTACCGGGACCGGCGCTCTCGCGCTGGCGGCCGCGGCGCACGGCGCGGGGTCCGTGACCGCGGTGGACATCTCCCGGCGGGCGCTGGCCGCGGTCTGGGTCAATGCGCGGCTGCGCCGGCTCCCGGTCCGGCCGCTTCGGGGCGGCCTGGCCGAAGCGGCGCGCGGTGGGCCGTTCGACGTCGTGCTGGCGAACCCGCCGTATGTCCCGTCCCCGGTGCCCGCGGCCGGGGCCGCGCGGGCGTGGGACGCCGGGCCGGACGGCCGGATCGTGCTCGACCAGGTGTGCGCCGGGGCGTCGTCCCTGGTGGCGCCGGGCGGTTACCTGATGATGGTCCATTCCGCGGTCGCCGGACCCGACAAGTCGCTGGAGCAGCTGCGGGCGGCGGGAATGACGCCTTCGGTGGTCGCCACCCGGTCGATCCCCTTCGGGCCCGTCATGCGGGCACGGGCGGCCTTCCTCGAAGCGGCGGGCCTGATCGGCGCCGAGCAGCGGCACGAGGAACTGGTGGTGATCCGTGCCGACCGGCCGTGAGACCAGGGTCCGGATCGAACCCGGCGGGCCCCTCCTGGTGGAGGGGCCGGTCGAGATCGTCACCGAAGACGGCGAGACGGTGACCTCGGATCGCTTCGTGGTCGCCCTCTGCGCTTGCCGCCGCAGCAAGCGCTACCCGTTCTGCGACACCAGCCACCGCCGCCGTTCACGGCAAGGGGTGCAGCGGCCTCAGGAGTGAGCTCTCCCCGGCTGACCACGCGTCGAGCAGGTGCCTGGTCAGCCGGCCCTCCAGAAGATCGGTGGCCTGGATGCCGAGCGCGATGTCCGCCGCCAGTTCCGGTTCGCGGTCGAGCAAGTCGCCGACGACGTCGTGCCGCAGCACCTGTTCGTGCACCGCGTCGGCCTCGATGTGCTCGGTGTAGAAGTACCGGCATTCGGCCGGCCCGCCGAGGCGTTCCAAGGCCTGGTCCAGCCGCCTGGCGGCGGGCGCGGTGGTGATCTCGGCGGTGGCGAAGTGCCCGACGAGCGCACCGCGCAGGCTTCGGTGCAGGCCGAACAGCGACATCATGTTCACCGTCGCGAGCATCTGGGCCGGGACGTGGTCGAGGTAGGCGAGGTACCCGGAGGACAGGCCCGCCGCGGTCAGCAGATCCGCGAACAGGCGGGAATGCGCCTGCTCGGCCCGCCCGCCGCCGAACTCGTCGAACTCCACCGCGACCAGCGCCGCCTTGGCCCTGCCGCGCAGCCGGGGAATCACCCAGGCGTGGGGGTCCGCCTCTTTGAGGTGATAGATCGACCGATGCGCGAAGTACTCCTCGACGTGCCACCATTCGCCCTCGTCACGCAGGAAGTGCGAAACGCCGCCGCCGTCGACCGGTTCGACGAGCAATTCGTCCAGCAGCCCGCTTACGTCGTCCCCGCCGGGGACGGCGGCGCGGATCCCGTCGAGGAACGCGTGCTCCAGGACGGATCGGAAGCCCAGCAGGCGGGAGTCCCATTCCCATTCGGAGTCGACACCGTCGAAGCCCTGGTAGTGCAGCTCGTAGCAGACGTACAGGGCCAATTGCAGGTCCTCGCCGAACGGGTCGGCGTCGGTCGCCGCCTCGAGGTCGAAGTCGTCACGGCGTCCGCCCGCCAGGGTGTCCACCACGGCGGCCGAGAGCGGGCCGCGGATCTCGGGCAGCCTCGCGGCCACCGCACGGTCGATCGTCGTCATGCCCCGGGAGTACCCGATCTAGCCGTGCGGAACCGTCTCTTCGGTCAGCATCCGCAAGACCGCGACCTCTCCGTCGGCGGCGGCCCGGCGCTGTCGTTCGGCGCCGGTGCCCTCCCGCTCCAGTTGCCCGAGCAGGGTGCGGACGAGTTCCGCGTCGCCGGTGTCCTCCAGTGCCTGCTTGGTATGCGCCAGCAGCGCGGCGACCCGGTCGCCCACGGGGACCGGCTTTCCTGCCACCGGGTCGACGGCCGGTCCCGAAAGTCCGTGGCGCGCGGCCGCCCACAGCGCGGCGGCGGCGATCTGCGGATCAAGCGGAGTGGCCTCCACCCCGTGGTCCAGCTCGGTGAGAGCGGTGCGCACCAGCGCGCGGGTCAGCAGCCCCTGCAAGACGGCCTCGTCCACGGTGGACGCGGTGTCGGCGGCGCGGACCTCGACCGTCGGCCACCGCGCGGACGGCCTCGCGAGCCAGAAGGTCTGGTTCTCGTCCACGAGGACACCGCAGTCCACCAGCCGTCCGACCTGCTCCTCGTAGGCGGCGGCGTCGGCGAAGTACGGTGCGACGCCCGAGCCGGGGAAACGGCTCTGCTCGACCATCCGCCAGCTCTCGTAACCGGTGTCGCGGCCGTCCTCGAAGGGCGAGTTGCCCGACAGCGCCAGCAACGTGGGCAGCCATTCACCCAGGTGGTTGACGACGGCGACCGCAGTCTCCCGGTCGGGCACGCCGACGTGCACGTGACATCCACAGGCCTCGTACGCCTTGACCACGCCCGCGTACAGCGCGTCGACCTTGCCGAACCGGTCGTCGGCACCGCAGTCGCGCTCGGGTGAGGGACGCGGGGGAGTGCCGGCGGCGATGATGGCGCAATCCTCGCCCGCGGCCGCTTCGGCGAGCGTGCGGCGCCCGGCGGTCAGGTGCTCGTACAGCTCGTCGGCGGTTTCGCAGACACCCGTGGCGGCCTCGATCTGGGTCGGCCGCAGTTCGCGGTGGACCGCGGCGCCGTCCGGCAGCGGACAGCAGATCCGGTGCCGTTCGAGCACCGCCCCGGCCCGGGGACAGCTCACCCCGGTCCGGGGATCGACCAGCAGGAACTCCTCTTCGATACCGATACCGGTCATCAGCGCTCCCGCTTCTTCGGCAGCGCCCGCACGGCCGGCCCCTGGAGCACCGACCCGTCCAGGCCGAACCGCGAACCGTGGCAAGGGCAGTCCCAGGTCTTCTCCGCGTTGTTGAACGCGACGAGGCAGCCCAGATGGGTGCAGTGGGCGCCGACGGCGTGCAGTTCGCCGCCCGGATCGCGGTAGGCGGCGACGAGTTCACCACCGTCACGGGTCACCTTCGCCTCACCGGGCAGGATTTCGTCCACGGAGGCGGGTTCGCGCAGCGCGCTGAGATGGTCGCAGACCAGGAACTTCGCCACGGTGGCGTTGTTCTCCACGGACGAGATCGCGGACCGGAGGTCGAAGCGGTTCGGGTCGTACAGACCCGCGGACGGGTTTTCGTGTCCGGTGAGGAGATCCGCGAGCAGCAGCCCGGCCGCGGTGCCGCCGGTCATGCCCCACTGGCCGAACCCGGTGGCGACCCAGAGATGGCGGCTCGCCGGGTGATAACGCCCGACGTACGGCACGGAGTCCAAAGTGGACAGGTCATGAGCGGACCACCGGTGGGTGACCCGGTGCACGGCCGCGTGCTCGCTCGCCCAGCTCGCCAGCCGTTCGTAGCGGCTTTCGACGTCGACGGAGCCGCCGACACGGTAGTGCTCGCCGCCGACGACCGCGTACGGGACACCGTCCTTGAGGTAGCTCCGCACGGAGTGGTGAGTGTCCGCGTCGAGGTACATCCCTTCCGGCGGCCGGTTGCCTTCGACCGGCCCGGCGACCACCAGATCGCGGACCAGGTCGAGCCGGGCGAAGAACAGGCCGCGGTCGAACACGGGGTAATGGGTCGTCACCACGACCTCGCCCGCCCGGACGTCGCCGGAACTGGTGCGCACCGTGGTGCCGCCGAGTTCGTCGACGCCTTCCGCGCGAACGCCCTCGACGATCGTCCCTCCCGCGCGTTCGATCTCGCCTGCCAGGGCGAGCAACCATTGGCGCGGGTGGAAATGCGCCTGCGACGCGAACTTCACCGCGCCGAGGGCGGGTACGTCGAGATCGACCTCGGTGACATAGGAGGCCGGGAGACCGGCCTCGGCGGCCGCTTCCGCCTCACGTTCGAGGCTTTCGACGGTTCCGGGGTGGGTCGTGTAGACGAAACTGGCGGCGCGGGTGAACCCGCAGTCGATGCCGAGTTCGGCCGTGGCCGCGGCGATCCAGTCCAACGCGGCCGCCTGCGTGTACGCGTACGTCGCGGCGGCTTCGGAGCCCTTGGTCTTGGCCAGCGTGGCGTACTTGAGCCCGTGCTGGGCGCTGATCTTCGCCGTGGTGTGGCCGGAAACCCCCGCCGCGAGGCGGCCGGCTTCCAGCACCAGGACCGAGCGCCCGGCCCTGGCCAGCCGGTACGCCGTCGTGAGTCCGGCGATACCGCCGCCGAGCACGGCGACGTCGATCTCCGGCGGCAACGGCGTTCCGGTGCGGTCGGGAGCGGGCGCGGTGTCGAGCCACAGTGAACGCGTTCCGGGCAACTCCGTCATGACGGCCGGATTCCCAGGTGACCACGGGGGCAAACCAGGGTTTTCCGGAACTTCGGAGCGGGTAGCACTGCCCTATGACCACATCCTCCAGGCCCCCAGAGGAAAAGAACATCTTCGTCATCGGTCTCAACGACGGCAATGACGAGGTGCTGAGACGAATCCCCGGTGCCGACCGGTATCGCTTCCATGCCTTGCTGTCGCCCGGGGAACTCCAGCACGGCGAGATTCCGATCGTGGAACTCGTGGAGAAGGCGGTGGCGCAGTTGGACACCTTCGACGGCTCTGTCGACGCGATCGTCAGCTACTGGGATTTCCCGTCCTCGACGATGGTCGCCATGCTGTGCGAAAAGTACGGTCTTCCCGGTGTTTCGCTCGAGGCCGTGCTGAAGTGCGAGCACAAGTACTGGAGCCGCCTCGAACAGTCGAAGGTGATCGACGAGGTGCCGGCGTTCGGCATCGTCGACCTGGATGAGGACGATCCCCGGCCGCCGGAGGGCGTCGGCTACCCCATGTGGCTCAAGCCAGTGAAGTCCTTCTCGTCGGAGCTGGCCTTCCACGTCGCCGACGAAGACGAGTTCGACAAGGCGGTCGCCGAGATCCGGGCGGGTGTCGACAGGGTCGGCAAGCCCTTCGAGCGTGTGCTCGCCACGGTCGACCTCCCCGCCGAGGTGGCCGACGCCGGTGGAGCGGCGTGCCTCGCGGAAGGTGAGCTCAACGGCGTCCAGGCCGCGACCGAAGGCTATGTCTACAAAGGACAGGTCACGGTCTACGGTGTCCTCGATTCGATCAATTACCCCGATACCGCCTCGTTCCAGCGGCATCAGTACCCGTCGCAGCTGCCCGAGGACGCCGTCGAGCGGATGAAGGAGATCTCCGCCCGCGTGATGGAGCAGATCGGCTTCGACAACGCCACGTTCAGCATCGAGTTCTTCTGCCACCCCGAATCCGGGCAGGCCTGCCTGCTGGAGATCAACCCGCGGCATTCGCAGTCCCACGCGGAGTTGTTCGAATACGTCGACGGCGTGGCGAACCACCAGATCATGGTCCAGCTGGGCCTCGGCCAGGATCCCCGGACGCGGCGGAACCGGGGCGACTACCGGATCGCGGGCAAGTGGTACTACCGCCGCTTCCGCGACGGGCTGGTCACCCGGGTGCCCACCCGCGGCGAGATCGCGGACCTGGAGGCGGAGATCCCCGGGGTGAAGATCGAGCCGGTGGCCGAAAAGGGGATCCGGCTCTCCGATCTGCCCGAACAGGACAGCTACAGCTACGAGCTCGCGCATGTCTTCGTCGCGGCGCAGACCGAACGGGAGATGGAGAGCAAGTACCGCCGGTGCGTCGAGGCGCTGCGGTTCGACTTCGAGGAGGGATAGCCCATGCGGACGGTGGCTTCGCTGCCGTACGAGATCGCCGAGGAGGACCACGTCTGGATCCCGGTCTCCGACGGCGTCCGGCTGTCGGCCCGGATCTGGCGGCCGGTCGCTTCGGACGGTGAGCCGGTCCCCGCGATCCTGGAGTACATCCCGTACCGCCACCGCGACCTGACCTCGGTGCGGGACTCCGTGCACCATCCGTACCTCGCGGGGCACGGCTACGCCTGTGTCCGCGTCGACATCCGCGGCTCGGGGGAGTCGGAGGGCGTTCTCGCCGACGAGTACCTCGAACGGGAGCAACTCGACGCGGAGGACGTCCTGGAGTGGATCGCCGCGCAGCCGTGGTGCTCCGGCCGGACCGGCATGATGGGGATCTCGTGGGGCGGGTTCGCGGCGTTGCAGGTGGCGGCGCGCAAACCGCCGAGCCTGACCGCGATCGCGATCTCGTCGTTCACCGACGACCGCTACTCCGACGACATGCACTACATGGGCGGTTGCCTGCTCTCGGACAACGTCGCCGAAGCCTCCACGATGTTCGCCTACGCCACGTTGCCGCCCGACCCCGCGTTGGCGGGTGAGCGGTGGCGCGAGCTGTGGCACGAACGGCTGGAGAATTGCAGCCTCTGGGCCGGTGAATGGCTGAGCCACCAGCGCCGGGACGACTACTGGCGGCACGCGTCGGTCTGCGAGAACTACAGCGACGTCCAGGTGCCGGTCCTCGCCTCCAGCGGCTGGGCGGACGGGTACTCGAACGCGGTCTCGCGGCTGCTGTCGAATCTCGACGTGCCCCGGCGCGGGCTGATCGGGCCGTGGTCCCACAAGTATCCGCATCTCGGACGGCCCGGCCCCGCCATCGGGTATCTGCAGGAACTGGTCCGCTGGTGGGACCACTGGCTGAAGGACGTCGAGAACGGTGTCATGGACGGGCCGATGCTCCAGACCTGGATGCAGGACAGCGTGCCACCGTCGACTTCGTACGAGGACCGTCCCGGCCGCTGGGTGGGCGAGCCGACCTGGCCTTCGCCGCATGTGCGCCCGTCCGAGCACCGGCTCGCCCGGCACCGGATCGCCCGTCCTGGCGAGGAGGTCCCGGTGGAGAACCTGTCGGTGGAGTCGCCGCTTTCGGTCGGCCAGTTCGCCGGGAAGTGGGCTTCCTACAGCGCTCCACCCGACCTTCCGTACGACCAGCGGGAGGAGGACGGCGGCTCGCTCGTCTTCGACACCGACGAACTCACCGAGCCGTGTGAAATCCTCGGCTCACCGGTGGTGGACCTGGAGGTCTCCGCGGACAAACCGGTGGCACAGGTCGCCGTCCGGCTGTCCGACGTCGCCCCGGACGGCAGGGCCACGCGCGTGACCTACGGGCTGCTGAACCTGACCCACCGGGACGGGCACGACGAGCCGGAGCCGCTCGAACCGGGCAAGCGGTACCGGGTGCGCGTCGAGCTCAACGCCGTCGCACAGGCGTTCCCCGCCGGGCACCGCATCCGGCTGTCGATCTCGTCGTCCTACTGGCCGCTGGCGTGGCCGCCACCGGAACCGGCGATGGTGACCGTCCACACAGGACGGAGCACGCTCACACTGCCGGTGCGGCCGATGGCGGAGGCGGACGAGGTCCCGGCACGGCCGTTCGGCGAACCCGAAGGGACCGAACCGTTGCCCGCGACCCAGATCGAGCCCGCTGAGCAGCGCTGGACCGTCTCCCGGGACCTGATCGACTACCGGTCCGCGCTCGACATCGTCAAGAACGAGGGCAAGGTGCGGTTCGACGACATCGATCTCGACGTCACCAGGAACGTCTTCGAACGCTACTCGTGGGTGGCCGACGACTTCTGTTCCCCGGTGGCGGAGACGGCCTGGTCGATGACCTTCGCCCGCGGTGACTGGGAAGCGAGGTCCGAAACCCGCACCCGGGTGTCCTGCACTCCCACCGAGTTCGTGATCGACGCACAGCTCGACGCATACGAAGGGGAGCGAAGGACGTTCTCCCGCAACTGGTATCGGACGGTTCCTCGTGATCAAGTCTAAGCTGAGTCTTCCGGCGAAGTCGCTGCTCGCGTGGCTGCGCCTCACTGGCCGGAAGCGCACCTACGCCGACCTCGACCGCTTCCGGCGGAGCATCGAAAGCAGCCAGGCGAAGGGGGATCGGGGGCCGATCCGCTCGATCAGGCGCCGGTTCGACGTCAGCCGGTCCGAAGTGGACGGACGACCCTGCTATACCATCAAGCCGCGCGTCCGCGGGGACGGCAGGAAAGTGCTGTACTTCCACGGTGGTGCCTATGTGCACCAGATCCAGCACGATCACTGGCGGTTCTTCGGACGGCTGATCGACCGCGCCGGCTGCTCGGTCACCGTGCCGATCTACCCGCTGGCCCCGGAGCACCAGTGCCCCGAGACCATAGCGTTCGTCCGTCGCGCGTACGACGAGTTCTCCACGGGAGTCGACCCGGAGGAGCAGATCGTGATGGGGGACTCCGCCGGTGCGGGGGTCGCGCTCGCCCTCACCAAGGCGCTGCGGGACGAAGACAGGCCGGTGCCCAAGGAGACGGTCCTGTTGTCGCCGTGGCTGGACCTGACGATGAGCCATCCGGCGCAACCCGCGCTGGACGAGCGCGACCCGTATCTCGCGCTCACCGGCCTCACCGAGGCCGCCAGGCTCTACAGTGGCCAGTTGCCGCGTACCGATCCCAGGCTCAGCCCGGTGTTCGGCGACCTTTCGGGGCTCGGGGCGCTGACCGTCTACATCGGAACCAAGGACGTCCTTCTTTCCGACGCCCGGCGCCTCCACACGTTGTGCACCGAGCAAGGTGTACCGCTGAGCTATCACGAGTACGAGGGCATGATCCACGCGTGGATGCTGGCCTCGATCCCGGAAGCGAGGCTGGCGCTGGAGGAGATCGCGCATCTCGTGGACCGGGCTCTGGTGAAATCGGTGTAGCCGCGTGAAGAGCGGGTAACCGGAAGGCAACGGCCGGCGCAGCGAGGTTGTACGTCCGCCGGCCGTGAGGTGGACCGGCGTGGGCAACCCCGGCGGGGCAGGGACGCCGGCGCGCCGGTCACCGTGTCCACCCGTCGCACAGGAGCGCCCGATGCAGCAGCTGGAATCACTGGGGGAACTCGCCGCGCTGGTCCGGCGGTGGCAAGGCCTGTACGTCCGGTGGGCGCCGACTCCCGAACATCGCCCCGGCACGAGCCGGGACGAACTCACCGGCGCGGAACTGCCGGGACTCTCGGTGAACCCTCTCGATCCCGAACCATGGTGGTGCGATCAGCCACTCGAACTCTGGCTGGCCAGGCGGCTTTACGACTACTGCCACCTCCGGCACGAACGCCGTCGCGAGACCAAGCCCTGGGTACTGGCGGGCCGGATCGTGGGCTCCGGTCCGGACAACGAGCCTCTGCTGACCGACCCCGAACCGGTCGGAAGGATCTCCACCGCCGTCCTCGGCGAAGCTCGCGATCTGTTGCGGGACAGGGCCCGGCACGACGCGGACTGGGGCCCCTTGCGCCGCCCGCCGGAACTGGGCCGGACCTGACGCCGTAACTCGCGTGATTGGAGCCGTAACACGCGTGCGTACAGCCGTAACTCGTGAGTTCCGCCTCCAAGCACGCGAGTTACGGCTCCAATCACGCGAGTTCGGGGCGGACTGCGAGGAGGTCCACGACGTCCTCCGCGCGTTGCCGTTTCTCGAACCGGGCCCGTTGCCGGTCCGCCCCGCTGCCTTCGGCGACGAGCCGGGCGCAGCCGTCGCGGACGAAATCGCGGTCACCCGTCTCTTCGAGGGCACCGGCCGTGAAGGTGACGACCTCGTCGAGCACGTCGCTCGCCGGGGCGAGGTCGCCGGTCCGGAAATGCGGGCAGCGGCCGGAGAGTCCTTCCCGCGACGCGCGCCAGATCTGCGCCCGAAGGACCTCGTTGGACAGGTTCGGCGGGTGCTCCTCCGTCGCGAGGATCGTGCCGACCAGCCCGCGGATCAGCACCCCGAACAGGACCGCTTCGCCGGCCGTGGCCGCGACGTCGCCGAGCCGGAACTCCACGGTCGGCTGCTTCTCGGAAAGCCGCACGTCCCAATAGACCATCGCGCGATCGAGGATGGCGCCCGCCCGGAGCCAGGCGTCGACGACGCTTTCGTAGTGGTCCAGCGAGGTGAACAGCGGCGGCGAGCCTGCCGAGGGCCAGCGGTTCCACTGCTGATACCGCCAGCTGGCGTACCCGGTGTCGTACCCGTCGCAGATCGCGGAATTGGCGGTCACGGTCAGCAGCGCGGGCAGGAAGGGCCGGACGCGGTTGATCACCCGGATCCCGGTTTCCCGGTCGGGGACGGCGATGTGGACGTGACAGCCGCAGGTGTGCGACGTCCGGGCGGTCGCCCCGAAATGTTCGGACATCCGTTCGTAACGCGGATTCGGGGTGATGGCGGGCAAGGCCGTCTCCGCGAGCGGTGCGCTGCCGCTGGGCAGCAGGCGGCAGCTCCGCCGGGCGGCGGCCTCGGCCAGTTCCGCCCGCATCGTCGACAGCTGTCGCTCCGCCTCGTCATGGGTCGTGCAGATGCCGGTGGCCGATTCGGCCTGGGAGCGGGTGAGCTCCTGCTGGAGTTCGCCCTGTTCTTCGTCCGCGGCGTCGACGACGGCGCCGCCTGTCGGGGAAAGGTGACCGGCCCGGTCCACTACGAAGAATTCTTCCTCGACTCCGAAGGTGAGTACGTCCTTGTTCACAGCCGCTGATACCCCCGGCTCGTTCGGCACAAACTTGTTTTCGCAGGTCGTGGACGGGGTACTTCAGGGCATGAGTCCGAAGTCGGAAGAGCCGCCGTACCTGCTGGCCGCACAGGCCGGGACGGTCGTGCGCCGCCTGTACACCAGGCTGCGGGACGACGAGTCCGCCTCGCCCGCCGACCTCTGCCGCACCATCGGGGCGTTGCAGCGGCTCGCCGACGACCTCGCCAACGTCCTGCCGGGCTTGCAGGAACAGCTCGAAGAGAGCCTCCTGGCCGGCCGGGTGGGTGCGGGTGACACGCCGCGGCAGGCTTGGGACAAGGTCTCCGAGGTCGGCTACGCGCTCGCGCAGGCTCGTACGGGCGGCCTCTTGCTGGCCGCTGAACTGCGAGTTTCCCAGCGAACACTCGGAGAACTGACCTCTTCGTGACACTCGGTGCTCAGCCGACCGGCTGGGCGCGGACCACCGCCACCGGGCAGTGCGCGTGATGCAACGCGTCGTCACTGACCGATCCCAGCAGCAGGCGCCGGAGATCGCCGTGATCGCTCCGGCCGAGCACCAGCAGCGCGGCCTCACTGGACTGCACGGTCAGCGCCTGCGCGGCGGGACCGACGCCGTGCACCGTCTCCACGGCGACGTCCGGATAGCGCTCCCGCCACGGTTCGAGCTGCCGGGCGACGAGTTCGTCGGCGACCTCCTGGGGAAGGCCGGGCGCCGGGTCAAGTACCGGACCGCCGAGCAGGGGTTCGCTCGCGGGCCCCCAGATCGGCATCCGCGCGACGTGGACGGCGTGCACGGTGAGCCCGTGACGAGCCGCGAAGTCGAACGCGAACCCCGCCGCCTGAGCGCTCTGTGCGGAGCCGTCGGTACCGAGGATCACCGGTCCGCCCCGCGGCGGCTCGTCCCCGCGCACCACCACGACGGGACGGCCGGCGGTCTTGGTCACGCCGGATTCGGTCGAGCCGAGGACCGCCCTGGTGAACAACCCGGTGTGGGATTCCCCCAGAACGATCATTGCCGCGTCCACCTCGTCCGCGACCGAGGTCAGGACCTCCTCCGGAATGCCGCCGCGGACGACCGTGCGGACGTCGAGCCCGGGGTCGGAGCGCTTAAGGGCTTCAGCCATCGAAGCGAGTTGCCGACGGGCAGGTTCCACGTCGGCCGCTTCGTCGGCGGCCTGGGGAACCGCTTCGTTCAGCGGCGTCGCGACAGGGTCCGAGCCGGGTGGGGGAAGCCGGTCATGGGTGCAGTACGCGAGGACCAGGCCGAGGCCGCGGGTCTTCGCCTCGGCGACCGCCCAGCGGACGGCGCGGCGTGCTTCGGGCGACCCGTCGAAACCGGTCACGACCGGCCCGGTGCCAGTCTGTGCAGCGGACATGGAACATCACCTCCGACGCGCTGGTGATACCCGCTTTCCCCGGCCTTCAAGCGCGGCGTTTCCCCGGTCGCTCGCCGGGTACGCGGAGTGGACAATCCATCGGAAGCGAGGAGAAACCGTGAGCGACGCGAACCCGATCGAAATCCAGAAGTGCCTCTCGGGCGTCGACTACCCGGCGGGCAGGGACGATCTCGTCCGGGCCGCCGAGGGCAACGGCGCCGACGACCGGACGCTCGACCTGCTGCGGAACCTTCCCGACCGGGAGTACGAAGGCCCGAGCGGCGTGAACAAGGAGATCGCGAAGGGGTAGGCCGGTTTCACCTGGTGACGCGCCTGGGTACTTCCATATATGACTTCCCTGTCGACGCCCCGCGCGTTTGACCGCAAGCGCGCAGTCTCAGCCTCCCGCGCACCGCGGGCGCTCGAGGAATGTCGGGGACGTCTCCGACTGCACGTGAGCAGGCCGACGACGGGGACCGCCGTGGTCAAGGCGAACGGCGAGGTCGATCTCGGCACCGCGCCGAGGCTGTGGGACATGCTGAGCCAGCGGCTCAACGGCTGCGGTACCAAGGTGATCCTCAACCTGTCCGAACTCGAGTTCTTCGGCACGACCGGCATGCGGGTGCTCGAACGAGCGCATCTGCTCGCCGAGGAAACGCACACGCTCCTCTTCATCTTCCCTGGTGAGTGCCGTTCCGCCCGTCGGCTGCTCGACCTCCGCGACAGCGAGGACCTTCACGTTTTGTAGGGTCGTTGGTGACGTGTCACAAGAGGCTCAAGAACGGCCTCGGGTCGCGCGAGCGGCGAGCGCCGCGCTCACCAGGGCGACGTGTTCGAGCCTCGTGGGATCCAGCCCGGTGAGGTCCGCGATCCGGCGCAGCCGGTAGTCGACCGTGTTGGGGTGGATGTGCAGGGCCGTGGCGGTCTGCCGTCGCCCTCCCCGGCGGAGGAAGGTGTCCAGCGTCAGCAGGAGCTCCTCGTTGCCGTCGAGCGGCGCCAGCCTGGAGGCCAGCCGGTCGAGTGCGGGTCCGGGACGGGAAAACTGGTATTCGAGCAGGACGTCGTCGAGGCGGTACAGGCCCGGCGGCCGTCCGGCTCCGATGGCGACCGCGAGCACGTCCTGCGCGAGCTTCGCCGCGTCGGGCACCTCGGCCGGTTTAGCGGCGGCCACCCCGGCGATGACCTCGGCACCCGCCGTCCTGGCGACGTCGACGAGGACACGTTCCAGCCGGGCCCAGTCGCGAGTGGACAGTTCGCCGGCCGGGGTTTCGTGCGGTAGCAAGGCGATGCCGCCTTCGGGAGTGAGCGAGGTCAGGACGGTGTCCCGGATCTGGCGCTCGAGTTCGACCCGCAGCCGCCGGAGCTTTCGTCGCCCGGCGACCAGCGGGTCGACCCCGTCGATCTCCTCGTCCGGATGTGCCCCGACCGACGCCGCGAGGACGAGGTAGCACGGCGGCAGCCGCAGTCCGGCCTGTCCCGCCGCGACCTCCGCGGGTTCGCCGTCGAGCAGCGCGGAAAGCACGGTGTGCCGCGCCGACCGCTCGTCGTCGAACATCGTCTGTCGCTCATCGAGGTACCCGGCGCCGACCGCGGGCGTGACCACCTCCAGGTAACGCAGGGTCAGCGCGTTGACGGCCAGGACGTCGGCGACCTCTTCCGGACGCGCGTCCGGCGTCAGTGACGCCCAGACCACCTGGATGCCGATGTGGTACGCGGTGAGCACGACGTCGAGCGGGATGCCTTCCTCCGCGCGCCGGGCCGCCGACTCGCGGAGGAAGTCGAGCTCCTCGCGTGCCGGTGTGGACCCGGTGCGCAGGGTGTCGATGAACGAGCGCAGGTTCTGCTCGATCACCTGCGTGATGTCGCCGCTGAGTTCCTCGGCGGGGAGCAGGCCGTACTCCGGGATCCGGGAGACGATCTCGGCCAGCACCGTCTTCGCGAGCGATGGCAGGACTTCGGTCAGCCGTTCCGCCAGTGGACGGCCGCCGATACGGAAGCCCGAACCCTTGTCACTCGTCACAACCGCCCATCATGGCAGCCGGTCAGCGAGTGAGCATGTCCCGTGCCGAATCGAGGGTCGGGTGCACGGTGAAGACGGCGTCGAGGCCGAGCAGCGCCATCGGACGCAGCAAGGCCCGTTCCTGGGTGACCATGATGAACGGGACGCCTGCTTCCTCGGCCTTCGCCCGGATCTGGACGAGAACGGTGAAGCCGGACGAATCGCAGAAGCTGACCGCGGACAGATCGGCGATCAGCGCCGACGGCTTGAATCGGAGTTCCTCGTCCAGCGCCCGTCGCAGGTCGTCCGAGACACCGAGGTCGATCTCACCGGATACGGTGACCACCGTGTCATCGGCGGAAGCGGTGATCGAAATGTCGAGAGAGGAAACGAATCTCCGAGTCGAAGGTGCTGGATGAGAAGCGGGAGCGCGGTAGTCGGTCAAGTTGACTCCTTGCCGGTACGGGGGCCGGCCGCTGCCCGGTGGACAGGCCGAACCCGGAAGAAGGGATCCGGCGGCTGGTGTCTGAACCGCGACGGGTCAACCGTAGCAGCCCCGTGACTCGGTACGCCGGGTGAGCGGTGCCCGGCAGGCCGTCACGCCCGGGCTTCACCGACCACCACCTGGCCGAGGTCGGGGTGCATCTCGTCGGCGCGAGTTCGGCGACCGGGCGATCGGCACCCTGCCGGCGAGCGGTTTCCCCGTTCCCGACCGGCTCCTCCACCCGGCACGCCTCGTAGGCTGAACGTCGGGAGGCCGAGATGACGACAGCCGTGGTGATGGCCGAACTGGCCGCGCTCGAGGACCCGCGCGCACGGCAGGTGAACGAGAAGCATGGCGACGACCACGGGGTGAACCTCGGCAAGCTGCGTGCGCTCGCGAAGCGGCTGAAAACCCAGCAGGAGCTCGCGCGCCAGCTGTGGGAAACGGACGACACGGCGGCGAAACTGCTCGCGCTCCTGATCTGCCGCCCGAAGGCGTTCGACCGCGCCGAGCTGGACCGCATGGTGCGTGAGGCGCGTACCCCGAAGGTGCACGACTGGCTCGTGAACTATGTGGTCAAGAAGAGCCCGCACGCCGAAGAGCTGCGCCTGGCGTGGTCGGCCGATCCGGACCCCGTGGTCGCGAGCGCCGGCTGGGCCCTGACGACCGAACGCGTGGCGAAGAAGCCCGAGAGCCTCGACCTCGCCCGGCTGCTCGACGTCATCGAAGCGGAGATGAAGACCGCGCCGGATCGCCTGCAGTGGGCGATGAACCACTGCCTGGCGCAGATCGGGATCGAGCACGCGGAGCAACGTGCCCGGGCGATCGGCATCGGGGAGCGCCTCGAAGTGCTCAAGGACTATCCGACCCCGCCGAACTGCACGTCGCCGTTCGCTCCCGTCTGGATCGCCGAGATGGTGCGACGGCAGTCGTGACGCGCCGTCCACAAGGGACGCCCGTTCGAGGCGAAGTGTTTAAATCGGGCGATTCGGGCGAATGTGCGCGGGGTCGTGAGTGGCGTTTCGGGTTAGAACCCGAAACGCCACTCACGACCAACCCGACCCACGACCAGGGCCGAAGACGCCCCTTCGTCACATCAGACGCAGCGAAGGGACCCTTCACCACACCCGTCAACCTCGCCCAAGATCAACTTAAGCTGCGTGACATTGGGTTATTGAGGGGAAGGTCAAATGTGGCGTGCTGCGTGCTGGAGGCACGGCCTGCCGAGCTGATCGCGACCCCACTGTCCACAAGGGACACAAAGGCACCCCCGCGTGCCCGATTTGGGTGCTTTGTGCGGGGGTCGTGAGCGGCAATGATCGTTCTAACCGTCTTTGCCACTCACGACCCCGGCAAGAAGCGGACATCAGGACATCAATCGGGCGCACAATCGGCGTGAAGCGTCCCAGGTGGACACTTCACGCCGGAGTCGGCCGGCAAGTCAGTCCGGAACCCTGTTGCCCAGGGCGGCGATCTCATCACGAAGCCGGCGAAGACGGCCCGCGTGACAGGATTCGATCACGCCACGTTTGCCCTTCCTCTCAATAACCCTCTTTATCGCTCACGACCTCGCCCCAATCCCCGCAAAGTACTCCAATCGGGCGCTCATATCGCGAAAAGTGTCCCTTGTGGACAGTTGAGAAGTGGCGGCTGGGCAGTGCGACGGCAGGACGCCGCGCGTGATCGCCGCTCTTGGCCCAAGTGCGGGAAGCCTCAGCCGAGCGCGTCCGCCTTGATGGTCTCGAACTGGGCGCCCATCCGTGCCGCGAGCGCCTCGGCCGCGCGCAGCGGCCGGACCATCACCTTGAAATCGGTGATCTTGCCGTCGGCGCCGAAGGTCAGGAGGTCGCAGCCGTTGATCTTCAGCCCGTCGACCGTCGCTTCGAACTCGTAAACATGGTGCGCGTCGTCGTGGATCTCGCGGACGTAGCGGAAGTCCTCGAACACGCGCAGCACGCCGCGCAGGATCGCCGCGGTGATCGCCTTCCCCTGGTAGGGCTTGAACGCCACCGGACTGGTGAAGACCACGTCGTCGGCGAGCAATGCCTCGAGCGCGGCGGCGTCCTTCGCTTCGACTGCTTCACGGAACGTGAGCATGGCGATCTCCTCATAGTCAACTTGTTGAGTAGATGCCGCCGAGCGTAGGTGATCATCGCGCCACTGTCCATCAAAGTGACTAATCAACTTTGCGACTAATCCGCGTGGCACTATCATCACGCCATGGCGCTGCGGAACGCGATCCTCGCGACGCTCCTGGACGGCGAGTCCTCGGGCTACGACCTGGCGAAGAGCTTCAACGCGTCGGTCGCCAACTTCTGGACCGCGACACCACAGCAGCTCTACCGCGAACTGGACAAAATGGAGTCGCAGGGCCTGGTGGCGGCGCGAGTCGTCGAACAGCGACGGCGTCCCAACAAGCGGCTCTTCTCCTTGACCGACGCGGGCGCGGCCGAGCTCGCCGCATTCACCACCCGGGTGCCGAAGCCGACCGCGATCCGCGACGAGCTGCTGGTCCAGGTCCAAGCCCTCGAGGCAGGTGACGACAAGGAGGTCCGGCGCGCCGTCGCGGACAGGAAGGCCATCGCCGAGACGAAGCTCAAACGCTTCGAGCGCCTTCGTGAGCGTCTGCTCGGCGAGTCCGCCGAAGCGGAGTTCCTCGCCACCGCTCCCCGTGTCGGGCCGTATCTGACCCTCGCCCGCGGGATCGCGTTCGAACAGGAGAACATTCGTTGGTGTGAAACGGTTCTCGCGGTACTCGATCGGCGTGATGGAGGTGATCGGCTTGGTTGACCGGAAAACGGGTCCGAAGTTCCGTCAGGTGGTCTTGGACTGCACGGACGCCCGTGGGCTGGCGGAGTTCTACCGGCGCCTGCTGGTGTGGACGTTCCAGCAGGTCGACCGGCTGGACGAAGCGAGCTGGCCGGACGCCGAACCGGTGCCTCAGCAACTGCGCCTGGACCTGACCGTGGACTCGGTCGAGGAGCTCGAGGCGCAGCACACCCGCGTCCTCGAACTCGGCGGGCGGCTCCGGTACGACCGCAGCGAAGACCCGGAAGAACCCTTGCGCGTCTACGCGGATCCGGCGGGGCATCCGTTCTGCATCTTCGTAGCCTGAACGCGTCAGGCGCGGCAGAGCAGCGCGTCGGGAGTGCGATTCGAGCCGACGCGCCCGGTGTACGCGACACCGGCGACGTATTCGCCCGGAGCGCATTGGCCCTTGTAGTGGCCCGACGCGAAGTCGCCGCCGGGGCTCCCGGACGGCCGGTTGTCACCGCGGTCGAACCAGACGGTCCGGCCGGTCCGGCCGAGCGGAGTGGTGGATCCGCCGCACAGGAGTGCGGAGAACGCCGCGCCGGTGACGCTGTAGCCGACCGCGGCGTGATCGGGCGGGCACTGCACCTTGGTGTAGCCGGACGCCCAGTCGATGTCCACATAGGTCTCCCCGCGGACCACGACGTAACCCGCCGGGGCGGCGAGCCTGCCGGTGCAGAGGCCCCGGTTCCCGGTATGGGAAAGACCGGTGAGGCGCTGGCCGTCGGGACAGGCTCCCTTGCGCGCGCCCGGATTCCAGTCCGTCATCGCGCGAACCTTGCGCGAGGCCTGGAAATCCGCGTAGTCGAGGTTCAGCATCGACCAGCGTTCGGTCTCGGGGATCCGTCCGGAGCGGGATGGCGCGTTCACCAGCCGTCGCCACGCGGGGCCACGCCAGTCCGTGCCGTCGAGCACGTCGACGCGTCGGCCGGCCGCGTCCCACGAGAGCAAGGACCAGCCGTTGCCCGTGCTGCCTTCGTGGAAGCCGACAGCGGGCCAGTAGGCGAAGTCGGTGTCGGTCTCCGCGAGGTAGCCGACGAAGTTTTCGAACCAGGCTCGGCTCGCCGCGTCTGTGGTGTGACGTCCTTCGCCGAACTCACTGATCCAGAGCGGCGCGGTGTAGTGCTTGCCGGTCTCCGCCGAGACGAAGAACGCCTGCCGGTAAAGGACATCACGGAGTTCCTGCGGCGAGAGGTCGCGGTAGCGCGGGTCGTGGGTCTCGCCGGTGCCGGTCGCCCCGGAATGGTTCGGACCGGTGTACCCGTAGAAGTGTGCGGCGTAGACCAGTTTCCCGGAGTCCACGAGCGTATGCGAGAGCGTGCGGGCAGGCTCCAGCGTCGGCCTTCCGTGGGGAAGGCCGTCCACGGGCAGGCCGGTCCAGTTGATGCCCTCGACGATGAGCAGCAGGTCGGGATTGGCCTCGGTCAGGATGCGGTCGGCCACCCGCTGGCTCGCGCGCTGCCAGTCCGTGCCGTTTCCCCAGCCCCAATTGGGATCGTCGAAGACGTTGCGGCGGACCTCGTTGTACAGATCGGCGCCGGCCACCCGTTTGTTCGCGGCGTAGCGGCGCGCCATGAACAGCCAGTCGTCCTGCCACTGCTGTTCGGTCTGCGCGGTGTTCCAGCGCTCGTTGCCGTCGAGGCCACAGCACCAGCGGGAGGTCGTGGTGTGGTTGTTGAGGATCACCGCGAACCCGCGCGTGGTCAGCCGCGCGACGACGCGGTCGTAGACCCGCAGCGGAGTGAGGCCGCGCAACTCCGGGTTCGCCGGGAGGTCGGGGACCGGCCTGGTGTCGTGGATCATCGCGTTGGAGAAGGGAAGCCGGACGCTGTTCAGGCCCAGCTCCGCCAGCCCGTCGATGATCGTGTCGATCGAGGCCCGGTCCAGCCCGAGCGGAGTCTGGTAGGCGATCTCACCGGCGTGGTGCGCGGCCGGATCGTTCACGTCGCCCGAGCCGGTCCACGTACCGCTCGCGCCGTGCCAGTTGGCGGCCTTCAGCTTGAACCGGTCGCCCGCCGCGTCGACGATGTAGCGGCCGCGCGTGCTCAGCGGCGCCACCCAAGCCGACGGGTCCGCCGTGGCGACGGCGGGCGGGGGAATCACGATTCCGGCGGTCACCAGGACGGCGAGCAGCACACTCTTGATCCTCACCCGCCGGAGGCTAGCCAGTCGCGCGGCCGGTTGTATACGGACGATCGGGTAGCTTCCGTGCATGACCACCGCGCTGATCATCGGTGACCTCCAGCGAGGTATCACGGGGAATTACCCGTTCACCGGAACAGTCCTGCCGCCGATCAAGAGTCTGCTGCCGCGTGCGCGTGCGGGCGGCGCGCTCGTCGTGTTCGTCCACTTCGCACTCCGCGGCAACGGGGCCGACCTGCCGCCCGGGAACGCGCTGTTCAAGACGTTCCACGAGGTGGGGGACACCTTCCACGAGGGTTCGGCCGGGACGGAGATCGATCTGCCGGTCGCCGACGAGGACGTGGTCGTGCTGAAACGCCGTGCCAGCGCGTTCGCCGGCACCGATCTCGATCTGGTGCTCCGCGCCAGGGGCGTCGACACGGTCGCGATCGCCGGAGTCGCGACCAGCGCCATGGTGGCCGCGACGGCCTACGACGCGGCGGACCGCGGCTATCACGTGACCGTGCTGCGCGACGGTTGCGCCGACGGCGATTCGGAGATACACGGCTTCTTCGTCGACAAGGTGTTCCCGAGCCGGGGCTTCGAGGTCGTCGCGTGCGCGGAGTGGCTCGTCGGCGGCGAATAAATCGCG
Organism: Amycolatopsis sp. NPDC043887; assembly: GCF_056435665.1. NCBI lineage: Bacteria > Bacillati > Actinomycetota > Actinomycetes > Pseudonocardiales > Pseudonocardiaceae > Amycolatopsis > Amycolatopsis sp. NPDC043887. The sequence continues at coordinate 421,136 of NZ_JBWKEB010000004.1, forward strand.
AGACCGGATCGCTCGGATATGGCACCGTGGTCGCCGACCTGATCAAGGGGGCCTGTTATGGAGACGAGGCGACTCGGGCGCACCGATGTCGAGGTGACGCGGCTGGGTTTCGGCGGCGGGCCGCTCGGCGGCTTGTTCGCGCCACTGGACGACGAGACCGCGGCGGGGGCGCTGGCCGCGGCCTGGGACGGCGGGATCCGGTACTACGACACGTCACCGCATTACGGGATCGGGCATTCCGAACGCCGCATCGGCGAGTTCCTGCGCTCGCGGCCGCGTGATTCCTTCGTCCTGTCGACGAAGGTCGGCCGCCTGCTGGTACCCCAGGATGCGGATGGGCAAAGGGATCCGGCGGGCTTCCACGTCCCCGCGACGCATCGCCGGGTACGCGACTTCACGCGCGACGGGATCCGGCGCAGCGTCGAGGATTCCCTGGAGCGGATGGGCCTGGACCGGATCGACGTGCTGTACCTGCACGACGCCGAGGAGTACTTCGACGACGCGATGCGCGACGGCTACCCAGCCCTCGCGGAACTGCGGTCGGAAGGGATCGTCGGCGCGATCGGCGCCGGTATGTACGACACGGCCATGCTGACCACTTTGGTCGAGGAGACCGATGTCGACGTGATCATGCAGTCCGGCCGCCACACGCTGCTCGAGCACAGCGCTCTCGACACCTTCCTGCCCGCGTGCGAGGAACGCGGTGTCTCGGTGATCGCGGCGTCGGTCTTCAACTCCGGGCTGCTCGCCGTGCCGAGGCCGGTTGCGGGAGCGCGCTTCGACTACGAGACCGCATCACCGGAAGTCGTGGAGCGGGCGAACCGGATCGCCGACGTGTGCGAGGCGCACGGCGTGACGCTTCCCCAAGCGGCCATGGCCTTCCCGCTCCAGCACCCGGCCGTCGCCGGCATCGCGGTCGGGATGCGGTCCGCCGAAGAGGTACGACGCAACGTGGAGTCCTTCGCCGCGGAGGTGCCCGCACAGGTCTGGGCCGATCTGCGCGCCGCGGGTTTGATCGGTTCGACAGCGACTAGGGTGGTCTGATGGTGTCGGTGAAACAGGTCCAGGTCACTTTCGACTGCGCGAAACCCGAGCGTCTCGCCCGTTTCTGGTGCGAGGTGCTGGGGTACGTCGTGCCGTCGCCGCCGGAGGGGTTCGCCACCTGGGACGACCACACCCGCACGCTGCCGCCCGAGAAACAGGACGCCAGCTTCGCCTGCAGCGACCCCACCGGGGTGGGCCCGCGGCTGTACTTCCAGCGTGTCCCCGAAGGCAAGGTCGTCAAGAACCGGGTGCATCTCTGCGTGCGGGCGGGCACCGGGCTCGTGGGGGAAGAGCGTCTCGCCGCCCTCCAGGCCGAACGCACCCGCTTGGAGGCGCTCGGTGCGGTCTGCGAGCGGGTCATGCTCGCCGACGGGGAGAACGAGTCCTGCATCGTGATGCAGGACATCGAGGGCAATGAGTTCTGTCTCGACTGAGGTCACGTTCAGCGCGCGTCGCGAATGCTGAACGTCGTGATGCAGAAGCCGCCGTCCTCCGTGCGGTCCGCGATCACGGTGCCCCTGGCGGACCGTCCTTTGACGACTCCGGCGACGTCGGCCAAGACGAACTTGGCCGTCCCGCCGGTGGTCGTCATCTGAACGCGGGAACCCAGCGGGAGAAGAGAATCGATCTTGTCGTCCATGAACCTCTTCTGCGCCTCGCAAGCGAGCGCGATCGCCGCCGGCTTGTCCCCCGCGGCGATCTCGGCGAGGAAATCCGCGATCACCTGAATGCCCTTCTCCGGCGGCGGAGCCGGGCGCCTGGTGATGGTGATCCGCTGGCGGCTCGGACGGCTGACCCTGGTGCTGGTCGGGCTTTCCGTGGTGCTCGTGGGTGAAGAGCTGGTCGTCGGGCTGCTGAGCGGGGCGGGCAACGAGATCCCGGGCCCTTTGCGGAGCAGGAAACCGGGCGCGGCGAAACCGGTGACGCAGAAGGCGACCAGCGCGATCACCGCGACCAGGATCCCGATGGCCACACCGGGCTTGACGGTCGAAGACTGGGTGTTCTGCTGGTCGGGCAGGCCTGGATAGGTCATCGGATCCACCCTTCGTGCGGATCTGGATCGGCGATCCGACGAGGTGTTCCCGGAGGGGGTTCCGACCCTTTCGAGGATCTTACGGTTGTGGCGAAAGGTGTTCCGCGACAAGGAAAAGCATGCTGTGGCGGGTTCGCGTGACACGCGAACCCGCCGTCTTGGACTTCAGCAGGGTTGCAACAGCCAGCAGAGCCGGTACTTCGCCTGGTAGGTCGTGGATGTACCCGGCGCGATGATGTTCTGCGTCCGCGCACCGCCGTGCGCCCAGCCGGTGAAGGCGTACTTCAGGTTGAGCGGCGGCAGATTCTGCGGGCTGTCCGCGCTGATCGAGTTGGTGGAGCCGGCGATCACCGTCCGGGAGAACGGTGTGCGCTGCTGCGTGCCGCCGACGGTGAGCATCGCCTGGTTGGGACTGGAGGTGAAGCTCAGCGACACCGTCTGGGGCTGGAGGTCGACGGTCTTGCTGCCGGTCCGGCCGGTCGAGTCGGTCGCGATGAGGGTCAGCCGCAGGTACGACGGGTAGTCGTGGTCCGGTGCGACGAACGAGCCTGCCGCGGCGCCGGGGAAGTCCTGGACGTTGTGCGTATGGCAGGTGCCGTTGGTCGCGCAGTGCCGGATCGCGAGCCGCCACGAGAGCGCCGCCGCCGGGAGCTGTCCGTCCTGGGCGTCGACGGCGCGGCCGGAGAAGGACACGCTCTGGCCGACGGACCAGGTCAGCGTGCTTGCCGGGCTGTCGATGACCGGCACCGGGTCGAGGCCCTCCGGGTTGCCGACGGTCACCCGCACCGTCGTGGTCGCGCTCGCGCCGTGGGAGTCCGTCACCCGCAATCCGGCATCGACGGCGGCGGCCGCGGTGTAGGTCCAGGTGGGGACGGAGTCCGACGAGTCGTCGTACGCGCCGTCCGCGTCGAGATCCCAGGCGTAGGACAGGGTGTCCCCGGCGTCCGGGTCGGTGGAGGACGTGCCGTCGAACCGCACGGTCAGCGGAGCCGGTCCGCTCGTCGGATTCGCCGTGGACGCCGCGGAAGGCGGCCGGTTGGTGCCGCCCGGATGGCTCACGCGGCGGAGTTCGCCGCTGCCCAGCGCGACGTAGAACAGGTCGCCGCCCGGTCCGGTGAGCACCTGCACCGGGACGTTGACGCCGGTCACGAACGGTACGAGACGGCTTGGGCTCGGCTGGCCGTCGACGGCCTGCATGGCCCAGATGCACCCACGGGACGAGTCGGAGAAGAACAACGCGCCGGAGTAGTCGGCGGGGTAGTTGCTGCCGGATTCGAACGCGATGCCGCTGATCGACGAGCCTCCGGTGGGGCAGGGGTCGCTCGCCACCACCTTGGCGCGGTGGTTGTAGGCGTAGTAGGGCACGGAGTGCCCGCCGGAGGAGTACAGGGACTCGCAGCGGTCGAGGTTCGCGCCGTCGTAGCCTGCCTGCCTGGCGTTGCCTTCGAAACAGGGCCAGCCGAAGTTCTCCGCCACGCCGTCACCGACGTCGGCGACGCGGTTGATCTCCTCCCAGGTGTCCCAGCCGACGTCACCCGCCCAGAGCTCGCCGGTGCCCGGCCGGAAGCCGAACCGGAACTGGTTGCGAGCGCCGTAGGCGATCACGCGCCGGGCGTTGGCGTCGGCGCTGTTCGCGAAGGGGTTGCCGGGGACGCCTTCGCCGGTGTCCGGGTCGATGCGCAGCACCGTTCCGTTGAGCAGGACCGGCTGCCCGGCAGGGCGCCGTGGCGACTGCGAACGCAGCGCGCCGCCCTCGGCGGTCGGCGGCGCGAGGTTCGTCCCGGCAGGCGAGGGCGGATCGGCGCACGGGTTCCCGGCCTGGCCGTAGTCGGTGAAGGTGAAGCTGGCGCCGTCACCGCCGCCCGCGTACAGGGCACCGTCCGGCCCGAAGGCGAGCGCACCGACCGAGTGGCTGGGGAACTGCTGGCACCACCCCGTGACCAGAGGCTTTTCGCTGACGGCCGTGCCGGCCGAACCCATCGTCAGCTGGGAGACCCGGCCGGTCACGACGCATCCCTTGTCCGTGGCGCCGGGCGGGGTCGGGCAGGTGTCACCCCATCGCGGCGCGGTCCCGCCGGGCTCCGCGTCGAGGGTGTACGAGACGTAGACGTACGGCCTGGCGGGAAAAGCGGGGTCGACGGCGAGCCCGAGCAGGCCGCGATCCCAGAAGTCCTGTGTCTGCGGACGGAGGTCGGCGAACACCGTCGCCGTCGTGTCGGCGAGCGAGTCGAAGACCTTGACCAGACCGCTCTTTTCGGCGACGAACACCCGTCCGTCCGGCGCGAACGCGGTGGCGGTCGGCGAGCTGAGCCCGCCGATCGCCACCGTGTCGGTGAACCCGGCGGGTACCGCGGCTTCGGCGGGGGCGACGGTGACGAGACCGACCGCGAGCGCGCCGATCAGCGGGCCGACCACGCCCACCGCCAGCGCGCGCCGTGATCTTCGGGGGAACGGGAAACGACGGGAACTCAGCACACGAACTCCTCCGCGCGGGGACCGGCCGGAACAAGACGGCTCTCCGGTATGCCGCGAGAAGGCCGAAAGTTGTTACGCGTCTGCCGGAAACGCACGCAAGTGCCGGGTGGGTCGTGCCGCGATCAGCCCGTGGCGGCGGGGAAACCGATCAGGCGGGCGAGCGCGTCGAAACCGTCTTCGGTGCCGGGCCAGTGCGCGCGGACGGCGTCGAGCCCGGCGCGGCGGACGACGCCGCGCAGGACGACCGTGACGATGATGGCGTCGTCGGCATAGCCCAGGACGGGGATGAAATCGGGGACGAGATCGAGGGGCAGGGCGAGGTAGACCAGCAGCAGCGTGAGTCTGATCCGGACGCCACGCGGCAGCGTCCCGTCCGCGGCCAGGCGGCGGATCAGCCGCAGCACGTCGGGTAGCAGCCGCAGCGCCTCGCGGAGCAGTCCGCCACGCGGCCGGGCGAGAACGAGCGTCACGACGAGCGCGAGCCAGGTCACGAGCAGCGCGCCGCCGAGGCCGAGCAGCAGATCCCACCAGAACGACCCGGTCATCGCGGCCCAGGTGCGGGGGCTTCGGCGCGCAGAGCGGCTTCCTCGAAGGCGGCGAGTTCGACCGCGGCCTGTTCGACGGAGTCGCGGGCCGCCTGACCGCCCGGAGCGGCGAAATAGTCGCGGGCGGTGATCTTGCCGAGCCAGCCGCGGAACCGGTTCAAGTCGGCTTCGGATTCTTCGACTTCCGCGTAGGTGGCGTTGCCGCGGGCCTGTTCGTCCGCGAGTTCCCGCCGCAGCTCGGGAAGCCGATCGAGGACTTCGGCGTACTCGGCGTCGCGGGCCTCGTTCAGTTCGGCGATCACCGCCTGTTCCTCGGCTGGGTCGGTGAACTCCATCGGCAGCACGCGCGCCGTCCCGCCTTGACGGCGGACCCGGTCGACGAGACGCAGTACCTCCCGCGCCACCTCCGCTCGCGCGGGGAGCAGGCACACCGATTGCTGCAGGTAAAGGGCGCCGAGGGAGCGGAGTTTGCGCCAGACCTGGACACGCAGCGAGTCCGGGGCGGCGGCGGTGGACACGCTGATCACCAGCCAGCCGCGATCGCGAGGTTCACCAGTCACATTGTCATGTTACGTCCGTAACATCACGCTGATCCGGTCGAGTGGCATACGGGCGATTCACCCGTTCGGAATAAGATCCGCTTCGTGGTCTCCCTTCGGCGGGTCTCGGAGCAGTGGCGGCGGCTGTTCGGCCCGGTCTGGTATCTCCCGGTCGCCGCGCGGCCAGCGTGTTCTGGAGTCCGGCCAGCTTTGTGACGTCGTCGCCCCCGCCGTGCAGCAGGACGACGACCGGCCGCCCATCGGCCGGCTCACCGGCGCACGAAACGTTCACCGCACGCTCGCCGACCTTGATCTTCTGCGTTCCGGTGAACGCGGCTCGATCCTGTGTGGCGGCGCTGCTGCTCGCGGGCGCCTCCGGTTCCGCTTCCGTGGCTTCGTCGCAGGCCGACAGTGCCACGCCTGCGACGGCGCAGCACAGTGCGATCAGAGCGGATGCCTTACGGGACATGGTGAACTCCTGGTACAGGGGAACGATTCACCCGGCACGCTACGGATCACGCGGCCGGGAATCGTCACCATGCGGAGTGCACCTGCGCGTAGCTCTCAAGGGTGACAGGACGTCAGCCGTAGGCGCGCAGGAACACGTCCACCCCGTCGGCGAGGATCGCGAGGACCTCCGGCTCGCCCACTGCGCCCGTCTGGTCCTCGTCGGTCACGTCGAGGACCAGACGCATGGTCAGGGCGACGAAGTGCTGCATGGCGCGCCGCGGGTCGGTCAGCCGGAGCTTGCCGTCCACCGCGAACTTCGCGAACCGTTCCTCCATCATCCGTTCGGGTTCGTCCCGTGCCGCTTCAGGCAGTCGAGGCGCCACCGGGGCCTGCGAACTCAACCGCCGGAACGTCGCGTAGTCCGAAGTCGGGAACATCCCCGTCGTCACCCGCCGCGCGAAACCGAGCAAGGCGTCGCGGACGTCGCGGTCGTCGGAGAGTTCTTCGTCGATCGCCTTGCGCACGGTCGCGACCACGGCTTCGTTGGCGCGGCCGAGCACGCCGCGGAAGAGGGTCTGCTTGTCACCGAAGTGGTCGTAGACGGTGCGTTTGGACACTCCGGCCCGTGCCGAGATCGCGTCGACGCTGGTGAGTTCGTAGCCGTCCGACACGAACAACGCCTCGGCGGCGTCAAGGATCGCCGTTCGTTTGGTCTCGGCCTGCAGCCGACGGCCCGGTGTCCGTGCGGTAGCTCTCGGGGTCGCCATGTTCTCATCGTATTCTCAGCCACAGAAAACTGCACCGTGTAGTGTAGTTTTTGAGGCGGGGGATCCGCCTTTCCCTGAATCCCGCACAAGGAGTCCTTCATGCAGGAGAGCAGGATCGGCGCAGGACCACACACAAGATGGAACGGACGGCTCATCGGCCTCGTGGCGGTGCTGGTGCTCGTCAACTTCATGGTCGACACGGCCATCACCGCACCGCTGCTCGTCCTTCCGGAGATGCTCGACCACTTCGGCACCGATCAGACGGCCTGGCTCAACGCCAGCGCCATGCTGGCGGGCGTGATGTGGGCGCCGTTGCTCGGCAAGAGCGCCGACGTGCACGGCAAACGCAAGGTGCTCGTGCTGACCTTGCTGCTCAGCTGCGCGGGCGCGCTCGTCTGCGCGGTCGCACCAAGTCTCTGGGTCTTCGTGCCCGGGCGCCTGTTGCAAGGGGCGGCCGTGGCCGCCTTGTTCCTTTCGGTCGCGATCGTCCGTGAGATCTGCGCACCGCGGATCGCCATGATCGTGGTGGGCATCGTGACCTCCGGGTCCGCGGTGCTCAACATCGGTTCCCGTTTCCTCACCGAGAAACTGGCCGCGGAGTTCGGTTTTCAGATCTTGTTCCTCGTGTCGGCCGTCGTCGCGATCGCGATGGCGATCTGCGTCCGCGCCGTCCTTTCCGAATCCGTGCTCAAGACCCCGGGCAGGATCGACGCCGGAGGGGCGCTGCTCCTCGGCGGTGGCCTTGCCGGAGTGCTCGGCTACGTCAGCCTCGGCTCGGAGTTCGGCTGGCTCGGACTCGGCCCGGTGGTCCTGCTCGCCGGCGGTGCCGCGGCCTTGTCCAGGTGGTTCCTCGTCTCGAGCCGGAAGCCCGATTCGCTGATCGACGTCCGGCTTATCGGTGCGCCTTTGGCGCTCACGTTGCTGGTGCTCGTCCTCGGCACCGGTTCGTACCAGAGCATGCTCCAGCTCATCCCGCTGGTCAGCGATGTCTCAGCGGACCAAGGGCTCGGGTACGGCCTGGCAGGTCAGGGAACGCTGGCGCTGCTTCTCGCGGCACCCGGTATCGGCGTCATGATCGGCGGCCCGGTGGCCGGGATGCTCGCCACCCGAGTCGGGCCGGCGATGACCCTGGCCGGCGGAATCGCGCTCGGAACCGTGGCCACCCTCGGGATGTTCGTCGGTGTTTCGCAGTTCCCCGTCGCGGTGTTCTTCGCTTTCCTGCTGGGTTTCACGGTCGGCGCGCTGGGGACCTCCGGCTTCAACCTGGCGGGCGGCCTCGCGCCGGCCGAACGGCAGGGCATCGTCTCCAGCCTGGTCATGGTCGTCGTCGCGATCGGATCGGTGGTGCTGGACTTCGTGGGCGCCGCGGTGCTCAAGTCGACAGCCGTGTCCGTCGGCGGCGAGACGGTGAACTCGGGAACGGGTGTCTTCACCTACGTCACCATCGCGTCCGTCGCCTTCGCGATCGCCGCCGTCCTCGTCGTCATGCTGGTGCGAAAGTCGCGCTCCAGCACCAAAACCCCGTCACTGGCTTCTCTCTGACGGAAACGGAGAAAGGAAATGAACACCGTGAAAGGCACTGTTCTGGTCTCTGGAGCGAGCATCGCAGGCCCCGCCGTCGCGTTCTGGCTGCGACGTCACGGATTTTCCGTGACGGTGGTGGAAAAGGCGGGCGGACTGCGCGGCGGCGGATATCCGATCGACGTCCGCGGCACCGCCTTGGAGGTGGCCAGCCGCATGGGAATCCTGCCACAGCTTCAAGAAGCGCATATCGAGACCCGTTTGCTGACCTTCGTCGGCGCCGACGGCGGCGAGGTGGCGTCGGTACATCCGGAGACGGTGACCGGCGGGGTCGAAGGGCGCGACGTCGAGGTGCGACGCGGCGATCTGGCGGAAATCCTGTACGGAGCCACGCGCGACGACGTGGAGTACGTCTTCGGCGACTCGATCGAGACGCTCAGCGAGCACGAGGACGGTGTCGATGTCACCTTCCGCAGTGGAGCGCGGCGCGGTTTCGACCTGGTGGTGGGAGCCGACGGACTGCACTCTCGCACCAGGGAACTCGTTTTCGGTCCCGAGCAGCACTATCGCCGCTATTTGGGATACTGCTTCGCCGGCTTCACCATGCCCAACGAATTCGGCCTGTCGCGGGAAGGTGTGCTCTGGAACGCGCCCGGCCGAGGGGCGGCGCTGTACGCGGTCAAGGGAAGCGACCAGCTCCACGGTTTCCTGGTCGCCGCCCGTCCCGAACCGCCGTACGAGATCCTCCGCGATCCCCAAGCGTGGCGAGACCTCATCGCGACGACCTTCGCCCGCGACGGCTGGGAAATCCCGGCCATGCTCGGCGCCATGCGCGACGCGGACGACCTGTTCTTCGACACCGTCAGCCAGATCCACCAGCCACGCTGGTCCAGCGGCCGCGTCGGGTTGGTCGGCGATGCCGCCTACGCGCCGTCTTTCCTGACAGGACAAGGCACCAGCCTCGCGCTCGTCGGTGCCTACATGCTGGCGAGGTCGCTCGCCACCACCGGGGCTTTCGACGCCTACGAAAGGGAAACGCGGGAATTCGTCGAACTGAACCAGGCGCAGGTAGGCGTCGGCGACGCGGCACTCTTCCCGGTCACCGCCGAAGCCCTCGCGCGACGGGACAGCCGGCTCCGTGGTCTCAGCACCTTGCCGCCGGACGGCGGGCGACCCGAGCACACCGCCCTTGTCCTGCCTGATTCCACCGTGGCGTATCAGGACGCGGATTGAGGTTCCAGGATGACGGTGATGGGGCGAGAGGGCCGTCGCCGGTGCGACTGGCGGCCTCCTCGGTGGTCAGACGTGGTGGAGGTATTGCGCCGAGGTTTCGGAACGGATCGCGGTATTGGGGTGGGATGAACTCCGGTGGGTCGTCGGCGGCCATGCGGACTTCCCAGTCACCGTGATGAATCAGCCGGTGATGGAAACCGCACAGCAGCACCAGATTCCGGAGATCGGTGGGTCCTCCGTCTGCCCAGTGATGAATGTGGTGTGCGTGGCAGTTCTTCGGCTTCCGATGACAGAACGCCGGGGAACGCACAGCCCCCATCGCGGATGTTCAACGCACGCCGCTGGCCTGGGGTGACGAAGCGTCTGAGCCGCCCCACATCCAAGGGTTCGCCCGCGGCGCTCATCACGACCGGCAACATCAGGCAATCGCAGGCAGCCAGCCGGGCTTCCCGCGCGGTCATCGTCCCGACGAAATCGAGGCACGCGGTGCCGAGGCCGGATTTCAGTTCGTCGAGTCCGATGGTGACGTGCAGCAACGTGCGGTAGCCGCTGGTGCCGGGTTGGTCGGGGCAGGCGATGGCGAGGTCGAGGATGTCGGCCCAGGCGTCTCCCAGGCGTTCGCATTTCATTCGCAGATCGGCTTGCCCGAACTCGTCCACCGGCCGCGGCTGGGCATACGCCTCCAACGCGGCGGCGGTGCGGGCACCGGTCTCGTCATCGAGCAGCCCGGTCAGCTTCCAGAACCCGTCCTTGCGGCGCTCCAGGGTGATTTCCTGGCGCGGCTCCTTGGGCTCGGGATCCTTCGGTTCGTTGCCGTCGGGGTCCAGCCAGCCCAGCAGGTTCGCTTCGGCCTCGGCGAGCTGACGGGACCGGCATCCCGGGCGAGGTCGGCCAGGACTTTCTCCGCACTGGCACGGTCCTCAGCAGAGGTGTCGGCGGGGAGTTTCTTCAAGATCTCCAGGATCTGCTCGATCCGCTCATCCCGACCAACCCCTCTGCCGCCATTACGGCGGTCGCGGGAGCCACAGGCGGAACCTCGGTGCCGTCCAACGCGCGGGTGGGGTTCACCGCGACGGCCCGGTTCACCACCGCACGCGCTTCACCGACCGACAACCCCGCCATATCGGCGAACCAGTTGGCCGTGCGGCCATAGCCGTACGAGTCTTTCGCACCACGAGACTCGATCTCCGCCAGGAATTGCCCCAATCCGGCGGTAGCCATCCGAATCACCCGCAAGGACTGTTGCACGCCATGGGCAAGCTCCAGCTTGCCGGCGCGCCAAAGTTCTTGCGGCAACGCGATGACCGGACCGCCCGGCTTCGATGCCGAGGCCTACGCCAGAAGCGCCGCCTGCTTTCAGGCCGAACTCGCCATCGCGTCATCATCCTCGAACAGGCTCACAGGACACGGGCTAACGGCGCATCGTCGACAACTTCGGTGTCGCCGGGATCGAGTCACGTTCGACGGAAAAAACGGTGAGGAAGTAGTTCGCCGTAGCGCAGTTGACGTTTTCCCCGCCGGTGAGGTTGACGTTCAACGTATCGCCTTCGACGGTCAGTTCCGCGCCGTCCTCGGCGCAACCGGGCACGACGAAGGCGAAGCCGCGCCGGTCGGCCGGCGACGCGAACGACAAGGCGGCACGGACTTCGTCCAGGTTCGAGATCTTGGCGCGCTCCAGGGTTCGCTGGAGATCCTGTGCGTCGGCCGTTCCCAGCTCCGCGGGTTCCAAGCCCGCCAGCCCGCGGGCTGAGCCGAGTGCCGTGAAGGTCTCGAGCTCCACCTGTCCTTTGCCCGTGCCCACACCGCATCCCGCCACGACCAGTAGAAGGCACACCGCGATCCATCTCATGTGACGTGGACGTAGTGGGCCATTCCCTCGGTTGCGCCGTTCGGGTCTCGAAGCGATATCTTTCCGGCCGGAGGTCGACCATGACCTCAACGTCCTGCTCGACGCGACCAAGGCTACCGTGACGATCGAGAACGACGTCACTCGCGAGAGCACCGTTTCGTTCGCGGAGTTCCGGCGACTGTGTGTCCGAAATGGACAGAACTGCGTCGTGACCGGGTGTCCTACGGCTGATGTCCGCGCCGGAAAGGTTCGACGCCGACGACATGGCGAGCGCGGGTCGGCTCGACGAGGACCTTGACCCGCCGTTCTTCCGGGACCCGCCATTCGAAACGGTCGGTTCCGACGTACTTCTTCGCCAGCCGGTCGATGCACCGATCCGCCTCGACGCCTTCGACGAACTCGACGACCCGGCCGTGGATCACGACCCGGTCGTAGGGATTCTCGTTGTCCAGGCAGGACAACGACACCCGAGGCTCGCGGCGCAGGTTCTCCTCCTTTACCCGGCCGACGGCGGTGTTGAACACGATGTGGTCGCCTTCGAGGTCGATCCACATGGCGGAAACCTGGGGGGAACCGTCCAGGTTCACCGTGGCCAGGTGCCAGAACCTCGGTGCCGCGACCCAGTCGCGGATCTGCTCGCTCAGCTCAGCCACAGGGCCCTCCAGTGAGTCAGGACGACGATTGTCGCGTGGCCGACCGCGGATGTCACCTGGTGTCGCCCCTTGACACTCATGACAGTATTTTTCCAACTGTACGACTAGTGCGTTGCCGGGGTTGTGGCGGAGCAGACGACGATCCGGGCCGGCGCCTCTGGGGAGAGGAACTGTCCATGCGGCCAGCCCGCCGAATCTCTGTCGTACTCGCGCTCGGTGTCGCGGCGGGGATCGCCTTCGCGTCGCCGACCCTCGCGGGTCCGTCCGGTGACGACTACTACCAGGACGCACTCGGCAAGACCGGCCCCGAGCTCAAGGCGGCGTTGCACAAGATCATCAGTACCAACACCAAGCTGACGTACGAACAGGTGTGGGACGGGATCAGGGCCGCCGACGAGGATCCGGCCGACAAGGCGAACGTCGTACTGCTCTACAGCGGCCGCTCGCAGGCGAAGACGGCCAACGGCGGGGGAGTCGACGACTGGAACCGGGAACACGTCTGGGCCAAGTCGCACGGTGACTTCGGCACGGCGGTCGGGCCCGGTACCGACTTGCACCACCTGCGCGCGGAAGACGCGTCGGTCAACAGCACGCGCGGGAGCAAGGACTTCGACGCCGGTGGTTCTCCGGTCGAGGAAGCGCCCGGGAGCCTGACCGATGACGACTCGTTCGAGCCGCGCGACGCGGTCAAGGGCGACGTGGCCCGCATGATCCTGTACATGGGCGTCCGGTACGACGGCACCGACGGTTTCCCCGACCTCGAACCCAACGACGCCGTCGACAACGGGTCCAAACCCCACATCGGCCGGATCTCGGTCCTGCTGAGCTGGCACACCCAGGACCCGCCCGACGCCACCGAGCAGCGCCGTAACCAGGTCATCCACGACCAGTTCCAGCACAACCGCAACCCGTTCATCGACCATCCGGAATGGGCGGCCTCCATCTACGGCTAGGCGCTGTCCTGTAAGTCTGTTCTAGGCGATTCTCCTGAAGAAGCAAACCCTGTCCTGGCCGGGACCGTCGTAGTCGCTGTGCACGGGGAGACCGCCGACCTCTCGATCCCCTGGTTCGAGGGTGAACCCCATGGCGCGATGAAAGGCGATGGATCCGGCGTTCCCCGGCGAGGTGATCGCACGGACTTCCGTGCGGCCCGCCTCGGCGGCGCGCTGGAAGAATGTCGTGTACAGGCGGCGGGCCGTCCCCTGCCCGCGAAGTTCGGGGTCCACACCCACGAAATGGATGTACGCCCCGGCGTCGTCGTCGGGGGAGTGGAAGCCGACGAGGAACGCCCTGATTCCGGTTTCGTCCTCCAAGACCAGGCTCGTGCCGGAGAAGAACTGCAGGAACAGCTTGGGGACAAGCAGGGAAAGTTCGCGGGCCTGGGCGGGGGTGTGCGAGTCGCCCCACCACCGCTGGACTCGGTCGACGATCGCGCTGTGGTCGGAGACGTGGGCTCGGCGCGGCTCGGACATGGCGTTCTCCTCTCGGCCGATCTCGTCGCCTCACCGTTCTACCGGGTCGTCAGCCGGTCGGCGAGGAAGGCGAGGATCTCGTCCCTCGCGCGCAGTGTGGGATTCCCGGCGGAGTCGACGAAATGGGCGGTGACGACGCTGTGCGGCGTGCCCACCAGGTCACGGAAAAACGGGGGAGGGTCGGTGTTCGCGGCGCTGTCCGGCAGCACCCGGCCGTCGAAAGCGTCACCGAGGAGTGCCCGGTAGGCGGCGAACCGCTGTCCGGTGCACCAGCGGTCGCCGTCGAAGCGATAGGCGAGCACCTTCAGGCCGTCGCGCGCGATCCGGTCCCGGACCTCGATCGCGTCCTCTTCGGCGAGTTCGAGCGCGCCCGGGTCGTCCAGGGGTAGCGAAGGGTGGTTGACCACGGGGGCGATGACGGCGGGTTCGAGCGCCATGGTGAGGGCGAAGTTGCCGGTGAAGCACAGGCCGATCGCGCCGACCCCGGGACCGCCGCATTCGGCGTGGGCGATCCGCGCGAGCCCCCGCAGCCACCGCGTGACGGGGCTGGTGCCGCCTCCGGCGAACGCGCGGAATTCGGCGCTGACACAAGCGCGGCGGACCACCTCCTCGCCCGCCTCCGCGATGGGATAGGCGCCGTCGCGCCCGAAGAGCGAGGGAACGTAGACGGTGAAGCCGGCGTCTCGCGCCCACCGCGCGAACCGAAGGACGTCAGGACTGATGCCGGGCATTTCCGGCATCAGTACCACTCCGGGCCCGGATCCCGCGACGTGAACGGTCTTCGTCACGCCGTCCACCTCCACGAGCCGGTGTGAGAAGTCGGTGATGGCATCGTCCAGGTGTCCACGCATGGCGAAAGCTTCGACCGGCGCGGTCTTCGGAGGGATAGGCCAGATCGCCGGATATCGGGGTAATCTCGCCACATGCTGCGAGTGGGAGTCCTCGCCTACCCTGGCTGCTTCGCGTCCGAGGTGTTCGGTGTTCCCGATCTCCTGACGATGGCCACGCACGTCGCGGGTCCGGACCACGCCGGATATGAGGTTTTCGTCGTTTCCCCTCGTCGCAGGGTCTCGGCGTCGGGCGGTGTCGTGGTGACCGTCTCGCCGCTGCGTGAAGTCGACGTCCTCGTCGTCCCGGGATTCGAGCTCACGCCGGGACAGGACATCGACGCGAAGATCGCGAACCTCGCACCGGAGATCGAAGCGATCCGGTCGCACGCCGCCGCGGGCGACGTCGTCGTCTCGCTCTGCGTCGGCGCGTTCCTGCTGGCCGCGGCCGGGCTGCTCGACCATCGCCGCGCCACCACCTCATGGCTCTTCGCGGACGAACTGGCTCAGCGGTGCCCCGAAACCGAAGTCCGGCCCGAGCGTCTCGTCGTGACCGACAGGGGAGTCACTACGACGGCGGCGTTCAGCGCCATGTACGACTTCGCGCTCGAACTGATCCGTGAGCACAGCGGCGCCGAAGTGGCACGGACGACGGCACGGGTGGCACTGGTGGACGACGCGCGGTCGTCGCAGACGCCGTACGTCGACACGCGCCTCCTGCCGCAGCCCGGCAACGCGTTTTCCCGTCGGGTCATGCGATGGCTGGACCAGAACCTGACCGTTCGTTACGACCTCGCCGCCTTGGCCGGACGTTTCAACGTCAGCACCCGGACGTTGCTGCGGCGCTTCGCGGAGGAGGCCGGACAGACGCCGCTCGAATACCTGCATTCCTCACGTGTCCGGCGCGCCCGGCATCTCCTCGAAACGACGGATCGGACGGTCGCCGGAATCTGCGCCGCCGTCGGGTATCGGGATCCGGGGACGTTCGCGGCGCTTTTCGCGAAGCACACGGGAAGGCGGCCCGGTGACTATAGGGCCGCCTTCCGCCGCGACCCCAGTACTCTGTGATACTTTGTAGTGGTAGTCAGTGACACTGACTACTGGGAGTCGAAGAGGGGCGCGATGGACGGTCTGACCGAGATGCTGAAGGGCACGCTCGAGGGTTGCGTGCTGGAGATCGTCGGTGGTGAGGAGACCTACGGGTACGCCATCACGCGCCGGTTGAACGAGCTCGGTTTCGCGGAAGTGGTCGAGGGGACGGTGTACGCGATCCTGTTGCGGCTGGAGAAGAACGGACTGGTCCAGGTGACGAAACGGCCGTCCGAGCAGGGGCCGCCGCGTAAGTTCTACGCGCTCAACGACGCGGGGCGCGAGGAGCTCGCGAGGTTCTGGGCGAAGTGGGAGTACGTCACGTCGCGGATCGACAAGCTCAAGGAGGGCGGGAAATGAAGTTCTGGGACACCATCACGGGCGGCGATCTCACCAGGGAATGGAAGGCCTTCGAGGTCCGGGTCGGGGCCTTGCCCGCCGACCATCGGGCGGCGTGGGAACAGATCGCCGGGCATCTTTCGTCCTATTCGGACTTCACCGGCCGGAATCTGATGCCGATCCTCGATGGCGCGTTGGGGTTGCTCGAGGAAACGGCGGCGGACGGGCAGAGTGCGCGCGAGGTGCTGGGTGACGACATCGAGGGCTTCTGCGCGGCGCTGGCAGGCGGGGAGCGTGGCCGTGGCTATCGCGACCGCTGGCGTCAGCAGCTGAACAGGAACGTCGCCAGGAAACTGAAGCAGCTGGGAGGCTGACGTGGGCATCCAGGACATCATCGAGGGCAAGAAGCAGTGGCGTGCGCACGTGGCGCGGGTCAAGGCGCTCCCGCCGGACTATCGGATCGTCTACAAGGAGATGCAGAAGTACCTTTTCAAGGTGGGACCGGTCGACCTGGCCGACGGGCCCCTGCTGCCCGGGATCGTGGACTTCTTCGAGGAAGGAGCCGCGTCCGGAAAGGGAGTGCTGGAGCTCATCGGTGAAGACGTCGCCGCCTTCTGTGACGAGCTGATCAAGGACACACCCACTTACGCGGACGTCTATCAGGAGTCCCTCGACGGGCGATCCGGCATGGCCGGGAAGTAAGGCCTAGTACCGCTCTCGGGGCGGTTCGGTGTGGGCCCTGCATGTCTTACGGGGCGTGGATTTCGAGGTGGCGAGGGGTAGCATCTTCGCCCTTCTCGGCTCCAGCGGGGCCGGCAAGACCACCGTCGTGAGAATCCTGTCCACGTTGCTCAAGGCGGACGCGGGGAAGGCGAGTGTCGATGGCTGGGATGTCGCCACGCGACCGGCGAACGTGCGGGAAAGCATCAGGCAAGATCGCGGACGATCTGCTGGCCCGGTTTTCGCTGACCGACGCGGGCACGCGGAAGGTGTCGACGTATTCGGGCGGGATGCGCCGTCGGCTGGACATCGCCATGAGCCTCATCGGGAATCCGCCGGTGATCTTCCTGGACGAGGCCGAACAGCTCGCCGACCGGATCGCGATCCTCCACAAAGGACGGATCATCGTGAACGGCACGCTCGCCGAACTGAAGCGGCTGCTCCCGCCCGCCGAGGTCGAATACGTCGAGAAACAGCCGTCTCTCGAGGACGTCTTCCTGGCCATCGTCGGCGCGGGCAAGTAGGGGAGAAGACGATGAGCGAACATTTCTTCGGTGACACGACCGTCCTGTTGGGACGCTCGATGAAACATGTCACGTGGAGCATGGACACCATCATCACGACCGCGATGATGCCGGTCGCCATGATGCTGATGTTCGTCTACGTCTTCGGCGGCGCGATCGAAACGGGGACGGATTCGTATGTGAACCACATGCTGCCCGGCATCCTGCTGATCACGGTCGCGTCGGGTGTCGCCTACACCGCGCTCCGGCTCTTCACCGATATGAAGAGCGGGATCTTCGAGCGATTCCCATCGCTGCCCATCGCGCGCTCGGGCGTGTTGTGGGCGCACGTACTGACCTCGCTGGCCGCCAATCTGCTCTCGCTGGTCATCGTCGTGGGCGTCGCCCTGCTCATGGGCTTCCGTTCGGGGGCGGGTGTGCTGACCTGGTTCGCGGTCGCCGGCATCCTGCTGCTGTTCACCCTGGCGCTGACGTGGCTGGCCGTCATCCCCGGCCTGTCCGCGAAATCCGTCGACGGGGCGAGCGCGTTCTCCTACCCGCTCATCTTCCTGCCCTTCCTCAGCTCGGCGTTCGTGCCCACCGCCACCATGCCGGGCCCCGTGCGCGCCTTCGCGGAGCATCAGCCGGTGACGTCGATCGTCAACGCCATCCGTGCCCTGTTCGGCCGGCAACCGGTCGGCGACGGCATCTGGATCGCTCTGGCCTGGTGTGCCGGTCTTCTCGTCGTCGCGTACTTCTTCGCCACGATCACCTACCGGCGCAAGATCTCCTGACCTGCCGGTCAGTCGTCCGGGCCGCGCAAGGTGAGGACCACGCGGAGCACGTGTTCGACCGCGGCCGGGAACGCGGCTCCGCGTAGTTCGCCGCGGCTGACGAGGGTGCGTCCGGCGAAGTCCAGCATCCGGTCCTCACCAAGGCGCCGGACGGTCAGCGTCGCCACTTCCTCGAGGTCGAGTTCGGGATGGTCCATGCGGGTCAGCGCGAATTCGATGAGCAGCTGTTCGTCCGTCACTTCCCACCTCCGCCTCGCCTTGAGGATACGGCGGCGCCGGGCGGTCAGCGCGAGGTGCGGTCGAGGAAGTCCCGGATCAGGGTGGCGATCTCCGGGCCGTGCGTTTCGAGGGCGAAATGCCCGGCGTCGAGAAGGTGCAGTTCGGCGTCGGGCAGGTCTCGAAGGAACGCGCGGGCTCCGTCGGCGCCGAAGATCTCGTCGTGCTCGCCCCAGGTGATGAGCGTCGGCGGACGGTGGTCGCGGAAGTACTGCTGGAAGGCCGGGTAGACGTCGAGATTGAACTGGTAGTCCCAGAACAGCTGCAGTTGCACCTCCTTGTTGCCGGGGCGGTCGAGCAGGGCCTGGTCGAGGGTCCAGGTGTCCGGGGTGAGCCGGTCCAGCCGGTCGGCGGGGACACCGTGGGTGTACTGCCAGCGGGTCGCCGCGGGCTCCAGGAGTTCGCGCACGGCTTCTTCGTGGGTTTCGCGGTCCTTGGCGTGCGCGAACAGCACATCCCAGAACGGTGTGAAGCCGTCGACGTAGGCGTTGCCGGACTGCACCAGCAGTGCGCTGACCCGCTCCGGATGACGGCTCGCGATGCGGAGCCCGATGGGTGCCCCGTAGTCCTGGATGTAGAGGGCGAAACGGTCCAGGCCGAGCGCGTCGATGAGCCCCATGGTGATCGCGGTCAGGTTCTCGAACGAATAGTCGAACCGATCGACGGGCGGGGCGTCCGAGTACCCGAAGCCGATGTGGTCGGGGGCGATGACGTGATAGCGGTCGGCCAGCGCGGGGATCAACGTGCGGAACATGTGCGACGACGTGGGGAAACCGTGCAGCAGCAGCACGGTGGGCGCGGTGGGGTCGCCGGCTTCCCGGTAGAACACGCTGCGGCCGTCGATGGTCGCCGTGCGGTGAAAGACCTCGTCGGCGGACCGGGTTGCTTCGGGCATGTCAGGTGCTCCTTGCTCTAACTGTCTAAATACGTTTGAACGGTTAGAGGTAAGCATGGGCGACCTAACCTGTCAAGCGGCTGACGGAGGGTAGGATGACGCTGTGCTGCAACGCCCCTTGGTCGGCGAGCCGATCGCCCTGGACCTGCTGAACACCACGTGGCCCGACCGTGGTGAGCAGCGGGACGTCTTCGACGAACCCGGCGGGGTGGGCGCCTGGCTGGCCGAGCGAGGCCTCCCGGATGTGCCGGGAGCGGAGGAACCGTTGCGTCACACGCGTTCCGTCCTGCGCGAGGTGCTCGAAAGCCCCGGCGTTTCCGCCGAACGCGCGCTGAACGAGGTCCTGGCGCGCGGACGTTTGCGGCCGGAGCTGCGGCAAGGCGGCCCCGAAGAAGTGGTCGAGGTCGAGGAAGCGGCCTGGCGACCGGCATGGCTCGCGGCATACGGCTACTTGACCCTGCTTCGCACGCGCCCGGAACGGATCAAGCGATGCTCGGCGTATCCGGTGTGCACGCTGTACTTCGACGACACGACCCGCAACGGCACCAGGCGATGGTGCTCCATGGAAACCTGTGGCAACCGGGCGAAGGCCGCTCGTCACTATCGCCGCGAACGGTCGGCCTAGCGCCCGCCCTCGAGGGCTACCGCCGGAACCAGCGGCGCCGTTTTTCCTCGGTGTCGGCAGGCTGTAGTCCCAACCTTCCGGTCAGGAAGAAGGTTCCCGTCACGATGTTGCCGCGTGCGGGCGGCTGCTCCAGTTCGGTGGCCGCGATGGCGACGTCGAGCTCGATCGCGGCGATGGTGCGGACCCGGATCCGATGAAATGCCTTGCCGGTGACCGTATTCACGGGAGTTTCGGCCTCGACGACCTCGCAGGCGAACAGCGCGTGGGCGGACGGCGTCCAGTCGGGCGAGGGCTCCTCGGGCGCGAAGGTGCCGGACGGGATGAAGTGGTCGGCTGCGAATTTCAGTCCGTCGTCGTCCTGGGAGGCCGCGTAGGCATCGGCGTCGGCGTGCACGGTGACGTCTTCGGCGAGAGCCGCCAGCACCAGGGAGCCGGACTCGAGCCGCCCGCCGGCGTTGGCGAGGACCGCCCGGTCTTCCAGCTCGACCGCGATGGGGCAGATCATCTCCCCGGCGACGCCGTCGAGGAGGTCGAGCATCGCGGTCTCGGCGTCGACGAGGCGAACGTCGCGCACCGGTACCGCCGTCGTCGTGCCGGCCAGGCAGGGCAGAAGGAAGTCGATCTCGCCCTTGCGAACCTGCGCGACCAGCCGGGCGCCGGAAGGGTCGGTCCAGACATGTTCGCTGGTCTTCTTGTCGATCTGCCGGGCCGTGCCCGCGCTGATCGAGGAGACCACCAGTTCCCCGAACTCGTCCTGACTGGTGACGCCGATCCCGATCGCCTCGAAATGGCTGGCCACGATAACTCCCTCTGTCGCACTGTCCGCTGGAGACTACTGGGCGGACCCGAACAAGGTCATCCAGGTGTTCGTGCGGCCGCAGAGACCGGTGCTTGCGTAATACTGGCCGTCATGAACCAGACCGCCCGCGAGTTCGCACGGTTACGAAGTCTGATCGAGCGGGAACTACCCGGCGCCGCGCCGTTCCTGCCCGGCGCGACCGAACGCGACCTCGACCGGCTCGCCACCGAGACCGGGCTTGTCCTGCCGCCCGAACTGTGCGCCCTGCTGAGCGTGTCGGCGGGCCAGGACGACCCCGACGAGTTGAACGGCCCGCTCAACTTCCAGCATTTCCTGACCATCGACGAGATCGTCGAGATGCACCGGATGCTGACCGACGTGGTCGGCGACATGGCCACGCCCGTCGGGCAACCTTCCTGCTACCGGTGGACGGTGTGGTCGGAATCCTGGCTGCCGTTCCTCGCGTTCCAGGGCGATTGCCACTTCCTGGACCTGGATCCCGGCGAACGTGGCACCCGCGGTCAGGTCGTGTTCCGTCCCAACGTCCCTGAGCTCGACGAGCCGAAAGCGCCGTCGCTCACCGCGTTTCTCGCCCGTGCCGCCGACCTCGTCGAAGCCGGGCACGTCAAGGTCGAAGACAGCACGTTCGTCGTCCCCGATCTTTGCTGAACGGGTGAGCCGGGCGCCGAGGTGCTCTTCGGTGTCGTCGGAGCCAGGTCGGGGCTGTTCGTCATCCTCGTTCACTGAGGTGCTGGACGAGTTCGTCGATGAGCAAGGCCTCAGCGATCTCCACGGCGATCTTCGCGACGCCCGCACCGGCGACTGCGGACTCGAAACAAAGTATGTGCTTCTTCGGCCGTCAGCTCCCGGGTCGATTCGCCCGCGGCCAAGGTGATCCTGTACAGATCCGCCACGTAGCTGAAGGACAAGGCGACGAGGAAGAAGAGGTACAGGGTGAAGACGGCGTACTCCACGCCGTCGTCCTCGGCGAGCTCTTCGAACTTCAGCATGGCTTCGACAGCCAAGTTGCACACACCTGGAATCATCACTGGAAGGACAGCCTGCGAAATCCTTTCCGCCGTTTCGTCTTGCCCCCGAGAATCGGCATCGGAGTCCGTCCGTACGGTGACTCCGCGGCGATGATGAGCCAACAGCCGGTCGACGAAATCGGCAGTCGAGCTCCGCACCGACTTGAACTTCTGCAGCGCGAAGCGCATGGCGCACCCGGCCGTCATCGCATCGTATTCCCCTGGAGGAACGCGGCAATGTTCGAGGAGCCAGCAAATGAAGCGTCGAATCGTCGGCGAAATGACAGAAGAGCGACGGTCGCGACGGCGGGCGCGGCGATCCGGTCGAAAAGACTTGCCATTCGGCGAACTGGTGCGGCGGTGTTTCGTCCGCGGAGCGGCGACGGCGGCCGGCGGCGCCGTGATCAGCCTGGCGATGTTCTGGATCGAGAACCGTGGCTGAATTGCGAGGCGCCGTGAAATCGACCGACAACGGCGGTGGAACGCGAAGCGTCGAGGACGATCAGGCCAGGTGTGGCTCCTGAACTCGCCAAGTCCTGTGTGGACGTCGAGGCAGCCGTCGCTTCGACCGAAGGTCATGGGGGCAAGGAACAGCGTCCCCAGGATGAGGGAGTCGTGATCCGTCGTGAATGGGTTTCCACCGCTGACCTGCCGCCGGTGGCGAAGGCCGGTGGCCACTGTCCGGGTGTGATGGCACCGCGGTGCCAAGGTGGGGCACGATCCGTTCGGCGTCCTCTCGCCGGGCCGAGTCCGGAGTGGTGACTCACTGTCCGCCGGTAGATCCCGGCCCCCCGACGGTGGTCCATCTGACGCGCGTGGAAAAGACGGAGGTCGGCCGGTGCGTCGGCCTCGCCGCGGCGATCGGCGAGTTCGCCGACAGGTGTCCACTCATCGGGTCGCTGCTCGGATGCGGCGTCACGCTGGGTCGGCCATTCGGCCGATGTGCACCCGGCCGATGAGCCGATCCAGTCGTGATCATCACCCCATAGCGTGACGACTGTCAGCAATTCGTCGTCTTCGGGGAGTTCACGATAATGCTTCGCAAAACAGGCGTACTGATGATCGGGTTGGCCACGGCGGGAGCGGTGCTGGTACCGGGGATCGCCGCGGCGGCTGACGGGCCGACGCCCTACGTCATCGGCGGGCACGACGCCACCGAGGATTACTCGTTCATGGTGTCGTTGCAGCAGGGCGGGAGGCACTTCTGCGGCGGCTCGCTGATCAGTGAGGACTGGGTGGTGACCGCGGCGCACTGCGTGCAGGGAGCGCAGCCGGGGCAGATCAGGACCAGGATCGGGGCGCGGCAGCACGCCAGCGGGGGCACCGAGACCGGGGTCAGCCGGATCATCGTGCATCCGGACTTCACCGGGAAGGAGCCGCTGGGCCAGGACATCGCGTTGGTGCGGCTGGACAAACCGGTGACCGAGCAGCCGATCAAGATCGCCGAGGCCGTGGGCGACGCGGGAACGGCGACCCGGATCCTCGGCTGGGGTGAGCACTGCGCCGACCAGAACTGCGGCGCGCCGGAGATCCTCCAGGAACTGGACACCAAGGTCAGGCCGGCGGAGGACTGTCGCACCATCGCCGCGGGCAAGGAGATCTGCACCGGTTCCGACACTCCGGACGCGATGGGCTGCTACGGCGACTCCGGCGGTCCGCAGATCAAGGGCAGGCCCGGTGAGTGGGAACTGGTCGGCGCCACCAGCCGCGATGGTGACGCGGATCCGAAATGCGCCAGCGGTCTGGGCATCTGGACCGATGTGACGGTGTACCGGGACTGGATCGCCGAGCAAACGAGCCGAACGCAGACCGTGGCGTGATGTCGGGGCGTGTCGCGAAAGCCACCTTCGGCACCGCGGAAGTGGCTTTCGTGACACACCTGACGAGGCCGTCCTCGCCCTCAACCGCCGCCTCGCGGGGCCACCGGAGCCGCCGGTCGGCGCGGACGTGGTGATCCGTCCCGCCACTCCCGGCGACGGGGCGGCGATCGACGAGATGCACGCTCGGTGTAGCGAAGAGAGCCGCGTCCGGCGGTACGGCCGTGACCGGCCACCGGCATCGAGCGCCTGCTCGGGCACAAGGGGACTCGGACCCTCCTCGCCGAAACCCGGGCGGGTCTGGTCACCGGGGTGGCGACGCTGCGGAGAAGCGGCCGCTGCGCGGAGGTCGGCATCCTCGTCGAGGACCAGTGGCAAGGCCGCCGCGTCGGCACGGCTTTGCTCGACCGGCTGATCACCCTCGCGCGCGCCGACGACAGCGTGGCACTCGTCGCGATCGCCCAGGACGCGAACACGGCGATGATCCGCGCGATGCGGCGAGCCGGCGCCCAAGCCGAGCAGGTCGAACCGGATCTCACCTGTCTCACGGTGCCCCTGGACGCGCGTCCGGGAACTCGGCCGGACGACGTCGTTCGATAGCAACCCGTTGGCATGTCGCGAAACGGGTGGCCGGGGCGTCGCAGTACTGTGTGGAGCTGAATGGGGGGAGGAGGGTTCCTTGGGTCTATGACGATCGATAGCAGCAGAAACCGTTGCCGCCGCCGCGACTGCGACGATGTGGAGTTCTGGCTGGGCTTGTGCGTCCAGGACTGGGTGCGGTGGCAGGACGGCTTGGAAGCCCTTGACCTGCCGGATGACGAGAGACCGGCGCCGCCTCGCAGCGTGTTCATCGCACCGGTGCACGCCGGCAGTGTGTCGCGGCGGGCACTGGCGACGGGTTGACGCTGTCCGGAGGCCATGGTCACCGGTCATTCGACCGCCGGTTGCGGCGGCACTTCCCGTTGATCCGCCCTCCGCGGTACAGCCGAGGCTCGCCGGCAGGGGTGACGCGCCCGGCCGTCCTGACGTCGGCTGAGCTGATGTCCCGCGGTCAACCTCGTGGTGAAGTGTCCGGAGCGGAGTCTTGGAGCGCGTTGTGGAGGTCGTCGGGCTCGACGCCCAGTTCGGTTCGCGCGATTTCCGGGTCGAGGATCATGGCGGTGGCGTGCAGTTTGCTCCACTGTGCCGGATGGAAGCCGATGGTGAAGCCTTGGCGGCGCCGGCGGATGCCTTCGAAGCGGATCAGGAGTTCGATGACGCGTGAGTGAAGCTTCCAGACGCGTTGGGGAGGGCGGCCGCTCGCGGTTGCGAGGCGGGTGAAGAGATCGGCCCAAGCGAGGTTCGCGGTGACGATCGGATAGTCGCCATTGGCGCGACGGTCCAGTGCCGCGACGGCGGCTCGCGCGACTTGGGTGACGGTGACCACGGCGGTGGCGCCGGAGTAGGCGAAGATGCCTGCGTCACCGATGGACAGGCTGTGCAGCATGGGCGCGAGAGGTGATTGCCGGCCGGGGGTTGTGCCCGCGACGTAGGGGAGTTCCAGAACGGCCACGGACGTTTCCGTGTTGACCGCGGCGCGTGCGTGCTCGGCTTGTTCGATTCTGCTGGCGATGTACGGGTTGAGTTCGGCCAGGCGGAGTGCCGGCTGTTCGCGCTGGAGGGTGGCGTAGAAACTGCCGAGGATGACAGCGCGGTCGCATTGTGCCCGGCATCCGGCGGTGAGCAATCTCGCGACGGGGGCGACGTTGGTGTCGTGGAAGAACACGGCGATGTCGGCGCCGCGCGGTGCGGCGACGGCGGCGGCCGATGCGATGACGATGCCCGTGTGGCCGGCGACGATCGTGTCGAGTAGTTCGTCGGACAGGTCGGTGAGGTCGCCGAGTCGGACCGTTACCGCGGCGGGGAGATTCGTGGGTGGCGTGCGGACCAGGACCGTGACGTCGTGCCCGCGTGCCAGTAGTTCGCGCACGATGTGATGTCCGATGAACCCGGTTCCGCCTACTACCAGGACCTTCACAGGGCTGTCCTTTCATCGGGGGCGGTAAGTACCTGTCGTCCTGCTGAGCACCGCTTGACTGAAGGCGCCGTCGAGTCTTTTGGGCCGTGTCGGCGCCGGCGCAGCAGACTTCGGCCCAGCCGGCAGGTGTAGATCATCTTGGGTGCCGTCCTGATCGCGGCCGCGTGGCCAGTGCTGGATCCATCAGCCGGAGCCAGATGTCCTGGTCGTCGGTCAGCGGACGCGGAAGGGGAAGCGGCTGGAACCGGCAGGCGAACCTCATGCCGGCGTCGCTGCCGGTTCCCCCGGCACAGTGTATCCAGTCATCGGCTGTGTCGTTGGGCGCCAGCAGGTGAAAGTAAGTGGTGCGACGGAGTTGTCCGGTCTCTGGATGGGGTTTGTCCTCGGTCGCCAGCGCCTTGACGACAGTGACGCCGGCCAACCCTGTTTCCTCAAGGACTTCCCGCAGCACTGCCTTCGGGAGGTCTTCGTTGGAGTTCACTCCTCCGGCAGGGACTTGTTGTCCGGCTTCGGGGACGTCGATGTGCTCGAAGATCAGGAGTTCAGGCTGTGGTCTCGGGCGGATGACGTAGGCGGCGACACGGATTCTCGGGTTCGGGAGAACTGTCCCGGAGTTCGGTAGTGACAGTACAGCCGTCTCCCTTGGGTGTGAGCCGATCATCGGCGGAAGGAGTTGCCGGAGGTTCGTGCCTGCCGCGGGATCCACGCGACCGCGGTCGCCAGGAGAGCCAAGCGCAAGATCCGAGAACTGCCAAGCTGTTCCTCGGCGGGCCGGGCGGGCACGAAAGGTGGCGCGGCCGCCGCGTGGGTTCCTTCGAGAGTATGCCTCAGTTCGAAGAATTGTGCCTGCAGTTCCGCCACCTGTTCTCGTGAAGGCGCTCGGCGGCTGAGAAAGACCTGGAAAGAACGAAGGTCACCGCCGCATCGACCAGCCCTGCCGCGAGAAGGGAGTCCGTCGTTTCTCTTTCATGGCCGCCCAGGTCTGGCCTCGTCGCCGGCCGGTGAGACCGAGTATCGCGATACCGACCAGCACGGCCGCCGTGGAAACCAGGAGTTCGAGCGTCTCTGCCCGCGAGTCCGACTTTTCGGTGACGAAATACGAGTGCGCGTAACGGACTTCGTCGCCGTATCGGATCTCCAGCCATCGCCGCGAACCATGCGACTCGCCACCGGTGGCATCGGCCTTGAGGATGATCAGCTGCTGGCCCCGGTGGTATGTCGCGGTCGACTCGCCTTCGACTGACGGGCATCGCCGGACGTTCGCCTCGTCACCGGAGATATAGGCGACGTCCTTCCCCGCAACGCTGGTCGCCGGACCTCCGAAGAACAGCATCAACCCGACGAGGAGGAAGGTCGCGATCGCGATGACGCTGAGCCGGCCAGTGCCGCGCTGAGCTGAACCTGCCACAGGAAGCCCTCCGCCTTTGACCGATCGCGAACGAGATTGGCCATGATCTCGCGACGGCCGGAGGCGGGAACCGCGTGACGTCTCACGATCGGCCGCCGCGTCCGCCTTCTCGCAAGGCGATTACCCGGTGGCAGCCGGCCAGTGTGGCGGGGCGGTGGGCGATGACGAGGACACCGATGTCGTTCCCGGCTGACGCGAGGGCCGCGGTGATGGCTTCGTCGGCTTCGGGGTCGAGGTTGGCGGTGGCCTCGTCGAGGATGAGGATCCGGGGATTCACCAGCAGCGCCCTGGCGACGGCGACTCGTGCTCGCTGGCCACCGGACAGTCCGTCACCGGATTCGCCGACGACGGTGGCGAGTCCGGCGGGGAATCCGGCTCCCGGGTCGAGGATCCCCGCCCGCCGCGCGGCTCGTTCGACTTCGGTGTCGCCGGCATCCGGGTTTCCGAGCCGGATGTTGGTGGCGATCGTCCCGGTGAGCAGGCCGGGTTCCTGGGGAACGGCGCTGATCGCGCGGCGGAGGTCGTCGTCGGTCAGCTCGGTGAGGTCGACGCCGTCCAGGGTGATGCGGCCGGCGTCGGGGTCCCACATCCGGGTCGCGAGCAGCGCGCACGTGGTCTTCCCCGCCCCGGACGGCCCGGTGAGGGCGACCCTCTCGCCGGGGCGGACGGTGAACGACACGTCGCGCAGGACCGGCGGAGCGTCGTCGCGGTAACCGAAGGACACGTGATCGAAGACGAGCCCGGTCGCGCGATCACGGGACGGCAGGGGCCGGGGCGCGCGGGGCTCCTGGACCGCCGGTGCCCGGTCGAGGATTTCGGTGATCCTGGTACCGGCGGCGCGCAACGTGCCGACGTTGCGCAGCAGATCCGAAATCTGTGCGATCGGGCCGAGTGCCGCGGTGGCCAGCACCATGGCGACCGGTGCGAGCGCGCGGTCGATCGTGTCGAGGTTCGCCGCGCAGACCGCGAGCGCGCCGATCGCGCTGAGCGCCAGAGCCGCGTCCGTGACAGCGCGCTCCCAGCCGACCCGGGAGCCGATCCTCGTTTGCACGGCGGTCAGCGCACTCGTCCGTTTCTCCAGGGCGGCGGTGCGACGGTGCAGGGCTCCCGCACTGCTGAGTTCGCCGAGTCCCCGGACGGTGTCGACGAGTTCTGCGTTGAGGGTCGCGGCGGCCTCGGTGAGTTCGGTGCCCTGCCGCGTTCCCGCTCGGCCGGACAGCCACGGCAGCGCCGCGGTCACGACGACGAACGGTACCCACGCCAGCAGCAGCCACGGCGTGACGAGCAGCGACAGGGTCGCGGTGGCGGCGACCATCATGGCCGAGGTGAGTGCTTGGGCCGCGGTGTGGGCGTAGAGCCATTCGAGACGGTCGATGTCGGCGAAGGCGACGGACACGAGATCACCGCTCCTGCGTGGCTTCCGGCGGTCGGGCAGGCTCACGCGGAGCCGGTCGAACACCCGGGCACGCAAGGTGCCGATCAGCCGGTAGGCCAGATCGTGGGAGACCCAGGACTCGCGCCAGGTCATCGCCGCGGTCACCACGGCCAGGCCGCACAGGACGGTTGCGACGATGGCCAGTGGCGCGGTGCTGGTCGCCGCGGCCCGCCCGGCCAGCCACGTGCCGAGCACGGTCGTCGTCAGCGCACCGAGCTGGACGGCCGCGTTGCTCGCGACCGTCCAGACGAACGTGGCCCGCTGCTCGCCGACGACCGGCAGCAGCCGCCGGAGCGGTCCGCTCACGAGTGGACCGCCTGCCCGGTGACGCGGCCGGACTCGATCGTGACGATCGCGCCGGCGTCACGCAGGGCGGTCTCGCGGTGGGCGATCACGACGCGGGTGGTGCCATCGCAGTGTTCCGCCAGCCGGGTGAGGACGCGTTTCTCGGTGTCGACGTCCAAGGCCGAGGTCGCTTCGTCGAGCAGCAGCACCGGAGGCGCGGCGAGCACGGCCCTGGCGATGGCGAGGCGTTGCCGCTGGCCGCCGGACAACTGGCTCCCGTTCTCGGTGAGGACCGTCGCGAAGCCGTGGGGGAGTGCTTCGACGAACTCGATCGCGTCCGCGACGTGGGCGGCGGCGCGGATCTCGTCGTGCGTGGCGCCGGGCCGGGCGAGCCGGAGGTTCTCTTCCACGGTGTCATGGAAAAGATAGGTGTGCTGGCCGACGACGCCGATGCTCGCGCGGAGAGCGGCGAGGGTGTACCCGGTGATCGGGGTTCCGTCGAGTTCGATCGTCCCCTGCTGCGGGTCGGCCTCGCGGACGAGAAGCCGGGCGATCGTGCTCTTCCCGGCGCCCGACGGGCCCACGATCCCGGTCGTGTTCCCCGGCGCGCATTCGAAGCTGATGCCGGAAACGCCCGCGCCGTTCGGGTAGCGGTATCCGACGTCCCGCAGCCGCAGCCGAGCCCCGTGCCGAGCGGGTTCGGTGCGGGTGCCGGTGTCGGCGACCTGCGGACGCGCCGTCATGATCTCGTCGATGCCCTCGACCGCGCCCAGCCCTTGGTAGCCGACGTGCCAGTGGGCGGACAGATCGAGCACCGGGCGGAAGCATTCCCTGGCGCACAACAAGAACAGGAACACCGACGCCGCGGGCGCCTGACCGCCGACGATCCCGGCGCACGCGACGACCACCGTGGCCGCGAGGCCGAGGTGCAGTGCCAGGGCGCTGACTCCGGCTTCCACCAGCGAGACACGCAGCTGGGCCATCGTGACCCGGTGCAGGCGGTCGCCGCGGTGGGAGAGTGCCTCGCCCGCCCGGCGGCCCGCACCGAAGAGCCGGAGGACGGCGATCGACTGGGTCGCCTCCAGATAGTCGGCCGCCAGCTTCTCGTAGGCGCTCCACCGGGCTCGGCCCGTCCGGAGCAGCCGGGCATCCCAGAAGCGGGGGACGGCCACGGCGCACAGGACCGCTGTCGCGAGGATCGCGGCGGCGGGGACGGACACGGTGAACAGCCACCCGGCGACGGCGGCCGGAACCAGGCAGGTCACGAGCAGCTGCGGCAGATAACGGCTGTAGTAGGCGTCGAGGGCTTCGACCCCGTCGACGACCGTGTGCGTGATCGCCCCCGCGCGCTCTCCCCGCGTCCAGGCCGGTCCCAGCAGGGTGATGCGGCGCAGAAGCTCGCCGCGCAGCCTGGTGCGGATGGCGATGCCGAACCGGGCCGCGGCGACCTCCCGTGCCCACAGCAGGATCGCGCGCACCACGACGACACCGGTCAACGCCGCGATCGCGGGTGTCACGGTCGCGAAGCCCCCGCCGCGAGTGAGATCGGTGAGGACGGATGCCGTCAGGACGGCTCCGCCGACGTAGCAGGCCGACACGAGTATCGACAGCACCGCGAGCAGCAGGACGGGAGCGAGGACGACACCCGCCAGCCGCAGGAGCCTGCGATGGATCACCGGGTGAACGCGTCCGCGTGGAGCCGTTGCGCGATCTCCCGCACCACCGAGATGTTCCCGAGGGTGCCCGGATAGGTGTCGGCGGCGTCGATCGCGATCAAGCGCTGTTCGCGGACGGCGGTCATGGCGGGGAAAGTACGGGTGAGGTAATCGATGCTCGCCTGCTTCTGCGCGGCCCCGTTGACGGCGAACACGATCGCGTCGGGATTCTTCTCGGCGAGCGCCTCGGGGGTGATCTGCGCGGCGAAGAACTTGGCGAACTGCGGGTCCTTCGGTGAGAACACGTTGTCGCCGCCCGCCCTGCGGATGATGTCGTACTCGATGCCCGCGCCGATCGCGGTGACGGTGGCACCTTCCAGGAACACCTGGGCGACGGTGGGTTTGGGGCGGCCCGTGATGGCCTTGTCCACGGCGGCCAGATCCGCCCGGCCTTGGTCGACCAGTGCCTTCGCCTTGTCCGGCACGGCGAAGATCCTGCCGAGGTTCTCCAGGTCGGTGAAGAGATCCTCGACCGTGCCGTTCATGCGGCGTTCGGCGCATCCGCCCGCGGCGACATAGGCGGCGACGCCGCTTTGCCGCAGTTGCTCCAGGCTCGCGAAGCCCTTCTCGGCGGTGAACTCGTAGGTGGTGGGGGAGAAGACGAAGTCCGGCTTCGCGGACAGGAGCTTCTCCCGGCTCGGCGGTCCCGACTCGCTCAGCACCGGGATGGCGGCGGCCTGTCCGGCCACGTCTTCCGGGAGCGGTGCGGTGGCGGTCTGTGCTTGGCCGACCAGCGAGCCCGCGAGACCCAGCCGCAGCAACAGTTCCGTCTGCGACGGGCTGAGCCCGACCGCGGCGCGGGGAACGCCGTTGACGGTGACATCCCGGCCGCAGTTGGACACGGTGACCGCCGTGCTCGCGTTGTTCGACGGAGCGGCCGGAGTGACCGAGGTACCGCAACCCGCGATCAGCGACATGCCGACACCGAACGCGGCAAAGGACAGGGTTTTAAGCATGGTTCTCTTTTCCGGGTGTGCCGAGAGGTGAACGGGTCTCCGCATGACGGCCGAAGACCAGCACCGGCCGGCCGTCGCGTGGATGGGTGAGCTGATCGACGGCGACTCCGAACACGTCTTCCACGACGCGTGGGGCGAGCGCTGCGTCCGGCGTTCCGGTGGCGACGACACGGCCGGCGTCGAGCACCGCGATGTCGTCGCAGTAGGTGGCCGCGAGGTTGAGGTCGTGCAGGGCGGCGACGATGGTGCGATCGAGCCCGGCCGCGATCCGCATGAGCTCCAGCTGAAAGGCGATGTCGAGGTGGTTGGTCGGTTCGTCGAGGACGAGGACGGGGGAGTCCGCCGCCAGCGCTCGGGCCAGCATCACCCGCTGCCGCTGCCCGCCCGACAGCCGTCCGATGGGCCGGTCGGCGATGTCGGTGGCGCCGACCCGGTCGAGCGCGGTCCACGCGAGATCGAGGTCGCCTTCGGTGTCGCGGCCGAATCCGCGCTGGAAGGGCACCCGGCCCAGGAGCACGACGTCGAGGACCGTCAGGTCGAACTCGGACGACGTCTCCTGAGTCATCACCGCCACCGCCCTGGCGACGGTCCGCCGGTCGGTGCGCCACACGTCGTGCTCGCCCAGCAGCACGCGGCCCGATGACGGCGCGACGGCGCGGTAAAGCGTGCGCAGCAAGGTCGACTTGCCGCTGCCGTTCGGGCCGACGAGCCCGAGGAAACGGCCGGAGCGGACCTCGATGTCCACATTCCGCAGCACCTGGTCACCGCCCAGCGTGGCGCTGACGTCGTGGAAATGGACCTTCATCGGCCGAACCCCGCCCGCGCGGCCGTGTCCCGGCGCATCAGCCACAGGAAGAACGGCGCGCCCACGACCGCGGTGAGGATCCCGATCGGTATTTCGCCAGGCGCCGCGACCGTGCGTGAGAGCAGGTCGGCGATTATGAGGAACAGGGCGCCGCCGAGTACCGCGACCGGCAGCATCCGGCGATGGTCCGAGCCGACGAGGATCCGCGCCACATGCGGGATCACGAGACCGACGAAACCGATGCCGCCGCTGACCGACACGATCGACCCGGTCAGGAGGGCGGCGGTCACGAGAAGCACGGCACGGAGCCGGTTCACGTCGACTCCCAGTGCGGTCGCGGATTCGTCGCCGCTCAGCAGCGCGTTCATGGCCCTGGTCCGCAGTCCGACGACGACACAGGCGGCCGCGAACGCCACCGCCGGCACGGCCAAGGAAGCCATCGAGGCGGAGGAAACGCTGCCGAGCAAGAAGAACAGCACGCTGAAGACGTTCTGCGCCTCAGTGGTCAGCGTCAGATAGCTCGTGATCGCGCTGAACAGGGAACCGAGGGCGACACCGGAAAGGATCATCCTGGTCGGCGACAGGATGCCGCGATGCCGGGCGACCAGCGCGACGCACACACTGGCCACCAAGGCCCCGGCGAAGGCCGCCGCGCCCAGGGGAAGCCCGCCCACGGCGGCCGAACCGAAGGTGATCACGAGAACCGCGCCGACACCCGCGCCGGACGACACACCGAGCAGGTACGGCTCCGCGAGCGGGTTGCGCACGATCACCTGCATGATCGCCCCGGCCAGCGCCAGTCCCGCCCCGGCGAGCCCCGCCAGCAGCGCGCGAGGGAGCCGGAACTGCCATACCGCCTGGTCCTGCAACACGGTCAGGCTGCCGTCCGACATCCACGGCACGTTCGGCACCAGATGACCGACCACGATCCGCGCCGCGTCCGCGAGCCCGACCTCGACCGTCCCCACCGAACCGGATACGACCAGCATCACGAGGATCGCGACAGCGAGGACCGTGACCGTCCCCCGGTGCAGAAGCCGGGACCGGGCAAGTGCCGCCTGCCGGTCGCGAACGCCCGAGGGCGACGCGGACGGCCGCGAACGAACAACCATGGGGGCGCCGATCGATCTGTGGTGGAAGGACACCGGAGCCTAACCGCACCCGATAATCGTTATCAACAGATAATCGGTAATGATTATCATCACAGCTTGGCGGGTCGAGTCGGTCACGACATCGTGCGGTCGCTTTGGCCGAGTGCGGCACGCACGCGCGCCCCGCGGGCGAGGTCGGCGGCTATGCGGTCGGGGAGAACACCCTGGCGCAGCGTCTCTACCCGCGTTTGCGCCCGGACGAGTTGCTGACCGCCGACCGTGGCTTCTATAGCTGGGAGGCATGGGACACCGCCACCCGTCGTGTCCACGCCGATCACCTGGGAGGAAGTCGATCGGTGCCGACGCTCGAGTGACCTGGTCTTCACCGCCGACGACGTCCTCGACCGCGTCGATCAACTCGGCGACCCCTGCTCTCCGACCTGGACCACACCCGGGCCGCGCTCCCGGACGCGTGATGAAGCCAGTCGTGCTCGAAGGCGCACCAGGTTCCGGTGCGGCACAAGCCGGTCTGGCCGAGGCGTTCGGATGCGTTAATTCGCAAGGGAATCGGGGCAACGGCCGCTCGCCCGGTGGACGTACCCGACGGTGCGTCGCCGATCTCAAACACATCTCCTATGAAGCCCATGTTGTCCGTGGTCCGGGTAACTTGGAATGGAGTGAGAGGGAAATCAGCTCGGAGACCTTCCCGCTACCTTGAGCCTTCGGCCGCGGGAAGGTGTGAAGGTCGCGTTTCCTCAGCTGAGCCGAGGGTAGGGGGTTTCTAGGCGCCGTTGTCGTGGCTGGTGGTGTCGAATGGGCGAGTGAGGTTGTTTATGTACTCGGGATCACGAGGCCTGGCACCCACCTCATGCCCCGACAGGCACCGATGCGCTCATACTCTCCGAAGTCCACGGTCACCGGAACGAGGTGCCCGCGGCGCCCGTTTCCGGCCGCGGCAGCAGACCGGAGGCGTATCCGGCTTGGAAGTACGCCACCGTGTCGGTCAGGATTCGGTTCAACAGCGCCACTTTCGCGGGATCCGGCTTCGCGAGGCGGGTCGCGGCGAGGAACGCCGCCCACCACGGCACGAGATCGCCGAGTTTCGATGCCGTGTGGCCGTCCAGCGGCGCCAGAACGTTCGCCACCCCGTTCCCGATGTCTGCGGGGGAGGGGTGCTCGGCGGGCACCTCGTCCTCGACCAGTTCGATCAGCAGCGGGTTGTCGGCCAGGTCGATCACCTGCGCGGGCTCGTGGGAGACCGTCTGGTCCGGATTGGTGTCGAACTGCGGCGGTACCCGGCTGACGTAGGTGACGCGGTGCAGCAGCCGCCACGCGCCCTGCCCGGTCAGCTGGACGTTGCGCAGGGCCACCGCGTCCGGGTCGCTACTGGAGGTCAGCCATTCCTTGTCGATCACCTGATCGTGGAACGTGTCGCCATTGTCCGCCGAAGGCGGCAGGTAGATCGACATGAACCGGTAGGCGTCGACCTTGCCGGGGCAGTAATCCGGGGTGTAGCCGGTCTCCGCGTGGTAGCCCTGCAGCATCGGATCGCCAGGGCAGGTCACCGCCAGTGAGAAGCCTCGCGACTCGTTCTCCGACTTGCCGACCTGGACTTTGACGTGTCCGCCGAACAACGCGTCGATCGCGCCGTACAGACCGTATTGGGCGGTGAAGGTGATCTCGCCGGTGAGGCCGGTCAGATGCGTGTAGTCGCTGAATCCCGTGTAGACGCGTTCGTGGGTGGCGGAGAACTGCTCGGTTTCGGTGTGCAGGCCGCCGGACGCCGTCCAGACGTACCGGTTGGCGATGCCGCGGGTCGGGACGTCCCTGCCGAAGTCGTAGAACTGCTCGTCCTTGATCCCGTCCAGGTCGGCGCTGCCTTTCTCGCCGAGGCTCGCCGCCTTGAACTGGTTGTACCTGCTCCGCATGGCCGCGTCGGACTTCGCTATCTTCGCGGCCAGCCGGTAGGCCTCGTCCGGTTTGAAGTAGCTGCCTCTGGCGACGTCGGCGCGCGGGAAGTCGGGGTCGTTGACCAGGCCGACCTTCCCGTCCAGCGTCCCGTTCTTCACATAGCGCGGGTCGATCTGGAAGGTGATGATGTTGCGGTCCGGCGGGATGTCCAGATCGGGCAGCACCATCTTGCCGACCATCGCCCCGGTGGAGCGCAGCCGCATCGCGTACAGATCGGCCGTCATCGACTCGACGAGGGCGTACCCGAGGTTCAGCGGCTGGTAGCGGCGGCCGACCACCGGGTTGAGGTAGTCCGACCGGTCCGGCCGCGCCTGTTCCCACATTCCCCGCAGCCCCAAGGTGTCCGTCGTGGTGCGGGTCCACGCGGAGAGGTACGTTTCGTCCCGCTGGCGGGCGATTTCCAGGTTCGACTTGTGCCGGGCGCCGATCTTCCCGGTACCGGCGGTGAGCAGATGCGTCCACGCCAGCACGGACGCGCTGTCCGCCCATTTCGCGGCGACCCCGGCTTTCGTGTCGATCTCCATTTTCAACGCGGTTTTGTAGTCCGACGACGTGAACTTGACCGACGTGCTCTCCTCGGACCGGACGGTGACCGTGGACGCGTCCTGATAGGAGTTGTAGCCGAACGGGCTGTCGTAGAGCGGGCGGGACAGGTTCTCGCTGGGCACCGGCGGCGCGCCCTCGATGTACCCGATCAGCGTGGGCCGGGTCTGGACCTGGCCCAGGTACACCAGATCCGTCTCGCCCATGCCGTAGCCGGTGGACAACGTGAGCGCGGTGTCTTCGAAGAAATAGGCACGACGCATCACCGCGTAGGGCGTGCCGTCCCCGTGGGTTTCCATCTCCGGGTATTCGACGACCGCGGCCTTGCCGGAAAGCGGGCGCTGGAATCGGGTCCGCGGACCTTGGTAGACGTTGGTGAGCTGAGGCCCCTCGTTCGCGACGGGCGCGGTGGAGGCGACATAGCCGGGTGCGCCGATGAGACGCCCGTTCGCGCCCCGGCCGGTCAGGTCCGCGCTGGTGTTGTCCAATGACCAGTAGCCCGCCAGGTCGGTCTCGTCGCCCTTCAGCTTCCGGAACAGGGTGGACGTGATCTGGGAGCGGGTGCGCGCGGAGCGCCAGATCCGTACCTCGGCCAGCGATCCGGTGAGGGTGTCCTGGAGCTTTCCCGCGCCCTGTTGGTAGGCGCCGAAGGTGCATTGGTCGTACCCGAGATAGCCGTCGACTTCGCCCGCGGGCAGCACCGACCCGATCGGCAGGCCGTCGTGGTAGCACCGGTACCGGCCGACGTTCTGGAGCACACCCCACAGATCCGTGTCGGTCAGCAGGAAGTCGTTGTCGTTCACCGAATCCGCGGCGACATTGCCGGAACCTTCGGTGAACCACCACGCCGAAACCACGCCGTGGTCGGTGTCGGCGGCTTGATTGCGCCGCAGCACCGACCGCACCTGGGCCGCCGACAAGCCTGCCGACCAAAATCGCAGCCCGCCCAAGGCACCGGTGAAGCGCGCTTGCGCTTCCAAGGCCACCCGGCCCGCCTTCGACGGCGGAGTGCCGATGCCGAGTGTCAGTGGTGCCGAGGAATCGACGGACGTCACGGTTTTCGCGCCACTCAGTGTCGTCTGCGCCGTTCCGTTCTCGAAACCGTTGACGTAGATCGTGAGCGTGCACCGCAGACCCGCCTTGACCTGAGCCGAAGTCAGCGTCACGGCGATGTGGACGGCCGGGCCGCGCAGGACGAATGCGTTGCCCCGCACGGTCAGCCGGCTCCGGTCGCCACTCGCCGGGTCGACGATTCCGGCCGTGCAGAACGGATTCCCGTCGGAGTCCAGCGCGAGCCGGAACGACTGGTCCTTTTCGGACTCTCCCCACTGCGAGAGGATCGTCTGCTGCAGACCGGTGGAGCCCACTCCCTCCACCCAGCAGTCGATGCTGAACTGGCCGTTGAACGCGAGGTCGCCGGGTTCGGGGCAGACGCCGTAGGACGGTGGAGCCGAGGCCGCGCCCGCGAGGTTCAGTTTCAGTGCGCCGGCCGCCTGATAGCTGACAGCCACATGGTTCCACTCGCCGGGACGCAGGCGCGCCCGGGCTCGCACTGGCGCCGTCCCGCCGACGCCGGCGACGATGCCGAGGAACGGGTCGTCATCGCTGGAGCCGACCGCTTGGGATTTGGCGAGCTTCAGTTGGGCGTCGAGCGCGGGCCCGGTCGCGGTCGCGTGGTTGGCGAAGACCGACTTGGCGGTGGTGTGCCCCTCGGCCAAGGACCAGGCGCCCTCCAGCCCCGGTTCGCTTCCGGTCAGCGCCGCGGTGTTCGTCTGGCGCAGTTCCGCGGCCGTCCTGGCGAAGGACCAGAGACGCACATCCGACAGCGCGCCGAACATGCTGACGTGCGGGCCGATCGCCGCGCCGATCGCCAGCGACGGCGAGGTCGACTTCGACGGTGGTTGCAGCTTGACGTTCCGCACGGTGTTGACCAGCACGGCGCCGACGTAGATCTTCAGCGTCCAGGTCCCGTTCTGCCATGCCCCCGTCGCCGCGACATGCGACCAAACACCGGCGGGCAGGGGATTCCCGGCCGTGAGGTAGCTCGACTTCGGCTCGTGGCTTTGCGGCCGGTAGCCCAGCGACAGGTGGCGCCCGACGTCGAGACCGAGATTGAGCAGCGGCTTGCTTTTGCTCTTCGCGTCGCAGACCTGCAGGACGCTGCCGAGCCGGTTCGCCTTGGGACACGGCTTCTGGTCCGGTTTGATCCACGCCTCCCAGGTGAAGCCGGTGGGGCCGGGCGTGAACGCCGGGTTCGACGGCACCGCGAGGTAGGAGCTTTTGGTGTTGTTCTTCTGGGTGAAGGCACCGAAGCGCACCGTGGGCAGGCCGGCGACGCCGAGATAGTAGGACGGCGTGAGTTCGCCCAGCCCCTTCGCCGGCCCGTTGTCGTAGGTGATCACCGTGGCCGGGTCGCTGC
This sequence comes from Amycolatopsis sp. NPDC043887, assembly GCF_056435665.1. NCBI lineage: Bacteria > Bacillati > Actinomycetota > Actinomycetes > Pseudonocardiales > Pseudonocardiaceae > Amycolatopsis > Amycolatopsis sp. NPDC043887. The sequence goes on from NZ_JBWKEB010000004.1 coordinate 459,074, forward strand.
CTTCCGGCCGGATCCAGGATTCCATGGTCCAAACCGGTCCCGGCGCCAACTGGGTGTTGGTGAGCGCGACGCTCATCGCCTGGCGGCCGTTCAGCGCGAGCGCTTTCGCCTGGTGCGCGGCCAGCCATTTGCCGTTGTCGCCGCTCACCGTCCGGGTACTCGTTCCGTCCACCGCCAGCGGTGCCCGGCCGAACAGCGCGCTTTCCGGCTGGAGCGCGGTCATCGCGATCATCGCCCGGCCGACGGTGGTGTCCGGTGGTGCCGGGGTCAGCGAACGTCCTTGCCAGTTCGCCGCGTCGACCTGCCCGGCGGCGAGCTCTCCCACGTCGGCCGGTTGGAGCACGTCGAACAGCACCGAGCCACCGCGCAGATCCAGGGGAGTTGTGAAGGTCTGGTCGGCGACAGGCCCGGGTTTCGGATCGGCGGAGATATGGCTGAACACCGCTTCGGCCGCGCTCCAGGCACGCAACCGCGCGACGAAACCCGCCTGGTCACGGGGAACGTTCTCGAGTTTCACGGCGGGCTGCCCGCCGGTGACGAGGGAAATGGTGCAGTGCGCCGGATCGCCGTCCGCGGGTGAGATCGTCAGCGACGGGTTCCCGGTCGTCTTGCCGAAGAGCAGGATGCTGCCACCGCCGGTGCTCAGCGCGTAGACGGGTGTGTCGGCCGCGGCCCGGTGATAGGGGTAGGTCGCCGGATCCGCGTCACCGTTGAGGACCGGCGCCGCGTTGACGGTGCCTGCCGGCACCGCCTGCCAGGTCTGCACCGCGGTGACACCGGTGTCCGAGGTGTAGCGCATGATCAGATCCACGGTCCCGTTCGCCGCAGCGGTGACCTCGACCCGGGAGAGCGGCATGTCGGGACGGTGGGAGATCAGCACGAGCCTGCCCGCGGAGGCCAGGGGCAACCGTACTGACGGTTGGTGGCCCAGGAAGTCGTAGAACGGCCGGGCTCCGGACAGGACCGCCTTGTCGGCGGGGTCGTCGGAGAACGCTCCGTTGAGGACCGAGACCATGGTCCGGACGTCTCGCGGGACACCGCCCCAGTTCTCGTGCGGCAGGCCGGCGGCGGTGCCGTAGTCGATCGTCACGTCGCAGAGGTCGGACGCGGTGACGCCGTCACGGACGCAGGGCGCCACGGTCGCCACGACGTCGTCGAACGTGCTGCCACTGCGCCGGGCGATCAGGGTGAACGTGCCGGTCTGGTCGTCGGCGTTCCAGGGCATCGTGAGCCGGGTCCTGGTCACCGTGGGGTCGTACTGGGCTACCGCGAAAGCTTCGGTGCCCGCCGGGCTGGACGGCTGGGGGAAGTAGCAGTGCACGAGCCCGTCGGCACTGTCGAGGACGGCGGGTGCGGCGGCCGGTCTCGGCGTGCCCAGCAGGACCGCGCTCACCGTGCCGGCACCGGCCGAGCGCACCGCCTTGGCTGGGACGGGGTGGTCGCCGGTGCCCGGAGTGAAACCACCGCCGTTGAGTGTGCCGTCGATCAGCACACAGCCGATCCCCGCCGGGAACGTCGGGATGGTCCCGTCCGGCAGCACGCCGAAGTCGTAGACGGCCAGCGCTCCCGGCAGTCCGGCCCCGGCGTTGGCGACCGGGACGGTGACGCCCAGCCGGACGGCCCGGCGCAGGCTCGACGGCAGACCCGGCTCCGCGCCGGTCCTTTCCTGCTCGGCGTACAGGCTCGCGCCGACACCGGCGGTCGGGGTCAACGGGGTGCTCTTTCCCGAATTCCAGAGCGTGGGGGTGATCGTGAAGGTACGTGCCAGCGCCGGATCGACCTCGATGCCGCCCGTGCTGTTCTGCGGATACGAGACGAAGGTGAGGACTTCGCCGGTGACGGCGATGATGTGCCAGCGGCGGACATCGGCGTCCGAAGTGGGCGCGAGAACGACGTCGAAACGGCCGCCGGTGATACCGGACAGCGCCGACAGTTCGATGGTGGGCTCCGGGAACGGCTCGTCGATCATGTTGCGGAAGCCGAGTTCGTCGCCGGGGCCCGCCGGTGCGTCGCGGCGTTCACTGCGCCGGTACCGCACCTCCCACACCCGCTCCATCCGCCAGCCGCCTTGGTTCTCACCGTCACGCGAGCCGCTGGTCCGCTGTGGCGGAGTCCGCACGAGCGCGAAGCGATCCATGTAGAGAGTGCCGGTGGCGGACTGGCGGAAGCACGAGATGTACCTGCCGTCGGTGACGGCCCGGAAAGGCGCGTCCGCGGGCTTCGGAGCGGCGGCGGCCGAATCGACGGTGATCAGGTCCATGCCGGCGATCCGCAACAGTGGACGGTCGTCCGCCGACCCGGCGGTTCTCCCGGTGAGCCGCAGTTCGTTCCAGCCCGCCCATTCCTGGGGAACACCGGGATCCGTCCCGGAGACACGTACGTTGTAGTACAGCGAACCGACCGTCGTGGCGGCTTTTCGGGCGAGTAGCACCACTGTTCCCGCGAGAGTGAGAGCGACGGGATCGACCAGCGTAATACCGTTGCAGTCGGTCGAGGGCCAGGTCTGTTCCGAGGTCGTCATAGCCATCCCTCACTCGGGGAAATGTCGGCGATCTTTCATGTTATTGAGGCAGGAGCACGCGGACAGCCCCCTGGAATAGTGAAAGAAGGTGACGCACCGTTTTTCCGGACGGCGGTTGGTGAGCCTGTTCGGGACGATGGCTTTCCGACAGTGTGTTTCTCGGGGTTTGTCGCTGGGCGGTGCGACCGCCTGCCAGGTCGTTCCGGTCGACGGCCAGGACACAGTTGGCCCGGGCGCCACCGAAGGAGGCCCACCGCTCAGGAACGTGTTCCCGATCAGCGGAGTATCGGTTTCACCGTGGGTGTTCCCGGGTGCAGTGCCACCGGCGCCGGAAGGTGGCTGCCGAGTTCGGGGTCGCCGCAGCCGAGGGTGAACGCGCCGCGAAGGACGGCGCGATCCGCAGTTACGCTCTCGCCGGGTTGGTGCGGTGTGGGGTCTGCGCGCGGCGGATGGACTCGCACTGGGTGCACGACCGACCCGGCTATCGCTGCCGCCACGGCCACTCCAGCGCCCGACAGTCCACCGCCGGACGTCCGAAGACGATCTACCGTCGTGAAGACCGTCTGATCGATCGCATCGCCGCGCACTTCGGCGACCTGGACGATCACGATGCCCGGGGTCACGTGCGCACCTGTCTTGTTGCCGCGGAACTCCGGGCTAGCGGGTCGATAGTGGTCTGCGACAGCGGGGGAGTGACCCTCGCACCCGAATGCGACCTCTCTCGTCGGATGCTGGACGAGGGCCAAAGACAAACGCCTCGCTCAAGTGATCTTGAGTGAGGCGTGGGGTAGTGATGTGTCCGAGGGACTCGAGCACCTGTTCGTGGCATCCATGCGCGGGATGCGTATTCATACGACGGACTATACCTGCGGTCAGCGGCTATTGAGTCGGTAAGGCAAATGTGGCGTGTTGCGAAAGCCACTTTCGCACCGTCAGTTCAAAGTGATCGACCCAGGTGGTGGTGAAGGCCTCCTTGCCTACCCTGAAGGTAGGGAAGGGGCCCTTCGCTACGCCGTCGACGTGGCTTTCGCGACACGATCGAAGGCGGCCATGAGCGGACCGCCCATCGCACCCGACACGTTTGCCTTACCCCTCAATGACCGGGCCGGTCGGCCCCGTCGCCGGTTGCCGAGGACTCGACCAGAAGCTGGAAGGCTTGGAGGGTGAGGCAGTGGTGGAGCATGAGAATGCCTTTGGTCATGCCGATGACGGCACGGCTTTCGACGGCGGCTTGGAGTGATCATCTGTCAAAACTTATGCGCCCCTCGACCGTATGTGGCGGGATATTCTTATGCGACCGATCAGAATTAGTCCAACTGGTTTTGTGAACACAAATGCAGGACAGTCGAACAGTGCTTACAAGTGTCGGCCCGACAAGCCGGCCACCGTGATGACGGCAATGGTCGCGTCGGCACCGATGTGCGCGATGTACGGCAACAGGAGCCCGCGACTCCGCACACGCAAGACGCCGAGAAGGTAGCCCCAGACGCCTGCCATCACCATTCCGGTCCAGCCGGATGGGAACCCCTTGAAGTGGAACAGACCGAACGCGGCACCCTGCACGATCAGGGCTGCTCGTACCGTCCAGATCGCGGCCATCTCGTCGAGCAGCACACCCCGGAACAGGCTCTCTTCCAGTGCCGCGTTGAAGAGGGAGAAAGCGATGACGGCGAGTGCTACCTGCCAAAGCGGACTGTCCTTGGCCGCGACGATGTAGCCGGGCAGCACCGGATCCGTGAACCGTGCCCAGACGACGAGTGCCGCCGTGGTGCCCACGATCAGCACCACGACGGAAGCGGCAAGCGGCCAGGTCAGGCGGCCCGGTTCGACCCAGCCGAACGCCGTCCAGATCGACGGGAGCCTGCCGAGTCCGGCCGACAAGCCGAACACGACGACGAGCGCGAGCGCGATCCGCACGGCCGGCGGCCAGTCCAGCAGGATCGTCACATGGAACACGACCGAGACGGCAGTGGCGACGGTCGCGGCGCGGATGCCTGGCGCCGAGCGGCTCCGCACGGCCGCCACCAGGGATGCCACGAGCCCGGCGGCGACGGCAAAGGAGAACCATGGCGCGCCGGGCAAGACCGGCGCCGCCATGAGCAGACAGGCCGCCGCCGTGGCGGACCGGGCGCCGAGACTCGATGCCCCCGTCTCGGTTCGGGTGGTCGCATCAGGCACGAAACGGCTTCTTTCCTCGTTGGCTGACCCTCAACTTGCCATGTCACCTCGCGCCGGGCTCGTATCGGCCGGGCCCGCGCTTTCCTGCACGACGCGCGGCTTGACGGGTCGGACCTCGACGTCGGGCACCATCCCGTAAGCGATGATGATCACCAGATCGCCGACGCCGATCAGCCGGGCGGCGGCGCCGTCCACGCCGATAGTCCTGCCTGGGTGACTCGGGCTCGGTGGATCTTGGATCTCATCAGGGTTCGGTCCATGGTCGCGTCCTCCGAATGTCGTCGATGATTTCGGCAACCGTCCGGCCGACGAGAGGAGCGAACTCAGGTCGTGACGGGAAAGTGGCTCAGGCCTCGGATGGAATTGCCTTCCCGGCGTCGAAGCGGACCTGCCTGGCGCAGGAGCGGCATTCGCTCCGCGAGGGTGCGGAAGACGATTTCGCCTTCGATACGCGCCAGCCTGGCGCCGAGGCAATAGTGTATTCCGCTGGAGAACGCCAGGTGGTCCGATGCGCCGGAGCGGGTGATGTCGAATTCGCCCGGCCTTTCGTACACCTCCGGATCACGGTTGGCCGCGGCCAGGAGCACGGCGACGAACTGGCCCGGCCTGATCGTGCGCCCGGCCAGTTCCACCTCGGTGTGCGCGATCCTCAGCGACGCCTGCACCGGGGGGTCGTAGCGCAGTACCTCCTCCACCGCGGCGGCGGCGAGACTCGGATCGGAGCACAGCAGCTCCCACTGTCCGGGGTGGTCCAGCAGCGCCCGGACGCCGTTGCCGATCAGGTTGACCGTGGTCTCGAAACCGGCGATCAGCAACAGCAACGCGGTGCCGTGCAGCTCCCGCGCGGTCATCCTTTTGTCCCCGACGGCGGCCGCGAGATCGCTGATCACGTCGTCACCGGGAATCGCCGTCCGCTCGTGAAGCAGCCGGTCGAACAACACGACCAGGTCCTCGCCGACGGTGATCAGTTGTTCGGCTTGCCGGACCGAGTGCACACCGCTGAGGCCTTCGCCGATCAAAGTGCCGTACTCGGCGAAGACCGACCGCTCGGCGGCCGGGATACCGAGCAGGTCACTGATCACCGTGATCGGGAGCGGTGCGGCCAGATCCTTGACCAGGTCGAAGGTCTCCTGTCCGGCCACCTTGGCCAGGAGTGAGTCCACCGCCGCCTGCACCGTCGGCCGGTAGTGGTCCACCCGCCCGGGCTTGAACACGGGCGCGGCGAGCCTGCGCAGCCGGGTGTGATCGGGTGGATCCAGGTCGAGGAAGCTCTCCGGGTAGGTCTGGGACACCATGCCCAGCGCGCCGGTGAGCGCGGGCGTGCCGTCCGCGTACTTCATGCCGAACCGGCGATCCCGCAGGACCTGATCGCACAGCGCGAAGGAAGCCGTGGCCCACGACCCGCTCAAACCGCGGTACAGCGGGCCTTTCGCCCTTATCCGCTCGTACAACGGATACGGGTCTTCCCGCCATTTCGGATGCTCCACCTGTACGAGCAGGTCACCGAGCCCGCCGAGCAGCCGGCTGACGGTCTTGGAGACCTGGATCTGCGCACCGAGCCGCAGCGCGTCGGCGGGGCCCAAGGCGTTCATCGCTTCCTCCTTCGGATTGCCGGCGGCTACCGGAACCGGTCGCGTTCTCGGCCGCCCACTGGGCGAAGGAACGCGGTGGTCTGCCGGTGACCTCCCGCACGGTCGGCTCGGCCGCGGCACCCGTTTCGGGTGGGTTCAGGCCGAGTTGGATGCCGAACTCCACGTCGTCCGGCCCCCAGCCCAACGCCGAGAGACGAGCGCGTTCCTGCTCATCGGACAACTGCTCGAACCGGATGGGCCTGCCGATCGCCTCGGCGATCAGAGCGACGCGCCGTTCGGGCGTGATCGGTTCCGGCCCGGTGATCGGATAGGCCTTCCCGGCATGATCGTCACCGGTCAGGGCCGCCACCGCCACGCCGGCGATGTCGGACTCGTGCACCACCGATCCCCGCCATGAATTCCACCGGCAGCAGAAGAGTCCAGGGCAGTTCACTCCGGTCCGGTGGGCGAGTTCCACCAGTTGCGGGCCGGTTTCCAGTGGGGCGCCGTCATCGCCCCCGAAGGTGGTCAGGTGCAAACCGGTGACGCCATCGAGGGCACCGGCGACGCTGTCGGGCTCGGTGAGATCTCCCCGGACGACTTCCACCCCCAGCGGGAAGCCGGCCTTCGCCGGGTCGCGGGTCAACGCCCGCACTTCGTGGCCGGTCTCGACCAGGCCGGCCACGATCCGGTGGCCGACGGTACCGGTGGCACCGGTGACCAGAATCCTCATGAGCAGCTCCTCATAAAACGACGATGATTCCCTGGCGTTCGCGAAACCTTACGACGCGCACATGGCAAATTCCTTGCAGCGCCATTGAGGCTGGCGATTTCCGCCTGCTTTTGAACGGTCGTGGAAAGGCTTGGATCGGGATTCTCCGTCCGGTTATGTTCGGTCGGCAAGGGCAACCGAGGGAAGGATGGAAAATGAAGGTTCCGAGCAGGCGGATGACGGGGGTCGTCGCCGGTGCCGCGGCGCTTTTCGCCGCGGTTTCGATCGCGGCCGCTCCGGCGGGGGCGTCCGAGGCCGGGGTGCAGACCGACGCGTGGCCCTGTGCGGGCCCGGCGGATTTCTTCGCGGCCAAGAACAAGAACGGCTCCTGGACGTGTTACGCGAACTCCGGGTCGAGTCTCGCGCGCTCGTTCAACACCGTTCATTGGCAGTCGGGAGCGAACACCGGATACTTCTGGTACGAATGCCACGGGACGCACTATCCTGCCAAGCGATTCATCGCGTGGCAGAGTGAATCGCTCGGCGATTGCACCATTTACAAGGTGAACATCGACTGAGCGTGAACCAGGGGCCGCCTCCAAGACCGCGGAGGCGGCCCCGCGCTTTTCACGCCGGGAATCGGTGGCCGAGGAGGTTCGCTCCCAAGCGGGTCAGCCGATGACGCACCGCCGGTCCGGCCCGCTCGGTGGTGATCAGCCCGGCGGAGCGCAGGATCGACGCGTGATAGCTGGCCACGGAGACGGTGACGCCCGCCCGTCGGCCCAGCTCCGTCGTCGTGCAGCCGTCGCCGACGGCACGGAGCGCCCCGGCGCGGGTCGGCCCCAGCAGATCTTCCAGCGGCTTCGCGTCCGTGACACCCGCCGGAGCAGGACAGGTGACCGGCGCCGGACGTGTGGTCGCGGGGAAGACGAGCACGGGTGGCAGGGCGGGGTCGGCGAGCACCGTCGGCCGTCCGTGGCAGAAGAACGACGGCAGCAACCGCAATCCCCGCCCGCCGAGCCACAGGTCCCGGACGAGGTGGTCGCCGTCCAGTCGGAGCGCGTCACCACGCCAGGTGAGCGCCGGATGCAGGGATGCCAGCAGCCCGCCCGTCCCCTTCGACACCAGGACCCGCGTCCGGGCGGCGGCGTCGTCACGTACGTGGTGCTCGATCCGCGTCCAGGATGGCTCCACCGCCGTCCGGTGGTAGTCGGCGAGTCCGCGCGTGAGGTCCGTCAGGGCGGCGTGGTCACCTGAGGCCAGCCTGGCGGCCCACCGTGACGGCATCGCGCGCCCGGCGAGCCGCGCGAGTTCGGCCCGCAGGCGATGACGCGGCGTGCGCCGCAGTGCGGCGAGCCCGCTTTCGAGGCCCACCGCCGATTCCGCCGGTGTGAGGAAATCCGGTGAATAGCCCCGTGGTGGCGCCAAGTGGAACAGGGCTCGCATGGCGGGGCTCAGCGTCAGCCCCGCGCGCCAGCGTTCATGGCGCGGCTCCACCGTCGGGCTTTGCAGGACATGCAGACTCAGGAGCACTTCCCATAACGGATCCGGCTCGGTGGAGAGGGTGACACGGGCCAGATCGGCGGCCGAGAAATGGATGTGCAGTGGCATTCAGGTGAGTCGCCTTTCGGACGAGAAAAGCCCTCGGTCGTGTCGGCAACGGTAAAACGGCGGCATTGCACCGGAATGGAAAGGAGGTAGCAAGCGCGACCTCGATCTCACTGGCGGCCCCACGCCCGCGTTAATCCATTTGTGCGTTCCTGCGAGGCTGCGGTATAGAGGAGTCTTCGGCGGTGTCTTGGGGGGCGCGGTGCGGTTCGGGATTCTCGGTCCGGTGGGGGCGTGGGGGACGCTGGGGCGGATCGAGCTGGGCGGGCCGCGCTCCCAGGCCGTGCTGGCCGCGCTGCTGGTGAACGCCAACCGGGTGGTCGGACTGGGATCGCTGGTCGATGCCCTCTGGGGCGAGGAGCCGCCGCCCACGGCCGTGGACACGATGCGCACCTACGTGTCCCGCCTCCGGCGCGCTTTCGCCGCAGCCGAACGCGGTGACAGGCTGGTCTCGGAAGCGGGCGGCTACCGGATCCGGGTCGACCCGGGTGAACTCGACCTCGACGTGTTCGACGACCATGTCGCGCTGGGGCGCGAAGCCGTCACGGCCGGCCGGTTGGCGGAAGCCGTGGTCGAGTTCGACTCCGCGATGAAACTGTGGCGGGGCAGCCCGTTCGCGGGAGTGCCGGGACCGTTCGCCCGGACCAACGCCGACGCGCTGGCGGAGACCCGGCTGGCGGTGCAGGAGGAACGCCTCGCGGTCGAACTGGAACTGGGAAACCACGCCGAGGTGATCGCCGAACTGCAGCGGTTGCGCACCGCCCACCCGCTGCGGGAGTCGCTGTGCGAGCAGCTCATGGTGGCGCTGTACCGGTCAGGCAGGCAGGCCGCGGCGTTGGACGTGTTCCGCCAGACCCGTGAACTCCTGGTGGCGGAACTGGGGGTCGAGCCGGGAGCGCGGCTGCGGCAGGCACATCGGAGGGTGCTGGAGCAGGCCGACCCGGTGCCACGGCTACAGGACGAATCCCCGAGGGACGAAGTCGGAGCGTGGGGTCCCAGGACCGCCGGGTTGCGCGGACTGCCGCCCGATGTCGCGGACTTCACCGGACGCCATGCCGAGACGAGCCTCATCTCGGAACTGTGTTCGGCGAGCGCCGACCGGACGTCGCCGGTGGTGGTCGCCGTCGACGGGATGGCCGGGGTCGGGAAGACGGCGTTCGCGGTCCATCTGGCGCATTCACTGGCGGACCGGTTCCCCGACGCGCAGTTCTACATCGACCTGTACGGGCACACGCCGGGTCTGCAACCGCGAGACGCCCACGATGCGCTCCACGTATTGCTTCGTGCCGTCGGCGTCCCCGCGGAGGCGATACCGGAGAACACGGAGACGCGGGCCATGCTCTGGCGCGACGCCCTTGCCGAGCGGCGGGCGCTCGTGGTGCTGGACAACGTGGGAGACGGCGTGCGCGTCGAATCCCTGCTCCCGGCCGGACCGGGCTGTGCCGTGGTGATCACCGGCCGGCATCGCCTGCTGGACCTCGACGGGGCGTGCCAGCTCACCCTTGATCCGCTTTCGCCCGCCGACGCGGGTCAGCTGCTCACCCGGATCGCGACCGCCCGCGGCGCCGAGTCGGACCGCGCGGCGATCGCCGAAACCGTTCGGTTGTGCGGCGAACTGCCGCTGGCCATCCGGATCGCCGGAGCCCGGCTGTCCCGGTCCCTCCCGGTGACGGCACTGCGCCGCAGGCTCAGCGACCAACGCGACATCGTGCCGCGGCTGCGTTCGGGCAGCCGCAGTGTCGCCGCGGCGTTCGCCCTGTCGTATCACCGGCTTCCGCCGGACTCGCGGCGGGCCTTTCACCTCCTCGGCCTCCATCTGGGTCCGGATGTGGATCGCTTCGAGGCGGCCGCGCTTCTCGGCACCTCACCTGACGACGCCGACCGGCACGTGGAGTCCCTGGTCGACGCGAGCCTGATCCAGCAGGTCAAGGCCGAGCGGTACCAGTTCCACGACCTGCTGCGTGCCTATGCGCGCGAACAGGGACTCGCGAGCGAGTCACAGCCGGACCGCAAGCGGGCGCAGTCGCGGGTGCTGGAGTACTACGTGAACACGATGACGGCGGCTTATCGGCGGTTCTTTCCCGGCGACCGGGCCGGCGTCCGCCTCGCCATGCCGAAGGGACTCGTCCGTACCTTCAGCGGTTACGAGGAGTTCGTCGACTGGTCTCACGTCGATCAGACGAGTCTCAGCCTGACACCGAACACGGATACGGCGACACACCACGGCCGGGTGTCGCTCGAGGACTGGGTGCAGCTGCTCCGCCCCGGTCGCCCGCCCACCGGACAGAGCGGACCCGTACAGCCCGGCCAGACGCGGATTCTGCACGCCCTGGGAACACTTCAATACTGGATCGGCCGATGCGAGGACGCGAAGCGGACACTGCGGCACGCGATGACACAGTGCCGCGAGACCGGCGAACACCGCCGTGAGAGCGCGATCCTGCACACCCTCGGCGAGGTTCTCGTGACCGCGGGAACACCGGAGGACGCCGTCGAGGTGTTTCATCGTTGCGTCGAGTCCTCGCGCGCGCTCGGGGATACCTGGGGCGAGGCGGTCGCGTTGAACAGCCTGGGCGGCGCCCATCGGGTACTGGCCGAGCATGACTCGGCGCTGCGCTGCTGTACCGACGCGCTGCGCCTGCATCGTGAACTTCGCTCCAGCTGGGGAGAAGGTGTCACCCTCACCAATCTCGGCCGGTTGTACCGCTGTATGGGCCGTCCCGAAAAGGCGCTCGCCGCCTTCGACGAGGCGGTGGCCTCACTGCGCGAAAGCGGTGATCAGCTCGAACTGGCGGCGGCACTCGTAGACCTGGGGTACGCCCGCAGGGCCGACGAAGATCCGGAACAGGCCAGGAACGCTTGGGAAGAAGCCCTCCCGGTGCTCGGCATTCTCGCCGACCCGATGGCGGACGTCGTACGCGGTCATCTCCACGAACTGTCACCGAAGTCCGAGTCGAATCGAGGCTAAGCTCGTGGCGGCACCGGTCAGCAGGCCCGGCCGGTGTTCTTGCCGAAGTAGCTGTACGAAGGCGCGGCGTCCTTGGGCGAGTTCCCGAGATGCCCCACCTCGTGCGGCGCGACGCAGATGTCGTGCTGGTAGATGTCTTGCACGCCGTTCCAATTCATCCACACCTGGACGACGACCTCCCTGCCGCCACTGTTGCAGTTGCCGTAGAAGTAGGCCGTGTGGTCGCCCCGGTCCTCGCTGTGGGTACCGCAGGTGATCAGCGCGGACGCGGGTGCCGCTTCGGCGGTGGCGGGCAGGGCGACCGCCGCGGCGCCGATGAGGATGGCGGTTGCGAGACGCTTCAACGGATGACCTCCTGTGATGAGACGACAGTGCGTGGCCGCGTGGGCGACCACATGACAGAACGTAAGGGCCCGGCCTTGCAGGCTCCTCGCAGATTCCCAGCACCGAGGAGGGTCGCTTACCGAAGCAGTCGGTTGTGCACCTCTTTGACATGCTGCCGGTATGGCGACGACGGAAACCGAGCCTGTTCAGGCGTCCGCGGGCAAAGGCAGGGGACTGGTCCTGGTGTGTCTGGCCGGTGAAGAAGGGCCCATCGGTCCGGGTAGCACATGCCGCAGGCGAGGTCGGTTTCGGCGTTGAGACGGTGGTGGAGGCGGGCGATCGTGTGGCCGCAAAGCCATTTCATGGCCGGGCGGGTGAGCGTGTTCCCGGCGAGCCAGGAGCCGAGGTGGTTCACGATGTCGAATGGGCGCGTTCCCGCTATCTGGAAAACGTGCTCTGAGCGGCGAAGAAAGGCAGTGGCCAGCAGTGCCACAACAACAGATGGGTTTCGATGGAGCTGCGCATTGTAGCGGTCAAAGTTGAGAGTTGCTTCTACTAGCCGGACAGCCGCGAACCCGCTGATTAGCCATTAGCGATGGCGAGGAGCGCACTGGGTGACTGGCAGTGATTGACGTCCCGGGTAAACCTGCTTGGTCTCTTCTTCGCGACCGGCTGTTCCGTCAGCGGCCGCGCGTCGAGTCCGGGCACGGCCGTCCGGCGCGATCCCGGCGACCTGGACAAAGCTGACGGGGTGTGGGCTGGAAGCGCCCACACCCCGTCAGGACGGCTGTGCCCGAGGGCTTACTTGGTGGCCTGGTCGAGCTCGGCCAGCGTCGCGGCGAGCTTGAAGTACTTGTTGGTTCCCAGGTCGCGCACCGTCTTGACCCCGAAGGCCGCGGCCAGTTTCTCCGCGTCGCCTTCGCTGACCCCTGCCAGTGCCGCGACGGGCGCGTCGAGGACCTCGGATACTGAGAGCTCCTCGTACGCCTTGTCCAACTGCTTGGCCAGGTCCACGGAAACAGCCACTGGTGCCATCCCTTCACACACGTTGTCGATTATGACGACACCACCCTATCGACGCGTGGTCCGCTTTGGTGCCCATGACCGAATTGTTCGTCACTATCACCGTGATGGAGCACCCGCCCGCACCAAGATCATCACTCCGATGACGCGACCTCGCATGGACAGGGACGGTGTACTTGGCCGTGCACACCGCGATGCTCATCAGCGCCACAAGATCACTGAGCTGAGAATCTTGGTCTACGTGGCGACATCGACATCGACGGAGGCCCCGTGGTGTTCCGCCGAAGGGAGCGCGTCCGCGCACGCCGGCACCGATGGACGGTCATGGCGGTCGCTCCGGCGACCGAGCGCATCACCTGGTTCGGGGTGCGCGCGATCCCGCGCGCAGCCCCGAATTCCGGTGTGCGCATGCTGGCGGTTCCGCCTGCCTCGCGGGTTCTGGCGGCGCTGTCCGCCGGAGACCGCCGGATGTTGATCGAGTTGTTCCCCCGGAAGCGATCCGGTCAGGGCTTTCCGCAACGACCGCACCGCCCGACGAGACAGCGTAGGGAAGAGACACTTGCCTCGGCGATCCAGCACGGCACCCTGATCGAGGGGCCGGGTCCGTCAGGGTGGCGGTCCGAAGTGGGTGGGGATGGTTCCTTGGGCGATCTGGGAGGCGAGATCGCTGAGTTTGTGGTGGTTGTTGCGGGAGTGGCTGCGTAGTCGGAGGAAGGCCTCGTCGACGGTGATCTGGCAGTGTGCCGCGAGAAACCCTTTGGCTTGTTCGATCACGATGCGGCTGTCCAGCGCGGTTTGGAGCTGGTCGATGATCGCGTCTTTGCCGAGCAGGACGCGTCGCTGCCGCAGACAGAGGACGGCGGTGTCGGCCAGCGTTTGCGCCAGGCGCAGGTCATGGCGGGTGGGTATCGAGGGGGCCGCGATCATGAGGTTGAGGGCACCGATAACGGTGTCGTTGTCACGCAAGGGCACGGCGGCGACGCTGGTGATGCCGGCGCGGAGTGCGCGCGGGGTGAACCGGGGCCAGCGCTGTGGGGCGGGCCCGTACCGGTGCAGGGTGGTCGGGGCGAGGGCGGTCCCGGTGCGGGTGCTGTCCACGCAGGGTCCTTCGCCCAGCTTGATCTGGTCTTCCTCGAGCCGGCGGCATATCTCGTCGGACGCGGTCACGTAGTCGACCTGGCCGTGCTTGTCCAGGAGGGTGATTCCCGCGGACCGGATGGGCAGCAGGGCTACCACGTGCGTGGTCAGGTCATGCAGCATGTCCAGCGGGTCGAAGTCGTCTCCGCGGTCCACCAGGTTGAGGACGGCTTCGGCGACAACGAATTCACGGTCGGTAGTGGCCAACGGAGCCACCCTTTCGCTTGGGCTCCCGACCACGGAGGCGCTGAACTGCGGGCACCTGTGAACTCAGGAGAATGAACCCGCAGGGGAGTACGACATGCCGCTGGCAGGTGTACGGCTCGCCTCGATCCCGGTCGGCCCGCCTGAGACCGCGTGCCTGGCCGGTTCCACTCGGCCTGAGCAGCCTCACGATTCATTGCCCACCGTAGCGAGTTTCCACGTGGGAAAGGGAAACACGGATCGCTTCCTTTCGGTTACTCCATCACGGAAGGCATTCGAGCGGGCCTGCCAAACACTTCGTGACCATGTCCGGCGTGCGAAGAACGAGTGGGCTAGCGGTGCGGTGGGACAACCGCCACTGGGCAGGCAGCGTGGTGGATCAGGGCTTGACCGGTGGAGCCCAGCAGCAGGCCGCGGAACCCTCCGCGGCCGCGGGATCCGACCACGACCAGTTGGGCGCTTGTGGCGTGGTCGAGCAGAATGTGGGCCGGGCGGTCGCGGGCCACGACCTGCTCGACCGGCACATCCGGATAGCGTGCCTGGCATTCGGCCAGCCACTGGCTCAGTAATTTCGACTCTTGTTCCTGGAGCGATTGCCAATCCGTTGTCAGTTCCCAGGCCGTTGCGATGGGCAGGTCGCTCCAGGCGTGCACAGCCACCACCGGCACGTTCCGAGAGGAGGCGGCCTGGAACGCGAAGGGGATCGCCGCCTGATTGGCCGGTGACCCGTCGACGCCGACCACGACCGGGCCGTCCTGTGGGGGTTCGCTGTGCGGGGCCGGTTCTCGAACGACCACGACGGGGCAGTGCCCGTGCGTGGCGACCGCGACGGCGATCGACCCGACCACCAACCCGGTGAAACCGCCCAGTCCGCGCGAGCCGAGTACCACCAGATCGGCCGAGGCCGAGTGGCCGATCAGCTGTTCGGCCGCCCAGCCGCCGGTCATTTCCGTACTCACCACCACGTCGGGTGCTGACTTGCGGGCTGCGCTGGCAGCCTCCGCGAGCCATTCGCGGCCCTGTTCTTCCAGGGCGTGCCGGTAGGGCCCGAGTGCCATCGCGTGCGGCACCGCGACGGGAACGAGCGCGCACACGTGCACGATCAGCAGCGTCGTGTCACGTCGGACGGCCTCGCGTGCGGCCCAGCGCACGGCTCGCCCGGCCGAGGCCGATCCATCCACCCCGACCACGACCGGCCGATTCGCAGCATCAGTCATCAGAGTCCTCTCCTCGAGCCGGTCCTTTGTGGATGGCGCCGCGACGGGAGATCGGTGGTGCCCAGTGCTACGCCTGTTTACCCGGCTCGTTCCGATGATGCGGGCTGGTACCGGCCCGGACTAGGGACGATGGCCGTCGAGCGACGGGGCCTTTCGCCTCACCTCACGGTGCGCCGCCTCCCCCGACGGATGCGGGGCGGAACTTCGCAAAACGCTCAGTCGTCATACTGGGTGCCGGCCGAACTCGACTGACATCCGAAGTGAGAGGAACATGGACCCCTCCCGAAGTACGGGCAGCGTCCTTATCGGACGCTGCCCTTCGAAGTTGCTGATTCTTGTTTGCCGCACGCGCCCTCCCGGTGACCGTTTCCTGGTGGTGACGGCGCGATGATGACGGTGTTGACCATCCTGCTCGGGATGGTCGTGGTGCTGCTCCTGACCGCTCTGACCGGCTATTTCGTCGCTCAGGAGTTCGGTTATATGGCGGTGGACAGGTCTCGGCTGAAGGCCGCGGCGGCTGCCGGTGATGTGGGTGCCGAGCGGGCCTTGGGGATCACGCGGCGGACCTCGTTCATGTTGTCGGGTGCGCAGCTGGGGATCACGGTGACCGGCCTGTTGGTCGGGTATGTGGCCGAGCCGCTGGTCGGTGCCGGGATCGGTGAGCTGCTGGGTGGGGTCGGTGTGCCGCAGGCGGTCGGGGTCGCGGTCGGCACGGTGCTGGCGCTGCTGTTCTCCACCGTGGTGCAGATGGTGTTCGGGGAGTTGTTCCCGAAGAATTTGGCGATCGCGCGGCCGGAGCCGGTCGCGCGCTGGCTGGCGTGGTCCACGAAGCTGTACCTCGCGCTGTTCGGGTGGCTGATCCGGTTGTTCGATCATGCCTCGAACCTGCTGCTGAAGATGTTGCGGATCGAGCCGGTGCACGATGTGGAGCACGCTGCCACGCCGCGGGATCTGGAGCACATCGTGGCGGAGTCGCGTGACAGCGGGGATCTGCCGGTGGAGTTGTCGGCTCTGCTGGACCGGACTCTGGATCTGCATGAGCGCACCGCCGAGCACGCGATGATTCCGCGGCCGCGGGTCACGACGGTGGCGGCGAACCAGCCGGTCAGCGAGGTGCTTTTGCTGATGGCCGGCGGGCATTCCCGGTTGCCGGTGGTCGGAGAGGACATCGATGACGTGATCGGGGTGATCTGCCTGCGTGATGTGCTCAGGTTGGACACCGAGGCCGCGGCGGGGGCGCCGGCGCGGGAGGTGGCCCGTCCGACGGTGATGGTGCCCTCATCGCTGCCGCTGCCGAGTGTGCTGGAGCTGTTGCGGGCGGAGGGTGAGGAGTTCGCCTGCGTGGTGGACGAGTACGGCGGGCTGGCCGGGGTGATCACCCTGGAGGACATCGCCGAGGAACTCATCGGGGAGATCACCGACGAACACGACCCGGCGGGCGCCGACGAGGCGACCGTCGGTGCGGATGGGTGGACGTTGCCGGGAGCGACCCATGTCGATGAGGTGGAGCGGTTACTGGGGCACGATCTGCCTGAGGGCGAGTACGAGACTGTCTCCGGGCTGGTCATCACCACGCTGGGACGGCTGCCTGAACCGGGTGAGAGCGTGACCGTGGACCTGCCCCGGACGGCGGGAGCCGAGGACGACGAACCGGATCGGCAGGTCGTCATCACCGTGCGCTCGGTCGAGCGGCATGTCCCGCACACGGTGACGCTGCGGCTGCTGCAGGCCCAGGAGGTGGCCCGATGACCGGGATGAGCACAGGGGCGGCGCTGGCCCTATCGGCGTTGATCGTCGCCTTGAGCGCGTTCTTCGTCGCGATCGAGTTCGCGTTGGTCGCCGCCCGCCGCAACCGGCTGGAACAGGCGGCCGAGACCGGGGTGGCGGCACGTGCCGCGTTGCGCAGCGCGCGGGAGTTGTCGTTGCTGCTGGCCGGATCACAGCTGGGGATCACGTTGTGCACGCTGGCGCTGGGTGCGATCAGCAAACCGGCCGTGCACGAGATGATGACCCCGGTCATGGAGGGGTGGGGCCTGCCCGCGGTGACCGCGGACGTGGTCGCGTTCGTGCTGTCGCTGATCGTGGTGACGTTCGTGCACCTGGTGGTCGGTGAGATGGCGCCGAAGTCGTGGGCGATCGCGCATCCGGAGAAATCCGCGATTCTGCTGGCGATTCCGATGCGCGGGTTCATGTGGCTGACCCGCCCGGTGCTGGTCGGGTTGAACGGCGTCGCGAACTGGTGCCTGCGGCGGGTCGGTGTGCAGCCGGTCGACGAGGTCAGCGCCGGCCGCGGCCCGGACGCGCTGCGGCAACTGCTGGATCACTCCGCGCAGGCGGGCGCGCTGGACGCCGGGCGGCATGACCGGCTGGCCACCGCGCTGGAACTCAACACCCGCCCGCTGCGCGAGGTCCTGCGGCCGATCCAAGACGTCGCGGTGGTGGCGCCCCAGAGCACGGCCGAGCAGATCAAGACGGCCGCGCGGACGAGCGGCCATCTCCGGCTGGTCGTACGGGATCAGGACCGGACGGTGGGCGTGGTGCATGTCCGCGACGCGCTGACCCCGCCCGCCGGGACGACCGCGGCGGACCTGATGCGGCCGGTGCTGACCCTGCCGGCGGAGACGCCGGTCTACGCGGCGTTGAGCACGATGCGCGACACCCGCAACCACCTGGCGCTCGTAGGCACCGAAGACGAGCCGATCGGCCTGGTCACCCTCCACGACCTGCTCGACCAGCTCCTTCCGGCCGACAACCAGGTCGCGACGGCCGGGTAATTCGTCACGAAAGGTGGGGCGGGACCAGGTGCTGGTCTCGCCCCACCGAGGTTTCAGGTGGCGAGGAAGTCGTGGATCTTGCCACTGATCGCCGCCCAGTCTCGCCTCGACCAGATGAAGTGGCTCGCCGCTTCGCTCTCGATCAGGGTGCTGTGCTGGATCGTCGAGGCGAGGGCTTCGGCGTGGGCGAAGGGCACGGATCCGTCGTGGCGGCTCGCGATCACCAAGGTGGGTTGTGCGACTTTCCCGCGCCGTCGCGTCGGGTGGTGAGGTCGTTGCGGAAGCCCTGACGTGACCGCATCCGGCAGAACAACTTGATCAGTATCCGGCGGTCATCGGCGGACAGCGCCGCCGGCTGTTGCAGGGTTGCGGGTCGGTGATGATGCGGGCCACGCGACGTCGTCGATGGCGAGCCACGGCGCGACGGTCACGACCGAGGGTGTGAGCCCGGTGAACGCCTTGACCTCGCGGTGGAGGTGGGACTGGTCGACGTAGCCGCACTCGGCGGCGACGCTCGCGGCGGTACGACCGGCCGCGAGGAGGTGGGCGGCGTGGTCGAACCGCACCAGTCTGATGGCGCGTTTGGGGCTGATTCCGAGCTGGGACCGGAAGCGGGACCACAGGCGCTTGCGGTCCCAGCCGACCTCTCCTGCCAGGCTGTCGACCTGTATCCGCCCGCGGCTCGTGAGCGTCCGCCGCCAGGCGTGGGCGACTCCCGGTTCGACCGGCGTGCGGGCGCGCATCCGTTGGCCCACGACCTCCGCCGCGATCCTGAACCGTTCATCCCATGACGCGGCGGCACGCAACCGGTCTTCGATCCGCCCGGCGTCGCGACCCCAGACGTCCGCCAGGGGCGCCATCGTCCCGCTGAGATCGGGTGCCGCGTCGAGCACCCCGGCCGCCACGTCCGGCTCCAGGCGGATCTGGAGACATTCGCCCACGCGGCCACCTGCCCGCAGATCGCCGGGCATGAGCCCGATGACGACACTGCCGCACTCGCGCCGGCCGCCGCTGTCGCAGACGACGCCCTCTCCCTCGCTCAGGTCGATGAGCACGGTGACGGATGGGTGCGCGACCATGGCGATGTCCACGGAAGCGGGGAGACTCTGGCGGAACCCGGCCATGCTGATCCCCGGCAGCCGATCCCACCGGCGCGGAACCGCGATGTCCACCGCTTTCCAGTCCGGCGGTGTTCCAGTCGACAGCACACGACCAGTCTAGGGATCGGGGACCTTGGGCGGGGTGTCGACGGTCCGTTCCCGCGAGGTCCAGCTCAGCAGTAGGTCGCTGATCGCCTCGGGCGCCTCGAACGTGGGGAGGTGTCCGACGCCGGACAGCAGTTCGATCCGAGCGTTGGGCACCACCTCGTACTGGCGCACCGACGCCGGGTCCCAGCGAGGGTCGGCGGCACCGAAGACCGCCAGCACCGGAACGGTGAGGGCGGCGAGACGATCGGGCACACCGCGCTCGGCGATGTACTCGGTGTTTCGGCGCAAAATCGTCCTGAATGTGCGGTACGAGATCTGCTTGAGATCGGCGACCGCGTCGTCGGGTACGTCCACCGGGCGAGCGGCCGTTGCCCCGATTCCCTTGCGAATCATCGCGTCCGAACGCCTCGGCCAGATCAGCGGGCCGAACGGCGGGCCCAGCAGGATCCGAAGGATCAACGGCTGGGGAAGCAGCGCGCCGGGATGCGGGCCGCAGCTGATCAACGCGACCGAGCGCACCAGGTCGGGGCGCTGTTCGGCGAGGGCGGTGGCGACGTAACCGCCACTGGAATGCCCGACAACGGTGACCGGACCCCGGCCGAGCTCGTCGAGCACCGCCGCCACTCCGCTCGCCTGCGCGGGCACGTCGTAAGACGGCGAGGGTGGGGACTGGCCACAGCCCGGGAGATCGACCCGGATGACGTGGTGGTGGCCGGCAAGGGCCGGGACCACCGGGCTCCACAAGGCGCCCGACGCCCCCGATCCGTGGATGAGCAACAGCGGCGGCGCCTGCCGCGGGCCGTCGTGCACCACGTGTATCCCCTGCGAATGCTCATCACCGTTCTCACTCATACGAGGATGGTGCATGGTCACCGACCATCCGGTCTTGGACAAATGTCGCTCAACGTGAGCGTGCCCAGGGCGACCGCTATGTGTGCCGTGTCCGCCACACTGGTGTCGATAAGGCGCCTGGCTTGGAATCCAGGCTTAATCGCCGATGTTCGCCGGCCCTGCCAAGGTGGGAGCGGTGGCAAGCCAGCCTCACGCAGCAATGTATGGCGCGGCGCGGATACTTCAATGGGGGTGTTCTGCAAGGCTGTTGTGGTGGTCGACGCGGCCCGCGTCCGGTCGCCGAGTTCGACATCGAGTCGAGTGTCGCCGCACTCCGCGATGCAGTCACCGTGCGGTGGCAGCGCGGTGTCGACTTGTTCTCGTTCAGGGGAGGCCTTCACACCTTGGTCAGGACGGCGGCGCTCTGGAAGCCTCCGAATCCGCTGCCCACGCTCAGCACCACGTCCATCTTGTGCTCCCGCGCCGTGTTCGGCACGTAGTCGAGGTCGCATTCGGGGTCGGCGTTGTGCAGGTTCGCGGTCGGAGGAACGACCTGATGGTCCAAAGCCAGCGCGCAGGCCGCCAATTCGAGAGAGCCGATGGCCCCGAGGGAGTGTCCGATCATCGACTTGATAGAGCTCACCGGGACTCGATACGCGTGGGCGCCGAGACTGCGTTTGAACGCGGCGGTCTCGTGGCGGTCATTCTGTTTCGTGCCGGATCCGTGCGCGTTGACATATCCGACGTCGGTGGGGTCGATTTCGGCCTGCCGGAGCGCATGTGTGATCGCCTCAGCCATCTCGGCACCGTCGGGTTTCAGCCCGGTCATGTGGAAAGCGTTGCTGCGGCTGGCGAAACCCGATACCTCGGCATAGATTCGCGCTCCACGGCGGCGGGCCTCGGTCTTGTCCTCAAGAACCAGTACAGCGGCTCCCTCGCCGAGCACAAAGCCGTCCCGATGCGCGTCGAAGGGGCGCGAGGCGTGAGCAGGGTCGTCGTTGTTCGCCGACGTGGCACGAATCGCGTCGAAACAAGCGGACGTGATCGGTGACAGCGGAGCGTCGGTGGCACCCGCGAGCACCACGTCCGCCGAGCCTTCCCGGATCAACGCCGCTCCGTGCCCGACGGCGTCGAGACCCGAGGTGCACCCCGTCGAGATCAGTGCCACAGGCCCCTCGGCGGCCACGTCCTGTGCGACCTCGACGGCGAGCGTGCTCGGAACCATGTAGCCGTAGAGATGAGGAACGCCATAGGTGTGATCGACCAGCCACCGCCTGCCGTCGTCGGCCAGCACGGCGTACTCCTCCTCCAAGCCCATCGTGCAGCCGACCGCGCTGCCGATGGCGACAGCCACCCGTTCCGGCTCGAGCGCGTCCAAGCGCAACCCGCTGTCTCCCACCGCCTCCCGGGCCGACACGACCGCGAACTGGGCGGCGCGGTCCATCCTCCGGATCTCCTGGGCGGACAGTCCGGCCGCGGCCGGGTCGAAGTCCGCCTCCGCGGCGATCCGGGACCGGAAACCGCCGGCATCGAACAGAGAGATCGGGCGCGTGGCGGTCCGTCCTCCGGACAGGAGGTCCCAGTACGCGGTGCTGCCCAACGCGCCGGGCGCCACGACGCCGATACCGGTGATGACGGGCGTCCTCTTCATCGGGCCGCTCCGACGTCGGGGCCCGGCTGATCCGGATGTGCCGGTGCTTCGGTGTCCACATGGCCGAGGTCGGGTCTCGGAGCCAGTGGTGACAAGTGGAACACCACCTGTGCCGGGGTCTCGCCCACGTTGACCAGCCGATGACGCACGCCGATCGGCACGAGAAGTGATTCCCCTGCGGCGAGCCGTACCGCCTCGCCGTCCAACTTCATCTCAAGATCGCCCGTGATGACGTGCAGGAACTCCTCGGAATAGGGGTGGTAGTGCTCGGTGACCACCTCACCGGCGGCCAGCCACAGCAAGCCGCCGAAACCCGAGGTGGATCCCACGGTCTTCGGACTCAGGGTGACACGGATGTCACCACCGCGTTTGCGATTGGACGCGACATCCTCGGCGCGCACCTTCGTCGGCTGGGTCGTCGTCACGTGGTCTGCCCCTTCTCGGCGGTCCATACGTAGATCGGGTCGGCCATCGCGTCCTTCGGCTCCTGCCAGCCTGGGTCGTACGGCGAGACCAGTTCGGCGAGCGTGGTGTTGAGTTTCTGGTACAGCGGGTGTTTGCGGGCTTGGTACAGGCTGGGCGAGATGTCCTCGTCGGCTTCGACGAGATGGAAGTACAGGTCGTGGAAGGTGAACAGCGTTCGTCGTGACACACCGATCATGTGCGGCAGTTCGGTAGCGTCGGATTCGGCGAAGGCGGCTGCGATCTGCTGTGGATTGTCGGTCCGCAGCTTCGCCACGATCAAGGTGCGGTGCACGGTCGTCCCTTCTGATCGGATTTCGCGGACCAGCCGATGATTCCCAGAGGCGGTGGGGAACATCTGAAGTCGCGCTCGACACGCGGGTGCTACCAGGGGGCTGGCCGTCTGTTCCGGAGGAGTGTCCCGGAAGGTCCGTCGTCGGAAAGCGTTGCGGCATGGACGATGTCGTCCGCGGACTCCTTCACGGATCGTCGCGCCGACGGCATCATCCTGGTCCGCGTCGGCCCTGGGTTCACCGCGTTCACGAGCACCCCGGTGTCCTTCGTGTGCGCTGCCAGCATCGTGGTCAGCCCGTTGACCGCTGTCTTCGACACCGAATAGCCGGGTGCGCCGGTAAAGAGCCCTCCGTCGAAGGTTCCGGTCCCGCTCGAGACGAAGACCACTCGGCCCCATCCTCTGCTGATCATCCCCGGGACGAAAATCTGAGCCACCCGCCAGCCGCCCAGCAGGTTCACCGCCAGGGTGCGTTCGACGAGATCCAGCGACACGGACAGCGGATCTGTGCCGCCGTCGAGCAGGACACCCGCGTTGCAGATCAGTACATCGACCGCGCCGACCTGCTCCGCAGCCCTTCGTACGCTCTCGGCGTCGGTGACGTCCAGCACCTGGGCCCCGTTCGTCCCTCCGGCCTGTCGTGCGGTGGGCACGACCCTCAGCCCCCGCCGGGAGAGTTCGGCGGCGACGGCTTGCCCCAGCCCTCGGTTGGCTCCGGTGACCAAGGCGGTGCGTTGTTCGGCCATGGTGCTCCTCACTACCTGACTGAATGTCCGGAACACCATGGCCTGGAAGTGTGAGACGCGGCTGGTGCCGTGGTGGAGCCGGGCACCGGGGCGGATCAGGAACCCAGGGATTCCCCAGGCCTCGTCGGTATCCCTTTCTTCGCATGGCTTCCGGCGGAGGGACAGGGTGTGGACGACGCGGCGGTGCCCACCACACGGGCCGAGCGCGGGACGCGGGACGACCGACCGGTCGGCGTGAGGAGAATGCCTCGCTGGTACGTGACTCTGTTCACGAGCGATGCGATGGAGCGGTTCGGTTTCTATGGTCTGCAGGCGATTCTCGTGCTGTATGCGTCGGCGCCGGCGGAGCGTGGGGGCCTCGGCCTCGCCATGGCGGACGCGGCGGCCTTGTTCGGGGCATGGATCGGATTGATGTTCATGTTGTCGCTTGCAGGCGGCTGGGTGGGTGACCGCTGGCTCGGCAACCGGACCGCGCTGCTCGCGGGCTGTGCGGTGAATGTCGTCGGCTACCTCCTCCTGTCCATTCCAGCCGGATGGACGGCCGCCGTGGCGCTGCCCATGCTGGCGATCGGGGGCGCCGTCTACAAGCCGAACCACCAGGCGATGATCAACATGATGTTCGGTGGCAGCCGGAGCAGGGAGGCCGGCATCTCGCTGATGTACGTCGCTTCCCAGGTGTCGGCGCTGCTCGCACCGTTGATCGCCGGCTACCTCGGCGAGCGGGTCAGCTGGCATCTCGCCTTTTTGGCTATCGCCTTGGTGCTCCTGGCCACCACGGTTCAGCTCCGGGTGACCTCCGCCCAGTTCCACGGCGTCGGTGCCACGGCGATCCGGCCGCTCGACGCGCCGGAGCGTCGGACGCTGATACGGCGGCTGGCCCTGTTGTGCCCGGCGATCGTGGTGGTACTGGCGGGGCTCGCGATCGCTGGTCTGCTCAGCGCCGTCGTGGCGATCGGATTGATCGGGCTGCTCAGCGTGGTGACACCGATCATCTGCTATGTCCGGCTACGAGCCGATCCAGCGCTGGAATCGGACGACCGCAGGCGACTGACCTTCTTTCTGTTCGTATACTTGGGTTCCGCGCTGTTCTGGATGATCGTCGCCCATGCCGCGTCACTCCTGAACCTGTTCGCGAGGGATCACGTCGACCTCGAGGTGCTCGGGTTCGTCATGCCCGCGAGCTGGTTGCAGGCGGCGACCCCGTTGTTCATTCTCCTGTTGGCGCCGGTGATCGCCTCGGCGTTGCCACGTTGGGGAGGACGGCACAATGTCGGCACCAAGTTCAGTGTCGGCCTGCTTCTTGTGGGCGCGGGCTTCCTGGTCATGTCGGTGGCCACTTCGCTGGTGAGCGCCGACGGCACCAAGATCTCGCCCTGGTGGATGGTGCTCGTCTATCTGACGCACGCGTGCGGGGAAGTGATCATCGCGGCGGTGACGATCTCCGCCGCGGCGGACGTGCTGCCCGCGGGATTTCTGGGGCGAACACTGGGGATGCTGTGGCTGTTCGCCGGTCTGGGCGGCGGCATCGGCAGTGGCGTGGTCCGGCTCAGCACGGTCATGCCGGAACCGCTCTACTACTCGCTTCTCGGCTCGGCCGCGATCCTTTGCGGGGTCGCCTTCTGGGTGGGGCGCCGCGCACTGACACGCGGTTTGTCCTGACGCGACTCACCGCGAATTCGTGAACCTCTGGGTTCCTGTTGAGGGGAAGGTCAAATGCTGCGTGCTGGAGGCCCGGCCTGCCGGGCTGATCGCGTCCCCACTGTCTACAAGGGACACAAAAACACCCCCGTGTGCCCGCTTTGGGCGCTTTGCGCGGAGGTCGTGAGTGGCGTTTCGGGTTAGAACCCGAAACGCCACTCACGACCACCCCGCGCCGACCACGCCACGTTCGCCCTTCCCCTCAATAAGTCAAGGAGATGATGGTGGATCAGGGATTGTCCGGAAAACGGGTGCTGCTGACCGGAGGCAGCAAAGGAATCGGACGGGCCACCGTGCTGGCGTTCGCCGACGTCGGTGCGACGGTCGTCGCGGGCCACCGCACGGAAGACGAAGACGCGCAGAGCCTGGCCCGGGAACTCAAGGAGCGTGGAGCCGGGCATCGAGTGGTTCAGGCCGACGTCACCACGCGTGCGGGAGCGGCCGCCCTGGCAACAGCCGCGGCGGATACGCTCGGCGGACTCGACGTTCTGGTGAACAACGTCGGTGTGGACGGATCTGCGCCTTTCGAAGAGCTCCCGGAACAGGAATGGCACCGTGTCTTCGAGCACAATGTCACCGCCGCCTACCTGGTCACCCAAGCCGTGCTGGGCCTGCTGGGGGCCGGTGCCGCGGTGGTGAACATCGGATCTTCGGTGGCACAGCGCGGCCGGGTCAACGGAGTGCATTATTCCGCCTCCAAGTCCGCGTTGACGGGATTCACCAGGGCCCTCGCGAAAGACCTTGGCCCACAAGGTATTCGCGTGAACCTGGTCGCACCGGGGCTGACCGAGACCGAACCGGGTGCGGGCCTGCCCGCACCCGTCGTGGACCGCATCACCGGGATGACCGCGCTCGGCAGGTTGTGCGGTCCTGAGGACGTCGCCGGCGCTGTGCTCTTCCTCAGCGGAGACACGTCCCGCTACATCAGCGGGGCGACTTTGAACGTGGATGGAGGGATCTGATGTACGCCGCTATCACCTATCGGGTCAAACCGGGCCATGAGACCGAAATCGCCGAGATCTTCGCCGCATTCCAGCGAGTGGACGACCCCCGGTTCCGGGACGCGGACGACAGGCGGGCCGGGCGACTGCTCGGGACCGCCGTGTTCATCAAGGACGACGTGATGGTCCGGGTGATCCACTATGAAGGTGACTTCTCCGCGATCGCCGGGCATATGGCGAGTCAGCGTGGTGTCCACCTGATCGAAGAGAAACTGGCACCCTATCTCGAGACGCCACGGGACACGAGTACCCCGGCTGCCTTCGGCGCCTACTTCCGTGACGCCACCATGCAGGTCATCTCCCAGTTCTCCGTGGAGTCGCACCCCGCGGCGGGATGAGACCTCGCGATTTCGGCCGTTCAGCGGGCTTGGAGGGAGTTTCCAGGCAGGTCGACCAGTCTTGAGAAGCGATGGAAAACACGCGGGACCGATATTCGGAAAGGTCTTTCGATGAACGCATCTGGTGCGGCCACCAGCCCGGTCATAACGGGTATCGGTGTGGTGGCGCCGACGGGTATCGGCATTGCGGAACATTGGCAATCGGTTCTGGCAGGCAAATCCGGCGTCACCAGGATCACCCGGTTCGACCCTTCGAACTACCCGGTCCGATTTGCCGGGCAGCTGCCGAACTTCCTCGCCGAAGAGCGGGTACCCGGCAGGCTGATCCCACAGACGGACCGCTGGACACATCTGGGGCTCGCCGCGGCCGAAGCGGCTCTGGCCGACGCCGACGTGCGACCCGCGGAGTTTCCTGACTACGAGATGGCCGTCGTCACCGCGAGCTCGTCCGGCGGAACCGAATTCGGCCAGCACGAGATGGAGCGCCTGTACCTCGACGGTCCGTCGGGTGTCGGGGCCTATCAGTCGATCGCCTGGTTTTACGCGGCGACCACGGGACAGATCTCGATCCGTTTCGGCATGCGTGGTCCCAGCGGCGTGCTGTGCTGTGAACAGGCGGGTGGTCTGGACGCGTTGAACCAGGCCCGCAGACTCGTTCACGGTGGTTCTCGTCTGGTGGTCAGTGGTGGCACCGACGCTTCTCTTTGCCCCTACGGCCTGGTCGCTCAGCTTTCGACCGGGAAGCTCTCCACTGTGGATGATCAAAATCGCGCCTACCTGCCATTCGATGCCGAAGCGAGCGGCTATTTGCCGGGCGAAGGCGGCGCCATCCTGATCGTGGAAAGCGCGCGGAGTGCTCAGGACCGTGACAAGGGATCCGGTTACGGTGCGATTGCGGGCCACGCCGCCGGTTTCGACCCCCCTCCGGGGTCGGCACGGCCGCCGGCACTACGGCGCACGATCGAGCGGGCACTCGCGGACGCGCGCGTCAATCCGGAGGAGGTGGACGTCGTTTTCGCCGATGCCGCGGGCGTGCGGGCAGATGATCTTTCCGAAGCCCAGGCCATCAGCGCGGTCTTCGGTTCGCGTGGGGTGCCGGTGACGGCACCGAAGACGTTGACCGGACGGCTGTACGGCGGAGGCGCATCGTTGGACGTGGCCACGGCGCTGCTCGCGATCAGGGACGGCGTCATCCCGCACACGGTCGGCTCGGCCCGGCTGGCACCCGGCTGCGATCTCGATCTGGTGACCAACCAGCCCCGGGACGGGAGGGTGCGTACCGCGTTGGTCCTCGCGCGCGGTCACGGTGGCTTCAACGCGGCACTCGTACTCACGGATCTCCCCAGGGCCAAGGCGCTGTGAACAGTGAAAGGGACGAGAAGATGACGGACAGGTTCACCTTCGAGGAATTGAAAGAGATCCTGCGCGCGAGCGGGGGAGTCGACGAAGAAGTCGATCTGAATGGTGATATCGCCGATGTCGAATTCGGTGCACTCGGCTACGACTCGCTCGCCGTACTGGAGTTCGCCAGGCAGGTGGAGCGCCGCTACGGCTTTTCGATTCCGGACTCCGCGATCGCGGAGATGCCCACGCCGGCGAAGGCCGTCGAATTCATCAATGCCCAGTTCGTGGAGGCGAGGATCTGAAATGGCAGGGCACACCGAGAACGAGATCGTCATCGACGCACCCATGGACCTCGTCTGGGAAATGACCAATGACATCGGATCATGGACGCGGCTCTTCAGTGAGTACTCGGAGGCGACCATCCTGGAACGACGTGGCGAGACCGTCATCTTCCGGCTTTCGTTGCATCCGGACGAGAGCGGGAAGGTGTGGAGCTGGGTTTCGGCGAGAACACCGGACGCGGCGACCAGGACGGTGCGTTCTCAGCGTGTGGAAACCGGTCCATTCAAGTACATGTGGATCTTCTGGGAGTACCTCCAGACCGAGCGGGGTGTCCGCATGCGCTGGGTGCAGGACTTTGAGATGAAGCCGCAGGCACCGATCGGTGACGAGGCGATGCGTGAGCGACTGGATGGCAACACACCGGTGCAGATGCGGTTGATCAAGGACAAGGTGGAAGCGGCCGCACGCGACGGTGCCGCCGTCGGCTGACCCGACCACGTCGGCTGGAGGTGCGCGGTGCTCGAGATCGTGATTCCGGTGGTTCTGCTCGCGAACGGGTTGGCGGCAGGAGTGCTGGTCGGCACCCAGCTCGGTGGCTGGCCCTTGCTCGATACCTTGCCCGCCGCGCGCTATGTGCAGGCGCACGGGTTCTTCTCGACACGCTATGACCCGTTCATGCCCCTCTGCTTCCTCGGCACGGTGCTCGGTGATGGGGTGCTCGCACTAACGGCGGATCCGGCAGGCGCCCAGGTGCTGTTCGGTGCGGCAGGCCTGCTGGCAGCGGGCACGGTCGTCATCTCCCTGGCGAAGAACGTCCCTGTCAACAAGTGGATTCGCACGTTGGACCCCGAGAACCTGCCGGACGACTTCGCGGAAAGGGATCCGCGACGGCATTGGGGTGGCTGGAACCGCGCCCGGACCGTGTCGGCGACGTCGGCGCTGCTGGCCAACTGCGCCGCGGTGGGGCTGCTGTTGTGAAAGATCATCGATCCGATCAGGACGCGGAGGGGAAGATGGATCTCGGTTTGAAAGGCAAGAAGGCGCTCGTCACCGGGGGAACCCGGGGAGTGGGCCGCGGCATCGTGCTGGCTCTCGCGAGGGACGGCGTCGACGTCGTCACGTGCTTCCGCCAGGACAAGGAAGCGGCCGCCTCGCTCGAACGGGCACTCGAGGAGATCGGCGGTGCGCACCACGTGTTGCCCGCGGACCTCGCTGATCCCGCGCAGGTCACCGATCTGATCGGCGAATGCAAGTCGCGGTTGGGCAGGCTGGACATCGTGGTCAACAACGCCGCCGCGATCAGCCACGTCCCGTACCTGGAACTGGACGTCGCCGAATGGCAGCGCATCGTCGACACCAACTTGACCGCGGTACACCTGGTTGTCCAGCAGGCGTTGCCGCTACTCACCGCCGGCGGCTCGGTGATCGGGATCAGCTCGAAGTCCATCGAGGTCGGCATCCCGTTACGGGCCCACTACACCGCCACCAAGGCGGCGTTGCACGGCCTGAACCGCACACTGGCGCGGGAGTTCGGTCCGCAGGGAATCCGGTTCAACGTCCTGTCGCTGGGCATGATCCACACGGAAGCCTTGGAGGCTCTGCCTGCCGAGCAACGCGACGCGATGGTCACGCGCTACTCGGAGAAGACTTCGCTCGGCAGGCTCGGTTCTCCGGAAGAGGTCAGCGACGTGGTGCGGTTCCTGGCCAGCGATCTGGCCAGGTACGTAACCGGTGGCGTCATCCCGGTGGACGGAGGGATCTCGTGACGGGCGACGCTTTCCGCGTGATGCTGCGGATGCAGATCAACCCCGGCGCCGAAGGCGACTTCGAGCGGGTTTGGCTGGAGATAGGCGATTCTGTGACCTCCCACCCCGCCAACCTCGGACAGTGGTTGTCCCGGTCCGAGGACGAAGGCGTCTACTACATCGTCAGCGATTGGGTGAGCGAGGCGCTGTTCCGTGAGTTCGAGACCAGCGACCGCCATCTGGAGCATCGGCGGAAACTGCACCCGTTCCGCTCCGGCGGCTCGATGACCACCATGCGCGTGGTGGCGTACCTGCCGGGCACGGCGAGCACCGAGTCTCCTCACGACTGGGAACGAGCGCGGTGAGCGGCGGAGTGCGGGTCCTGTTGTACCACGCGACCGAGGAGCCGGACCGGATCGAGGCCGCCTACCACGAGGCCAGTGTCCGGCTGGCCGGCGTCCCCGGACTGCTCGGCAACGAGCTGCTGCGGTCCACTTCGGACCCGAGCGGGTTCGTGGTGGTCAGTTCGTGGAGCGATGTCACCGCCTTCGAGGAGTGGGAGCGTGGACCGGAGCACCGGGCCCAGACCGCACCGCTGCGTCCGTTCCGGGACACGCGGTTGTCCAGGCCGTTCGACATCTACCAGGTGCGAGCCACCTACTGAGCAGGAGAGCCGTCATGCGGTCACCCGTACCCGAGCGCCGCGAGCGGGAACAACGATCCCGTCGGGCGTGGAGCAGGGCAGGCGGGATGTTGGTGTGGTCGCTGGGGACCCTTGGCGGCTGCATGGGCGGACTCGTACTCCCGTCCGATGACCGCGATGAACCGTCATCGGCCCGGGTCTCAAGGGAGGGAAGGACCTCATGACGGCCACCATGGATGCCGCCGACAGCGTACAGCGGGAGCCGGAACCCGAGTGGGTGTCCTGCGCACGGTGCCGGATGCTGTTGTACGGCAAGCGCTTCGCGCGGTCGGCCAAGGTCTGTCCCGGCTGCGGCTGGCACAGCAGGCTGACCGTGCGTGATCGGCTCGATTCGTTACTGGATCCAGGATCGGCGAGGCCGGTGAAACCTGCGGCGGCGGTTCACGATCCCCTGGCTTTCACAGACCTGGTGCCCTACACCGAACGGCTGGACCGTGCCCGGCGGGAAACCGGTCTGGAGGACGCGGTCCAGGTGGTGTCGGCGACGTTGAGCGGTCGCCCGCTCGTCGTGGCGGCGATGGACTTCCGGTTCCTCGGCGGCAGTCTCGGCTCGGCCGCGGGAGAGGCGATCGTGACCGCCGCGGAAACCGCGCTGGCAGGCAGGATGCCGCTGCTCGTGATCACCGCGTCTGGCGGGGCACGAATGCAGGAGGGCGCTCTCTCCCTGATGCAGATGGCGAGAACCAGCAACGCCATGGCCGCCCTCGACGAAGCGGGCCTGTTGACCCTCACCCTTGTCACCGACCCGACCTTCGGCGGGGTGGCGGCGTCGTTCGCGACCTTGTCGGATGTGATCGTCGCCGAACCAGGCGCGAGGATGGGGTTCGCCGGGCGCAGGGTCATCGAGCAGACCATCCGGGAGAGCCTGCCCGAGTCGTTCCAGACCGCCGAGTTCCTGTTCGAGCATGGTCTGATCGACGGCGTCTCGCCTCGGAAGGAACTGCCGCAGCTGTTGGCGGTCCTGGTGGGCGCGGCGGCGCCGCCTGCGGACGGCTGGAGTGACGGTGTACCGGACCCTGTGCTGCGAGACCCGGAAACCCTGTCTTCTCCGGCCATCGACGAGGTGGTCCGGCGTGCCCGCGTCCTCGGCAGACCGACCACACTCGATCATCTCGCGAACTGGACCGACGGTTTCGTCGAACTGCACGGGGATCGCGCCGGGCACGACAGCCCGGCGATCGTGGGCGGGCCGGCCGAGCTCAACGGCCTGCCGGTGATGGTGATCGGCCACCAGAAAGGCCGTACCACCGAAGAACTCGTGCGGCGAGATTTCGGGATGCCGTCCCCGGCCGGCTACCGCAAGGCGATCCGCTTGATGCGGCTGGCCGCCAAACTGGGGATACCGGTGGTCACCCTGGTCGACACCCCTGGCGCACATCCGGGGCCGGAGGCAGAGCGGACCGGGCAGTCGAACGCGATCGCCGAATGCCTGCGGGTCATGGGCGGGCTCCCGGTGCCGGTGGTCACCGTGATCACCGGGGAGGGCGGCAGCGGCGGAGCGCTGGCGCTGGCCGTCGCGGACCGCGTCCTGTTGTGCGAGAACGCCACGTACTCGGTCATCAGTCCAGAGGGGTGTGCCGCCATCCTCTGGCGCAGCTCTGCCACGCCTGCCGTGTCCGCCGCCGCCGAGGCGCTGCAGGTGGGGGCGAAGTCGCTGCTGTCCCTGGGGGTGGTGGACGGAGTGGTGCCCGAGCCGCCGGGTGGCGCGCACCGGGATCCGGCGGCTGCCAGCGCGCTCGTACGTGACGCAGTGGTCTGCGCGCTGCGTGAACTGCACGGGCGGGACAGCGACGCTCTGGTGGCGGCGAGGCGTGCAAGGTTCCGGCGATTCGGCTCGGCCGAGGTCCGCCCGAAGACCAGGGAGACGGTGAAATGATCGAAAGGCATCCCGAGTTCACTGCGAGCCGGGATCTGTCGGATGTGCTGGGGTTCGAGACCGAAATGCTCAAGCTCGGCGCCGAGGACGCGATGGAGATCCTCTGCCGCAGCCTGGCCGAGGTCGTCACCTCGACCGAGCGGGTGCCGAAGCGCGCGAGGGTGCGGCTGGGCAGCGCGACCATCGATGTGGAATGGCCGGTCGTCGAAGGCGGGCGACCACCTTCCGACGTGGAGCCGGCGAAGCCCGCCGCGGCGTCACCTGCGACCGAAACTCCGACGATACGCACGCCGGTGGTCGGCACCTGCTACCTCGCGCCGGAACCCGGTGCGAAGCCGTTCGTGGCCGTCGGTGACGTGGTCGAACGCGGTCGGCAGGTGGCGATCGTGGAGGCGATGAAGCTGATGAACCCGATCGTCGCGGACCGAGCGGGGCGGGTGACGCGGATCCTCGTCGCCGACGCCGAGCCGGTCGAGTACGACCAAGCACTGATCGCCATCGAACCCGAGGTGCCGGAATGAGCTCGCTGCCGCGGCCGATCGGGAATCGGCGTACCGAACCCGTCTTCAAGACCCTTTTGGTGGCCAATCGGGGCGAAATCGCTCTCCGGGTGGTTCGGACCTGCCGCGAGATGGGCATCCGCACGGTGGTCGCGCACTCCACGGTCGACAAGGAGTCGGCCGCCGTGCTCGCCGCCGACGAGGCGGTCCAGATCGGCCCGGGTGCGGCCAAACAGAGCTATCTGTATCCACCCGCGCTCATCGAGGTCGCGTTGCGGACCGGGGCGGAAGCGGTTCATCCCGGTTACGGTTTTCTGTCCGAGGACCCGGATTTCGCGGAGATCTGTGTGAGTAACGGGCTCGCCTTCGTCGGCCCGCGGCCCGAAGTAATGGCCCGGCTGGGGGACAAGTCCTTGGCCAGGCGCCTGATGAGCGAGGCCGGCCTGCCGCTGCTTCCCGGGACGACGAAACCGGTGAACGGGTCGGCCGAGGTTCTCGCCGAGGCACGGCGAATCGGCCTGCCGTTGATCATCAAAGCATCGGCGGGCGGGGGCGGCCGGGGAATGGCGATCGTCCGAGAGTGGGCGGAGTTGCTGCCGACCTATCGGTCGACCAGGGCGACCGCACGGGCGGTGTTCGGCGACGAGCGGGTGTACCTGGAACGTTTCTGGGAAAACGCCAGGCATGTCGAGATCCAGCTGCTCGCCGACGAGCACGGCAACGTCGTTTGCCTCGGCGAGCGGGACTGCTCGGTGCAGCGGCGTCACCAGAAGCTCGTCGAAGAGAGCCCCGCACCCGGCTTGGCCGCAGGGCTGTCCGGAATACTCGCCGAAGCCACGGCCCGAGGGGCGCGAGCGGTCGGCTACACCGGCGCGGGCACCTTCGAGTTCCTGGTCTCCGGTGAAGAGGCGGCCTTCATGGAGGTCAACTCGCGTATACAGGTCGAGCATCCGGTGACCGAAATGGTGACCGGTATTGATCTCGTCCGCGAACAAATCCTGGTCGCGGCGGGCCTGCCGCTCTCCCTTCGGCAAGAAGACGTGAAACCGCGTGGCGTCGCGGTGGAGTGCCGGATCAACGCGGAGGACCCCAGCCGGAACTTCGCCCCCTGCCCCGGCAAGCTCGTCGAATTCTCCCCGCCCGCCGGCCCGTTCGTCCGGGTCGACACACATGCCTATCCCGGCTGGCGCGTTCCGCCGGACTACGATTCCTTGCTGGCCAAGGTGATCGTGTGGGCGCCGGATCGGGCACAGGCGCTCGCCAGGATGGACCGCGCGCTGGCCGAGTTCCGGATCGGTGGTCCTGGTATCCACACGACGAGGGACGCGCTTCGCGAGATCATCCGGAACCCGTCCTTTCGTGAAGGCACTCACGACACTTCATTGCTGGAACGAATGGCCGATGTCTCCGTCACGTCGGCGAGTTGACCCCGAACAAAGGAGTCCACAATGCCCATCACAGCGATCAGATACGGTATCAAGGCCGGTTGCGAAGAGCAGATCGCCGAGATCTTCGCCGACTTCAAACGTACTGGCTCGCCAGTCGTGCTCGACGACGATGGCAACGAAGTCGGGCGCATCTTGTCGACCGCTGTGTTCATCGAGAACGACATCATGGTGCGATTCGTCGAATACGAAGGTGAACTTGCCGACATCGCGCGATTCATGGCGACTCAGCCTGGAGTGCGCGAGGTCGAGCGCAAACTCAAGCCCTATCTCGCCCGGCCGAGAGACACGGGATCGGTCGAAGGATTCACCAAGACCTTCGAGAGGAGCACCATGCGCTGCATTTCCCAGCTCTCGGCCGACAAGCCAGACGTCCCTTGATGCCCGCCACGGTGGCCGACCTGCTCAGCGTGCTTGCCCTGATGGGCAGCGGAACGGTGGCCGGCGTGCTGTTCGCGGTCGCCCTGAGTACCTTGCCCGCGTTGATCGCGATGCCGCCCGGCCGCTACGTCTACGCGCAGAAACTGCTCGGGCGCAATTGGGACCCCACCATGCCCGTACTGGTGCTGAGCTCGACCCTGATCGAAATCGTGCTCGCTGTATTGATGCCGGGAACGGCCGCGGTTCTCCTATTCGGTGGCGCGGCTGTCTCGCTGCTCGGAGTGTCCGTGGTCTCCCATTGGTGCAACGTGCCGATCAACCGGCAGACAAGGGAACTGGATCCGGATCGGATGCCCGACGACTGGCATGATCCGCGACCCCTGTGGCGCCGATGGCATTTCCTGCGCACCGCGCTGGCGATGCTCGCTCTGGCGTGCACCGCAGTCGCTGTCACCATCGCCTGATCACACTGACGCGTTTGGAGGAAGTCCGATGAAGCTCGGGGTGAACATCGCGCCGAACGGCGCACCGGCGGTGGCGTCGGCCGCGGAACGGCTCGGCTACGACGTCGCGTTCGTTCCCGAGGGCTACCGTACGGACGCCATCAGCGTGCTCGGTATGCTGGCCGGGCGAACCGAACGGATCGGTCTCGCAGCCGGTGTACTCCAGATTCCCGCGCGTTCGGCAGTGATGACCGCGATGACGGCGTCCACTTTGGAGACCTTGGCCCCTGGGCGTGTCCGGCTGGGGCTCGGAATCTCCAACGCGCATATCTCCGAGGGATGGCACGGTGTCCGATTCGATCGCCCGCTCCGCCGTACCAGGGAGTACATCGAGATCGTACGGCTCGCGTTGAACGACGAGCCCGTGCGATATCGAGGCGAACTCAACGAACTGCCGCTTCCGGATGCACGAGGTGAACCCTTTCAGCAATTCGGCTCGGCGCACGCTGCGGCCGTACCGATCTACCTGGCGGCCATCGGACCGCGCAGCCTCGAACTGGCGGGCGAGGTCGCCGATGGCTGGTTCGGTGTGTTCTGCTCACCGGACCGGATCACCGAATCGCTTCCCCACATCCGATCGGGGCGGGACAAGGCGGGTCTGCGATACAAGGGATTCGAGGTCGCTCCCTCGGTACCCGTCGTCGTCGGCCGGTCGCCGGACGAGGCGGCGGACGCCGTCCGGCACTACATCGCACGGTTCGTCAGCCTCGGTAGCAAGGAACACAGCTTCTACCACAGCCTGATGAAAACCATGGGGTACCCGAACGAGGCCGATGAGGTGCACGATCGGTATGGCGCCGGTGATCACGCAGGTGCCGCCGCAGCCGTGCCATTCGGGTTCATCGACGCGACGGCCTTGCTCGGGCCCCGCGAACGGATCGCGGAAAAGATGACCGCGTACGCCGAGGCGGGAGTGACCACACTGGCCTTGTCGCCGTTCGCGCGCGCGATCGAGGAACAACAGTCCATCTTGCGTGTCGCCGCTGAAGCGCTGGACCACGCAGGGCTCGCCTGACCGCCTTCGTAAAGGAGTGCGCCATGTCCACGGAACTCACCGGGCTCACGTTCCCGTTCCCGCAGCCACCCGACTTCACCCTGCCCGCCGAGTTCACCCGGTTACGCGCGCGGCAACCGGTCACCGAGGTGACCCTGCCGTCCGGGGACCGGGCCTGGCTGGTCACCCGGTACACGGACGTCCGCAAGGTTCTGGCGGACGCCAGGTTCAGCCGCGCGGCCGCCGAACTGCCAGGTGGCCCGCGGATGGGGAACACCAGTCCTGGCCCGGAAACCATCCTCGGTATGGACCCGCCCGATCACACCAGGCTGCGCCGGCTGGTCGCGCCGGCTTTCACCACCCGCCGGATCGAGGCTTTGCGGCCCCGGGTCGAAGAACTTGCGAACGACCTGATGATCGAGGTGGCGAGTGGCCCTCGGTCCGCCGACCTGCTCGGGCAGTTCACCGCCGCGCTGCCGAGCAAAGTCATCTTCGAACTGCTCGGTGTGCCCTATTCGGATTTCGGGACGCTGCATGGCTGGACTGACGTGATCTTCAGCCTGTCCTCGCACTCTCGCGACGAGGTGGGGGCGGCGCGAGCGAGTATCGAGCGGTTCCTCGTCGAGTTGGTCGCGGAAAAGCGCGCTCACCCGGCCGGCGACCTGCTCAGCGTCCTGATCGCCGCTCGCGACGAGCAGGACAAGCTGTCCGAAACCGAGTTGGTCAGCTTCGCGCTGATCTTGATCACCGTCGGCCATATGAGTACCGCGAGCACGTTGAGTACCGCACTGTTCACTCTGCTCCGCCTGCCCGAGCAGATGGCGCGACTGTACGCCCAGCCCGACCTCGTTCCGAGCGCCATAGAAGAACTGCTGCGGCACAACACTTTCGCGCTGACCGGTACTCAGCTGAGGGTGGCACTCGAGCACGTTCGGCTGGGCAACGTCACGATCCGCGCCGGAGACGCCGTACTGGCCGCGCTCGGCTCGGCCAACCACGATACCGAGGTATTCGACCGGCCGGACCGTGTCGATTTGACTCGGTCGCACAATCCGCATATGGCCTTCGGCTACGGAATCCATCACTGCCTCGGTGCACAACTGGCGAGACTGGAGATGCAAGAGGCTCTTTACGCACTTATGCGCAATATTCCGGGCACCCTTCGGCTGGCGGTGGCGCCGGCGGAGGTCGAACTCAAGACCGGACTGACGGCCCGTGCGCTGGCGAGTTTGCCGGTGCGTTGGTGACACGAAACCGTCAATGAATCACGCACTCCTCCGGCGGTTGGTTCGAGTTCCTGAAAAACCCTTGAAGTGCGCCCGAGTCCTCGGCGCCTTGCTAAATTGGGCCATGCAGGGGCACGAACCATTATCACCAGTGATCGCGGAGGGGATATGTCCACTCAGGAAGAGGATCTGGCGCCGGCGAGAGAGGCGGAAGCCGACACTGATCTGAGAACCCGCCCACAGAGTCCGGAAGGGACCTGGGCGGTGCGAGTGACTTTCGCGGATGGGACGCGGAACGAACGCGGCTTGTTCGCCTTCGCCGCCGAAGGGCTGCTCATCCAGACCAACACCGGCAGTCAGACCACCGGGATCGGAAAATGGAGGCGGACCAGGGAGGGGTTCCGGTTCACCTTCCGCGAGCAGGCCTTCGACGACGACAACGAGTTCGCTTTCGACGTGCACGTGGACCACGAAGGAAGGCTTACGTCGGGGGACACATTCACCTCGCATGGAACCGGTACGGCAGTGGACGCCGATGGGCAGATAGTGCGGGTCTCGGAGACGACGGTGACCGCCGAGCGTTATTGAACCGGCGGCTTCCGGACGGGCGTGCGAAACGCCCGTCCGGAAGCGGTTTCGCTATCCGGTCCCTTGGTCGAAGAACGACTCGGCACGAGCCAATGATTCCCGCTCGCCGTCCGGCACGTCGGCCTCGAAGAAGATCGCCTCCACTGGGCATTCCGGCACACAGGCGCCGCAGTCGATGCATTCCACCGGGTCGATCACCATCTGCGCTCCCGAGTCGTGGATACAGTCGACAGGGCACACGTTCACGCACGACCGGTCTTTGACGTCGGTGCACGGACTGGTAATCACATAGGTCACAGGACCGCTCCTCAACTGATTTCGGTTCGCGACGCGAACTCGTCCGGACGCACCGTCAGTCGACGGTGATCGCGCGTATCACGTTCACCCGTGCCGCCCGGCGGGCCGGCCACGCGGCGGCCAGCAAGCCACCCAGCGAGATCCCGGCCAGTGCCAGCAGAATCGTAGGTGGCACCACGAGGTCGAAGACTCCTCGCGACAAGATGAAGTTCTGCATCATCGCGCCGAGTACGACGCCGACCACCACTCCGATCAACCCGCCCAGCGCGGCGATCAGCACGGATTCGACCCGGATGAGCCCGCGGATCTGCCGCCGGGTCATCCCGGTCGCGCGGAGCAGGCCCAGTTCCCGTCCACGCTCCAGTACCGAGAGCGACAAGGTGTTGATGATGCCCAGGAAGGCGATCAACACGGACAGTCCCAGCAGTCCGGTAACGGCACCGAGGTACACGTCCACCTCGCTGATACGGCTGCGCACGTACTCCGGTGCGCTCATGACGGCGAGATCGGAGCGGGCGGCGAGTGCTTGTCGCAAGGCTTCTTCCACAGCGGCGCCGTCGGTGCCCGGCGCGGTCGCCACCACCATGGGGTTGCCATCGCCCGGCCGAAAATGCACGTCGGCGAGCGCGGGTGGCAACACGACCTGGCCCAGGACGGTCGCTTCGGTGAAGATCCCGGTGATCTCGACCGGAGTGCTGCCACCGCCGGGCGACGTCAGTGTGACCTGCCGTCCCAGCGACCAGCCCCGCTCTTCGGCGACCGGCTTGGCGACGAACACACCCCGCGTCAGATCCGCGGTGCCGCCTTGCTCGAGTTTCACGTCGACGGTGCGACCGAGCGCGGAGACGTCGGTGCTGCCTGCGCGAGTTTCCTTGCCGTCGAGGAGAACCTGGTCGGTGCGCAACGTGCTGACCGCGGTCACGGACGGCACCGCCTCCACCAGCCGCCGGGTGTCCTCGCCGATCTGACCGCCGGCGACGTTGGTGACGACGGTCCTGCCGACGAAGGCGCCACCGAGATCGCGTTCGCTGATCGTCGAGATGGTCGTGGAGAAGATGGTGATGCCGATGGCGATGGCCACGCCGATCGTCAAGGCCGTCGCTGTCGCGGCCGTCCGCCGGGGACTGCGCAAAGTGTTGCGGACCGCCATCCCGCCGAGCGTCCCGCGTCGCAGTGGCTTGCTGAGCAGGCCGATGACCGGTCCGCTCAGCCAGCGGGCACAGATCACCGCGCTCAGCAACAGCCCGAGCGCCCCGAGCATGCCGGACGCCCGGCTCGCGGTGCCCTCGCCGACCGCGGCGACGATCAGCAGGAGAAGTAAAAGGCTCACCATCGCGAGCCCGGACCGCAGCAGCCACCGAGAGCCTTTTTCCTCCTCGAGCTGTTCACCGCCCAGCGCCGCGACCGGAGGTACCGACGCCGCACGACGCGCCGGCAGCCAGGCCGCCAC
The DNA here is from genome assembly GCF_056435665.1 of Amycolatopsis sp. NPDC043887. Taxonomy (NCBI): domain Bacteria; kingdom Bacillati; phylum Actinomycetota; class Actinomycetes; order Pseudonocardiales; family Pseudonocardiaceae; genus Amycolatopsis; species Amycolatopsis sp. NPDC043887. Next base: position 498,872 of record NZ_JBWKEB010000004.1, read on the forward strand.
CACCGTGGTACCCGTCCCGACCAGGAGCGTCCCCAGTACCGCGGGTAGGCCGATCACCACGCCGCCGTCCAAGGCGGGGTTCAGCTCCGCCGCGTATGTCACCACCGGAAGGGCCAGCAGGCTGCCGATGACCAGGCCGGTCATCGAACCGAGTACTCCCACCACGGCGGCTTCCAGGAGCACCGATCGCCGGACCTGCCGACGGGTCGCGCCGACCGCCCGCAGCAGCGCCAGCTCACGCCCGCGACGAGCCACCAGCATCGAGAAGGTGTTCACGATCAACGTGATCCCGACGACCAGTGCGATCCCGGTGAAGGCCAGCACGGTGGCGGACAGCGCCGAGGTGATCTCCGAAGTCGCCGCGCGCAGTGTGGCGTTGAGTTCGGCCCGGTCGACGGTGGCGAAACCGGCGGGCATGGCCGCCGAGACGGCCATCGTCAGCGAGCTTTCCGGTGTTCCGGGCGTCGCGGTGACCTCCACGCTGGTGAAGCTCCCTGGGCGCAGCAACAACCGCTGCGCCGTCGCGGTGTCGAACGCCACGGTGGGGGAGGAGCCGGCTTCCCGGCCATGGGGCTGGTAGTCGTAGACGCCCACCACCGCGGCTTGGAGTTTCCCGCCGCCGTAGAGCACGGTCGTCGTATCACCGACGGCGATACCGCCATCGGTGGCGACGGACTCCGCGAGAACCACCTCGGTCGGCCCGGCCGGGGCACGGCCGGTGACCAGCGACATCCGGTCCGTCCCGGTCCAGTTGCTCCCGGTCATCCTGACTTCGAAGCCTTGGGACACCAGTACCTTGCCGTCCGCGCCCGCTACCGCGGCGTAACCCTCCACGACCCCGGTCGCGGCGGCGACGCCGGGAAGCCCGGCCAGTGTCGCGCGCTGGCCCTCGTCGAGCAGTACCCGGTTCTGCCCACCTTGGCTGAGCTGCGCCTCGTCTTCGCCCACACCACGGCCCAGTGGCGTGACCAAGGCGTCCAAACCGTCCCTCAACGGTTGCTGCCCCTCGGACAGGCTCGTGCTCACGACCAGTGCGCCCGACACGAAGGTCGCACCCAAGAGCACGGTGATGAAGGTGAGTACCAGGCGGGACCAGTTTCCCCGCAACGTCGCCAATACGGTTCGCCACATGGTCAGAACGCCCTGATGGTCCGTGCGGCCGACGACACGGCACCCGCCCCGGCACCGTGATCGAACTGGAGCATCCGCGCGTGGACACGCTCGGCCGTCGGTGCCTCCAGCCGATCCAGCAACACACCGTCGGCGAGGAAGACGACTAGATCGGCATAGGCGGCGGCAAGCGGATCATGCGTGACCATCACGACGGTCTGCCCGAACTCGTCGACCGCGCTCCGCAGGAATCGCAGGATCTGCCCGCTGCTGCGGGAATCCAGATTTCCGGTGGGTTCGTCTGCGAAGATCACCTTCGGCCGGGTGATCAGCGCGCGCGCACAGGCGACCCGCTGTTGCTGGCCGCCGGAAAGCTGCCCAGGCCGGTGATCGAGCCGTTCGGCGAGCCCGAAGGCCGTGACGAGATCGGCGAAGTGACCGGGATCCGGTTTCCGTCCCGCGATCGTCAAAGGCAACACGATGTTCTCGCGCGCCGACAGGGTGGGCACCAGGTTGAAGGCCTGGAAGATAAACCCCAGTTCTGTGCGGCGCAGCACCGTGAGCCGATCGTCGTCGAGACCGGTCAGCTCGGTGTCGCCCACGAAGACCTGGCCGCTGGTAGGGGTGTCCAGGCCGGCGAGGCAATGCATCAACGTGGACTTGCCAGAGCCCGAGGGCCCCATGATCGCGGTGAATCTCCCAGCCTGGATGTCCAGGCTCACGTTGTCGAGCGCGGTCACGCTCGCGCTCGCCTGGCCGTAGACCTTCACGAGCGCGCGGGCTCGTGCGGCAGGCGGTTTCGGTTCCCCCATCAGTTCTTTCCTCCTCGATAGTGCTCGGCAGCGTCGTACTCCGGACCGCCGACACGCTGACCTGCTGCTCGTTCTGCGGTCGGGGCCGCCGACCGGCCCGCCCGTATGGCGCGTTCGCGTTCGATGTCCTTTTTCCCCCATCGGGTCTTGCCGCCGGGTTTGAAGACGGACAGGTAGGTCGCCGTCCACAACGCGGCGGAGAAGACGATCATGCAGATCATCAGCGTCAGTCCTGTGGCGCCGGGTTCGGCGGCCGGGTCGAGGGTTCGTTCGGCGAGTTCCTGGACCCACTGGCTTTCCACGATGGCGACCGCCGGAATGCCCAGCGCGATCACGAGCTTGAGCAGCACCCACCAGTGTTTGACGAGGCCCCATTTACTGCCCAGGGAGACCACCAGGCCGGTGATAATGGACAGCATCATCGTCGGAATGACGATGAACAGATCGAAGACGTGCATCAATTCGTAGGCGCCATGGCGCAATCCGGCGTTTTCCGTGGTGTAGCCCACGGTGCTGAGAACCACCATGGACACCGCGATACCGAGCCAGCTCACCGACAGCCCGACATGCAGCATCACCCAGAGTTTCCGTTTTCCGGGTGACAACCTCGGAAAAGTCGGCCGCAGCAGGCCGAGGATCACCGCGGAGAACACCATCCCGGCGAGCGGAAGCGGGCCGGGGAAGCTGAAAAGGAACTGCACAGGGACGAACAGCAGGTGGAACACGATAGAGATTCCGCGCGCCCGCGAGGTCCTGGAGCGCAGTGCGCAATAGGCCGTGATCCCGGCGGCGAGGAGATAGCCCGCGAATCCCAGGCTCTGGATGAGCGGGAGGATGGCGTTCTCGCCGGGGAAGATCACCACGGCGTTGAGGACCGAGAACACGGCGAACGCCCACTGCGCTCGCGTCTGCCGGGTGGTCAGTCCCGGCCCGCTTGGAGCGATCGCCGGCCGTGCCGGGACATCGGCGCTCGTCCTGTTCGCGGGGTCCATGCTGGTCACCTCTCCGTTCTCGTCCCAGGCGTAAGTCGTCTCGTGGTCCGTTGGCCTGTGGATTCGAATCTAGGAGCGGGGCGGCGGTGTCCGCGTCGCACGAAGTGATTTCACCTATGGGCCGGAAGTAGTTCGAATACCGCCGTCGCCTACATCGATCGATTGATCCTTGGCTCGGACGACGCAGTTCGAACGCGGGGGAGCCATACAGGCAGCAGTGCCACCGCGAGCGCGGTCACCGCTAGATAGCCCGTCAGCGCGAGCAGCAAATGGTCACCGGGGGTCAGATCAGGAGTGGCCTTGTCGGGTGCCAACAGCCAGTAAACGGGCACCAGCCACCAGAGGGTCGCCGCTGCCAAGAGCAACTTCGGCACCGTGGACTTCGTTCGCCAGGTGACCACCGAGAGCCACGCCAGCACAGGCACGATCCAAATCGCGTGATGGGGCCACGAGATCGGCGCGACCGCCAGTCCGGTGAACGCCGCCACCAGCACGCCTGCCAGGTCGTGGCCAAGGCCATGAGCCCACCTCGCGGCGAGCAGGCCGAGCAGGACGACCACCAGGCAGACCGGCAACCACCAGCCAGGTGCCGTGGTGGTACCGGCCAACCGCGCGAAAAGGCCGGGCAACGACTGATTCACCACTGCGCTGATATCGGTCACCCTGCCGGTGTCCAGTATCAGGCCCTGTAGCCAGTACGCGCCTGATTCCCGGGGCAGGACGAGAAATCCGACGGCGATCGTACCAGCGAAGGCAGCCGTGGCGCGTAAGGCGCTCATCCGCCGTCCGGTGCACAGCAGATAGCCCACGAAGATCAAAGGGGTGAGTTTCACCCCGGCGGCGATTCCGATCAGCAGACCCCGCCACCTCGCGGGCATCAGCGGCGAGAAGTCGAGTAGTACGAGAAGAACGATGAAGATGTTGACCTGTCCCAGCATGAGATTCATCAGAACCGGCGTGAGCAGCGGCGTGACGACCATTCCCAGCGCCACCAGCCGGAGCCGTCGATTTCGCGCTTTGACCCCCGCGAGACCGAGCGAAACCCAAAGAAGCACACCGAGACTGAGTAAGCAGGTGTACGTCCAGAGAACCTCCCCCAAGCCTGCAGGCAGCCACGACAAGGGTGTGAACATCACCGCGGCGAAAGGGGGATAGGTGAACGCGACTCCTGTCAAAGCCGCGGTATCGACTTGCAGCTCGTAGAGCGGAACGCCGTCGAATACCGCTCGTGCGACCTCGTGATAAACCTGGAAGTCGGCCATCCAGAGCGGTGCTCCCCGCAACACCGGGACGGCCAGGGCGGTCATCGTCAGCGCGGCCAGCGCGATGACCACGCCCGCCTGCCAAAGCGTGGGATTCCTCGCCGTTCCGGCAGGATCCACTGGCGCTCCCTCGGACATGTCCCCTCCTGATCGATACTTCGCACCGCCGCCGGGTCAGCGCAGCGTCTTCCTGGGGGATCTCGGAACACTGGGAGCTGACTCCAGAGGGCGACCGATCAGGTGAGAGCGGGCAGTATGCTCCGGCTCCACTTGATCATTCCTCTAGACTTCGAGAATGACCTCGCCGAGCTCCACCCCACGGTGGTGGGCGTGGAAACCATCGGAACGACGTCACGTGATCATCGATTCGGCGGTGGCACTGGCGTGCGTGATCGGCACCTTCGTCTGGTCGGGGCCACAGCAGTTCGCCCCCGACTTCGGGTTTCCTCTCCTCGGCAGCGACAACCGGCTGATCGCCTCGATCCCGCTCGCCCTGCTGACGGGCGCCGCGGCGATGGTGCGCAGGCGCAAGCCGGTCTTTCTGGTGATCGTGAGCCTGGCGAGCTGGACGATGCTCTCGGCGATCGCCGGTGTGGTCTTCGGCCTGTACGCGTTGGCGGCTTTCGAGACGTCACGACGAATGATGGCCGTCATCACCGCGATCGCACTGGTGACGGTCGGATTCCCGTTCTGGCGCCTTGGCGGTTTCGATGCGAGTGTCCCGATCAGTACGGCGCTGTGCCTCGCACCCACGCTGCTCGGGTTGTGGAGCTTCACCCATCGGAAGCTGGTCGGCAACCTGCTCGAACGCGCTTCCCGGCTCGAACGCGAACGCGATCTGCTCGCCGAACAGGCTCGTGCCGAGGAGCGCACCCGCATCGCCCGCGACATGCACGATGTGGTCGCGCACCGGGTGAGCCTTATCGTGTTGCACGCCGCGACCGCGGAGGTCTCGGGGGATCGGGAAAGGCTCCAGCTGACCAAGAAGATCCGGTCCATCGGCCGGGACGCGCTCAGCGAGCTCCGCCAGGTTCTCGAGGTGTTGCGGGTCGGTGACGCGCCACTGTCGCCCCAGCCCCGTATCGAGGACATCGCCGGGCTCGCCGCCCAGTCCCGGGCAGCGGGGGTCCAGGTCGACGTGGAGACCGTCGGAGAGGTTCGCCCCCTGCCTTCGATCGTCGAACAGGCAAGCTACCGTGTCGCCCAGGAGGCACTGACCAACGTGCACAAGCATGCGAGAAACGCCGATACACGCATCCGCATGATCCACGGTCCGGAGGAGTTCCGGCTGATCATCACCAATCAGAGACCGCCATCGTCGCCTGCTCCGGACTCTCTCCCTGGCGGGGGCTTCGGGATCATCGGCCTGCAAGAACGGATCAGGCTGATCGGCGGCACGCTCAGTTGCGGGGCGACCCTCAACGGCGGGTACGAGGTCGAGGCGGTCATTCCGCTTCCATCGACGGGAACCGGCTCATGATCCGGGTGATGGTCGTCGACGACGAATGGATGGTGCGCTCCATGCTGCGCACCATCCTGGAGGCGGCGGGTGACATGTCGGTGGTGGCCGAGGCGTCCGACGGGATATCGGCCGTCGAAGAGGCCGAACGGCACCAGCCGGACGTCGCGCTGGTCGACATCCGGATGCCGGAGTCCGACGGTCTCGCCGCGACAGCACGCCTGCAGTCCTTGCCACGGCCGCCGAGGGTCATCGTTCTCACCACGTTCGATCTTGACGAGTACGTGCAGACCGCACTCCGCAACGGCGCCGTCGGCTTTCTGCTCAAGGACTCCGCGGGGGACGACATGATCACCGCGATCCGGGCGGTCGCCGCCGGCGATGCCATGCTCGCACCGAGCATCACTCGCCGACTGCTGCACACCTTCACCGAACGTGAGCCGTCCCGTCAGGCGAAGGCGCTGGAACAGTTGGACGTGCTGACCGACAAGGAACGTGAGGTTCTCGTCGCACTGGCGGAGGGGCTGGCCAACGCCGACGTCGCGAACAGGCTGTATCTCAGCGAGGCGACCGTCAAAACCCACGTCAGCCGCATCCTGAGCAAGCTGAAGCTGACCAACCGGGTGCAGGCCGCGATCCTCGCACACCGTGCGGGTCTGGCCGGCTGAAGACGAGGGTGGTCCACCGAGGTTCCAGCACGATCCCAGGCCGTCCCCTGAGCATCGGTCAGCACGCTGACGCCTCAGGAAAGTCGGCCGATGACTCCCTTGGACCTTCGTACCACCCCTAGGATCCACCATCCGCGACGCTGGGCGGCCTTGGTTCCCGCGTTGCTCGCCTGCTACATGGATCTGCTCGACGCGACCATCGTCACGGTCGCCTTGCCGGCGTTCGAAGAAGACCTCGGAGCGGGCCCGGCCACGCTGCAATGGACCTCCGCCGGTTACACCCTGGCGTTCGCTGTCCTGCTGATCACCGGTGGCCGGGTCGGGGACATCTACGGCCGGAAGCGGACCTTTGTCGCTGGGATGGCTGTCTTTCTGCTCACCTCGGTGTTGTGCGGCCTGGCGAGGAACCCGGAAACGCTGGTTGTTTCCCGTGTCCTGCAAGGGGCCGCGGCCGCGATGATGATCCCGCAGGTGCTCAGCTTCATCCAGGTCGAGTTCCCTTCACCGGAACGGCCGCGGGCCTTGGCGATGTACGGGATATCGCTGGCATTGGGCGGGATGACCGGCCCGGTGCTCGGTGGCCTGTTGATCCAGGCCGATATCGCCGGGCTCGGCTGGCGTGCGGTCTTCCTGATCAATCTTCCGGTGGGGGCCGCCGCCCTGCTCGGCGCGCTGCGGCTCATGCCGGAATCGCGATCCGGCACGGCACCGAAACTGGACCTGGTCGGCGTGCTGCTGGTGACGGCGGCACTGGTGGCGGTGATGTACCCGCTGGTACAAGGTCACGAGACCGGGTGGCCACTGTGGACATTTCTTTCGTTCGCCGCGGTGATGCCGATTTTTCTGTTCTTCTTGTGGCATCAGCGATTCCGTGAACGCAGCGGGGGGACACCGCTCATCCCGGCACGGATGTCACGTCATCGCAGCCTGCGCGCGGGGCTTCCGCTCGCGTTGATCTTCTTCGCGGGTACTGGCCACACCTTCGTGTTTTCGCTTTACCTGCAACAAGGCCTCGGCTATTCGTCCTGGCGTACCGGGCTCACGCTGTTCCCCTCCTCGCTGGGCATCATCGCGGGCTCGATGCTGTCCATCCGGCTGGCCCCGCGACTGGGCAGGCGGGTGGTGTCGATCGCGGCACTGGTCAAGATCGCCGGGGTGGTCGGCGTGATCTACCCGATCCATGTCCTGGGGCCGGCGTTGACCCCGTGGGCGCTCGTGCCTGGCGCGATCGTCCTCGGGACAGGCATGGCCATGGTCAGCGCGACGCTGGTGAACATCGTGCTGAGCAAGGTCCCCGTCCAGGACGCCGGTGCGGCGTCCGGGCTGATGACCACAGCTCTGCAGGTCGGTTCGGCGATCAGCATCGCGGTGCTCGGCACGGTCTTCTTCGGTTCGCTCACCGGCACCGGGGATCACCGGCAGGCGATCGAGGCCTGCCTCTGGGTCTGCGTGGCGTTGTTCTTCGCCAGTTTCGTGATGAGTTTCCTGCTCCCGCCGGGTGGGGTGCCCGCCACCGCGGCCGACGACCGTCCGCCGTCCGCGAAGGACGGCGGAATCCGACGATCGATTCCGAGGTGATGATCATGCGTGACGTTGACCTGAAGACCGTGCGGACGACAGCCTTCGACGGTGCTCCGGTGCTCGGCCCGCCGGCTGTCCAGAATGTGATGGAGCTGGCCTGGGGCATGTGGGCGAGCGGCGTGATCCAGGCCGCGGCGAAGCTCCGGATCGCGGACTTCGTCGGCGACGAGCCGGTGCACGTCGATCGGCTGGCGGACGAGATCGGTGCGGATCCGGGCGCCTTGTCGAGGCTGATGCGCGCGCTTTCCGCCTACGGTGTCTATCGCCAGCTCGGGCCCGGGCGCTACGAACACACGGAGGCGTCCAGGGCCATGCGCTCCGACGCGCCGGTGCGAATCGGGGACGTGATGCTGACCGGCTCGTACTGGGGCTGGCAGATGTGGGCGAAGCTCGACGAAAGCGTTCGCACCGGCGAATGCGCGTTCCGGGCCACTTACGGCAAGGACCTCTTCAGCTACTTCGCAGAGGATGACAACGAGGCAGGCGCGGCCACTTTGCGCGGTTACGCCGCGCAGTCCGTCGCCATGCACCCCGCGCTGATCGGCGCACTGGACCTCTCCGAGACCCACACGGTGGTCGACGTGGGTGGCGGACACGGCTCGTTGTTGCGCGCGCTGTTGGAGGCGAACTCCGCCCTGCGCGGAATCCTTTTCGATCGGGCGCACACCATCGAGCACGCGGATCCGGTGCTCAGTACCGGCGCGCTCGCGGACCGATGCGACCTCGAGGCGGGGGACTGCCTGGTGACGGTGCCGAAGGCCGACGTCTATCTGTTCCGTCAGGTACTGCACATGTGGGAGGACGAGAGGTGTGTGCGGGCGTTGAGCAACGTGGCGAAGGCAGCCGAACCGGGCAGCCGGGTCATCCTGCTGGAGCAGCTGATCTCCGATCCGCCCGCCAACCCCTGGGACGCTCTGATGGACCTGCACATGCTGCTGGTCATGGACGGCAGGGAACGGACCGCACACGAGTACGCCGAGCTGTTCGAACGGGCCGGACTGCGTTACCGGGGAGTCACCGAGACCGGAACGCCGCTTCGCCTGATCGAAGCGATCGTCGGGGAGTGAGCGAATGCGGATCTTGTTCTGCACCTGGGCTTGGCAGTCCCATCTCTTTCCCATGGTCCCGCTCGCCTGGGCCTGCCGCGCGGCCGGGCATCAGGTGCGAGTCGCGAGCCAGCCCGCCTTGATGCCGGTGATCCGCCAAGCGGGTCTGGACGCGGTTTCGGTCGGACGCGACGTCGACGTGCCGGGATTCGTCCGCGAATACGTGCTGCGGCCGGGCGGCCGGCCACAGGGCAGGCCTCGAGCGTTGGACATGCTGGTCGAGCTGGCCGATGCGATGGTGGACGATCTGGTCGGGCAAGCCAAACGATGGCGGCCGGACGTGATCGTCTACGAGCTGACCACCTGGGCCGGTCCGCTCGCGGCCGCCGCCATCGGTGTGCCCGCGGTGCGCATGCTCTACGGCGTAGATCTTCTGGAGCGGGCGGCCGGCTTCCTGCCGGACGCGATCGGCCCACTCGCCGAACGGCTCGGCCTCCCGGAAGTGGACGTCCACGGCGGGCTGACCGTTGATCCCTGCCCACCGCGGCTACAGGTCTCCACCGGATACCGTCCACAGGAGATCCGTTATGTCCCGTACAACGGTGCCGGCACGGTTCCGTCCTCGATACCGGACAGGGGATCGAGACCGAGGGTCTGTGTGACGTGGGGAACGACGATGGCCAAACTCGAATCGCGGCGAATGCTCGCGGAGCGGATGGCGAAAGCCGTGGCTGTCCTGGACGCCGAGATCGTCGTCGCGATCGCCGAGGAGCACATGGAGCTCCTCACCGGGCTACCCGACGACGTGCGGGTCCTGACCGGAGTACCACTGGACCTGGTGCTGCCGTCCTGCGATCTGGTGCTGCATCACGGCGGCGCCGGGACGACGCTCACCGCGATGACCCACGGTGTACCCCAGCTGGTGATTCCGCAATTGCCCGACCACGCGCTGCATGGGAGGCAACTGGCCGCTACCGGCGCCGGGCGGGTCATCGCGAAGGAGGACGCCGAGCCGGAGTCGGTCCGTGAGGCGGTCACCGCGCTGCTCGCGGAGTCAGGTCACCGTGAATCGGCTGCGGCGCTCGCCACCGAGTCGCGGCTCCGGCCGCCACCCGCGGACGTGGTACACGTGCTGGAGAAGCTGGCCGCCGAGCGCGAATGACGACGGAGGCCGTGTGACGGCGACACCGCCACACGGCCTCCGTCGTCAATGGCCGCCCGCGACGTTGACCACACTGCCGGTCACGTGGCGGTTCGCGTCGGAACCCAAGAACGCCACCACGTTCGCCACGTCCTCGGGTAGACCGAACCGCAGGTGCGGGATCCGCTCGTTGAGCACACTCTGGATCTCCGCCGGGCTCAGCCCGGCCAAAGTGGCCCGGATCTCCGGGGGCACCTTCGGCAGCAGATTGGCCGTCACGGTCGGCCCGGGCGCCACGGCGTTACTGAGAATGCCGTGACCCACCAGCTCGGTGGCCAACGTCCGGTTCAGCCCATGCAGTGCCGCTTTACTCGCCACGTATGCCTCCTCGCCGCGCATCCCGCGGTTGACGATGCTGGCGGACATCAGCACGATCCGGCCCCAGCCACGGGCCTTCATACCCGGCAGTACCGCCTGGACGGTATGGAAAGCGCCTTCGACCTCTTCGCGCAGCTGCGCTCGCCATTGCTCGGCCGGCACCGTCTCGAAAGGGCCGCGGTGTCCATCCGGCCCTCGAGCCGGCGACGCGTTGACGACCAGGACATCGATACCGCCCCAGGCGGAGGTCACGGCGTCGGTCGCCGATCGGATCGACTCTTCGTCACCGAGGTCGTACGGCAAGGCCAAGGCTTGCCCGCCGCCCTTCTCGACCGTCTCGACAACCGCTGACGCGGCATTCTTGTTGCGGTGATAGGTAAGCGCCACGCGCGCTCCTTCGGCAGCGAAGACCTGCGCCATCGTTCCGCCGAGACCACCACTGCCGCCGGTGATGAGGACCGACCTGCCTGCGAGCCCGAGATCCATTCGTGCTCCCCCTTACCGTCTGTTGTGGACTTCACCAGGCGAGCGGGAGCTCGTCCGGCCTGCTGAACGCCAGCCCGACGCTCCAGTCGAGTTCGTCTTCCGCGACCGCGAGGCGAAGGTCCGGGAAACGCGCCAGCAGCGAACCGAGTGCGACCTCCAGTTCGATCCTGCCCAGCTGGGCGCCGAGACAATGGTGAATGCCGTGTCCGAAGGCGACATGGGGGTTTCGGGGGCGGGACAGCCGCACCTCGTCGGGTTCGGGGAATACCGAGTCGTCGCGGTTCGCGGCGTTGATCGAGGGCAGGACGGCTTCCCCCGCCCGGATCACCACGTCACCGATCTTCACGTCCTCCGTTGCGATCCGCAGCGCTCCGATGCCGCCGCCTGCCTGGGAAAGGCGTAGCAACTCTTCCACCGCGCCGGGAAGAAGGCCGCGATCGCGGCGCAGATCGTCTAGCCGCGCCGGATTCCGCAACAAGGTCAGCAAGGCATGCACGATGCTCGCGGTCGTCGCGTGGTACCCGGCGCCGAGCAGCGTGTAGCCGAACGCCACCAGTTCCTCCTCGCTGAGCCGATCTCCCTCGTCTTGCGCGGAGATCAGCACCATCAGGAGGTCATCGGTCGGGGTCCGTCGTTTGTCCTTGATCAGCTCCGTCAAGTATGCGGAGAGACTGTCTTTCGCGGCCAGTACTTCGGCCTGCCGATCGGGTGTGAAGCCGAGCATGATGTCGGTCCACGCCCGGAACTGGTCGACGTCGGCCAAGGGGACCCCCAGCATTTCGCAGATCACCGTGATCGGGAGCGGCTGGGCGAGGCAGGTGATCAGGTCGGCAGGCGGCCCCGATTCGGCCATCGTGTCGAGACATCCGCGCGTGAGATCCTCGATCCGAGGGCGCAGCGCTTCGATCCGCCGGGGACTGAACGCCTTCGAAACCAGTTTGCGCAGCCTGCTGTGCTCCGGCGGATCCATCACGAAGATCGACCGTGAACCGCGAGCGATCGGCAGGATCCGTGGTGCGCCGGGTGCGGTGATCGCCTCCCGGCTGAACCTGGTGTCAGCGAGGACGTCTCGCACGTCTTCGTGGCGGAGCAACAGCCAGGCGAGGTCACCGGTCGGCAGCGTCACCCGGCAGACCGGCCGTTCGACCTGGAGTTTCCGGTACTCGGCCGGTGGAAGTACCGGATCGGCCGCACGGAACGGAAAGGACGGTGCTGGCTCGGCAGGCATGGCGTTCTCCTCATCGGGATCCGCGACAGACGGCGAAGCACCACGGTGCGCGCATCCGTTGTAGCGCCGATGGAAACTCGCTGGGCATGACCGATCGGTCGGGGTTCAACGGCGCACCAGCGCGTTTGGAGCACGGACCGCGAACCTTCGTTCCGAGGCCGCACCGGATCGACGGACGGAGGCATTCGATGTCAAAGGTCCTCAGCAGACAGGGATCCCGACGAAATACCCAGCGCTCCGTGGCATTTCCCCGCCGCGGGCGGATTCGGTCATGAAGCCCACGGGGATCGCCGTCATCGGACTGGGCAACATGGGGGCCGCGATGGCGCACCGGCTACTCGAAGGCGGGTTCGCGTTGACGGTCTGCAACCGTACGGCCGAGAAGGCGGCGCCGCTGGTCGCCGCTGGAGCGGTGCTCGCTGAATCGATCGAAGCCGTCGCCGAGACGGGGCTGATCTTGCTCAGCCTGAGTGACGAGGCCGCGGTCGACGAGGTGCTTTTCGGCAAATTGCTTCCCGCCCTGCGGCGAGGAACCCTGGTGATCGACACGTCCGCGGTATCGCCGGGATATGCCCGCCAGGCCGCGCGGCGGCTGGCGGACGCGGGGATACGGCGGGTGGAGGCCAGTGTGATCGGCAATCCCGGGATGGCCCGGTCCGGCGGCCTGCGGGTCTTCACCGCGGGGGAGCACGACGACGTCGAGTCCGCTCGCGAGGTGCTGAATACCTTGAGCCGCGACGGCTTTGTACACCTTGGACGGTCCGGTCAGGCCAGTGCGCTCAAACTGGCCTTCAACCTGATACTCGGCGCGCAGACGGTCGCCTTGGCCGAGGCGGTCTCGTTCGCCGCCGTCGCCGGGCTGGACCGCAAGACGCTGTTGGACGCCGTGCTGAACAGCGGCGTCCGATCGCCGGTCCTGGCTTTCCGGGCCGAATTCATGCGCACCGGACGCTACGAACCCGCCGCGTTCCGGGCACGGTTGATGGAGAAGGACGTTCGGCTCCTGCTGACGGAGGCACAGGACGCAGGATTGGCCCTCCCGCTGGCGGACGCTCTCGCCCATCGCTATGCCGGCGTCGTCGCGGCCGGCGACGGTGACAAGGACGCGGCCGTGGTCCTGGCGGCACATGAAGACACGATCCCCCGAGTCAAGGAGGAACACCAGCAATGACCACATCAGCATCGAGTGTCGACGCCGCGGGCCCGAGCGCCGTCTTCGAACTCGGTACCGCCTTCTGCACCGCCAAATGTCTCCTGACCGCACTCGAATTGAGTTTGTTCACCGTACTCGGCGATGACGAGATGACCGCGGAGGAACTGCGGGTGAAGCTGGACCTGCACCCGCGGGGAACGCCCGATTTCCTCAATGTGCTGGCCGCGCTCGACCTTCTCGAGAAGAACGACGGGCGATACCGCAACAGTGCACTGGCCGGGCGCCACCTGGTGCGGACCGGCGACAGGTACATCGGTGGCTTTCTCGAACGGGCCAATCACATGCTTTATCCGGCGTGGGGCCGCTTCGGGGAGATGTTGCGGACCGGAAAGCCCACAGCCGAAGCCGACTACATGGAGATGATCAAGGAGCCGAACCGGCTTCGCAGCTTCCTCGGCATGATGGACGCGCTCACCACCTTGATCGTGCCTGAACTGGCCAGGGCCATCGAATGGACCGCCTACCGTTCGATGGTGGACGTCGGGGGCGCGCGCGGCAATCTCACGGGTGGGCTGATCAAGGCGCATCCACATCTCTCGGGCACCGTGTTCGATCTGCCGGAGATGCGGACACCGTTCGACGAGCACATGCGCGCGCTCGGTCTCGAGGAGAAGACCACCTTCCAGGCGGGTGACTTCTTCACCGATCCGATCCCGTCCGCCGACGTGGTGGTCATCGGCCACGTCCTCCACGACTGGTCACCGGATGAATGCAGGGCATTGGTGCGTAAGGCGTTCGACGCGGTACGGCCCGGCGGCAAGCTCGTCGTGTACGACCGGATGGTGGACGAGGAAGGCACCGATCTGACCAACCTGATCATCAGCCTCGACATGATGCTGACCACGCCGGGTGGAGCGGAGTACCCGCCGTCGGAGTACCAGGGATGGCTCACGGAAGCCGGCTTCGGCTCGACAGAGGTCGCTCCGCTCGGCGAGAACGACACCGTCGTGATCGGTCACAAGGCGGGATGATCGAGTGGAGATCGGAGTCGGCCTCCCCGCGGCGGTATGCGGCGTGGTGGGCGATCAGCTCTTGGACTGGGCACGGTATGCAGACCAGGCTGAGTTCAGCTCACTGGCTACGCTGGACCGGCTCGTGTACGGCAACTGCGAATCGTTGATCGCCTTGGCCGCCTCGGCCGGTGTCACGCGGCGTGTACGCCTTGCCGCGACGGTCCTGCTCGCGCCGTATCGAGGCAACCCGGCACTGCTCGCGAAGCAGCTCGCCACCCTCGACCGAATCAGTGAGGGGCGCTTGGTAGCCGGTCTCGCCGCCGGAGGCCGGGAGGACGACTTCATCGCCGCTGACCTGCCCTACGCGCGGCGAGGTCGCACTCTCGACAGCGCGGTGGAGCGAATGGTTTCCATCTGGTCGGGCGCGGAGCCCGACGGCCGCATCGGCCCGTCGCCGTATCGAGGGAGCCCGCCCTTGATCTTCGGCGGGCATACCGACATCGCGATCCGGCGAGCCGCGCGCTATGGGCAGGGCTGGATCTCCGGCGGCAGCTCGGCCAGCGGATACCGGGAGCTCGCCGGGCGCGCCCGGCGCGGCTGGGCCGCCGAAGGAAGGCTGGATCAGCCACGGCTGCTGGCGCTGGCTTACTTCGCGCTCGGCCCTCAAGGCACAGAACTGGCCCGGCGTTACGTCGGCGAGTACTACGCGTTTCTCGGGGAGAGGGCGACCGACCGGATCACCAAGGGCGTGCTCACGGATCCGGTGCGAGTGCGCGAAGCCGTGGCGGCCTACGCCGACGCGGGCTGTACCGAACTGATCCTCATGCCGTGCTCGGCCGAACTGTCCCAGCTTGAACTGCTCGACGGAGCGGTGCACTGAAGGTCTTGCGCCGTACCACTCAAAGACCTCGTCTGCTGATGGCCAGCATGGCATCGAGATCCGACACCTTGCTGCGGTCCCGGCCCTGTGCCTGACCCCGGTTGATCTCGTAACAGTCCAGGCGTAGCCAGTCCGACCAGGTCACGAACTCCGTGCCACGGCGGCGTAACAGTCGCGGCACGGAGTTCGGGTCCGACGACCGGGCGCGGGTTCCTTCCGCGAGGTCCTCGACGACGCTGCGCGCCGTCTCCGCCGCATCCGCCTTGTTGGTGCCGATCACGCCGGTCGGGCCGCGCTTGAGCCAACCCGCCACGTAGCACCCGGCGACCGGCCGTGCGCCGCCATCGACAATCCGTCCCTTGCGGTGAGGCAGGGTTCCGGTTCGTGATTCGAAAGGCAGCCCTGGCAACGGGTCGGCTCGATAGCCCACGGCACGGAGGACACTCTGGACCGGAAGCACCTCGCCAGGGCCGTGTTCACCCGGCCGGGTACGGGACAAGCGAAGTTCGCGCACCTCGCTGTCACCTTCGATCGCCGCCGCGCTCCGCCAGAACACCAGATGGATCCGCCGGGTGGCGTCGGTCATGGGGCGTCGCGCCCACTCCCGCAGGAGGTCGACGTTGGCTCGCGTCTGCCTGTTGGCTTCGAGTAGTTGCTCGTCCGCCTCGTCCAAGCGCAAGTCCTCGGACCGCACCAGAACGTCGACCCCGCGCAACAGGCCGAGTTCCCTGAGTTCGACGGTGGTGAACTTGGCCTGGGCGGGCCCGCGCCTGGCCACCAGGTACACGTCGGCGACGCTGCTGCACCGCAATCCGTCGAGGACGTGGTCCGGTACGTCGGTATCCACCAGCTCGCGGGGATCTTTCACCAGCAGTCTGGTCACGTCCAGCGCGACGTTGCCCGCTCCGAGTACGGCGACCTTCCTCGCATGCAGGGGAAAGTCGTTGAGCGCGTCCGGATGGCCGTTGTACCAAGAGACGAACTCGCCGGCCGGCCAGCTGCCACGCAGGTCCTCACCGGGCACTCCGAGTTCGCGATGCCCGGGGGCTCCGGTCGCGAAGATCACGGCCTCGTAGTGGGCGAGCAGGTCGTCTAGGCCGATGTCCAGGCCGAACGTCACGTTGCCGAAGAACCGGACGGCGGGATTTTCCAGCACTCGCCGCAGAACGGTGCTCACCGATTTGATCCTCGGATGGTCGGGCGCCACACCGTACCGGACCAGGCCGTACGGAGTGGGCAGCCGATCGAACACATCGACAGCCGGGCGGTAGTCCGATTTCAGCAGGGCCTCCGCGGTGAACACCCCCGCGGGCCCAGAACCGACGACCGCTATTCGTGGTGTGCGGGCTGACGACACAACGATTCCCCTCCTCCGACGTGTCTCGTGCCGTCAACGCTAGGCGCGTCTCCAGGTACGGACATCGGCCTTCGGTCGCCCGATTCACTACAGAAAGTCTTGTGGCGCGAGAACCTGGCTACATCGATCGGATGACCCTTGCTTGCACAGATCGGCTCCGGCTGACTCCGGAAGAGTCGTCGCGGTCTGTGTCGTCCGGCCGATAAGTCCAGGTCAACGCGTCGCCTGCCATGGTCGGCGGCAGCTTTGAACGCGGCTTTGGTGGGCTGTTAACCGCATCAGGATCGCTTTAGTAAGCCACCACCGATCTTCAAGGGCGGGAGTCGTACCGCCCGATAGATTGAAGGGACTCACAAGGACGCTTGAAAGAATCGGTATCCGTGCTTCGAGTGCGGGCCATCGATTCACTGACAACTGGGGGAGCGTGCTGACGATGGAGGTCAATCTGCTGGGCCCGCTCGAAGTCTTCCGCGAGGGAGTGGTGATCACTCCGTCCGCGCCGAAACTTCGGCGGATGTTCAGTCTTCTGGCACTACAGGCCAACAATCTCGTCCGGACCAATCAGATCATCGACGAGCTCTGGGAGGACAGGCCGACAGCGAGCGCCGCCACGACATTGCAAACCTACATCTACCAACTGCGTAAGTTGCTACAACTGTCACCGGCCGAAGGCGTGCGCTCGTCCCGGCCGGCCGGTGCCGACGGCGCCGCGTTGCACACGCTGGCCAATGGCTATGTCCTCGCGCTGCCGTCGAATTCGCTTGACTCGCGCTTGTTCGAGCAACTGGCGAAGCGCAGCCGAAGCGAACTGGAATCGGGGACGGTCGAGACCGCGTCCAAGACGCTGGAGGAAGCGCTACGGCTGTGGCGTGGTCCTGCGCTCGCCGACGTCAGCACGGGACCGGTCCTGGATGCGGAGACACGACGCCTGGAAGAACTCCGCAAAGGCGTCCTTGAACAGCGGATCGAGGTGGATCTCCAGCTGGGCAAGCACAACGAGCTGCTCGGTGAGCTCACCATGCTGGGGGCGCAGTATCCCACCCACGAGGGGTTCCAGGCGAAACTGATGCTGGCTCTGTATCGAGCGGGAAGACAGGCCGAGGCGCTCCACGTGTACCACCGCACCAGGGACGCTTTGGCAACCGAACTCGGCTTGGATCCCACCGATTCACTGCAACGTTTGCAGCGGGCCGTACTGAGTGCGGATCAGAGCCTGTCATCGCCGGCGCCCGGCCCGGGCACGGTTGTCACTCGCCGGTCGAGACCACCACGGCAGCTCCCACCCGACGGTACGGTTCTCATCGGCAGGCGAGCCGAGAGCACAGCGGCTCTCGAGGCGTTGTGCACTGGTCGTGGACGGGCGGCGACGGTGGTTGTCATCGTCGGTCCTCCCGGGGTCGGCAAGACGGCGCTGTGCAACCACGTCGCGCATCAAGTCGTGGACAGGTACCCGGATGGGCAGTTCTACGCCAAGCTGCTCGACGACGACGGGAGCCCGGTCGAACCGGGTGAGGTGCTCGCCGGCTTCTTGCGCGCGGCCGGGGTGACGGACGAACGGATCCCGGCGTCGACGGACGAGCGCAGCAGGATGTTCCGTACCTGGACCACGGAACACCGGGTTCTTCTCGCGCTGGACGACGCGGTCAGTGCCGAGCAGTTGCTGCCGTTGCTTCCGTCGAGCGCGGAATGTGGAGTACTCGTGACCAGTCGGCGCCGTCTTTTCGTCGCGGCGACGAGTATGACCGTCGAACTGCTTCCGCTCACCGAGCCTGAAGGAATTCAGCTGCTGACCGGAGTTCTCGGCAGTGACCGGGTTGCCAAAAATGATCAGGCGGCCAGGGAACTGGTGAGGCTGTGCGATGGGCTCCCGCTGGCACTGCATTGGGCCGCCGGCCAGTTGCAGGTCCGGCAGCACTGGGCGATCGCCAGATCGGTCCATCGGCTCAGTACTGCGATCGACGACCCTTCGGTCGATACCGACATCCTCGGCCTGCGGGCCAGCGTCGAACGGAGCTACTCGCTGGCTCGTCCGGGCGCGCAGGACGCCTTTCGCAAGCTGGCGAAGCTCGATAACCCAAGCGTCTCGGTGGCTCTTGCGGCCAGGACGCTGGAGGTGGACGAGCAACATGCCGAGTCGTTGCTGGAGGATCTGGCCGAACTGTGGCTTATCGACGTGACGGCGTTCGACGAGCGGATCGGTCATACCCAGTACCGTTTCCTTCCCAGCCTACGTGCGATCGGCCGTAGGCTGAGCCCGCGGGAGGAACTCTGCCTGATGGCCTGAACCGACGTCGGCCCGGCACTCAGCCGGGCCGACGTCGCCGCGACCGCATGATGGTTCGGGGCCGGCGAGCACAGAATCGCGGCCGGTGCCGCCGAATCACCGGATGCCGCTGAGTCCGGTCGGCGACGATTTCTTCGGCGTAGCAGCGGATAAGTGGATGAAGCTCGTAGCTCACCGTCGAATCCGCTTCTCCGGATATCCGGAGAAGTCCGTGATCGACGAGGGTGAGCAGAATCCTGCCGCTCTCCAGCCGGTCGTAGCCGAGCAGTGAGGTCGCCTCGGCTTGGGTCAACGTGGTCTTACCGAGGGTGGCGAACTTCCGGAGCGCGAGTTGTGCCGGTCTCGGTATGACGTGGTAACTGCCGGCTATCCGCCCGCGCACGTCCAGATCGTGGAAGGACAACGCGTCGAGCCGGCGTGCACCGTTTTCGAGCTGGTGGAGCACGGTTCCGATGGGCCATCCGGACACGGAACGGAGCTGGGCACCGACCGCGCGAACGGCCAGAGGCAGTCCGCCGCACAGCTGGACTATCCGGTCCACCTGCTCGCGTTCGCCTGCGATCCGTTCCGTGCCGATCATCGCGGACAGCAGCCCGGTACTCTCGGTCGGCTCGAGTGGATCGAGACAGACCAAGCGGGATCCCGCCGCCGGGTGGATGCCACGCCGGGTGGTGACTACTACCGCACAACGCGGCCCCGCGGGCATCAGTGGCCGTACCTGCTCCGCGGAACCGACGTCGTCGAGCACGACGAGTACCCGCTTCATCGAAGTCCAAGTGCGAAAGAGTGCTGCCTTGTCTTCACGATCGGCAGGTAGTCGCTCCGCGGGAAAACCGGCGGCCATGAGAAAGCCGTTCAGTACGTCCGCCGGATCTCTCGCTCCGTCGCCACTCGTACCCAAGCATGCGTAGAACTGCCCTCCCTCGAACCGCGATCGCACACGTTGCGCGACGCGTACCGCGAAGGCGGTCTTGCCGACTCCCGGCATCCCATGCACCGACAGCACCCTCGGTGCGACGTCCGCGAGCCCAGCCGAAGTCAGCCACATGACAGCGTCCTCCACCAGGCCACCGCGGCCAATGAAGTCCGCACTGTCACCAGGCAGTTGCGCGGGGCGCTCGGTCGCGGTGGTGACCTGTGCTTTCAGGGGCGTGGCATCGGGCAACGGTTCGCCCGCCAGCACGGCCTGATGCGCATGTTGCAGAAGTTGGGAGGGCTCGAGACCCATCTCCTCGACCATTTCGCGACGAAATCGCTGGTAGACACCCAAAGCCTCATCACGCCGATGGCAGCGGTGCAGTGCGAGCATCAGGTGGCCGTGAAACACTTCGCTGCGTGGATGGGTGATCACGAGTTCCTTCAGCTCGCTCAGCAGTTCCCGGTGCCGGCCCAGCTGCAGGTCCGCTCCGATGCGGAGTTCAAGGGCGCGGAGCCTGCTCTCCTCGAGGCCGGTGACATGCGCGGCCAGCAGGGGGCCGGTCTCCATGGCGCTCATCATCGGTTCTCGCCACAAGCTCAGGGCCTCACGTAGCGATTCCACGGCCAGACGTGGTTCGCCGCGCTCCAGCGCGCTTTCTCCGCGCTGGACCAAGTACTCGAACCGGTGCAGATCGAGACACTGTGGTGGCATCTCGAGGAAATAGCTCTGCTGTTTGGTGTGCAACGCGAAACCGTGCTTCGATAGATGTGCAGGGAAAAGTCGACAGCGAAGTTTGTGTATATATGTGTGGACCGTCGTGCGCGCGCTGGGTGGAGGATGGTTACCCCAGAGTTCGAGAACGAGATCACCCATGTTGACCGGCGTGCTTCGTCGAAGTATCAGAAGCGCCAGAATTCTTCGCATTTTTGGTGCGCTCGGAGTGACATCTTGCCCATTGATTTCGACCGCCAAAGAACCCAGAATTTTACAGTGTAAATCCACCGACTGATCCTCCCCAGTGGCACGATAAAGGGTAGCAGTATTCGTGTTCCACGCATATCATGCCGTGGCTGGATAATATAGTGGAAAGGATCACTGTGTCAAGGAAGTCGATAAGGTGTGGCCGGTCTTCGGTTTCCTCAGTGATTGGCGGATCCGGAAAAGCGTGGTACGTGCGTTGATCACAATGTTTTCCCTGGCGACGCAGCCGTCGTGTAGTCGAATCCGCAGCTTCGCCCGTCTGTCATCGATGTTTCCGTGAGGTTATGGTTCTGTGACAGCGCGGCACGTCCGGCTGTGGGCTGTCGGACGCGCGGGTTGTCCGTACGGCTGACGCCACTCGGTGAATTCGTGAATTCTGATTAAGGTCGGCATTCGGTCTCGTTCGTGTTCTTCTGTCACTATGCCCTCTCGCGAAGGCGGCCAAGGGCGGGTTGTGTGCGCATATACTCGCATGTGCGCCGGCGGAGCGAAGGCGCTTCTTTCGCGGCTGTTACCTGGACGGCGGTGTGTTCGGGGGATCGTTCGTGGTTCGGAGTGCGTCGGCATGTCGTCGATGAGCGGTGCGAGGCCAGTGGCGTTTCTGGCCGTGGTCGACGGAGCAATGACCGACTGTGTCAACCTTCTGGTCTATTTCGCCGATCGATTTGGCAAGGCTTTTTGCGCATGTATAGTCGCGGTTGTGACCGATTCAAAGCCTCGCCGGTCGCCGAAGCCACAAGAGCGGCGGCGGGATGCGGACCGCACGCGCCGGTCGATCCTGGATGCGGCTGTGGTGGAGTTCGCGGCGCACGGGTACGCGGGCGCGCGGATCGCTGCGATTTCGGCACGTGCCGGTGTTAACCAGCAGCTGATTTCGTATTACTTCGGGGGTAAAGAGGGCCTGTATCAGGCGATGTCGGAGAGATTAGGCCGGCGACAGAGTGAGTTGATGCCGCCGGGGGCGCCGTTGTCGGAGCAGTTGCACCGCTACGTACTGGAGGCCCTTTCCAGTCGAGATGACATGCGGCTGCTGGTTTGGTCAGGGTTGGAGTACGGCGGCCCGCAGAGCGATCCAGGCCATACGTCCTGGATGAGGCGTTTGGGTGGGACGGTGGAGTACGTTACCCAGCTGCGGGAGTCCGGGAAGTTGCCGGATTGGGTCGATTCGGGATGCCTGACGGTAATGGTGATGGCCGCTGCGATGGCACCCGTGACGTTGCCGCGCATCATCGAGGGGCTATTAGAGATCGATCCGGAGTCCCCTGAGTTCGTCGAGCGCTACGCCGACCAACTCGCCAAGCTGGTCGAATACCTGAACCTCCAGAAGTCGGACCGGTCGCCGACCACGTAGGGATGTAGCGCGCAGACCTCGTGAGCGTTCAAATGCAGCCTACGGCGCCCGCGAGCGACGGGGTGACCGTGCGCGCGGCAGATGTACCGGGTCGAGGCAGCGACGGGTCTCGGTCGGGCCGGGGTTCAGTCCGGCGTCGGCGAGGCCGTCCATGCACAGGCGAGTTCTCCAGTCGGGACCGGGAGGCCGACCTTCGCCGCTGCCCTTTACCGATCCGCTTCGTCTCCCGCGCCGCACGTCCTCGCGTGGGATGGGACGTTCCATGCGAACCGGCGTTCGGCGCTGAGGCGGAGGGCGAACTGGTGCCCGCGGATGCACGAGGCCTAGTACTCCAGCCGCACTTCGTGATTAATGGCGCGTCTTCGCTGGTAGTGGGCTTGTTGAGCCCGATGTTGGTGGCGGTGCCAGTGTGACCAGGCCCAGGTCGCTGCGCGGTCGAGCGGGGTGGTGATCAGGTGTGCCAGGAGACGCTTGACCTCGCCCAGGGTGATTGGGATGAGGCTGCTGCCAGGGCTTTTGGGGTGATCGCGGCGGTGACGGCGAGGTAGGTGTGGGCGAGCATGGCCAGGGTGATGTGCCGGTACCACGCGTCGTAGCGGCGAACTTGGTACTGGTCGAGGCCGACGTCGGTTTTGGCGGTCTGGAAGCAGTCCTCGATCGCCCACCGTGTCCCGGCTACGCGGATCAGGTCCTTGTCGGTTGTTCCCGTTGGGGCGCAACATAAGTAGTAGGCGATCTCGTGCTTGCCCTTGCTGTTTCGGGTCAGTGAACGGCGGGCCAGTAGCCAGCGTCCCCAGCCGGGCGGGGTGGTGTCGGGGTAAGTGGGTAGCTCGGCGACGGCCCAGTCGAACATCCGTGGGCCTTTGGCGCCGTCGCCGCAGCTTCGGCGCTTCCATGCGTCATCGGGTGCCTGGGCGACGAGTGCGTCGGCGCGGGACGTGCCGGCCACCGCGGGGATGGTCTGACTGCTGGGCACGGCCACGACATAGCCGATCCGCTGTTCTTCCAGCCAGCGAAGGAATTTCGAGTCACCTCCGTAGGCTTCGTCGGCGGTGACCCAGCTGGCAGGCACGCCGGCGTCCAGGGCGCGGGCGAGCATCCGCTGCGCGAGAACGGGCTTGGTCGCGAACTCGACCTCGTCGGGAACCGCTGCCTCCCGGCAGCGGCCCCTATCGGCGGCCCAGGACTTCGGCACGTACAGTTCGCGGTCGATCAAGGTGCGGCCTTTGCTTGTGGCGTAAGCACAAAACACGCCGAGCTGGCAGTTCTCGATGCGTCCGGCCGTGCCGGAATACTGGCGTTGCACCCCAGCAGATTTGTTGCCCTTCTTGAGGAATCCGGTCTCGTCCACGATCAGCACACCATCACGTTCACCCAGATGCCCGATCGCATAGCCGCGGACATCATCACGGACGCCGTCAGCATCCCAGGCCGCAGCGTTGAGCAGGCGTTGCATCCCATCCGGGGTGATGTCACCGGCGGCCTCGGCCAGCGTCCAGCCGTTCTTACCGGCCAGCGGCGCAAGCAGCCCGCGCACGTAGGCACGAGCCCTGCGTCGAGGTTCGGCCCGATGAAACCGTCCCGCCACCTGCGCAAACAGGTCATCCAGCCCACTCACCCAGACAGCCAGATCATCATCACCCAACACAAGATCGACATGCTACACGACGTATATCACGAAGTGCGGCTGGAGTACTAACCGCTCACTAATTGCGTCGGTGCCTCACTGTCCGTCGCGAGGATCGAGCGATGGCGAACCAGCGTCGGCCATTCACCTTGATTGCTCATTCCTGTAAGCGGTGGGACCGGCGCGACCGCCGGATCGGAAAGAAGTTCGCCCGCCAGCTGGAAGCGCACGGCTACCAGGTGATCGCCGGGGCCCGCGAGGTCTACGTGATGGGCTTGTGTCCGGGTGTGACGGCCACCGAATCCCAGCCGCACGGAGACGTCCCCGCCGGTCTGGTGCAGACCCCGGAGCGTGTCGTGCGAACGGCTCTCGCCGCCCTGCGGCGGCGCCGACGACCCACGGTCATCTCTGGACGGCGGAACACCTTCTTCGCCGCGGCCGCGCGGACCCTGCCGCGTAAGGCCGTGCTCGGCATCCTCGGCGGGAACTGACTCGGTGCCCGCGGTCTCATTCTGCGGGTGAGGTGGCTCCGTGCCTTACGCTGCACGCCATGGACCGCCACGCTTCCCGTCGCCCTCGCGCGCTGCGCTTGGCACGTGGTGCGTGGTTCGCGGCTGCGTCGGCCGCGCTCGCGGTCACGGCGCACGGGGTGGCCGGGGGAGGGTTCCCGGACGCGGGCTTGACGGTCTTGCTGACCGTCTTGATCGGCTGGGTCGCCACCGCGACGGCAGGCTGCGGACGTGGCCCGGTCGCCACGACCGGTGTGCTGGCCGTCGGGCAGCTGGCGATGCACGTCGTCCTCTCCGTGCCTCCCGTCGCCGACCATCATCCTCAAGCGGCGGTCGAGACAGATCCTTCGGCGATGTTCGTCGCGCACGGGCTCGCGATCCTGCTCACCGGCGTTCTTCTCACTTCGGCGGATACGGCGGCGTCG
Source organism: Amycolatopsis sp. NPDC043887 (assembly GCF_056435665.1). NCBI lineage: Bacteria > Bacillati > Actinomycetota > Actinomycetes > Pseudonocardiales > Pseudonocardiaceae > Amycolatopsis > Amycolatopsis sp. NPDC043887. The sequence goes on from NZ_JBWKEB010000004.1 coordinate 523,534, forward strand.
GCGATCTTGCGGTTGGTGTCGCCGATCGTGGTGGCCGCGCGTTGTTCGGCGCCGGTGCGGCCGGTGCTGTGGGTGCCGGTCGTCCCTGATGTCGTTCCCGGGCACGGTCTGCGGATTCTGCTGACCCGGCGTCGCACGCGCCGCGGTCCGCCCGCTGGTTCCTGATTCGTTCGAGCGCTACACCGTCCGGCCGGCTGGCCAGGACGGCTCTTCCCGATCCAGGAACAGGAATCCTCCATGTCTGCATATTTTCCGCTCCGTGCCCGTCGTGGCGCGGTGCTGGCGGGGGTCGTGGCGGGCACGTCGCTTGTCACGGCGTCCCCGGCACTGGCGCACAGTATCGGGGGCACCGCCGCCGACAAGAACGTCTGGGAGTTCATCCCACTCGGTATCGAGCACATGCTGCTCGGATGGGACCATCTGCTGTTCATCGCCGGGATCGTGCTGCTGGCGGGAGAATGGCGCCGGGCGGCGAAACTGATCTCGGTGTTCGTCCTCGGCCACAGCGCGACGTTGATCATCGCGACCCTGGCCGGCTGGCAGGTGAACGCGACGGTGGTCGACATCGTCATCGCGCTGAGCCTGGTCTTCGTCGGGGTGGTCGGCTGGTTCGGCAGGCCCCGGGACTGGAAGCTGTTCACCGCCGCGGTTCTCGGGTTCGGTCTCGTGCACGGGCTGGGACTCTCGACCCGGCTGCAGGACCTCGGCTTGCCGGAGGAAGGCCTGCTGTGGCGGGTGATCGCCTTCAACGTCGGGGTCGAGATCGGCCAGTTGCTGGCGATCGGCGTGCTCACCGCGCTCGGGCTGCTCGTGGTCCGGTTCCTCAAACAGGAGAAGGTCAAGAACACCACGTCCCGCGCGGCCAGCGTGGGCCTGGTCGCTGCCGGGCTGGTCGCGGCCGTCGTGCTGACCATCACCTCGGCGACCAGCCTCGACGCGGAGGCGGCCGGGCCGTGCAGCACCGGCCCGACCCGGTTCCCGGTGAACGGTGCCGGGCAGCACCCGGACAAGAAGTTCTACGAACCGGCGGAGAAGACGCCGGACGACGACTTCGGCCATGTCATGGGTGACGGCTACGTCATCGTGCACTACGCGGCCACGATTCCCGTCGATCAGGTCGCCGCCCTGCGTCAGTTCATCACCGGGCCGGAGGGTAACCGCGTTGTCGGCGGTTCGGCCGTGCAGGCCGGCACTGTGGTGGCGCGGAACGCTTTCAGCACGCTCACTTGTTCCACAGTGGACATTCCCGCGCTGAAGGACTTCGCCAAGGAATGGTTCGCGGATCCGCGGTCCCGCCCGGCGCAGGGGTAACGCGAACGAGGCCGTGTCCGGAGCGGGGAAATCCGATCCGGACACGGCTGGCAACATGGTGGTCATCCAAGTCGGCACGCGTTCGGCCGAGCCTATTCTTTCCTGCGACCGCTACGCTTCTACGCGTGCGATTCGATGAAGGTGCGAGTCTCGACGTCTCCGAGGTCGACGATCAGCGTGGTGTCGGTGGCCGGGTGGCCATGGGCGGTGGCGGGCTCGGCGTGCTGGGCCTAGTGGTGTACTTCCTGTTCTCGCAGTTCGGTGGCGTGTCGCCGAGCGGGCCTGGGCTGGCCGGAATCGATTCGGGTCGGCAGACCGACAACTCCTCGCTCTCCTCGGAGTGCCGTACTGGCGCCGACGCGAACCGGAATCGTGATTGCGCCACGGTCGCGGTGATCAACTCGATTCAGGACTACTGGACCGCGCAGTTCGCCCGATCCGGGCAGACCTACCGCAAGGCGACCACGAACTTCTTCCGAGGCGGCGTGCGTACTGCCTGCGGCAACGCCTCCTCCGACGTCGGCCCGTTCTATTGCCCTGCCGACTCCGAGGTCTACATCGACCTCGCGTTCTTCCAGGAGCTGCGCTCGCGCTTCGGCGCACAGGGCGGCCCGTTCGCCGAGGCTTACGTGCTGGCCCATGAGTACGGTCACCACGTGCAGAACCTCACCGGCACGTCGAATCGCGTCCGCAGCCGTAGCGGCCCAACCTCGGACTCGGTGCGGCTGGAGTTGCAGGCCGACTGCTACGCCGGCGTGTGGGCCAAGCACGCGACGACCACACCGGCCGAGAACGGCAAGCCGCTGGTCGCCGACATCACCCAAGACGACATCGACCGCGCCCTGGACACAGCCGCTCGCATCGGCGACGACTACATCCAGCGCAAACTGGGCAACGGCAGGGTGGACCAGTCGAAGTTCAGCCACGGCAGCTCGAAGCAGCGCGAGAAGTGGTTCACCACCGGCATCACCACCGGAGACCCGGCGCGCTGTGACACCTTCAGCACCCGCGACCTCGGATGAGACGAAGGTCGGCTGAGCCTTCGTGCAGTCAGGCGCGGGGGCGGGACTTGCGGCCGGTCACCTTGTTGTAGATGACCAGGACGATGATCGCGCCGATGACCGACCCGATCCAGCCGGCCGGCTGGAAGCCGCGGATGCCCACAGTGAGCAGGCCGAACAGCAGGCCGCCCACGACGGAGCCGACGACGCCCAGGACGATCGTGCGGAGCAGGCCGATGTCGTCCTTGCCCGGCACCAGGGCGCGCGCGATGAAACCGGCGATCAGGCCGAACAGGATCCAGCCCAGGATGGTCCAGAACATCGCTTCCCCTTGTGGTCGATCGGGTGAACAGACTTACGATACGAAGAACACTGCTTGGGCGCCAACCGGTGTTGATCAGTCATGAGGGCCGCGTGGCGACGGTATCCGTGATCGAGACATCGCAGCCCTCCGGGCTGTTGCGGGAAGCGCTGATGCGCAGGCCACCAGCAGCACCACCGCGGGCACGGCGGCGGATGGCGGCCCATGGGCCAGTAGCACCACGCACAAACCCAACCACACCGGCACCCCCATGGCTCAAGCCTAGCCAGGTAACACCTATGAGACCGAGCCATTTCGCCCGCGACGAGCTGTCGGCGGGGTCAGTTCACGATTCAGCGGTTTTCGATGGTGGTTTTGAAGCTGTCCAAAGCGACTTCGACGTGACGGTCGAGGAAACCGAGTTTGTCGGCGCCCTTCTCCACGAACCCCGTGGGCGCGACTGTCAGCTCTATGGTGATCCGCGTGTGGGCGTCGTCGACGCGGTGCACGGTGACGGAGCCGGTATGAGACGGTCCGGTCCGGCTTTCCCAGGCGATCCGGCTGTCGGCTCGCTGCTCGGTGATGGTGGCTTCGAAAGTTCGTTCCAGGCCACCGATCCTGATCATCCAGCGGGTGTGGACGTCATCGTGCTGCTCGACCCGTTTACGCCTGGTACGAAGCGCGGGAGGTCGGAGAGCCGGGTCCACCGGTCGTACACGGTGGTCACATCGGCTTCGACCTCGACGGACTTGATGATCGTGCTCATCCGGGTGACAGATCCCTTCGTGAGTGACCGGGGTTAGCCGAGCGGTTCGTGATCACGGGGCATGCGCGCGAAAGAAGCCTCACCAGTACTGCACGTCGACTGGGGCGGGACCCGGCTTCCGGTCTCGCCCCAGTCGATGTTCCGGGCCGGTCAGCCCTCGTCGTCCCCGCCGTCTTCGTCGTCGCCGTCGAGCATCTCGCCCAGCAGCATGCCGCCCACGACACCGCCGGCGACCCCGGCCACCACGCCGCCCATGCCGGGGCCGCGCCGCTCACGATGCCCATATCCGGGCTCCCCATATCCCGGCTGGCCGTAGCCCGGCTGGCCGTATCCGGCCTGCATCATGTGGGCTTGCCGGGCCTCCACGACTTGGGCGAGCCACTCGTGAATGCGTGCCGCCCAGTCTTGCCCCGCAGCCTCCTCATGCCCTGCCTGGAACCGCCCCTGGCCACCGGCGCCGAACGCACCCGCGTGCCGGTCCGCGTCCAGCAGCACTGTGACCTCGGCGGGCGTGGTGACCAGTGTCAGGGTGACCACCTGGACCCGGCCGGCGAACTGTCCTGAGGGGTAGAAGTCGAGCTGCTGGAAGAACGGCAGCTCTTGGCGCACCCCGTAGGCCTGCCCCTGCTGCACGGTGGCGGATTTGAAGGTGAAACCGAGCTGGCCGAACCCTTCCAGTACCGCGTCGTGCGACGGCAGCGGTTCGACGATCACCGGGTCCAGGTCGCCCTTGTCGACCGCTTTGGCGATCGATACCTCGGTCCGCAGCCCCAGTTCCATGCCAGGCAGAGGTTGACCGGACACCTCGGTCACCGGCGTCTCCCAGGGGAGCGGGATGGTGAAGGGGATGGTGCGCTGTTCTTTCGCGGTCAACCGCGTCGCGCCCGCGACGACGACCCGGTGGAACTCCGTCTGCGACCGGCCGCCCCGGCCGTTGTGGACCTGAGTGGCCAGCGACAGCGCGATGTGCTCGATCTCGGCGTCGGCCTCGCCGCCGACCAGCCGCACCTCGCCGGTCAGCGGCGCACCCGGCCGGCATCGCGGGTCGTTCAGCACCGTGTCGACCGAAACCCCGCCGACGCCGATCTTCTGCAGCATCTTCTTGAACACCATCCGAGATTCTTCTCCTTCAATCGTTTGTTACCGATCAACTACTGACAGTGGTGACTCTGGGGCATGGCAAGGCCGGTGCGGCCGCGAGAGGCGGCGCATCACCAAGCGAAGCAAGGGTTTACGGGCCGATCAGCGCCCGCGATATCGGAGCGGCGGCTAGGTCAGAATCGTCGTCCACGTCCATGGCAACGTAACTGTACGGCGCATGGTTCCGGACAAAACCCCCAGACTTCTCACAGCGTGGAAACGGCTGGTCGCGCAGTGTCGCGTTCGGGGATTTCCTCGTCGCGTCGTGCGGCGGCGTCGTGCAGGGCGCGTAGTTCCCGGAGTTCGGCGAGTACGGCGGCAAGGGTGGCGGCTTCGTCGTCATCTTGTTTGTCGGTGCGGCGGGAGGTCTGGGCTTCCATCGCGCTGACTGCCACGGCGATGAACAGGTTCAAGACGGTGAAGCTGGTGATGACGATGTAGGCGACGAAGAAGACCCACGCCACCGGTCGCTGGCTCATCACCGTGCGGGCCACCTCCGACCAGGCTTCCCCGGTCATCACCTGGAACAGCGTGAACAGGGAATCGCCGAGATCCCCGAAGTACTCCGGGGACACACCGCTGAACAGCTTGGTCGCCATCACCGCCGACACGTACAGCACCAGGACCAGCAACGCCGCGATCGACACCATCCCCGGCAGAGCGCCCAGCAACGCCGAGACCACCCGCCGCATGCTCGGCACCACCGAGATCAGCCGCAACGCCCGCAGAATCCGCAACGCGCGCAGCACGGAGAACGCTCCCGAGGTCGGGAGCAACGCGATCGCGACGATCACCGTGTCGAACCAGTTCCACGGATCAGTGAAGAACCTCCAACCGTGCGCGTAGATCCGCAGGATCAGCTCGATCAGGAAGATGACCAGTACCGCCCGGTCCACCGCGTGCAGGATCGAGCCGTACTCGGCCACCAGTGTCGGCGACGTCTCGCACCCCAGCGTGATCGCGTTGACGATGATCACGCCGATGACCACCCGCTGGAACAACGGTGCCTCGACGACCTCGCGCAACCGCTCCCGCACACTCACCCGCGTTACTCCTCACCGACACGCCGACCGACAACGACGATCGAACCTATCGGGTGACCCGAGGCCGGTGTCACGGCAGGAGAGGGGCCAACCGTCCGGACGCGCCGGTGCCCGGGCACCGAAGGAGCCTCGCTAGGGTGCTCGCGTGGCTGCAGAGGGAAGTACACGGGCGGTTGTCACGGCGATGTTCGCCAATCTGGGGATCGCGGTGACGAAGTTCGTCGCGTTCCTGCTCACTCAGTCCTCGTCGATGCTCGCGGAATCCGTGCACTCGCTGGCCGACACCAGCAACCAGGCGTTGCTGCTGCTGGGCGGCAAGCGCGCGAAGCGGGCGGCGACACCGGAGCATCCGTTCGGCTACGGACGTGAGCGCTACGTGTACGGGTTCATCGTGTCGATCGTGCTGTTCAGCCTCGGTGGCTTGTTCGCCCTGTACGAGGCGTGGCACAAGTGGGCCGACCCGCACCCGATCGACACCTGGCAGTGGGTCCCGATCGCGGTCCTGCTTGTCGCCATGGCCATGGAGGGCTACGCGCTGCGCACCGCTGTGCTCGAGTCGAACCGGATCCGCGGGCAGCGCTCGTGGGCGCGGTTCATCCGCACCGCGAAAGCACCGGAACTGCCGGTCATCCTGCTCGAGGACCTGGGAGCGTTGCTCGGCCTCGTGTTCGCGCTGGTCGGCGTCTCGATGACGCTGATCACCGGTGAAGGCCGCTGGGACGCCGCCGGTACCGCGATGATCGGCTTGCTGCTCGTCGCGATCGCCGCGATCCTCGCCGTGGAAATGAAGTCCCTGCTCATCGGCGAAAGCGCGAGCCGCGAACACCGGACCGCGATCGAGACCGCGCTGCCCGGCGACGGCGTCGACTCCGTCATCCATCTGCGGACCCTGCACCTGGGACCCGAGGAGTTGTTGGTGGCCGCGAAGATCGCAGTGCCGGCAGTGGTCAGCGGTGCGGATGTCGCCCGCGCCATCGACGCCGCCGAACAGCGCGTGCGGACCGCGGTGCCGATCGCGCGCGTCATCTATCTCGAACCCGACCTCCGGCGCCCGGCCGAAGAGCGGACACCGGGAACACGCTGATCGTCGGCAGCCCGTTCCTGTGGCGCGGGCTCATGCGCCGGTTCGGCGGCCTCTTTGACCTCCTGTGGTCGAGGGTGCGGATCTCGTGGTTCCCGGTCACCCGCGTCGCCGCCGTCGGGTAATCGCCGGAACTCGATTCGCACGTACTCTCCGCGCGCGATCATGGTGCCGCCATTGGGTTCCTGCCCTACGACAATCCATGTTCCCGGCCACGTCAACGCTCCCAGCGACGGTCCGTCGAGATCTTTGGACGCGAGGACGAGCCCCAGCCGGTGTGTCGCCGCGCGGGCGTCGGGAACGGACAGTCCCACCAGATCGGGGACCCGGACTTCCCTTGGCTGTCATCGACGCCGCCCCTGGTGCAGGGTGTCAGTGTGCGGCTGCCCGCGGCTTGCTGCCGGGTTGCTCACCGTCGATGTGGTCGGCGTGGAAGAGGGCCTGCTTGAGTAGCCTGCTGACGTGCTCGTTCGCGGCGGAGTAGTAGACGAAGGTGCCTTCGCGGCGGCCTTTGACCAGGCCGGCGAGCCGGAGTTTCGCCAGGTGCTGGCTGACCGCGGTGGGGGCGGCGCCGGCGAGTTCGGCGAGGCAGGCGA